>JAZHDD010000071.1:0-36604 GCA_036541255.1 Desulfovibrionaceae bacterium | reverse complement strand
GCTTCCATGTCGCCGTCCTCGAAACAATGCGGCTTGACGGTCAGCCTCCCCTTGGGACGGCCCTTGCATGAGCCGTCCGGGCGTTCGTAAAAGCATCCTGTGTTACACATGGCATCACACCAGACCTGCCTTTTCGGCTTTCATGTTGGGGATCAGGACGTTCCTGATCGTATCCATTTGCGCCGTGCTCCACTGATTGGAGAAGGCTTTGACTTTGTCCTCAAAATACTTCAGGTCCAGCCCTTCGGCGGCAATTTCCTCGACCAACTCAAAGCGCAGGCCGTCCATTTCTTCCTTGGATCGACGCGGGGCCTTCTGTCCTTCGGGCTTCATCTGGACCGGCTCCGGCGCGGGTTCGTTTTTCGGTTCAGGTCCCGGCGCTGATTGAGGTTCAGGTTCGGCCTTCTTTTCCTGCTTGGGAGGTTCGGACTTGGGCTCGGGCTTCTTGCCCAACAAATCGTTCAAGTCGTCCTTGGACTCCCGCGCGACGTAATCGGACCAAGATGCCTCTTTGGCTGCGATTGCCTGATAGATTCCGCGCAGGTCTTGCAGTTCGGCGGGGCTGATGATGTCGAGCCCGTGCCCAAGGTAAAGTTCAAGTTGCTTCGGGCCGATGTTCAGGCTTGCGAAGTGGTCAACGATGTTCTTCAGGGCGGCCTTGGGGTCTTGCGCGTCTCGCGTACCCAATGTTTTGCGTGCCGTGGCGATTCCTTCATCGATGATGTCCTGGGGGATCAGGCGCAAACCCTCGTTACGAATGATCTTGGAAACCATGGCCGCTTCTTTGTTGGCCAACTCTTCGTCCGTGGCCAAGACAATGAAAACTGGGTCCCCGTAAGAGTTCAACCGTTCACTGACGACCTCGCGCCCTTTCTTATCCTTGCGCTCGACGGTCTTCTTGATCTGCGCTTCCTTCCCGAAAGTGGCGTTGGTTTCCAAATCAATGACCGTAACCTTGATTCGGCGCACATAGTCATCTTCATAGACGATCTGGGTTTCGGTATTGACATTGCCCCATTCCCGGACTGCCAGCTCGGCAAATCGGATGCTCGGGCCCTTGATGATGTTGTTGACCCATCTGCCGTTTTCATCCTGCTTCTTCCCTTGCGGCTTCGCGTACTCGACGCGCTGCGCAAATTCGGGGCGCTTACAAGCATCAAGAATTCTGGTCCGGGATTCCATGTAGTTTCTGGGCCGCTGCATCGCCATAATGAACGACGCTTGAATGCGGGCCTTAACGGATTCGGCGGCAGCTACCGCGCCGGGATCGACGTATCCAACGGCCTGCTGATATGAGAGGGTGGCGGGCATGTTACTCATAAGAACGTGTCTCCTTGATTGCCCAGCGGGGCAGAGAAATGGTTTCAATGCGGTCGCTGTAGGCAGTCCAGATTCCGGAGCATTTTGCTTCGGACAAGCGCATCAAATCCCGGTGGTAAAGAATGTGGCCCTCTTCCATGGCTTGCTCATCAAGTTGGTAAACCGCCACGGCATACGGGGGAGTTTTTTCAACAACTACGAATACGAACCCGCGCACCTCTTGCCCGGTTGCGGTCGTGACCCCGTCAGAATAAAAAGGCGCCTGAACGTGGTATCTGAAATCTGCAACGGACTTGGCGAAGGCTTCGGGGGAAGCGTCTCCCGTAGTCTTCAGGTCCACGATAAGGTTCAGGTCGCGGCGGTAGCGGTCGGGCCGACAGCGGCACAAGAGCCCGCTCGTCTTGTCGTACCAATAGGCGGACGATTCGTTGATTCCGTCGCCGTCAAAGAGCAGGGCAGACGCCGCAGGGTGGGCCTTGACGCTGGCAACCATGCCGTTCAGCATGTCCAAAGTGGCCTGGTCGATTATGGTTTGGCCAGCCGCCTCGGCATCAGCCTTGAAAGCCTTCCAGATATTCGTGTTCTTGTTGACATCCGGGCCGACCACGAAATTTTGTTTTTCCGGTTCAAGAACCATTGTGTGAAAATGTGAACCGATCTTCATGGCGTCGGTTTCTTTCCGGGGGATCGTCAGACTGGACAGGTAATGAGCAACGGTTCTTGCTACCTGATCGAGCTGGCTCTTTGATGTGCCAGGGCCCTTGTGGTAGTCCTCAATCGGGATACCGGGGATCAGCCCGGCCTGTACCAAGGAGCCCGTGTCTTGCAGGTTGAGATTTAACATTTTCGTCCTCCTTTCTTGGCCGTGTTCGCCTCCCGGGCCGCCTGGATGATGAGCGCCTGGATGATGACATGGCCGGGGATCACGTCTTCGGCCGCCGTCCTGTGACGAGGCCGAAGCGTGCGTTTGATCCGTTCGCAAATGGTCATGACCGTTTCCGGCTCTTGAAATAAATGTCGGCCAAATCCTTGCCGCTGCGGTCCACGATTTCATCGAACTTTTCGCGGCTCCCGCGCAGTTCGTTGAGCATTCTCGCGTCACCGCCGACAATCGCGGATTTCAGGATGTGGTAGCGGTGGGAATCTTCCACCATCCGCTGGTCGCGGTCCTGGCGCATCCGGGTCAATTCCGCTCCAAGCAGCCGGTCAAGTTCTGGTATTGAGGTGGCGATAGGCATGGTTGTGTCCTCTCTATTGCTCTCGCTCGTTGGGCGGCACGTCGATAGGCAGCCGCGCCGCGTTGCTTTCGAGTTCTGCCGTGGTCAACTTGCGCCGCTTCACGACCTCGCCGGTATCCAGGCGGGACAGCGTGCAGGTTCCCCGGTCGAAATCCTTGACCTCGACGTGGTCAACGTCGCGCATTTCCCAACCCTGGCGGAACGTCCCGGACTTCTCCCGGATTCGGGCTTTCACGGCTTCGATCTTGGATGCGTATGCCTTTGCGATAGAGCCCTTTTCACCTTCCAGACGTTCAAGCTCCAACTGGTCATCAGCCATGACCTTGGCCAACTCCTGAAGCTCTTCCTGGGTCAGGTCGCACCGGGCCATATCCGTGAAAATGTTTTCTTGAACATTGGGGCTTGTGGCCCGATCAAATTTTGCTGCCGCTGTTCCTTCCATGCTACAGACCTCCTTTCTTCAGCTTTTGATATATGGCCCTGCTGCCGGTCGCTTCGAGTCGGTAGTTTCCCCGTTCCGTTTTGACCCATTGATATTGGCGCAATCTGATGCTTCCGGTCGGCCCGTAGGCCAGTTTCCGAAGGGCCTTTGCTTTTTTTCCGCGCATTCCGTGTTCTCCCGCTGTTTGTGTTGGAAAGGCGGCCCGCACATTGCGGGCCACCCTGCGCCAAGGTAGTGGAGGAGCCCACCCCGCGCCGCCTCAAAATTTGATCCCCCGGACAGGGCACCGCCCCAAGCCCTTTACTTTGCGACGGACTACTGTTCTGCGACATGGCCGTTTGCGTCCGGGGAAAAACTGGTGAGTTGGGTCCGGATTTGAACCGGATGGTTCGCCTACCAACCGCGCGGTCTGCTCGGCATCTCCCGCCTACGGGCTTAACGGTCAGACCTCTGCCGCGTGTCTCCACCACGCCGCCCAACTCGAAATTTCAAAGATCAGAACCGTTGAAAGGCTCAAGCCGACGCGAATCAATGAGCCTTTGCACAAATGTTCCGTCGATAAGGATGTCTCCGCAGCGCAAATCTAGTTGTTCGCAGAACAGAGGTGAGCCCGTGTCTTCCGCTGTGTCCCGCTCCGGCTCAGACAGGACCTCCATGACGACAAAGGGGCCAGGGCGAGTACTAATGTCCATGAACGGCTTCCACTGCACGAGTTGCCCCGGGGTAAAATCATGATGTGTCATGAACGATTCGCGCAGGGCCAACAGATCAGCCTGCGTTGTTTTGACGCTCTCAGGGGCGTGATTGTTTTTGATGCCTTCAAGAATGGTTGATAGAGGGTCCATGATATTCTCCTTTTTGTTGAATATTTTTCGTTAGAAATTTCAAAGAGCCCCGCCGTTAAGCCAAGCCGTGCGCCGTGCCGCCGCGTCTTTTTCCGCGTGATCCGACTCCGAATGCCATTGTCCTCTCGGGTCGAAAAAACCGACCGTCCAAAGCCCAGGTTCCGACTGAATGTAAACGTACATACTGGCCTCCTGTTCCCGTCCTGTTCCCGTTCCATCCTTCCGGTCCTTCAGTTCCGGCGCCTACTTGCCGCATAGTCCAGCTTTTTGGGCTGGCTCAAATCCGGTCATGTTCGGCAGCCTTTCCCTCTTGGCCTTCGGGCAACTCTGCTCTCGCGTAATTTTCTCCGGCCGTAGCGCGGTGAGGTTCGGCGGCGCGTCGTCGTTGTTGATCTTCTTTTATGCGTGTGCATAACAAATGTCAATGCGAGCGCAGAATTTTGGCACAAAAAAAAGGAGGCCGAAGCTCCTTTTTTTTTGTGGTCGTAAAATTTCAGATAATTAACTAGGACTTACTTTCTTGGCCATATACTCCAAGTCGGCTTCCAATTTTTTGATGTCTGCCGCGTCTCCTGAAGTCATCACCACGAGCATGTTGTTGAACATCGTAGGCTTGTCCTTAACCAATTGATAGACGCGCCCCACTTGGTCGGGGAATAACTCTGCCGCTATATCACCCATAGTCCACCCCAATGCTTCGGCCAATTTGAAGATTGTGGAATACTCTGGTTCGCTCCCGCGCTGGCCGCCTGCGAGGGAGTAAATGGTCTGAACAGCCAGCCCGCTTTTATCGGCTATTTCTGCCGCATTCCAAGTTTTGGCTTCTTTTATCTCACGCAACTTATTTAGCACCTTATTCTTGAATAAGTCAAAGACATCGTTTGGCATACGTACCTCGATTTTATTTTTTTTCTCTTTTTTCCCAACTTTATTTCCTGGGTGCGTCAATTATACTAGGAATAATGCGCTTGTATAGCACTAAGCGCGTAATCAAGGAGGGCAAAAATTCTTCTCTCGCATAAAATTTTCTTGCCATCATGATTATGCGAGAGTAGAGGAACCCCATGGGAAAGCCAAAAATCAGACAAATTCTTGAGGACAAGGGCCTGACGGTTCAGGAGGCGGCGCACCTTTGCGGCCTGCCGGTTCCAACCGTTTCCTCTCACTATTACGGGCAGCGTCGGTCAATGAGCGCGGTCACAGCCCTGAAATATTCTCAAGGGCTCGGCGTATCCGTTGAAGACGTGCTCGGTGTCAACCTAAAAAAACCGGCGGTGTGACATGCCTAAAACAGACCCTTTTTCCGTGCGCCTATCACAGGGCACACATAACCGACTTATGGCGATCATCGCGGCATCGGACAACGAAGTTACCAAGTCGGGACTGGTTGATCGTGCCGTGACTCTTTTTTGCGATATTGTAGAGAGAGAGCCGACCATAATTATCACGTATGACCCGGACGCCAAGGTGTCAGTCACACAAAAGGGGTAGTCTGTAATACAGGCTATCCTTTTTGCGTGTTGAGAGGCGCTGAATGGATGGTTGGATAAAACTACACCGTAAGCTCGCCCTGAACGAACTTTGGAAGTCCGAGCCGTTTTCGCGTGGGCAAGCCTGGGTTGATCTCTTGATTCTGGCAAATCACAAGCCGGGGTTTATCCGCAAGCAGGGTTTGCGGATTGATCTTGGCCGTGGAGACGTGGGTTGGTCAGAAAACGAACTTGCTGATCGTTGGCAATGGTCACGGGGAAAAGTCCGCCGTTTTCTAACCGAACTGAGCGACAGTAGCATGATTTTACGAAAAAATAGCACGATTTTTGATCAAAAAACGGTACAAGCGGACGTTCTGAAAACGGACAAGCGAAAATTTATCATAACTATTTTAAATTACGACAAATATCAGGTATTAGAAGAAGGCGACGGTACAAGCGACGGTACAAGCGACAGTACAAGCGACGGACAAGCGACGGACAAGCGACGGTACAAGAACAAGAATGATAAGAATGAAAAGAATAAGAAGAAGAATAAAGACAATATTCCGCACGGCGAGAACCGTGCGGTTGGTGATGAGGTGGAATTCTACCTCACGAAGAAAAAACGCAAGCTGACCGGAAAGCGTCTTTCGACGTTCAACCAGTTCTGGGACGCATTCGGATATTTCAAGGGCAAGGCCGAAGCCGCCGACGCCTGGTTTGACATCCCCATCCTGACTTCCGCCCTCGTTGAAACCATCCTCGATGCCGCACGCCGCGAGGCCATGGCGCGGCCCTCTCTTATCGCCAACGGTAAAAGCCCGAAGTGGGCCCAGGGCTGGATCACTGCCAGACGGTGGGAGGACGAGCAAGACGACGCGCACGAATTGACACCCGAAGAACAGACGGCGCGAGACATCGCAGAGGCCAAGCGTCTACGCGCTCAAGGAGTTTGCCAATGACCGAAGGAACCTTTTTCCACGCCGTGAACCGGATCAGCTCGTTTCTTGGGGGCGTCAAAGACGTGCCCATGCACACGAAAATGGCCTGGCTCGACAAGGTCAAACACATCCCGGACGAAGCCGTGGAATTCATCGTCGAGAAGATCACGGACGAAGTAGACGCACGCCCCAGGAACATGCCCAAGGCTTTCAGGGAAAAATTTCAAATCTGGCTGCGCGAGAATCCGGACAAGGCGGCCGGAGCGGAACAAAGCGGATGCTCCGCGTGCGAGAACGGCATCCTGTTCCTTGAGCGGACCCAGAACGGCCGGAAGGAAACCGCCTGTGTGTTCTGCCGCTGCTACCGGGGCAGTACCGGCAAAGTGGGCCGGGCATCACTCCACGACATGCAGCTCAAGGGCTGGCGTAGCACCAAGCCAGACACAACGGGACCAGCAAGCCCGGCGGCGAGGGAAAAGGCCCACGGGCACATGGACGGCGCCAAGGCGGCCGAAAAAGAACCCGATCCCGCACGATATGACGGCTACGAGGACCGCTATGACGAAGAGCACTGGTAGACCGCCCCGCCCCGAGTGTCTGGAAGAACCCTGCAACGCCTGGATGACGGACAAGTGCGGTCACAAAGTTATCTACGGGCAAGCGTCCTGCATTCTCGATGATCCGGAGCGGGTGACACAACGGGCCGAACGCATGAGGCGCAAGGCCATGGAGGGCAGATGATCAACAAGTTTCTATGCCTGATCTTCGGGCACAACTGGAAAGGGTGGCGCAGGGGATTGTGTATCACGCGCAAATGCACGCGATGCGGAAAGTTTGAATTCAAAACGCTGGATGGTGGCAAATGACGCAAACCGAACCGGAACGCATGGTCGAATATTGGAAGCCACGGCTCGGGCTTCACGCCTGGGAAATCACGATAGGAGAAAAGCCTCGGCACGAACAAGAGTGCTGCGCGGAAACATTTGTCCAACCCCAGATGGAGCGGGCAGAAATCTTTGTTTGGCGAGAGTGCGACCTGACCGACGTAGACGACCCGCTGGAACTCGACATTCTGCACGAGCTTGTCCACATCCGCCTATGGGCCATTGATCCGGTCGAAGCCGAGGGCACATTGCACTATTGCCGGGAGGCCGCAATCGAATGGTTGGCCCGGGCGCTGTTCAACGCAAAGCGCGAGGGGATGCAGGCATGAAATTCACAATCCCAATCGAACCCGTCGCCCAAATGCGGGCCCGGCACGCGACCATAGGGGGCTTTTCCCGGACCTACAAGGCTCCAAAACAGAAAGCCAACGAAAACCGCCTTCTCGCCTTCGCCGTTCAGTACCGGCCCAGCGAGCTGTTGATCTGCCCGTTGGAACTCATTGTAGATGCCTACATGCCTATTCCGGCCAGTATGCCCAAGAAGAAGGCCGCGCAAGCCAGGACCGGGGAGCTTCGCCCGGATAAAAAACCAGACGCTTCGAACATCCTGAAGCACGTTGAGGATGTTTTCAATGGCATCTTCTGGAAGGACGATAAGCAGATCGTCTCTGCCACATGTCGGAAGTTTTATTCCGATCATCCACGATACGAAATCACAATAGAGCCAGCATAGGCAAATTTCGCACCAGGGAGCCGCGAGAGCGTTTCTAGCGCGAAAGTCGATAAACGGGAAGGTGAATAGGTTTAAACGCGGGAGAATTGAAATATGAGCGAATACGACGTCCTTGCCATCCGAATCAATAGCGACGGGTTGTTATTCCGCGCCCTGGGCTACGGCCTTCGCGTTGAAAGCCGTAAGTCGCATACCGTCCTTTTTTCTGAGCGGGCTGGATACAGGAAAGTTCACTATGTTGGGCCAATCATTTTTGAATTTCTGGGACGCAGGAGGCCGAATTAATATGAGCGAACACGAGCATACCCCACCGATCAAACGCACCGGAGCAAAATGGCTATCGCCCGGCAAGGTCAATGTGATCATCCGGGGCGAAGAACATGTCCTGCCCTGGGAGGAGGCTATGGACCTCGCGCAGGGGATAACCGAGGTGCTGCAACTGGAGGTCAGGCCATGATTTTCGCACACTACACTGACGAGGGACCAATCGACTACGCCGGAGCCGATCCGCGCATAACCGCGTTTTGGTGCAAGTTGTTTGTGTTCCAGACGGTCGAAGAATTCAGAATCGTCCGCCACGGAATTGAAATTGGAAAATGGCCACGCAAGAACGCGCAAATTCTCCATGTGTTCGACGATGACGGGGAGTTTGGCAACGAGGTGTTGCCCGTGGGTATTTTCTACCCGGAGCAAAACGAAGAGCCAACGCAATGACTACTACCCACGACATCATAGGTGCCGACAACTGCCAGGGCCGTAAAAAGGCACAGGACATAGTAGACGCGCAGGTCTGGGGAATTCTCGAATCGCGGCACCCCGGCCTGCTGGCGGACGTTCACACGCTCAAGGGACCGGGCGAAAAATTACACATCCCCCATACGCTCGAATCCAAACGGGACCGCGCCAAGCGTCTGGACGACGGAGTGATGAGCGTGCGCGAATTGGCGGCATTGGCAGGGTGCTGTTACGAGACAGCGCGGCAGGCCAGAAAAAAGAAAGGCCGGGAGTGAACCCGGCCATTGTCATCTTGTGCGATATGCTTCAGTTATCCCTGAATGCAGCGACAAAGCGGTTGTGATACTGTGATTCGGTCGTCTCCGACTTGTGTTCTTGATACGCACGGACAATGAGCGTCCTTGCCTTTTCACATCGCGTTTGGAGCAATCCGCCGGGGGTAATGACGCCCAGAAACGCATCGCGGAATCCCACCACTCGCCTGTCCGTGATCAGGGTATTTCCGTGATGATCAACCGGGGTCAGAAATTCCAACGGACCCACGTTGATACTCTCGAACACGGCTTTTTTGAAATTCTCGCTCGTTAATTCTGGCTTTTTCACCGTTCCATCCTCCGGCTTAAAGGCTGATCCTGTCGTATCCGGCACGGCCGTGCTCATCGAAGCCCAGGCGCCGGAAGAAAATCGCTTCCATTGCCCACGACTTCAGCGCCGCGCCCGCAATTTTCTTGATACCGAATTCCGTATCCGAATAGCGTATTTCCGTCGCCTCCGGCTGACCATGCTCCGAATTCAGATGCACCTTGTATTCTGCGCTCCCCTCCCCCCCCTCTACCTTGCGGTTGAACAAATCCCACTTCGCGCCGGGCATGTTTCGCCGCCCTGTCTCCCAATCCTGCCATGTTCTGCGCGATGCCTCTATCAACGCCCCGGCTTGGGCTTGCGTCAGGCCCGCACGGTGGCGGGCCTCGCGGATGTCGTGGGGGCTAGGCATCTTCATACTCGCGGCGGCGGATAGCCTGCGCTTCGTCAATCATCGCCAGCCAATCGTCCTCGGAAACCTCTTCGGTATCAACGATGCACTCGCGGGAAATCAGGCTCATCATGATGCGCCCGTCCAGTTCGTCGGCCTCCGGCCCCATCAGTTCTGCAATCTGGTAGATCGTTGTGTCATTTGTGATCTTCATGTCATCCTCCGGTTTGCTTCAATTTTTTACGTAAGTTTCAAAAGTATATTTTTCGTGTTCGTCGGTCCACTCGTAGCCGTAATCTTCAAGCTCTTCCTTCGCGGTCGTCAGGAGCCCACGCCCAAACGACAACGCCGCATCTACGGCACGTTGGATAATGATCTTTTCTTGGTCATTTATCATGATGAGACTCCTTGCGAGGGGGGCACAGCCCCCCCCTATGCGCTTAGTAGATCAGTTCCCCGACTACCGGCTCAAGATTCACCGTGTAATCGGTGATCAGGTCCTCGTCATTCCCCCATACAAGCCAGACCCAACTGATATTTCGGCCGGTCGTCGCATCATATGCCAGGATGTAATCCTCGTCCGTGGTTTCCAGCGCTGCCATAATTTCCGTGCGATCCGTGGACCGCCTGACCGTAATTTCTTCGCCGTCATTGACGCCTACCGTGTAGCCCGCGTCCAGCAGGGAGTTGACTACTCGTGTAGCTATCTGGGTTTCGATCATGCTCATGGTGTCCTCCTGGGGTGTTATTTTTTAAGTTTGCAAGCCCTCAATATGCACGCATTGCGTGCTCGTCAATATAGAAAATCACGTTTTTTTAAAAAAACTTCAAAAAATATGAACTCCGTGACCAGAATGTAGTCACCACAATGGGTTAAGGTCCTCCGCAAATCTGCCCCCCGGTCGTGTGCCCGGAAAAATACAAAAGCCAGCGTGGCCAAAGAGCGCGGCCGGTGATCGGGGAGCGGATTTCAGGGGATCACATGGCCGGGAAGCTCACGCCGAAACAAGCCGCATTTGTGGCGGAATACCTCATCGACCTGAACGCGACACAAGCCGCGATTCGGGCCGGGTACTCTGCGCGAACGGCTGGATCGCAGGGTGAACGGCTGTTGAAAAAAGTTGAAATTCAAATTGCGCTTGCCGAAGCACAGCAAAAACGCGCCGAGCGCACCGAAATATCCCAAGACCGCGTCCTGCTCGAATACTCCAAGCTCGCCTTCCACAACCCCCAAGATTTTTACGACGACAAGGGCAACCTGATCGAAGTCCACAAACTCCCCCGCGACGTTGCGGCCGCCATCACAAGCATGGAGGTGTCCGTGGACGCGGAAGGAAAGTCCAAGCTCCAGAAGATCAAGCTCGCCGACAAGAAGGGAGCCCTCGACTCTGTGGCCAGGCATCTGGGCATGTTCAACGACTCCCTGAATCTGAACGGCGACATCCACGTTCTGAACGTCCATCGCAGGGCCAAGAAGAGCCTCGCAGCGGAAGAGGGGGAATCCTGATGGATTACTACCCGTCTCCTACCGGCGAGCTTTTTCACAACTCCGACAAATTTGTACGTGGGATCAAAGGGCCTATCGGTTCCGGCAAGTCCGTGGGCTGTTGCCTTGAGATCATCATGCGGTCCCATGACCAGATTCCCAACTCGCGGGGCCGTCGCCGTTCGCGGTGGGCCGTGGTGCGGAACACTTACGGCGAACTGCGCTCGACGACGATCAAGACCTGGCAGGCATGGGTCCCTGATCATGTCATGCACCTGAACCTCAATAACGCGCCGATCAACGGCGTGTGGGTCAAGGTTTTGCCCGACGGCACCACGATGGAACTGGAACTCATGTTCCTGGCCCTGGACCGCCCCGATCACGTCAAGAAGCTGCTCTCTCTCGAACTTACTGGCGCCTGGCTGAATGAGGCCCGCGAAATCCCGAAAGCTATTTTGGACGGTTTGACCGGCCGCGTGAACCGCTTCCCCTCGAAAGAGGAGGGCGGGTTCAATTTTTCGGGCATCATCATGGACACCAACTCACCGGATACAGATCACTGGTGGTATCGCATGGCCGAAGAAGAAACGCCCCTGGATTGGGAATTCTTCTCACAGCCCGCCGCGCTCCTGTACTCCCCGGAACTTGGTTGGCAGCCGAACCCCGCCGCCGAGAACATAGAGAATCTGGAAATCGGCTACGATTATTACCTGAAAGCCGTCCAGGGCAAGACCATGGAATGGTGCAAGGTCTATGTCCAGGGCCTCTACGGCAGCGTGCAGGACGGCAAGCCCGTCTATTCCGAGTACAACGATGACGTGCATTCCGTCGAAATCCTCAAGCCAATTTCAAACGTCCCGCTGATCATCGGCGTGGACTTCGGCCTGACCCCCGCCGCAGCCATTACCCAACTATCCCCCCGCAACCAGCTCCGCATCCTGTCCGAGTGTGTGGCCGTGGATATGGGTATCCGACAGTTCGCACGGGGCGTTCTGACGCCGCATCTGGCCGCCGAGTATCCGGGTATGCCCATTGTCTTATCCTGTGACCCCGCAGGCTCGGGCCGGGCCCAGACGGATGAGCGGACCTGTTTTGACGAGTTGGTGGCCGCCGGGTTCAAGCCGATCCCCGCATACACAAACGCCTTTCTCCCCCGCCGTGAAGCCGTGGCCGGGTTCCTGTCGCAAATGGTCGATGGAGAGCCCGGCTTTCTGCTTTCGCGCAAGGGCGCTCCGACCATCCGCCGGGGCTTTCTTGGTGGCTACCGATACCGCCGCATAGCCGTTTCCGGCACGGAGCGGTTCACCGACGAACCCGACAAGAATCAATTTTCGCATCCCCATGACGGCCTCCAATATGCGGCCCTCCGTGCCCAGGGACCGCCCACGAAACCCGCCAAAACGTCCAGCGCCAGACCCATTAACCGCCGCGTGCAGGTAGCAGTATGATGCAGACTCCCCAGGGCCTCGGCCTCTCTCGCTCCCCCGAACCGTCTCCCGCGCAACAGCCGGTCATGGCCGTCATGGGCAAGTGGCAGGGCAACACCGACCTACAGGCCGCCGAATCCCGGGCCGCAGACGAGCGCACGGCGATGATGCAGCGGCAAAATCAGCCTCTCATCACGAGCCTGGCCGGATACTTCCGGGGCATGTGGGACGCGGTCAAAGACCACAAGCAACGCAACGTGGAGCCGCGCCTGCTCAAATGCCTCCTGGCCCGCAAGGGCGAATACAGCGCGCAGCAGTTGCAGCAGATTGCGGAAGAGGGGAGCCCCGCTATCTACATGCTGCTGACAGACGAAAAGTGCAGCAATCTCGAATCCTGGCTCTACGACATTTACGACAACCCGGACGATGAGCCCTACGGCGCCGAGGAAACCCCGGTCCCGGAACTCCAGCCCGAGTTGCAGCAGGCGTTGCACCAGACTGCGATGCAAACCGTACAGAGCGCCGCCATGGACATGCTCGAACTGGAAATCGCCATGGGCGGCATCCGGGACGAGGTCCAGGCCACGCAGCGGTTCCAGGCCCTCATGCAAGAGCAGATGGAGGAATTGGAAAATGACCTGCGCGACGTGCTGCACGAGGAAGCGAAAGCCCAGACGGAAAAACTCGTGGACGCAATCAAGGACGCGGCCGTCGAATCCGGTTGGCGCCAAGCCCTGCTCGAATCCATCCCCGATTTTTGCACATATCCGTGCTCGTTCCTGAAGGGCCCGATTCAAGTCAACAAGCAGGTCCTCGAATGGAAGGATGGCAAGCCCGTGCTCGTGCGCAAGATCGTCCACAAATGGACCACTCCGAGCCCGTGGGACATATTCCCCGCCGCTGAAAACCGCGATTGCCAAGACGGGCCGCTGATCGAACGCCACTACATCACAGCCAAGGACTTGCATGATCTGATCGGGATCGAGGGCTACGACGCCGACGCGATCCGCACCGTGATCCGGGAGCAGTCCACCGGCACCATCCGTTCGACCTGGCTGGACAGCACCACCGAAACCGAGCGCCAGCGGCTCGAAGGCCGGGACAATCTGCTCGTCAACCCCGAGCCGACCATTCCGGCGCTCCAAATCTGGGCCGACGTGGCCGGATACCGCCTGCTCGAATACGGCATGTATCCGGACATGATCCCGGACCCGACAAAGCACTACCCCGTAGAGGCGTGGCTGATCGGCTCCTACGTGATCAAATGCCAGCTCAATTCCTCCCCCGACGGCCAGCGCCCCTATTTCATGGCCCCGTTCCGCGAGTTCAAGGGCTCGTTCTGGGGCCGGGCCCTGCCCGAGGTTATCGGCGACTGCCAAAGCCAATGCAACGTCGCAGCGCGGTCCCTGGCGCGCAACATGGCCGTTTCCTCCGGTCCCCAGGTTGGCGTGGATGTCGGCGCCATGCCCCCCAACGAGAAGATCGACGAAATTTTCCCATTCAAAATTTGGCAATTCAACATGGAGGCGTACCAGGGCGGGTCAACCAGCCGTCAACCTCTGTGGTTTTTCCAACCGGAGCTGCACGCCCCCGAACTGCTCAAGGTCTACGAATTTTGGAACGGCGAGAGCGACAATAAATCGGGCATCCCGCGCTACGCGACCGGCGGCACGGGCGGCCAGCAAGGCGTCCTGCGCACGTCCAGCGGCTACGCCATGATGCTCGAAGGCGCCACAAAGGGCATCCAGCGCGTGGCCAAGAACATCGACCGCAATCAAATCGAGCCGTCCATTCAGCGGCTTATGACCGACATCCTCATTAACAACCCCGGCCAGTATCGCGGCGACGTGAAAGTCCAGGCCGTGGGCGCTACCGCACTCCTCCACAAAGAGGCCCTGCGCCTCCGACGCAACGAAGCCATGATCGCCATCAAGGGCGATGCCATGGCGTTGAACGTCATCGGCATGGAGGGCTACGCGGAAATCTTGAGGCAATATTTCAAGGGTTTGGAATTCGGCAACGTGGTCCCGTCCAAGCGCGAGCTGCAAATGCGGCTCAAGCAGGACGAAATGACGGCCATGCTCGCACAGCAGACCGCCGCGCTTCCGCCCAGTGGAGGACAGCAGGCGCTCCCGAGCGGGGCCAGTCCGGAAGGGCAGGCTGACGGCAACCTCATGCAGCAGAGGGCCATGTGATGCAGCACGACGACAACACGACACGGATGCTCAAGCGCATCTCCCGCGAGCGGGATTTTTTCCCGTTTTTGGAGGCCCAGGCCGACGTGCACGCAAGCAATTCCCTGACCCAGGAAGGGCCCACGATGTACCGCTCCCAAGGCATGGCCCTGGCGTATCGCGCGTTGGCCAAGATGCTGGTGCAGGCGGCCAACACGCCGTGACAAATTTCGAGCCGTAGCCCCGCGCCCGGGCAGTCCGGAGACGACCAGGGGGAGACGGATCACAAAACATCAATGGGCAGTACCGGAGACTCGCAACACGAGCCCGGGACCCCCGGCCGGAGACGCATAGCCGCCCGGAAGGAAGGACAGGATGGAAGGTTTACCGAAACAGGTTCAGGAAGCACGCGCAGCCGCAGACGCGATCATGGCGCAATTCAAGCCGGGCGATACCTCGCAGCAAGAGCAGCAGGCCGCACCGGAGACGAAGGATACCGATGTCCCGAAGGACACGGCCCCGGACGCACCACCGACGCTACCCGACGCCTCGGAAGAGACATGGAAGGATCGGTTCAACGCGATCAACGGGAAATACTACGCCGAGGTCCCACGGCTCGCGGAACAAATCCGCGACCTGAAGGCCCGTTTGCAGCAGGCCGAACAAGCCCTGCACGAAAAGGCACAGCAAGCCCCGCCGCAACCTGACCCGCCCACCTCGGTAAGCCGCGATGCACTGAACGAGTACGACGAGGAATTCGGCAAAATGTACGACCTCGTGCAGGCGCAGCAGGCCAAGATTGATGCGCTGCAAGCCGTGCTCGATCAGGTGCAGGGCAACGTGAAGCAGGTCCACGAAACACAGCAGCAGACCGAAGAACAAGTGTTTTGGCGCGACCTGCTACGCGCGGTCCCTGATTTCGACCAGCTCAACGGGAACAAGGAACTCGGCATCAAGGCTGATCCGGAATTCCTGGCCTGGCTGGATGGAATCGACGGTCTGACAAAGATGAGCCGCCGGAAGATCGGCGAAATGCTCATGCAGGGCCGCAATGTGGATGACATCAAGGATTTCTTCAATACATTCAAGGCTTCCCGCAAATCGAAGCAGCCACCGCAACCGCCCAACAAGGTGTCCACCGAACCGCCGTCCCGCTCCACGAGCACCGACGCGGTACCGCAACCGCAGCAGGCCGGGGAAATCTTCCCAATGGCCGAAGTCAACGAGTTGTATAGACTCCGGACGATTGGACAGTATCCATTCGTCTGGCGTGGACAGGTCTACAAGAGCGATGCGGAAACTAAACCGATTTGCCAAGAGCTTATACGCGCCGGACTAGAGGGTAGAATCCAATAGAACCGGCTTATGAGGTTCCAGCTATGAATCAGTTTCCTACCGCACCGGGCGTTCCGTCTCTTGGATATTACATCCCGGAGCTATACGCCAAAGAATTGCTGGTTGAGTTTTATATCTCAACCGTTCTCGCGGCCATCGCCAACACCGAATATGAGGGCCAAATCAAGGAACAGGGCGACACGGTTGTCGTTCGTACCCTGCCGTCCATGCAGATTCGCAAGTATGTGAAGGGCATGAACCTTCAGTATGATCACCTTCAGCCGTCCGGGGTCAAGCTGCTTATCGACAAGGGCCTGTACTATGGCGTGCAGCTCCCGAAGATCGACGTTGTGCAGTCTGACGTCGCGTTCGTGTCCAAGTGGGCCGCCCACGCCTCGCAGGAACTCAAGATCGAGGTTGACCGCGATTGCTTGAGCCGCCTGCCTGCCGCCGCGCACCCGAAGAACGCGGGCGATGCCGCCGGTAAGATCAGCAGCTCTATCGACCTGGGTAAGGCCGGTACTCCCGTGACCCTGTCCAACTCCAACATCCTGGGCAAGATTCTGGAAGCCGTGCAGTGCTTGGCCGAACAGAACATTGATACCAGCAACCCCGGCAAGATCTGGGCAGTTATCCCGGCCTGGGTGGCTACCCGTATCGCTACCTCGAAGCTGTCTGATGCTTCCGTGTCCGGGGATGGAGTTTCGATGTTGAGAAATGGAAGATTGGGAGTGATCGGCAACGCGACCCTGTATCAGTCCAACAACATCCAGCCCGACGCGAATGGATGCTACCACATCGTTGTGGGCCATAAGGACTGCTACACCTTCGCCAGCCAGTTGACCGAGAACGAAACGCTCAAGAACCAGAATGATTTCGGTGACTTGATGCGCGGTTTGCAGGTTTACGGCGACAATGTCATGAAGCCCGAGGGCATCGTTGACCTGTATGTGACCCCCGGCGCCCTGACCAACATCTAACCGATAAAGGGGGAGGCTTCGGCTTCCCCTCTCTTCTACGGAGTTACGCAATGAAAAGATTCCTCGGATTTATCCTTATCGCATTCGTGCTTTTCGCTGCTGGCCTCGCGCTGGCCGTGGAAAATTACGATGTGACCACCGGCCAGGACTACGGCGTACCGGCCAACACGTTTGGCCCGTACACGGTTGAATATTACCTCGACGCTTCGCAGCACAACGGCGGGGACGGGTTTGCCGCTGGCGACACCCTGGATTGCATCAAAGCCCCCAAGGGGTCCGTAATTTACGGCGTTCATTATGAAGTTGTCTCGGGTGAAGACCTGGCAACCTGCACCATCGACATCGGCGATGCGACCAACGCAACCGGATTCCTGGCCAATCAGGTTTCCAACTCCACGGCCACGACCAACGCTTTCGCCCTGACCTATGGGGGCACCGCCGGGAAGCAACTCACGACCGCCGCCGGAAAGGTGCGGATCACGTTTGACCATGGAACCGATAAGCTCAAGGCCTATGTGCGTGCCGTGATCATCCCGTTCAAGTCCCGTCCGTAACAGAACATGCGGGGGCCTACGGGCTCCCGCTTTAATGAGGTCCAACACCATGCGAATGCTGAAACATACAATCACAGGAAGGCTCTACGTGTACCACGAGGGTCTGGCAGAGGCCGAGAACATCGAAGTTGTGCAGGTAGACCAATTACCCGAAGCGGAAGCCCAGACGCCTGTGGAGCCGCCTATGGCCCCGACGCCGCCCATGCTGACGGGAGAAGGCTCCATGTCGCTGTTCGATGAGTCCCCGGTGGGGCTCGAATGGGATGGGCAGGATCAGGAGCCGCCTGTAATGCCCAAGTCCCTGGATGAAATGACCCGGGACGAACTGATTGCCATGGCCAACGCGGAAGAGAAACTACGCGGCGACAACCGCAACCTGTCCCGTCTGAAGAAAGCCGATCTCATTGCCTACATCAAGGGCGAGGGCGCTTAATATGAGCGCCCTGGCTGCTGATGTTCTGGCGCGGGTCCGGGCCATTACCATGGACGCGGGCGGCACGTTCTGGGGCAATTATGTGACCCAGACATGGTTGAATGAGGGGCGCAAGCTCTATGTCACTATGAAGCCCGACGACGGCGCAGCGGTCACGGAAGTGGCTGTGCAGGCCGGAGCCATGCAAACCATCCCGGACAACGCCCTGGCGTTCATCAAGGCCATTCGTAACGTGGGCGGTCCCGCCGTCCGCGTTGCGGATATTTCCGACATCGAATCATACGCGCCGACATGGATGGATGCCACCGGGCAATGGATCAAGCACTTCATGTTCGACGACAAGCTCCTACGAAATTTCTGGATTTACCCAAATCCGACCACGAAGAATCCCCGCTTGCAGATCGCGTGCAGCTTCGAGCCCATCCCGTGCGACATTTACCTGCCGACCAACCAAGTCAATTCTCGCGCCGCACACACGACCGTGGACGTGCCCAACGACGCGGCCCTGGTCGATTACATCCTGGCCCGCCAGTACCAGCAACAGGGCGAGGGCGAGGCGCAGCAGCGCGCGGCCAATCACATGACTGTCTTTTACAAGCTCCTGGGCCTGAACAAAGAGGCCGAAATGTATGTCAACCCCAACCGCCCCATGGTTCCGAACGTGGCGAGTAGCGCAGGTGACGCATGAATATTTCCGACCTCGTCAACTACGTCGCCCCGGAAGTGCCCGGCTGCAACGTCCTGGCCATTGAACAGTCCATCATGGAGGCGGCGCGATCCTTTTGCGCGGCCACATGGGTTTGGGAGCACGACACCAGCGCATGGATCAGGGCCGGAAAGGATACCGGCGCAATCCGCGTTCCCACCGATATGTCCGTACTCGGGATTGTCTCCTGGGAGTCGGAGCAGACCAGCGAACCGCCCATTCTTTACCCGGGCGGTTACGTGCGTGTGCGCCGGGACGTGACCAGCGACACGAAATACACCCTGACCGTTGCGATACAGCCCGACCGCTCCGAGACGGAAATCCCCGATTGGCTGGATGACCAGTACCGAGAGGCCATTGTCGCCCACGCCAAACACTCTCTGCTCATGCTGCCCGGCAAGGATTGGACGAACCCCGGCCGGGCGCAGCCTCTCTACCAGATTTACCGCGATGCCGTGAACAGCACCAAGCGCGACCGAAACACCAACAGAATGCGCGGCGTGATGCGCGTCCGCATTCCTGGAGTAAATTGATATGGAACGATTTTTAAACAGCAATCCCCAGACCTTCGCCAAAACCAAGACGGTCGAATTTCTTACCGCCCCGCAGCTTTGCCACCACCAGCTCGACCTGGGTTTGGCCACTGCCGGGACGATCAGCGTTTTTGTGGATTTTGGCACCGGCTACAAAGCCACGGCGCACACGGTCGTGGATATGGCCACACACAAAGCCCCGGTCCAGATCGAGGGCATTGTCAAATCCTTCAAGCTGGTCCCGGACGGAGACGTATCCGCCGCCGGGTATTCCGTATCCTACTCCGTAGGGGCGTACTCATGACCTGAAGGGGGGCGGACAGAAATGGAATTCACAGGACTAGAGCAAATATTGGTCGTGGCGATGGTGGGGGGCCTCGGGTCCCTGGTCGGCTACGTGGTCGGGATACGCGGCAAGCAAAGCATATCCGCGTGCGAAAAGCACCGTATCGAATGCGCAAAGGTGACACAGGAAAAACTCGACGCCATCCATGCGCGATACCTTGAATTGTCAATGCGCCAAGACAAAGGCGACTCATCCATCGACACAAAGTTGGACACCCTTTTCAGGATGGTGCGCGAAATTGTGGTTCATTTGCCAATCGCGGAACAACACAAGGCCAATATTCTGAATGATCGAGGAGGTCTTTCACAATGAAGAATATCCTCGAAAACGTCATCGAGCCCGCATTGCGGGTGTTGCCGCCCATGATGACCAGCGACCGGGCCCGGGCTCAACTGCTGGCCGTTCAGGCCCAGGAAGACCCGGAACAGGTCCGCCGCCAGATAGCCGGATACCGTAAGGACGGCACGATTATCCACGGCCCTGCCAAGGGCCTGTGGCAGTTCGAGCGCACAGGCGTTCAAGGCGTGCTCCGGCATCCCCGGACCCGGGACCATGCCAAGGGCGTGTGCTGGAAGCTCGGCAACGCCGGGACCGTGGCCAGTGTCTACCACCAACTCGAACACGACGACGTTCTGGCCGCCTGTTTTGCCCGGCTCAATCTGTGGTGGCTACGCGGCACGCTGCCCGGGCCTGGCGCCGCAGAAGAGGGATGGAGGCAATATCTTGAGGCGTGGAACCCGGGCCGGCCGCATCCGGAGACATGGCCTGGTAATTTCCGCCGGGCGTGGGAGGTAGTAGGATGGTAAAGCTCATGCTCCAAACCATGGCCCTGGGGCTCTTCTATGCGTCCCTGCTGGTATTCCTGCCAGGCTGCTCCCTGCACATGATCAACATCACGCCAGGCAACGTCAATGCTACCTCGGCGGCCCTCTTCTACTGTCCGGAAGCATCCGTGATCAGGGCGCAAGACGGCAACCGCACGGTGGACATGCTGTCCGACGAGTCGGGAGTAGGGGATGTCCTGCGCGACCTGGGCGATAGTGCCGTGGAGGTCCTGAAGCCATGAGCCATTCAGGAACCATCATCTACATGCGCACGGTGCCCGGGGACCCCAAAATGCGGGCGCTGACCGGGCCATTGCCCTGTATGAATATGGACGGGTCCATGGGTGAAGTGCCCTTCAATTTTAAATGGGACGGGTCCAGCGTGCCCTGGATCTTTCGCGGCCTGTTCCCGCGCCATGATCATCCTATCGCGTCCTGCCGTCATGACTTCAGATGCCGGAACGCCCGGAACGCGGCAGAACGCAAATGGGCGGATGAGCAGTTCCGCGAGGATGTGGGCCGCACCTCGTGGTGGATCACAAAACAGTTCGGCTATGTCGGGGTGCGCGTCGGCGCAACCTTCGGCGTGGGGGTGAATTACTGATGCTCACGAACAAGCAAATGATCATCATCGGCGTTTTTTGTCTCGCAATCACGGCGTTGCTCATGGGCTACAATTTCGAGGACATTGCCCGGCTGCTGCCGATCCTCTTGGGGCTTGGATGATGCTGGACTGCGACCGCATATCCGAGGGCTGGCAAATCTGGCTGACGCCACGGCAGACGCGGATACTGTTCTGCAAGATGACGCGGGGCAGGATGCGCAAGGAAGATAAGACCGAGTTGAAGAAGTTGGTGGAGTGGTTCGAGCGCGAGGTGGAACTGAAAAAATTTCGGCGTTGACGAACGTCTAGCCCCTGCGCCTGTGCGGAGGTGATCCAAATCTACCTTTTGTGCGGTGTGTCGGCCCGGATAAAAAGGGTTTCGTAAATTACCGGGCGCAGGGCAAATCTTTCAAATCTTTCGCCTTACGGCGGAATTACCCGACGCCAGCCGGGGGGAGGGGTAAGCCCCCCGGCGATTTAAAGTCCTGCAAGGGCCGGTGCGGATAGATAGTAAAAATGCCGTCCGCACTGTCTGAACCAAGGAGGCCGCATGAAAATCGCCGTCGAAATAACCATCTTCGGGCACCGTTTTTCCGAAGTCGTGGACTACCCGGGAGAGCCGCGAACACAGGCCGAAGTCGTGCAATGGATGATGAGCCAGACAGATTTCAAGTGGGCAGGATACGACACAGCACCGAGGGAGGACCGGATCATGTACGACTTTCACGATGGAGCAACCAATTGAATCAGCACCGACGCAAACGGATGCAGAAGAAATTCGGGCCCGGGTATTCCTCGGGAAGAGTCGCGGCAATCATGTGCCAGGAAAAAAGAAATTGCAGCAATCGCCGCACGCGCAAGCGGAAGAAATAACACTTTTAACCAATTAAGACAGGAGTTTTTACCATGGGACTGACCACGACCGAACTTAACGCAATGCTGGATGCGCGGACATACAACGCCATGAGCTTGCACACTGCTGACCCTGGATCGACCGGAGCCAACGAGGTTTCCGGAGGCTCCTACGCCCGCGCCACCGGTCTGACTTTTGGTGCCGCGAGTGCTGGCCGGAGGACCTGCACAACCCAACCAACCCTGGACGTACCGGCGGGAACCACCGTGGCCTATATCGGCTTGTGGAATTCGTCCACTTTCGTGGGCAGCTACAACGCCACGGATGAGGTTTTCGCGGCGGCCGGTACGTACACAATCACGGGTCCCGGCGGGACCGGCAACCCCTACGTGGAATTGAGCTAAGACCATGAAAAAAATAGCCTTGGCCGCAGTTCTCTTTGCGGGCTTTTTCCTGGGAACCCTGGCGCTCGGTGAAATTACGGGCGTCACCGTTCCCACGACCAGCCCCTTGGACCTGCGCACAAAGATGAATGTGGAATTCCTGAAATGCAGGGATGAGATTGCGGCCAAAGCTAACAGCACGGCCGAATTCACGGGCGCATTCCTGTCGGATGAAACAACCCTGCTTGGCGCCATCCAGGCTTTGGGCACGGACATTGACAACGCAGTGACCATCACGGCCGCCGCGCCGCTCAACATCAACACAACCACGGGCGTCTTGTCCATCGACCCAACGCACGGGCTTCCGCACGTCGCCAGCGGGTATCCGCCGGTCGGGGCCTGCAACTGGAACACGACCGACAAGAAAATCTACTGCCGCACGTCCACGAACGTCTGGGCGTCCGCAGCCATGACACTGGTGCAATGATGAAACGCTTTATCCTGATCCTCCTTTTCGCCCTGCTCATGCCCTTGCAGGCGCTTGCAGCATATAACGTGTGGCTCGACAATTCCCTGACCAAGTACCGCCAGGACGGCGAGGACGGCACGAGCGGGGCGTCTACGCTGACCCTCGGCATGGCCAGGAACGAAATCGAATCCTTCCAAGTCCTGATCTACGCGAACGGGGAAACCCTGACCAACGTGGACGTGACGGTAAGTAATTTCGTCAAGGGCGCGGATTCGATCACGGATATCTACCTCTACAAGCAAGATTATGTGGCCTGCACTCAGAAAAGCCGTATCGAATTCGAGCTTGGCAACTGGCCAGATGCCCTGCTCCCGAAAGTGGACCGATACTATCATGAGGTGCGCAACACGTTCCCGTTCAGCGTGGCCAACGGCAAGGTGCAAGGTGTCTGGGTGGACGTGGGCACCGAGGCCGCGACCGTGCCCGGGACATATTCAGCGACCGTCACGATTTCGGCAGACGGCAAGCCCAATGTTCTGCGCACTGTGACCCTGAACGTCTGGGACTTCGCGTTGCCGTCCACGCCGACGCTTCAATACCAGATGATAAACAAGGGTGGGCAAATCGCTACTGGTTTCGGGTTCTCCAGCTATCTGAACACGTCCTATTTCCGCGACCTCACAGCGGTGTGCAACAAGCTGGCCCTGTATCACAAAGTTTCGTTCACCATGACAAACTGGGTGTCTTTTTACACCCGGTTCTCCTGGGACACGGGCACAAAAACGCTTTCCAACATAACGTGGAGTCCGTGGGACACGATCTACACCACGTTCGTGGACGGCTCCGCGATTACAAGCGGCCCGTATGCCGGGGCCAGGTTCGCAATCATCGGACTGCCGGGCACCACGACATCCGTTGAAAACAACGTGGCCGGGATAACCACAAGTGATAAGCAATCTGCCGCACGCCAATATCTCCAACTCTTTTATGACAAGATAGACGCGCTCGGCGGGGATGCGTTCAACACTTTGGTAGTAGCTACCCTTGACGAACCGCAGGCCACGAGCACGGTCATTTTCCGAGATCAAGAAATGTTCGAGGTTGAAGTGACTGAACTCCAACTTCAGGACGCGGCGGCCATCAACACGCACGGCAAGGGTCCTTTCGTTCGCGGGTATTCCAACACATCAAAGCGCGACTCCACGCTGTTCGTGGAAAACTACGGATTCCATTCCCAATGGTTTGCAAACGTCGCCTGCTATCAGTCTGACACGACCTGCTCGTACAGCACGCCGAAACAACGCGACCTCTACACCGCCGCGAACTGGTGGCTTTACCTCGGGTGCGCCAGCAATGGGTGCGGCGCAATCGGGGATTCCGCGTACTCGAATCAGGTGGACCTGTCGGCAGATGCCCCCATGTATTACAATCGTTTTCCGGGGTTTGTCCTGGCGAAATACGAGGCTACGGGGTCCACATATTGGCACACGATGAGCGAGTGTTCCACGACCGAGGGCAACAACCCATACAACAATATTTGGAGCAACGAATACAAATCGAACGGTGACGGGCATCTCGTTTACCCGGGCGTTGCGGATACGGCAGGCAGAGCGGTGGGCGCGGAGACACCTGCTATTGGCGGCACGCACGACATACCCGTGGAAAGCATACGGCTGAAAGCCGTCCGCGATTTCGTGGAAGATTATGAATACGCACATATCCTTCAAAGCGTTATCGGAAAAGAAGCCATGCTCTTGGAGTTGAACAGGTTTTTTACAACGACGGACCTGAATCATTTGTACTGGAACCTGAACAAAGACATGTCGCAGTTCGACACGAACCGGGCGGCCCTGGCTCAACTCATCACGTCTTCAGAGCCGGTTGTCATTCACACAGAGAAATCTTTCCGGGCAGGCAATAAACACTTTCGCGTCGGACCCTTCCGCGCATTCATAGGAGACTAGGATCATGGCAAGCATTACTTCGGTCGTCGGCGCTCGAAGCACCCTCACAACGACACTTATCAATTCCTTGGCCCCCGGGGCATACGTGGCCGCCGGAACCATCAATCATGCGACCAATGACCCGCTTGACGTGCTGGTAGAGGTCCGCATCATGCCCGGGACGGTAGCCGGTGACAAAGTCGTTCTTGTCTTTGCCAAGGGCAGCCTGGACGGCACCAACTTCACCAGCGGCCCGGAATCGGGAACCACGGAAACCGACGAAAACAACCTTGTTTTTTTGGGCAGCATCCCGTGCAACACGAACGCGGCAGAGCAGGCCGGGATATTCAGCTTGGCGGCGGCGTTTGGCGGGGCACTCCCTCAGGCATCAAAGATTATCCTCAAGAACGATACAGGGGCGGCCTTGGCGTCCTCGGGCAACGCGGTCTATTTTGCCGAAGTATCGGGGGCTAGTGCGTAATGAGCGCCATTATCCTGCCTCACCGCAGGACGCGGCAACCCAACTGGCCGGTTGGGATCAATCGGGCCAGCGCCCTTACCAATGGGCTGAAAAGCGTCCTCATTCCAGGGCTTGGCTATGATCCGGTAATTGAGGGCATGGCCAATTATACCAATATTGGCGGCACCTTCAACACCATACCCCAAGGAAAGGCACTCGGGTTCAACGTCGCATCAAGGAGCACTCACCGACTCGAATGCAATTTTCATAACCTCGTGACCCGGTTCGAGGGTACGCTTCTCGCGTGGTGGCTGCCCACGAACGTCACGGACGCTTCGCAGCACGTTGTCGGCATATCCAGCCAGAACAACCGTTATTATCTGCGCAACCATGCCGGGGCGCTGCAATTCGGTTGGGCGAGCACGCTGAACAGGACCACCACGGCATTGTGGACACTGAACAAGGCCGCTGTCGTGGCGTTATCTTGGTTTGGCGCTGCCTCCTCTCGTGCCTACATGAATGGCGCGCAGGTAGGAACCGCATACGCGCAGGCCATGGACGAAGTCCCGTCAGAATCCAGCGTGGCGGTAAGCCCGCGCTATTTGACCAATGCCAGCTATTCCGGGCGCGGATTCGCGCTCATGGTGGCGGTTTGGGACCGTTATGTGCTTCCAGCGGAACACTGGGCCATAGCTCAAAACCCCTGGCGGCTTCTCGCCCCAGTTGACAAAAAATTATGGGCGGTTCCCGCCGCGCAAACAGGAGACGAGCGCACCGGCGCGGGCGTTTTCACGGCAGCATCCGGCATTGGCTCCGGAGCGGCAAAAGAGGCCCGTGTCCCTACGGGGTTCACGGCCGTGTCTGCTATCCAGGCATCGCAATACAAGGAGGGCGGGGCCATCACCGCGTCCACCGCGCAGGCCGGAAATTGGTCCAGCCCAAGCACATGGTTAGGCGGCGTGGTCCCCGGTTCTGGCGTTTTCGCGCTGGTCAACCACAATGTGACTCTCGACGTGGATAAGACCGTGGGCGACGGCACGGACGCGGTACAGGTCGGCAACAATGCCACGCTGACCTTGGCCGCGAAACTCACCTGCAACGGCGACTTCACCCTTGGCTTGAATACCGGGGGCAGCGGCACATCCTGGGTCGGCAATCTCAACTTCGGACCTGGCTCCGAGCTGGCCCTGAACGGACACGACCTCAAGCTGAACGTATGCCGCTTGACCTCCACGGCCACGTCCTCGAACTGGGCCAAGGTCACGGGCACGGATAGCCAGATCAGAACGGGCGCCTATGTGAATCCGCGCCAGGACTTCAATCTCTCTTACGTGTCGTTCCAGAACACTGGATCATGTACGTTTGCGGCGGCCAGTTTACCGTCAACAGCCGGAGTTACGAGCCGCATCCGTTTCCGGCCGTGCGTTTTCGCGGTTCCCAACACGCTCCAATTCGGGACCGCCGGGTACACCCCGTCTGAAACGGTCGTGGATGTCTGCTATTCGGATTTCCGCTACAATACCCAGATCAATTTCAACGGGGCCAGCAGCGACACGCGCATACCGTTATTTGAGCACAATACCATCTACTCCGAATCCGTCTGTTCTGGAAGTTTCCTCACGATGCTGTACCGGCATACCTCGTTCAAGGGGACGGTATTCATCTCCGACATGCTTTGGTACGGCGGTTACGCCGACTTGGAGGGGACTTTCTTCTCGCACCCGCTTGGATTCTCCAAGGCATCCGGCGTGCAGTTCGCCACGGCCTCATCCGCAGCCGACGGGCAGGCAGTCGGTGGAATGTTCGGCTTTGCGGATGACACGATTCTGAACCATCACGGGTTTTCGTATCCATCGCAAGGAGTCATAGAGGACGCATTTTTTGAAATCTATGGCTTGGAACCCAATGTGCTGTCTTGGAAAAACGGCGCGACGATCCGGGGCAACATCCTCAAAGGACGCGGGACATTGGCGTCCAATGCCATGAACGTCACGGCAACAGCGCCGCTCAACATCCTGAACAATACGGTACACCTCTACGCCCGCGATCCCGACTACTCGCATAAAGGCTTGTGGCTGACCGAGAATGTGGACGCCGGGTATGTCGGTGAAGTCAACATCCGGAACAACATTTGCGGATTCGACACCCTGCACGACGTGGAAGTTTATGTGTCAAACCGTGGTTCATACTCCACGGCCGTGCTTACCAACGTCACGGACAATGCCCACTACAACAACCAGAAATCCGGGCTCGACTTGTTCAAGGCGATCACGGTTACGAACCTTGACGAATTCGGTGCGGTCAATCCCCAGTATATGGACAGCGGGCGCGGATTGCGGGCCTGGGTAGACATGATGCTTGGCCAAGAGCGGGGCACGGCGACCGACCAGGATGCGCTAGATTTCATGCTCTCGGCCAACGGTTATGACCCTACGACCAAGTGCCAGGACCTTGACCTTGTTCCTACCGGGTTCGCCCTGTCCGGTGCCCCGGGAGCACTCATTGATTGGTGCCGGGCCGGTTTCTCGCCCACCAACACCGCCTTGCAAGGTGCCGGATACGGCGGCCTCGACATCGGCGCCATGCCTGTTTCCAGCGGCGGGACCTCGACCAGCGGCGCGACCTTCACCGCCACGGGAGTTATGGGGAGCGCCGGAAAGAAGACGGCGCGGGGCGTTGGAGGCTTCAACATCACCACGGCCATGGCCATTTCAGGAGTCAAACGAGCCTTCTCCTTCGCCTACGGGGAAGGCTCGTCCTGGGATGAGTCCGAGCCATGGGACGAATCCGAACCATGGGACGAATCCGGAGGATGGGGGGACCTCTCTTTTCTTGTCCACGCCTCGGCAGTGGGCATTGACGGAGAGAAAAACGCCTTCGGAGACGCAGCCTCTTCATACGTTTCCGACTTCGCAGCCGACGGGACCAAGACGGCACTAGGACCCGCAATCTTCACGCACTTGGCGCGGCTCATCGCGTTTTCCACGAACGACACAACCCTGCGCCAAGGTGAAGCAGTCTTTGAAGCACTCTCGAACCTTGGCTTTTTTGGGGCGAAGAACGCCTTTGACGGATTCGGGTTCAGTCACGCCCAGGACTTTGAGGCAAGCGGCATTGCGATCATGCGGATTGCCTACGGAACCGCTTTTTTCGCGCATACCCATTCGCTCGGATTCAGCGGGCGCAAAATTTTCTCTTATGCGGCGATACAGGAGGCCGACGTGGCAACAATTACCCAAGGCGGGCGCGTGCCCGTGGTTTTCGTCCAGGGTGAAAGCGTTGAGCGCAACACCTTCTTTTTCGAGCCTGACGGCGTAACCCCGATTTCCGATCTTTCCTCATACTCGGCACGGATGGAATTGCGGGAATACCCGGACGATCCGGAACCGATCCTGACGCTGACCAGCGAGGATTTGGATATTTTTCTGTCCGATACAGGGCTGATTGTTTGGGAAATCCCCGGGGCTGTAACCAAGAATTTCGACGTGCCAAGGTTCGGCGGGGACTTGTTCGTCTACGCCCCGGACGGGGATTCAATCATGGTTTGCGGGTTCGATTTTGAAATGACGCTGTCCCATACCAGGGGGGTATAAAATGAGCTGCTTTTCCGATTATTCGAGCAAAAAGATTCTGGATCACATTTATTCAAACGGCCGGCCGATCACCTACGTGCCGCCGACAACGCTTTATATTGGCCTGCTCCGGGAGGATAACGGTCTGGCCAACAACGCACCGTCCGAACAGGACGAAGTCGTGGGCGGCTCCTATCTGCGCCGGGCCCTGGACGGGGTCACAAATTATTTCCGCATGGCGAACGGATTTGAAGCCCTGCTCCACGCGGATCTGGATTGGCCGACCGCCACGGAAACATGGGGGACAGTCACGCACGCTGCCGTATTTGACGCAGCGACCGGCGGCAATGTCCTCTTGTGGAGCCCCCTGACCACGCCAAAATTGATCGAGACGAACGACATCATGGGCATTCTGGCGGGCGATCTTGTCGCCTCCTTGGCCAGCGTGGGCATGTCCTCCTACAGCGCGAAGAAGGCCCTTGACCACCTCTTGGCCAATGGTCGGGCGCAGGTCTACACGCCCCCGTCCTCGCTCTACGTGGCCCTGTTCACCTCTTCAGGCGGGCTTTCGAGCAACACGCCGTCCCTGCAAACGGAAGTCGCTGGCGGCGCATACACGCGCAAGCTCCTGAACGGCGTGGCCAATTACATGGGCCCGGCTGCCGATTTTGCGGCGGCCCTGCACGCAGATATAAATTGGGAGATTGCCACCTCGAACTGGGGCACGGTCACGCATCTGGCGATTATGGATTCGGAAACGGGCGGCAACGTAATTTCCTACGGAGCCCTGACTAGCCCGAAGGTGATTGAAACCAACGACCGCGCCGTAGTCAAGGCCGGGCAACTCGTGGCGAGCCTCACGTAATGCTGATCGGTGCGTCACAATTCTGCGCGGCGGGATTCGCTTCCCCCGCCAACGTGGGCGCAGACCCACGGCGCTTTCTTGCGGCGTCATTCGTGGCGGGCGGCACGTTCGCGTCCAAGTTGTCCTTGGAATTCAAACTTGAAGCAGTTGTGAATATGGGCGGGGAGCTGGACGCGCCATTTATCCGCAGAAAACGCACTGATGTGCAAATGCGGGGGCTCTTTGCCGTCGGCGGCAACATCCTTGTTTCCCCGGTCATGGTCACGCTCGACGGTAGCGGCGGCCTGACCATCGGCATCAACTACGTGCCGGGCTGGATGCGCAGCGTCTTGGAGGCCGGAGGGGGGCTTTCCGTCCACGCCAACGCACACTTGCGATCACAGATCGCGGCGCAAGCGGATGGGGACATATTCGCGCGCCTGTCTGAGTACCAAAAAATCAAGGTGCGCCTCGAAGGCGGCGGCGAGCTTTCTCCGTTGTTTTCTAGGGCGCAATACTTGACCGGCAGATTCCAGGCAGGCGGCGGGGTACGAATTGCCCCGTGGTACGAGTTGATTGGGGAAGTGGACGAGGTTGTTAGAAAGCGAATTTGCGTTGTCGTCGCCTCTGTGCCGCGCAAGAAAGTCGCTTGTGTTTCCGCCGTGGAGCCTGAAGACATAACCGTTTTAGAGGTAGGTATCTGATGGACAATTTTATCTATATCAACGCCTGCAAAACCACGCTGGCCAACGAAATTACGAATACGCAAACCACGATTCAGGTGTCCAATCCCGGACGGTTTCCGGCAAGTATCCCTCTTGGCCAGGTCCTTGTCCTAACCATCCATCCGGACGGCCTGCCCTCTACGCAAGAAATCGTGCATTGCACGGCCATTTCCGGCGACGTTTTGACCGTGGTGCGCGGGGCGCAAAGTACGGCCGCAGTACCATGGCCGGAGGGAACTGTCATCGGCGCCTACCTGACCGCCGAAATGCTGGCCCAGATCGCCAATGACGTGCGCGGCCATGCCGGTTCAGGCGGGTCCGCCCACGCATTGGCCACGACCGTTGCAGCCGGGTTCATGAGCGCGGCCAACGTGGTAAAACTGGCAGGCATACAGGCTGAAGCCACGAAATACATTCACCCGATCACGCATAGCCCGACAATCATTGCGCAGGACCTCAACAACCGTTTTGTCACGGATGCCGAGAAATCAAACTGGAACGCGGCCAAGAATCACGCTGATTCCCCGCACGCACCATCAAACGCGCAGAAGAATTCCGACATCACAAAGGAGGAGATCGAAGCGAAGTTTACGGGGCCACTCATGCAGCGAATTCCGGCAGGGCAGGCACTCCCGACCCAAGACATAGGTCCAATTTGGCACGACGTTTATAATTCTATTATGACATGGCAAGTTTTTAATGCCAACGGGGCTAATTATATCGGATATGCTTCTGTTCTTATTGGGGCGCCAATATTTGATGCACAGCCAACACCAAGAGCAGGATATATAAAATCAGGTACTAGCAACTTGAGTCGTGTTGCTTATTCTGCTTTACGAAATTGGGCCATTCACAACGGAATATTTGTAGAAAAAGAATTTTGGGTCGCCGGAACTGTCGCTGTCAGGGACAACGAAGATGGTATTACATTCACAATATATGATCTACGCGGCGAGTTTTTTCGCGCAGGTGATGACGGGCGCGGAATAGATGTTGGGCGAATACTTGGATCTTGGCAGGAAGATACTTTTCAAGGGCATTGGCATCGCATGACAACAGGCCGAAGCGACGTTTGGCCGTACCACGCAGCAGGTAGCGCGGCGGGACACGTTGGAAATGGTTATTACCAAAATTTTGATGCCGGAACGGGTTGGGTGCGGGGACCAGAGCAAGACGGGGTAAATGGAGCGCCCCGAATCGGTAGAGAAACTCGCCCACGTAACTGCGCTTTGTTGGCGTGCATTAAATATTAGGAGCGTATCATGCAAATATACTACTACCACCGGGCTACGGGAGAGTTTTTAGGCGTAGGTAAGGCCGATCCTTCCCCGCTGGAACCCGGCGCTTTTCTGATACCGGCCAATGCAACAACGACTCCGGCACCAATGCCGGTAAACGGGAAGGTTCGCGTTTGGGGTAATGGCGTGTGGACATACCAGAATGTTCCAGTCGCGGGGCAAACTGTGGACCCAGGGTATCAACCTTCGCTGGCTGACCTCAAGTTGGTAAAACAGGCTGAAATCAGAGATAGCGCGGATGGATTCCTTCAGTCCCTCGCGGTGGAATACGGGGCCTATGAAAAATTGACGTGGGACCAGCAGGCCATGGAGGCGGACGCGCTGGCCCTGGATTCGGACGCACCGGCCCCCCTGGTGCGTTCCATCGCGGCAGCGCGGGGCATGGACCCGCTTGAACTGGCGGCCCGCATACAGGCAAACCGTGCGCAATGGATTGTGCTTTCTGGGTGTATCGTGGGGCAGAGGCTTGGGTACCAAGACCAGCTCGACGCGGCGACAACGAACGAACAGGTAGCGGCTGTCGTGCCGATCTACACATTGCCATGAGAATAGGCACTTCCGTATTCCGGGGCGCGATTAAGGCCATAGAAGAGAGCCGACTTGGTGACGAGTACGCGGCCGAGGCCGTGAACTGCGACCTGCGCACGGGGGCGCTTGTGCCGCTCAAGGGCAAGTCTGACCTGTGGTCCGTGCCGGGCGCGGCAGAGAAAATCTACCTGTGGGACGATAAGCTGGCCTGCTTCACGCAAAAGGACATTTCCGTCTTGCCGCATCCGAACAATGACAACCTTGTTTGGACCGGCTCCGATTACGGCATTTATCCCCGGCAGGCGTCCAAGGAACAATTTTTCGGGACCGGCAGCGCGGGGCTTCCCGTGGAGTCCTCGCGTTTCGGGCTTGATGAACCGCCGTCCGCTCCCATGGTGCACGTCAACGGCGAGGCTACCGGCGACCTGATACGCTCCACGTCCTACCGCTTCAGCGCCGTGGCCGTGACCGGGGAAGAATCGAATCTGTCCCTGCCGTCCGCCGTGGTGGACGTGTACGAGGGGCAAACGGCGGAACTGTATCGGTTGTGGCCCACGGCAGAAATTCCGGAATTTGTGGACAAAATCCGCATCTACCGCGCGGAAACGGATTCTTACGGTTCCCCGTCCTGGGCCTTTGTCACGGAGCTACCGGCCGCGACCGTAAAGTATTCCGACATCGTGGAGGAAACGGAAGAGGTTGCGCAATCTGACGGCTGGCTTCCCCCTGAAAACTTCGAGGGGCTTGTGGACATCGGCAACGGCATTGTCGCGGGCTGGAAGGGCCGAGACGTTTGCCTGTCCGAGGTCGGAGTCCCTACGGCATTCCCGGAAAAATATCGGCTACGCACGGACGCCACAATCCGGGGTATCGGCATGACCGGCGCGTTTGCAATCGTGCTCACGGACAAGGAGCCGTCCATCCTTTCGGCCTCGACGCCGGAGTCTGCCACCATGGCCTCGCTCCAATTCGGGGCGTCCTGCCTGTCCGCCCGTTCCATCTGCTCAACCAAGTACGGCGTGGTCTTCGCGTCACACGAAGGGCTCATGCAGATTACAAGCGGCGGCGTGCCGTCTATCCTGACTGAGGGTATCCTTTCCCGGGAGCAGTGGCTTGCCTACGGGCCGGAGAACATGGTTTGCGTACCGCAGGACGATAAAATCTACATCTTCCGATACGGGCAAACGGTTGCCTTGCTCTACGACATGCGCCGGAGCGACTTCACGGAAATTGAATTGCCGTTCGCCGTATCCGACGCGCACGTTGACAGCGCAGGCGGGCGCATCCTGCTTCTTAATTCCGCCGATTCCGTAGGTGCCCTGGGAGAGGGGGAGAACCTGCAATTCCGCTGGAAGTCCGGGCTCTATTTGTTCCCGAATACAAAAGTGTTCAGCGCGGCCCGCATCTTGGGTGAACAATCCGTTACGAGTCCCGCCGTGCTCACCATTTGGCGCGACGGGCTTCCGTTCTATTCTAAGACGGTCACGGACCAGCGGCCGTTTGCCCTGCCCCCGGGCCTGTACCTGTCCCTGCAATTCGAGATCAGCGGTACAACAAAGATCGTGGTTGTGCAAATCGCGTCCGATATGAGCGAATTGAAATGAGCGCCCGAAAAGTATCTATCCCGCCGGTACCCGCAGGGCTTGACCCGGAGCTTCGGCGCTTTCTTGATTCCATCCGGACCTACCTTTTGACCAGGGACGGGCAGACCGGCGTGGCCAGGGCCGACGACAAGACTTTGATCACCAAGCGCGACATGCGGGAAATCCTGCCCGGCCTGGTGGAAATGCTTCTCAAAGAACGGGGGCTATGATGGCCAAGATTTACACGCGCATCGTGATGGATTGGGACTTGGAAGTTCTTGAAAGCGAATCCTTCCTTTATGAAGGGCCGGTTGGTCTTTGCATGGCCAAAACCGGCGGCGCGGATTCAGAGGCCGGAGGCGATGCCGGGCGCGGGGAAGGCCGCAACGGAGGCGGTTCCGGGAACAGCGGCGGCAGCGAACGCGGCGGTGGCGGCGGGAACTTCGGCGGGATCAGCTACGGGGGCGCCCATTCTGGCGGCCTTGGTCTGGGTGGCATTTCTTCGGCGGTGGCTGAAACGGTTGGCCGGGAATCCTTCGGCGGGCTGGCAGGATCGTCCAGGGGGTCAGAGGGCAGTGGCTCTTCCGAGCGGTCCAGCTCTCCTAGTTTCGGCAGCGCGGACGCGAAGTATAGCAGGACTGTTCACGCCAGCGCCCCGGACATGAGCGACCAGATTTCAGGCCTGACCGGCAAGCAGGTCACGCGCACCGACGTGGGCTACGTAGACGATACAGGAACCCGCATGGCCTATTCGTCCGGGGAACCAACGTCTTTTGGCGCCCATGCCACGGCACGGGAAAATGACATGGGCCAATCGTGGGCCGGAGCCCAAGCGATGAGCAGCATGGCCGGGGATGCGCGGCACGACGCCAGGCGCGCCCGCGCGCGAGAGATTCAGGCCCGGGTAACAGCGGCGCTCAAGGACCCTTTGTCCCTGGGCCTTGATCCACATCAAGCCTTTGCGGCCTACAACGATGCCATGCACGGCATGTACGACAAGGCGGTGGCGGTCGGGGCCATGACCCCAGAAGAGGCGGCGGACGTGCAGACGGCCTACGGCAGCCCCATGGACGCTATAGGGAAAGCCTTTGGATATACGCCCGAAGACGTGACCACGCCATACGAGAAGAGTGTCACGGCCATAGCGGCGGGCCTGGTTGACCCGACCACGGGGAAGTTGACCGCCAAGGGGTGGGCAAACGTGGCCGCGCCTGCACTCGGGATGCTGGCCGGTCCTTTGGCCGGTTTGGGTATGAGCGTGGCGGGTATCCCCGGCGCGATTGTCGGGGCGCTGGCTCCAACAGTTGCCAATGCCTACGCTTCCAGCGGCGTGCCCACGTCCAAAGCCTCCACGGTGGCGGGAGAAGCGGCTTCGGCCTTTGGCCTCAACGCGGGCCCGGTTGCAGCGGGCGTTGCCTATGGCGCGGTCATGGACACCATGTCCGGAGCGCAATCATACATGGGTACACAGCCCACGAGCGTAAGCGGTATCGAAAGCCATAGGGGCGAAGGGGCTTCGGAATTCGAGTCCATGTTTTCCGGATTCTTCACCAAGAAGAGCAGCAACAAGCGCAGCGCGGAAAGCGAGGAAGGCATAAACCCGGCATTCAAAGCGGCACGAGAGGGGAAACCTTCCTCCACGTCAACAGCAAAGACAACTTCGCCCGTGGTTCCCGACGCGGTCACGGCGGTAAATTTTGATTCAATTTTCAGCGGCTTTTTCACGAGGGGGTAGTCATGGGCTTTTTCGATACGGTCAGTTCAATCTTGGATATCGCCACGGACGGCTACAATCTTTACGCGGGTATCAAAAGCACGCAAGCGGCTTCTGATTATTCAAAGACCCTGGCCGGGTCCGTGGGCTTGCAAGACACCATGGCTAAGGAACAGTGGGCAATACAGAAGCCATTGGCCCAGAAACAGGGCACGCTCACAGGCTTGGAGCTGGACAAGGCCATAGCCAACGAACCGGCGATTCTCGACCAGCAATACGGCCTGGCCAAGGATGCGTTGACCTCTCAAAAGGCCGACCTTGATTTGTATGACGATTCGCGGGGGGTCCTGACCAAGTTCTTTGATGAGAGCATGGAGGGGCTCGACGCTGGCCAGGAGATGAATAGGGCCGGGGCGACGGTTGAGAACGCCCTTTCCGGGGCGGACAATCAGAACGCCCGGAATCTGGCCCGGCGCGGGGTCAGTATGGATTCCGGCCAGGCCCTAAGCGCAGCGCACCAAAGTGCGATCCAAAAAGCCCTGGCCAAGGCTGGCGCGCGAACCAACGCATGGAACCAGACCCAGGCCACAAATTACGCCCGTCTTGGCAACGCCTCGAACGTGCGGGCCGGAATGTCCGCAGACACGGCCGTGCCGACCGCGCCGACCGTCAACATCGGTAATGCGGCCAGCACGGCGGCGGGAACAACGGCAGGCGCGGCAAATCTGGTACAAACCGCATCCCAGGCCGCGAATGCGGCTTTTGCTGATGCTGGCTACGGCCTCAACCGGGTTTACTAGGAGACAGCAATATGAGCGGAATCGTATTCCCTATCACCATGGGCAGAGGCAAGCAGGCGGCAATCAGGGACAACCAGGCCGACCAGCGGTTTGAACAAGATCAAAAATTCCACGATGCCCGCATGACCGGCCTTCAGTTGCAGCAGCGCCGGGACCAGATGCTTTTGGATGAGGCCAGCGAAGAAGCCCCGATCCGGAAGATGAAGCGGGACGCTGAAAAGATTTCCCTCCTTGCAAAATACGCCGTTTCAAATCTGGACCGCGTGGCGGATCAAGACGTGCCCGCCTATGTGGCCAAAGTCATGTCTGAAATGCCCGCCTTTGGGCAGGTTGAGGCGCGTGGGAACCAGCTTTTCGACGGGGAGAAGTCAATCCCCATGGGCCGGGCCGAAGCGGAAAAGCTCTTGGCGACCTTCGCGGACCCGGACACGGCGCTCAAGCTCAAGA
>JAZHDD010000070.1:0-9587 GCA_036541255.1 Desulfovibrionaceae bacterium | reverse complement strand
AAATAGAGTTCTTCTCCCTTGTCGTTTTGGCGAATGATGCGTTCACCAGGTGCAAAGGTGTGTAGGGTCATGCGATTCAAAAGCGGGGGCAGGTAGCGGAAGGGAATGGCCTGCAGTAGATCCGTGTTGAGCAGGAAATCCTGATCCTCATGTGTTGGCAGGAGAGAGTGGTCGTCCAATGTCCAGGCTGTGTCATGCTCAGTGGTGTTCCGATATTCGATCCCGGCTTGGAGCAAAGAAGAATGTTCAAGCTTACAGACCCAGACGACGCGACCGTTACGGGGCGACCATTGTTCGGAGTCCGGCGCCATCAACAGCAGGGATACTTCACTATCCTTGTCCAGCCGGTTGTCCGTGACAAGGGAGCAGCCGCCTTCAGCCAGATCGTTGACCTCGACGAAATACCGGTTCGGGTGGTTTCGCGGTGTGGCTGATCCCACTTCTTGATGCAAAAGGGCCAGTGTGGGTTTGGGGAGTTCCTCTCTGAACCAGCGTCGTCTTTCCTCGGTGTGCATGCCGTGCCTCCGGAGAGCCGGAAAGGGGATCGAATCCCTGCGGATTTGTCGGAGCGTATATCGTATTCGCTCTTTTTTGACCTACACGAAATCCGGGAATACTCAAGCCTGACAGAGAAACGGGCGACCGAATGTGTCCGGTCGCCCGTAGGGATCAGGATAGAGGGAAGCCTGCGCGGGTCCAGGCCAGAACGCCGCCAGCCAGGGAATGCGTGTTGGAAAATCCTTTTTGTTTCAAGGCGGACGCGGCAATATTCGAACGGTAGCCGCTACCGCAGTAAAGCACGATGTCGGCATCCTTGGGCTGGTCCAGCCCGTGATCCAGGAGCTGGGGCAGCGGGACATGTGTTGCGCCGAGGATGTGCCCACCGGCGAGTTCGCCGGGAGTGCGTACATCAATCAGCCTAGGTCCCTGGGGACCGCTCAGGGCGTGCAGCTCTCTGGCCGAGACCTGGGAAAGTTTGTCCAGATCGCGTCCGGAAAGGAGCCAGGCGCTGATGCCACCGGAAAGGTAGCCGTATATGCGGTCGTAGCCGATGCGGTGTAGTTCCGTAACCATGTCGTCGTATCGTTCTCGATTGTCCACGACAAGCAGCAGGTCTGCATCGGGGCGCACCACCATGCCCACCCAATTGGCGAGTTGTTTTTCAAAGCCGATGTTCAGCGATCCCGGAATGTGAAATCCGCCAAAGGCGGCAGTGTCACGGGTGTCGATAATCAGTGCGCCATCAGCTACGAGTTGTTCGAACTGTTCGCATGTGAGCGCCTTTTCCAGTGGGCAGCATTCCAGAAGCGGGGCTCCTTCCATGTTGGTGCCGATGATGTGGCTGAAGCTTTTGGGCCGGGTTGGGTATTCCCCGGTCATGGCGGCGTGGAACGACTCGAAGCTTTCATAGCGAAGCATGGGATTGTGCTTGCGTTCGAAGCCCAGGGTAGAGCTGGTCTTGGAGCTCATGCCCTTGCCGCAGAGCGAGCCCATGCCGTGAGCTGGGAAAATTTCCAGATGGTCCGGGTAGTTCGCGAATTTGACATATAATGTGTTGTAAAGATTGTGCACTTGTTGGTCGATGACGTCCGCGCCAGCCAGGTCAGGCCGTCCGATGTCGCCCACAAAAAGCACATCTCCGGTGAGCAGCATCCAAGGCTCTTCGGAGCGGGAAAGATCGGTCACCAGTACGGAAAGAGCATCCGGAGTGTGCCCGGGGGTGTGCAGGATTTCCATCCTGGCGTTGCCGATCTCAATTCGCTGCCCCTCGGAGAGTTTGTTGAAGCGGAAACTGACCGGGGATGTCGCGTACATGCATATTTCCGCGCCGGTCACGGAGCGGAGCTCGTGTGCACCGCTGACGTGGTCGGCATGCACGTGGGTATCGATGACGTGAGTGATTCTCATGCCCTCGTCGCGGGAGATGTCCAGGTAGTCCTGGATGTCGCGCTTGGGGTCGACGACAGCCATGGCTTTGGCCCCGGGACAGCCAATGACATAGGAAAAGCACCCCAAACCGGGGACCGCTATCTGCTTGAAGTACATGGAGACTCCTTTGTTTTCTATGTAATACTAAGGGATATAATAATCATTCTCGGATTGCCTTCAAGTAGTTTCTGGGATTCATATCTGTGTAGTGGGTGGTGCCATCTCGTTGGGAGAGGTTTTACGGTTGACAAGCCGCCTTGAGTTGATAGAGCGAAATAGTACTAGGCTAATCTGAACATAATTATCTGGAGGTGTCCGTGAAACAATTGAAGGTTCTTTTTCTTGTCCTCATTGCCTGTGTGACGCTCCTGGCCGGAACTGTCCGTGCCGAGAGCCTGATGATGGCCACAACCACCAGCACCGACAATACAGGTCTGCTCGACTATCTCGCCCCGATGTTCACCGCCGACACCGGAGTGGAGTTGAAATGGACCGCGGTGGGTACGGGTAAGGCCCTGAAGATGGGCGAAAATTGCGACGTGGATGTGCTGTTGGTTCACGCGCCCGCCGCAGAGAAAGCGTTCATTGAGAGTGGGTTTGGCACCACGCGTCGCGAAATCATGTATAACGATTTCGTGATTATTGGACCGGCTGCAGATCCTGCGGGCGTCAAAGGCAAGACCGTGACCGAAGCCCTGGCCGGTATTGCCGGTTCCGGGGCCAAGTTCGTCAGCCGTGGCGACGATTCCGGGACACACAAAAAGGAGCTTTCGCTCTGGAAGTCTGCGAACATGGCCATTCCCGACAAGGACGCCTGGTATGTCCAGACGGGGCAGGGCATGACCGCGACCATCAATGTGGCCGAAGAAATGAGCGGTTATACCATGACCGACCGCGGCACATTCATCAAATACGCCGATACCAAGGGCGGCAATCCCGCACTTGTGGTTCTGGTTGAGGGGGACAAAGTGCTCTTCAATCAGTACAGTGTGCTTTTGCTCAACCCCGAGCGTTGCAAGGACGCAAAGCATGATCTGGCAGCCAAGTTTTCCGATTGGCTGGCCTCCGAAAAGGGACAAAAGGCCATCGGCGATTTCCGTTTGATGGGCAAGCCCCTCTTCACCCCCAACGCAAAGTAATGTAGGAGCTCCGGAGGGCGGCTGTTGCCGCCTTCCGGAGCAGGCGTATGGACTTTATTCTTGATGGCCTTCAGGAGGCCTTTGTCCTTCTTTTTTCAGGTGACGAGACGACATGGTCCGCTGTACGCGTGACCATGGCCGCCTCGTCTCTTTCCATGGCCTGCTGTCTCGGCCTGGGAGCCCCTTTGGGGTTTTTGCTCGGGTATTATGACTTTCCCGGGAAAAAGTTTTTACGTCTCCTTGTCGACACTCTGCTCAGTTTGCCTACCGTGGTCATCGGATTGGTGGCCTATGCTTTTTTAACCAAGCAAGGTCCGTTGGGTGGTTTCGGCCTGTTGTTCACCATCCCGGGCGTTGCTTTGGGCCAGGCTGTGCTGGGATTGCCTATCGTGGTGGCCATGACCGCCACCGCAGTGGAAGCCCAAGACAGCCGCCTGCGCCAGACTCTGCTGACGTTAGGTGCCAATCCGCGCCAAATGTTGCTCACCACCCTTGCGGAAGCCCGTTTTGCGGTGGCTCTGGCCGCCATGGCCGCCTATGGCCGCATCGTTTCCGAAGTGGGCATTTCCATGATGATCGGCGGCAACATCAAGTGGCATACCCGAACAATTACTACCGCCATTGCTCTGGAAACGGGCAAAGGACAGTTCTCCATGGGGGTGGCCTTGGGGCTGGTGTTGATGCTTCTGGCCTTGGGGGTGAATGTGGGCGCGGTATTTTTGCGGAGGGCTTCGCACCGATGAGCGTGCCCTTGTATCTGCTTGAAGGCATTCGTCAAGTTTATGCCGGCCGCACAGTGCTGGACGTGCCCAAGCTTTCGATTCATGCAGGTTGTATTCTGGGTGTCTCTGGGCACAATGGATCGGGCAAGAGCACCTTGCTGCGGCTGTTGGCCTTTCTGGAAGCGCCGAACCGAGGTATGATTTGTTTCAGGGGGAGAGAATGCGACCCCGGGACGCCCGGCGTGCGTCGCAGCGTCACGCTCCTGACCCAGGAGCCTTATCTGCTGCTTCGTTCCGTGGCTGCCAATGTGGGATATGGTTTGAGTGTTCGCGGTGAAAGCAATGTCGAATTCCGTGTCCGCGAAGCTTTGGAAATGGTCGGGTTGGTCCCGGACCAGTTCCTGAGGCGTTCCTGGCGTGAACTTTCCGGCGGAGAGGCACAGCGGGTGGCTCTGGCTGCCCGGCTTGTACTGCGGCCGTGCGTGCTCCTTCTGGATGAGCCCACCAGCAGTCTGGACCCGGAAAATGCCGAACGTATTCTTGCGGCCGCGCTGCTTGCGCGCCGCGATTGGGGAACGACGCTGGTGGTGGTCAGCCATGACCATTCCTGGCTGGAGTCCGTGAGTGACGACCTGCTTGTTCTCGGCCAAGGGCGCATCCTTTCGGGACCGCAACACTGCTTAGAATAACTCGAATAATTCTTGTTGGTGAATCCTTGTCCTTGTCCGCTGCGCATTGTAGCCTGACTAGCCGACATCTTTTATTCGGGTTCGTGAGGGGGCATGGAGATGGACACGCAACGCAAAGTCCTTTTGATTGTTGATGATGAGGAAATCAATCGCAAGGTTTTATCCGGTTTTGTGGAGGCGTTGGGGTATGATCATCTCTTGGCGTCTTCCGGTGTCGAGGCGTTGGAATTGCTCAACGTCAGGAATGTGGATCTCGTTCTTCTTGATGTGATGATGCCTGGCATGGACGGTTTCGAGGTTGTCCGGCATATTCGGGCACAAAAGCGTTTTGCGGACTTGCCTGTGCTCATGGCCACAGCGCTCGGCGACAAACGGGACCGGCTGGAGGCTGTCAGCGCCGGGGCGAACGACTTTGTGACCAAGCCTATCGATGTCACCGAGATGCGGATCAGGCTGGACGCCCATCTTCGACTCAAAGCGTATCATGACGAGGTCAGGAGTTATCAGCAGAACCTGGAACGCCTGGTAGAGGAACGTACCTGCGAATTGGAGCGGGCACAGCAGGCCAAGGTCGCGGCCCACCTGGAGACGTTGCGTCGCTTGTCTTCGGCCGCTGAATACAAGGACGAGGAAACTGCACACCACATTGAACGGATGAGTGGGTATTCCGCTTTACTGGCCGCCAAGGCGGGGCTTTCCACTGAAGCGGTGGATCTGATTCTTCATGCCAGTCCCATGCATGATATCGGTAAGATTGGCATTCCCGATCATATTTTGTTGAAGCCCGGTCCGCTTGATCCTGAAGAGTGGAAGGTCATGAAGACGCATGCTGCCATTGGGGCAGCCATTTTGGACTCACCCTCGTCGGGATATTTGGAGAAAGGGCGCATCATCGCCTTGAGTCACCATGAACGGTGGGACGGAAGCGGCTATCCCAATGGCCTGGCAGGTGAGGAAATACCTCTGGAGGGGCGTATATGCGCCTTGGCCGATGTCTTTGACGCTCTGACATCCGTGCGGCCGTACAAAGAGAGGTATTCCAATGCCAAGGCGTTGGAAATAATGCGCGAAGGGCGGGGGAGTCATTTTGAGCCCCGCTTGCTGGATTTGTTCTTGGAGCATGTGGAAGAATTCATCGCCATCCAGGAACAGTACCGCGACTGATGGAGCGGAAATCGTAACCTGATTGGCGCTATTCTGTTGCCGTATCTCCATTTTATCGGGTGTTATGACGGATAGTGTGACGGCATGAAGCCTTCACCGTTTCTTTCCGTAAAGAATTGGGCGCGTCTGGCGCGCGGCCGTGTCCCTGGACAGGTCGTGGTGCAATATACCACGCGGTGCAACGCGGCCTGCGTCCAATGCGGCATGCGAGTTACCAACCAAGAACCGCGTGTGACCATGCGCCCAGATGACGTGCGCCGTCTGATCGACGCCATGGCTGAACGTGGCGTCGCCTCCATTTCTTTCACGGGTGGCGAGCCGTTGCTGTTTCTGGAAGAGGTCGTTGACTTGATGCGCTATGCCGGCCAGGCTGGGATTCGCTACATTCGAACCGGCACCAATGGTTTTGTGTTTCGTCATTCCGGGCGGCACGATTTTTATGACAAAATGGCTCGGTTGGCCGATACTCTAGCCGATACTCCCGTAAATACGTTTTGGATCAGCCTGGATTCTGCGGACCCGGACCTGCACGAGAAGAACCGCGGCTTGCCCGGTGTCGTGGAGGGAATCCGCAAGGCTTTGCCGTTGTTTCATGAGCGTGGACTGTATCCATCCGCCAATTTGGGAATCAATCGGCTGACGGGCGGATCAGGACTTGTGCCCGATGCCGGTGCGCCTTTTGATCAACAAGCATTTATTCAAGCCTTTTCCGTAGCCTTTCGCAGGTTTTACGCCTTTGCCGACCATCTAGGTTTCACAACGGTCAATGCGTGTTATCCCATGAGTTACAATGAGGCTGATTCGGACCGGAAGGCCGTGTATGCGGCAACGGCCACGGATGGTGTCATTCGTTTCAGTTCCCAAGAAAAGGCCGCCATGCTGCGCGCCTTGTATGACGTGATCCCGGAATTCCGCCACCGGCTGCGCATCTTTACGCCGCGCAGTGCGCTTCTCGCCTTGATGCGCCAACACGCCGGACTGGACGCTGGCCTTTTCCCTTGCCGTGGGGGGATCGATTTTTTCTTCGTGGATGCGGCAAACATGAATACGTATCCTTGCGGATATAGGGGAGACGTGAGTCTGGGTAAATTTTGGGCCTTGGATATGGCCTCTTTGGATCACAACAGCGTGTGCGAACACTGCGACTGGGAATGTTTCCGGGACCCGTCAATCATCCTTAAGCCTCTCTTGGACATGTTTTGCAATCCCTTGACTATGTGGAAGAAATTGCCACGACACAAGGGATTCCTCAAGGTCTGGGCGGAGGATTTGCGGTACTATGCGGGGTGCGGTTGGTTCGACGCCAGGAGTGCTCCGGAATATGGACGGCTGGCCAAGCTTTCTCTGCGAGAATGTTGTTCCGGCATCGAGGCAATTTAGCAGATATCCGGCAACACAGGCCCCTGGAATACATACTCCACATATTCCTTAAATATTTTTCGCGTTTCGGTTTCATCTTCCGACAGCCGCAGCACGGCTTGGCGCTGGCCGTTGGCAACGAACTCGCGCAAGAGGCTGCAACGAAAGCTGTAAGAGTGTTCGGGCGTGAGTACGAAAAAATTCAGCCGCAGGGCAATGGAGTGTTCCGGGAGCGAGGGCAAAGGAGTACCGGGGCGATCCGGTCCAAGGCTGATGCGGACGGCGCTGCTCGAGATGTCACGAATGAGTCCGGGTACGTTTTGGCCGTTATACGAGAGTCGGCAGGGGAAATTGCAGGTCAGGCGGCGTTCTTTACGTACGTCGCAATTCCTTACGCTGTCCGGATACGCCAGAAAAAGCGGAGATCCTGTTGCCTTGGGTGGTGCGTCCAGTAAGTGGGAGCGGAAACCGAGCAGGGTGCTCTCAAAGGCGTAACGGATGGATACGCAGGGATTTTTCTGCAACTCCTTGAGGGCCGGTCGTGGCAGGTCTGCGTAGATTACCAGGAATTCCCCGGGCTTTTTTCCGACAAGAACGCCGAGATGTCGCTCTTCATAGTGCGCGCATTGAATAAGCAGCGTGTCTCCGATGGAAAGATGCAGCATCTTCCTTGCTCCCGGCTGGGTTGCGCCTTTTCGGCGACGTCTGATTTTTGTATGCCGGATTCGGAGCAAGCGGGCAAGGAAAGGGGAACCCCTTCTAATAAATATATTCAGAGGTCAGTGGCGGTTCTTCTCGCGCAGTTTGGCTGCATCAAAATCCAGGTTGATGGGCATGCGGTTGAAGGAAGGTTTTTCGCGGCCCTTGCCGAGGTTGATCAATGCCAGAAGCAGGCCGAGGCCGAGGGCCCCGAAAATGGTGATCAGCAGAGTGTTCTGCATGGACAATCCTCCTATGAAAAGTGGCGACGTCCTGTCTTTACTGGTTCGGCCTCCTTCGGAGGAGCCGATTCGTACCGATTCAAGTCCCTCCACAAAGGAGGGGAAAAATGGAATGGGGTTGATAGTATAAAAGATTCGGCTTGGCAAGATGCGTCGCATCAAGCTTCCGGGCCTTGGCTGTCCGTTGTGGTGGTTGGCTTTTTCGGTGGGGCCATGTACAGAACAGGAGACGCGCCCAATTGGTCCGCATTACAGGGATCTTCGGCGTGGGGAGTATCTTGGATGAACACCATAGCCATTACTGTCACGCTCGCCTTGGAAGAACAAAACCCTGAGGATGCGTATCTCGATTTTCTACTGACCATTGATGGCCAGTATATTCACGACTCGCAGAACCACTGGGTTGACCCCGTCGACTTGGCGGCCAGTGCTGCTTCTGCCGGTGAGTTTTTCATTTTTACCTGCAATTGCGGTGATCCCACCTGCGTGGGGATTGACGAGGGTGTGTTTGTTTCCCATGCACAGGACACCGTCACATGGCGGGTACGCAATCCCTTGGGCTGGATGCCGGGAGAAGAGCTCCCCGAGTGGACCCACGAAGTGGAATACAGCTTCCCTCGTGAGGAATATATCCGTGTCGTTGGTGGCGCTCTGAGTCAGGCCAAGACCCTGGTTCACTACTGGCGCGCACCGGGAAGGATTTGGGTCGGCCCGGATCTTGATGTGGAGGAATTGCTTTCCCTGGAAATCCCTGGCGGATTTGAAGTGGCGGGAGAGTCCGACAGCCGTATTGTGCACTGAGTTCTCTTGTGGAGGTACGCTTGTCGTGGCCTTCATGTCTCCTCACAAGATACATGCGTTTTAACGCAGCCTTTTCAGAGGTGATTCCATGGGCGTACTTGATGTTATTCCGGGCGTGAGCGCGGCAAAGAATATCGCTGCGGGCCTCGGAGGAGCTGTTTTGGGAGGCGCTTTCGGCTTTTTTGCAGGTCGCCGGGGGCAAAAGGAAGTCCGCAAGGAACTTGAGGCTGTGCGGCGGGAATTCGAACAGGAAAAGGCCGAACTGATTTCCAGGTTGGAACGGTTGGACCGTGAACGCGAGGAAATGGCGTTGCTTCGTGTGGCCTTATTGCGCCAACTGGCATGGGAGGACGGCACTCTTTCCGACAGTGAGAAGTTGTTTATCGTCGACTATATCGTGCACTGTGACGAGATTATGGATGGCAAGAAGGTGGAAGCCATCAAGGAGCTTGACCTTAAGCCAACGAAAATTTCCAGCTTTTTCAAGGGGGTTGCCGGTGTTGTGGGTAAGCCGCCGCAAATATGCAGTTCACGCATTGAGGCCGAGGGGTTTGTCAGCGTTCTACTCAAGGTTGCTCAGGTGGATGGCGAATATACCAGCGAGGAAGAGCGCTACGTGGAGTATGTGAAACGGCTGGTGCATGTGGACTGACAAGTTGTGTCAGAGCGCCGAAGAGAAAGGCGCCTGAGCCCTGTCACATCATGCCGTTCAGAGAAATATGATCGGTAGCGATAATGTCAGTCAACGAAAAAGCCCTCAGGATTTCTCCTCAGGGCTTTTGATGTCTTGGCTCCCCAGCACGGACTTGAACCGCGAACCTAGTGATTAACAGTCACCCGCTC
>JAZHDD010000069.1:0-9703 GCA_036541255.1 Desulfovibrionaceae bacterium | reverse complement strand
GCCGCACTGTGCCGCAGGCCAGCCTGCAACTGGACATCGGCAGCGCCACTCTGGCCGAGGTGGAGCAGGCCGTGGACCTGGCGCTTTCCCTGGGCCAGGACCGCATCAGCATCAACCACTGCCCCACGGGCTACCCTGCCAGCGCCGAGAACGTGAACCTGAACATCCTGGGCACGCTCAAGCGCGTCTTCGGCTGTCCCGTGGCCTTTTCCGACCATTCGCCGGGCGTGGAAATGGACGTGGCCGCTCTCTGTTTTGGCGCGAATATTCTGGAAAAGACCATCACCCTGGATCGCACTACACGCAGCCCCGAACACCTCATGTCCTTGGAACCGTATGAATTCGCGGGGTTCGTGCATTCCATCCGCACCGTCGAGGCGGCCAGGGGCGTGGTTCGCCGTCACCTGGGACCGCAGGAACGGGAATACCGCCGGAAGGTGCGCAGGGGAATCTTCGCGGCGCGAACCATACAAGGAGGCGAGATCATCACCTCCGAATGTCTTACTTACAAGCGGCCCCAGTCTTCGCTTGGTCCGGATCAGGCCTCGCTGGTTCTGGGACGCGTGGCCAAGCAAACCATTGACGAAAACACTGCCATCGACATGGCGTTGCTGGACTAAGCAAATCGAAGCGAGGTTTATTTGGCCACGGTTTTTTATTTTGTTTCGTCGGCTTTTGTCTGGAATGACAAGATCATTCCCGTGGTTTTGGAGCTGGCTCGTCAGGGCAACACGGTTTACACCGTGTTTCCCGAGGCCCGGGAGCACGAAGAACTGCGGCGCACCGTCGCCTATTACGACTGGCTGGAGCGGTATACGGAAATCGTTCCTCTGTATAAAACCGGTCGGGGTTTGTTGGGAAATCTCGGCAAGCTCTGGCACAATCTGCTGCTTAAGGCACGTCTGCGTTTCTCTCGGGGATATCTGGCGCTGTTCGACACTAAGCCTGTCGATTCCAAGAGAGTGAGGCGCTGTAACGAGTTGGCCATGCGCCGTGGGCGGGTCGCGGTTTATCCTCCGCGTTATGACAATTACCGTAGTGAGATTGACGAGGAAACCCTGTATGCCGCCAACCGCGACGTGTTGCAGAAAAGGGAGCGAAGCCGGCCGGCCGACTGCCACGATAGCCACATCGTCCTGGCGTATTCCATACATACCGCGAAAAATCTGACCACCTCGGGAGCAGTACGTCTTTTATCCCACCCAAAGCTGCAATCCTGGTGGAGTGCGTTCCTGATCGACAATCCGCCTCTGTACGACAGAGAGGAAATAGTTCGCGAAAAGGAGATCATTCCGGTCTTTCTTACGCATTTCGGGAATTTCTTTTTTGAGGAAGGGACGGATCTGGATACCTATGTATTGGACATTATCCGTGCCGTGCGTCGTCGTTATCCGGATACGCTGATCGTGCTCAAGCCCAAGTTCACCGTGGACGTGGACCGGCTGCGCGCCGCCTTGCCTGAAGGTGGTATGGAGCGCGTGGTCATTTCTTCTACTCCGGTCTCCATATTGGCGGGAAAGGCGCTTTTCGGCATTACTGTCTGTCAGACATCCGCCCAGTTTGAATTCTTGTGCGCTGGCAAGGCCTGGATCGAATACTGCCGCTACAGTGGTTTTTGGAAGGAGATGTACCCTCCGGAGACGTATACTCCGAGGTTTGGAGGAATTTTTTCCAGATATTTTGAAGAATTAGAAGAGGCTATTGATATGGCTGGGCAGACGGGGTATGACCTTGACGCCTTTAAACGCATGAGCGGATTTGTCGCCCAGGACATTGATTTCGACTTCTTCGCCAACGAACCAAAGAGCTCTTCATGACCAAAATTATCGGCATTTCCAATAGTCACGACGCCTCCGTCACCTATCTTGAAGACGGGCGCGTGGTCGCGGCGGTCCAGGAGGAACGCTTCACCAACGTCAAGAATGATTTCGGGTTCCCTTATAACGCCTGCCAATGGCTGATCCGCGAATACGGGATCACGAACCCGGATTTGATCGTCTATGCGGGCGAGCGCACCAATCCGGATATCGCCTATCTGCGGCGCGAGGCGAACTACTCGCTCCAGGACTGGATCAAGGAGCAGCACGAATACTGGAAGCCTTTGCTCTTCGAGGGCAGAACTCCGTCTCTGTACGAAATTTTCAAGGACTCTGAGAAGTTTAAATTCGACACGTATTTCAATTATGAAGGATTTCTCGGCAAGTATCAGGACAAGGAGGCGCATTACCGCTTCCAGAGCGAACGCGCCCGTTTCGCCGCCGAGGTTTTCGGCGTTCCCGCCGACCGGGTGATCTTTGTCCCGCATGAAAAATGCCACCAGTTCTACGCTCTGTGCTCCGGCCCCCTGCACGACCAGGATGTGGCCATGGTCACGGCCGAGGGCATGGGCGACTACTCGAACGAAACCGTGTGCGTGAAGCGTGGCCGGAGCGTGGAGGAGATTTCCTCGGGCCTGGAAAACCGCCTCGCCACTCTGTACCGCTACGTGACATTGATCCTGGGCATGAAGCCCAACGAGCACGAATACAAGGTCATGGGCCTTGCGCCCTTTGCCAAGATGTACGACGTGGAAAAGGTACTGCCCATCTTTCGCGAGCTGATGCATGTCGACGGCCTGAACGTGAAGTGGAAGAACCAGCCCAAGGACCTGTACTTCACCATGAAGGACCGGTTGGAAGGGGTGCGCTTCGACCACATCGCGGGTGCCCTGCAGCTCTATCTGGAGGAGATGCTCCAGGAATGGTTCCGCAACATCGCCCGGACCACGGGCATGCGCAAATTCGTGTTCTCCGGCGGTCTGGCCCAGAACATCAAGGCCTGCAAGTCCATCGCGGAAATCGACGAGGTGGACGATCTGTTCATCTGTCCGGCATCCGGCGACACATCCCTGTCCGTTGGCGCGGCCTATTACGCCTATGCCACGGGCGCGTTTCCCGGCGGTGGTGGCCAGTGGCACGACACCGTGCCTTTCGAGAACGCCTACCTGGGCCACAGCTTCAGCAATGAAGAGTGTCTGGAGGCCATTGAGAAGGCCGGGTTGCGCGGCCGCTTCCGGATCATCGAGGACGCGGACAACGTGCTTGTCGCCAAGCTTCTGGCAGGCGGCATGGTCCTGGCGCGATTCAGGGGGCGCATGGAATTCGGCATGCGCGCTCTGGGCAACCGATCCATCATCGCGGATCCGCGCGATTTTTCCACTCTGAAAAAAATCAACGACCAGATCAAGAAGCGGGATTTCTGGATGCCGTTCACGCCGTCCATGCTCGACTCCTACGCCGAGCGCTACATCGTGAACCCCAAGGGCCTGAAGTCGCCGTTCATGACCATGGCCTTCGACACCACACCCCAGGGGCGCAAGGATCTGCCCGCAGCCATCCACCCGGCGGACTACACGGCGCGGCCGCAGATCGTCACGGCCAAGGCCAACCCCTCGTATCATGACCTGCTTTCGCGTTTCGCCGCTGAAACCGGCGTGGGCGCGCTTTTGAACACCTCGTTCAACCTGAGCGGTTATCCCATTGTGGGTACGCCTGCCCAGGCTATCTGGACTTTCGAGAATTCGGGCCTGGACGGCGTCCTGCTGGAAGACACGCTGGTGTTGCGCCACTGAGCCCAAGGAGTGAAACGTGCACGAATACCGCACTGAAGACGATCCGCTGAATCCGGTTTACGAAAGCAAGGAATATAAGACGCTCTGCCGCAAGCAGGATTTGGACATCTGCCTGCTCGTGGATGTGGAGGTTTCGGCCCATTGCAATCTGGATTGCATCATGTGCACCCGCCAGATCGGAGTGGAACGGCCCATCGGCAACATGACTCCGGAAGTGTTCCATCGCGTTGTGGATCAGGCCGCGGAAGCGGGCGTGAAGCTGATGCGTTTTTCCGGGTACGGTGAAGTGCTGGTCAACAAGCACTTCATTGACTATCTGGCCTATGCCAAGTCCAAGGGGCTCTTGACCCATCTGACCACCAACGGGCATCTGTTGGATGAAAAGACCGCGCGTGCCGTGGTGGAGCTCGGGCTCGACAAGATCAAGTTCTCGTTCCAGGGCACGGACGAGGCCGAATACAACCGCATGCGCAACACGGACAAGTATTGGCTGCTGGTGGAGAATATCGTTCGTCTGCGGCGTATCCGCACGGAAATGGATCGCAAGCTGCCTGTTATCCAGGTGGCCACCACGGTGCTCGATGAAACCGACGAGCAGATTCAGGATTTCCATGATTTTTGGGCCCATATCGCCGATCTCGTATATCACTTGCCAACCGTGACATGGCGGCTTGAGGACACGGAGTTCGGCAAGGAACATGCGGACCGCTGCCGGGGCACCCTGCTGGACAAGATGTGCATCGAGCCTGCCACCAAGCTCAGCGTCTGGAATGATGGTGCGGTTTCCGGCTGTTGCGGCGACCATTTTCAGCAATTGCACCTGGGGCACCTCAAGGATCAGACGCTTCAGGAAATCTGGGACGACGAGCCTGCGCGGAAGCTGCGCGCCCTGCTGCGAAAGAAAACGCCCGCCACCTTCAACGCCGAGGACAAGGCTGCCTATCCGCTCTGTGCGCAGTGCATGTCCATGAATATCAACCGGTCCATAAGCAAGGAAGAGTCCGGGGAATAGTCCCGGAGCATACAACCGATAAAAGGCGGCACTTCACGGTGCCGCCTTTTTTTGTTGTGGATCGCAAAGGGAATGCGCTCCAGGAGCGTTGTGGCAGTTAACCGCGCTCGGGGAGCTTGTTCAGGAATTGGGGCAGGACCATGTCCGGAGTCAGTTCGCGCAAGCAGGCCAGTGTGCCTTTGGGGCACTCCTCCTTGTTGCACTTGTGGCAGTCAAGCCGGATGAAGGCCGTTTCATGCTCGGGCGCGGGGAAGGTCCAGGCCGTGGGGCCGTTGGAGCCGATGATGGTCAGGGTGGGAACGTCCAGGGCCACAGCCACATGGCGCGGGGCCGAGCAATTGCCGAAGTGCAGGGCGGATTCGCCGACGATGGCGGCCATTTCGCGCAGGTCGGGTTCGTGATCCTCGGGCGGGAGGATGATGCGATCGGGAATTTCCGAATACTTGATGATGGCGTCCACGACCTGGCGTTCTCCCGGTCCATAGAGGAGGTAAAATTTGAGGTCGTCCCGCTCCTGGGCGGCGCGGCGCAGCAGCTCGGCATAGTGCAGGGGCATCCAGCAACGGGTTTTGCGGCGATGTGTGGGGTCCACGGTGACAAGGGTCTGGCCCTGTTCAAAGCCTTGGGAGCGGAGATAGGACCTGGCCCACTCTCGTTCCTGGTCCGTGAGGTAGACCCGCGGCTTTTCCTGGTTCCATTCGATGCCCAGCGGCTCCAGCACCGAAGCCTTCATGGACCCGGCGTACCCGCCTTTGGAGCGCCCGCCGAAATGGGTATAGAAGAATTTCTGATACCACTCGCTCGGGCCGGTCAGCTTAACCCGTGCCCGGGAAAACAGCAGAGTCCAGCGGCAACGGGGCAAGCGCTGAAAATCCACGACCAGATCATAGTTGTTGGCTCCGGCCTGGTAATAGAAGCGGAGCGATTCCATCAGCCCGGCCTTGGGTTTCACTTCCCAGATGGTGTGGATGGCCGGGTTGTGGCGCACGAGAGGCGCGCATTTTTGTTCGGTCAGCAAATGGATTTCAGCATCCGGGTAACGCTTGCGTAGCAGTTCGATGCAGGATGTGGAAATGACCACGTCGCCGATCTGCCGGAGTTGGCAAACAAGTATTTTTTTGGGTTCAAATGTTTTGAGATTCAGGCTCATAATGTTGTTTTTCTATTTTTTACCAGTCAGTTTTCGGTATTGGTTTTCGTAGGCGGCGGCTATGCGGTCCCAGTCGAAATCTTCGGCGTAGATTCGGGCTTCGCTGGAAAAGCGCGCCAGAAGGCCGGGATCTTCTATGAGCCGCAACACATTGTCGGCCATGTCGTCGATATCCTCCACAGGGGAGACAAAGCCGTGCCGACCATGCCGTAGCACTTCCCCGCAACCGGGCGCGTTTGTAGTCACCACGGGCAGTCCTGCCGCGAGCGCCTCGATAATCACGCGGGAAAAGCCTTCCAGGCGTGAGGGGAAAACAAACAGATCGCACATGCCGTAGATGTCCAGAAGCTCGTCCACGGGCAGTTCCAGATGGGCGGCCCCCGAAGGGCAGGCGGAACCGCCTATGGCGTGCATGGGCCGGACCATGTTTTCCAGGTTCAGCCTGCGCAGTTCCGGAAGTAGGTTGTCGGTTTCTCCGCCCAGTACCAGCCAGACGAATTTGGCTCCGGCATCACGAATGCGGTGCGCGAGTTTGGGGATGAGGTCGAATCCCTTTTTGGGATGGTTGCGGCCCACAGTGAGCAGCACAAAGTCTTCCGGGCCGACATGCCAACGGGCGCGGACTTTGGCGCGGTCCACGGGTTTGCGGAAACGCTCCAGACTGATGCCGTTGGGAATGCGGGCGATATTGGCTTCGGGTACGCCCAATTCACGTTGCAGAGCTGCCAGGGAATCAGTCATGGCCACTACTTTGTTCATGGATTTCAGCACGCTCCGGACAGCGTGATCCAGGGCCGGATCGCGCCGGATGCCGTAGTTCAGCTCATGCGAGAGTTGGATATCCTCTCCATAGTTGCGCAACACCTTGGGCGCGTTCACGCGCAATGCGGCGAATCCTTCGGGCCACGTGCCCATGACCTGCCAGACGTCGTAGCCGTGGCGGATCTGTTGCCATGCCAGGTGGCGTTGCAGCAGGCCCGGAGCGTTGCGCAGGAAAAAGCTGGTTTGCGGGATCAGGGGACGCACGGCAAAGGGCAAACCGGAATAGAATGCGCGGCGCTTGCGCACCTCGCGGGCAGGCAGATAGAGCGTCACGTCATGGCCGCGCCGCGCCAGAGCCTTGTGGAGGTTGTAGGTGAATATCTCGTAGCCCCCGGTCTTGAGCAGGGATTCGAAGATGATTCCGGCGATCTTCATGCGGTGTTTTTGATCCTTTCTCTGTCGCGGGGAGTTTTCCACTGGTGGCGGGGCCGGATAGCGGTCGGCTCTTGCCTCGTTGGGTAGCGGATTCCAGGGGGAAAGGCAACCTGACGAGTAAGGACCTGTGCACGTTCTGTTTACAGAACTATTTGGAATCAAAGCAGATAAGTTTCTGTTCAGTTCTCGGCAGGCAATGAGGAAATCGGCGGAGGGCACTGCACTCCAGGGGCCAAAAGCCCTGCATCAATGAGCGTCTGGTTGACGTTTATGAAGGGCAATCCGACTTTCTCGTAGTATCTGTCGCAAAAGGATTCGACTTTCGGCAACAGACAATAGGCTTCGGGCGTTGGAATGTCGGTTCGCACCGGCCGACCGTTACGCCGGGCAAGCCGGACCGCAATAGGGTTGAAACCGTATTTTTCACCCAATGCGCGCAACTCATCCGCGTTGATGCGATAGTTCTCAAAGCAGAATTCGGCGGCCCTGTCTCCCAGGGGGAGGATGCTGTCCAGGCTGCGCATCTGCTCCAGGTTCATGTTTGATCCATAGATGGCGAACAGGTCGTTCATGACGCGGAACAGGGCCAGCCGTTTTTCCAGACTGAGCTTGAGGCCGGTCAGGAAATGCCGGTAGGCGTTGCGTTGCTTGACTCTGGCCAGGGTTTCTGGACGTTCGCCCAACTCCGGGAATCGGGCGGCCAGCCGTTCGATGTTCCGGTCCATGAGAAAGTAGAGCACATCCACTTCATTGATGCCGTTGGCCCAGAGAACAAAATCTGGTGCGCTTTCTTCGGTGAGCAGTTTCGTGAGTCGGTCGATGGACTGATCCGAACTGGTGCCGTTGCGGCCGTAGTTGATGACGGTAATATGTTCGGGGTCGAGCTTTTCAAGCTCGGCTGGCCAGGACGAGGCGTCCTTGGAGCAGAAGGAACCTTGTGTGGTGGAACCGCCAAAGGCCCAGAATACGATTTTCCGACCTGCGAAGCGCGGGTCGGACAGGATGTTCCGCATCAGGTCGGACTCGTAGATCACGCGGGCCGTGGCCTGATTGCCGCCGAGTTTTTGATGGCAGCCGCAAAAGCCTTCCATTTCGAATTCCGTGTAATCAAGAGGGTATTGTTCCGACACGCCCTGTGTTTCTTCCATGGGGTCGTCAAAGGAGGCCGAGGTCAGGCTGTGGATGGTCAGATAGTCTTCACCAGCGCCGTAGAGCAGGGCCCGGACATCGAATCCGGTAGTGGTCATCAGATAGGCGCGGGCACCAAGTTCCAGCAAACAGAAAAAAAGCAGAAAGACGACTGCTGCCAGCAGCAGATTGTAGAGTCGGCTGAAAAGACCCGCAGAAGACATCGGCGCTCCTTGGTTGACAAGGCCATGGGGTAAGTGATTCCGGGGAAAAAGGCAACCGGCCCTTGTGCTCCGTTGGTAAAGGCAAGAACGCCCCGACAGTGCCGGGGCGTTCTTCATGCGAATGGTGGCTCGGCCTAGTAGCGGCCGAATTCGTTGTCATCCAGGGAGATGATGTCTTCCGGCTGTATTTGTTTTCCCTGCGTCTGGGCGGGCGTTTCTCCCCAGGCGTCCTTTGGTGCTTTGGCAGCCTTCGGAGTGGTTCCTTTGTCCGCGGGTTTGGCTGCCTTGCGGGGAGCGGTCGCCTGAGGCAGGGGCTTGCGGGGTGCCGACTGCACGGTAATCTGGCGCTCCTGTTCCTGTCCCTTGAGGCGGAAACGGCGCAGGGTGGCGCGCAGATGCGCGGCTTGGGACGAAAGCTCTTCGGCTGCCGAAGCGGTTTCCTCGGCGCTGGCCGTATTCTGCTGCGTAACTTGGTCCACCTGGGAAAGACCGGTGTTGATTTGGGAGACGCCCTCGGCCTGCTCGTTGGATGCGGCGGCGATTTCCGCGACCAGATCCGCCACCTTGGCCGAAGCGCCTACAATCTGTTCCAGGGATTCGGCGGTACGGTCGGCGATTTCCGAACCCTTGGCCACTTTTCCTGCTGAGCTTTCGATAAGCTGAGTGGTTTCCTGGGCTGCCTTGGCGCTGCGCGAGGCCAGATTGCGCACTTCTTCGGCCACGACCGCGAAGCCTTTGCCGTGGCGCCCGGCGCGGGCCGCTTCCACTGCGGCGTTCAGGGCCAGCAGATTGGTCTGGAAGGCGATTTCGTCGATGACCTTGATGATCCTGCCGATGGCCTGGCTGGAATCGTTGATTTCCTTCATGGCCTCGACCATGTCCTGCATCTGTTTTTGCCCGCTGTCGGCGATGTCCCTGGCCTGGGTCGAGAGCTGGTTGGCCTGGTTGGCGTTTTCGGCGTTGGCTTTGGTCTGGGAGGCGATTTCGGTCATGGAGCTGGTGATTTCCTCCAGGGACGCGGCCTGCTGCGTGGCGCCTTGCGACAAGGCCTGACTGGAACTGGAGACCTGATCCGATCCCGCGTCGATCTGCATGGCGGCCGTGTTCACCTGGTGGATGATCTGGTTCAGGTTGTCGGTCATGGACTTGAGTGCCTTGCCCAGTGCGTCATGGTTGGACGCCAGGTGCACGTCACGTGTCAGGTCGCTGTTGGCGATACTGGAAGCCAGGTCGGCCTTGGCCTCCAATGTGTCTGCCGTGCTGTCCAGCGCATTGAATATCTGGCCGATTTCATCCTTGCGGTCGTCGTGCAGGCGGCGGGTAAAATCACCGGCTGCCACTTCCTTGAGGAATTCGAGTACGCGATAGAGTGGGCGAACCAC
>JAZHDD010000068.1:0-9706 GCA_036541255.1 Desulfovibrionaceae bacterium | reverse complement strand
GGAGCTCTCGCGTACCGTGGAAATGATCGGCTTTCCGGGCAAGCCCCGGATGGAAATCTACACCACGCTCGCGGGAATCGGCCCCGAAGGCCGCGGCGAGATCCGCTTCATCCAGCTGGAAGACCTCCTGGACACGCCCCTGGGCCTTGGCCCGCTGCGCCATGTGGTCCTCGGGGACAAGGTGGACACCTTCGAGTTCGAGACCGTGTACAGCCTCTTCGAGTTCATCGAGGGCGTCACCTGGGAGCTGGGCTTCCATGGAACCCCCATGCAATGCAAAATTGGGAGGTAGCATGTACTACAAGAAGATTCTTTTCGCCACGACGGCCTCTCCCGCCTGCGACAACGCAGCCAAGGTGGCCTTCGACATGGCCATGAAATACGATGCGGAACTGGTTGTTTTCCACGTCCTGGGCGTGCCCAGCCGGGGCTTTTCCACCCAGGTAACGGACGTGAAGACCGGTGAGCTGGAGGAGATGTACGACGACAACTACATCTCTCTGGTCAAGGAAGAGATCAAGACCTACTACGAAGAGCTTTCCGACCAGGTCAACGTGCGCATCGAAACCGCCGTGGGCGTGCCCTACCGCGAGATCCTGCGCCAGGCCCGCGCCGAAGGTTCCGACCTGATCGTCATGGGCTCCAACACCCGCAACGAGGACGTGACCTCCACCCGCTACCGCGGCGTGGCCGGCGAAACCCTGCGTAAGGTCGCCAAGAACGCCCGCTGCCCTGTGGCCATCATTTCCCGTCCCTGCACCACCTGCTGGAAGCTCTTTTCCAATATCGTGGTGGCCACGGACTTTTCCAAGGCCGCGGACTCGGCCTTCCTCTACGCGCTCAAGTCGGCCGAGGCCGTGGGCGCACGCCTGTACATCTTCCACGCCTACGACCTTTCCGCCGCGTATGCGGGCGGCAAGGCTCCGACCCAGGCCGAGATCGAACAGCGCGTGGCCCAGGCCCAGCAAAAGATCAAGGAAAAGTACCTGCACAAGATGGGCGACTTCGACAATTACGAAGTGGCTATCTGGGAAGGCACTCCCTATGTGGAGATTCTCAAGTATGCCCGTGACAAGCAGGCCGACCTCATTGTCATGGCCCACCACGCCCGCCAGTACGCCAACCCGGACGAGGCCGAATTCGGTTCCACGGTCGAGGAAGTCGTGCTGCGCGCGCCCTGTCCCGTGGCCAGCGTGAACCACCCGGACAAGGTCAGCGACTGACGGTCCCGGAGCGACAATGGAACGCAGAAAGGTGCTTGTGGTCGATGACGAGATGCATTTGCGCATCTTTCTGACCACGGCCTTTGAAACCGCCGGATACGAAGTCATGGCGGCCCCGAACGGGAAAAAAGGCCTGGAGCTGGCCCGCGAGCTGCGGCCCGACCTGATCACCCTGGACCTGATGATGCCCGGCGAAGGCGGCGTGACCATGTACCAGGGACTGCAACTGGACCCGGAATTGCGCCGCATCCCGGTGATCATGGTCTCGGCAGTGGAAGCGAGAACCTTTCTGCATTCGCTGAAGATGATGGCCGCGGGGCGGGGAGAGGAACTCCCGGAGCCTGCGGCCTATGAGGAAAAGCCCCCGAACCCTGGCCGACTGGTCCGGCTGGCCGCCGAATTGCTCGACGGCGCGAATCCCGGACCGGAAACGCCGAACTAACTATGCGACCCTTTGAATGGAGGCCAAGATGAACAAGAAGATCATGGTCGTCGACGACGATCAGAACATCGTGGACTACCTCGTCACCCTGTTTGAGGACAACGGCTACGAGACCTGTTCCGCCACGGACGGCGTGGAAGCCTTGGTGGTCATGAAGGACGAAAAACCCGACCTGATCACCCTGGACCTGGAAATGCCCGACGAATGGGGTCCGCGCTTCTATCGCAAGTTCAACCAGGATCCCGAGCTGAAGGACACCCCGGTTATCGTCATCAGCGGTCTTTCCGGCATCCACCTGGCCATCAAGAAGGCCGTGGCCACCGTGAACAAGCCCTTTGACCCGGACAAGGTGCTGAAGATCGTCCAGGACGCCATCGGCTAACGCCGAAAGGGTATTTTCTTTCGTGGGCGGCGCGCATTCTCCCTGTCTCAACGCGCCGCCCGCTCTTCTGCCACGCGTAATTCCAGGCAAACAGGACCATGAACAAACAACTTCTTCTGGTGGATGACGAAGACGGACTGCGCCGCGTTCTGGGCATCTCGCTCACGGATATCGGCTACGAGGTCCACTCCGCTTCCAGCGCCGAACAGGCCCTGGAGAAGTTCGCGGCATTGCGTCCGCCCGTGGTGCTCACGGACATCAAAATGCCGGGCATGGACGGCCTGGAGCTGCTCCAACGCATCAAGGACATGGAGCCTGAAACCGAAGTGATCATGATCACCGGCCATGGCGACATGAATCTGGCCGTGGCCAGCCTCAAGCTCGACGCCACGGACTTCATCACCAAGCCCATCAACCACGACGCCCTGGAAGTGGCGCTCAAACGCGCCGAGGACCGCATCGGTCTGCGGCGGCAACTGCGCGAGCACACTGAAAACCTGGAACGGCTCGTGGAGGAGAAATCCGCCAAGCTGCTCCAGGCAGAACGGCGTCTGGCCGCCAGGCAGGTCCTGGAAGGCCTGACCGAGGCCATGGGCAAGCTGACCTCGGACATGGACACGGGCGATTCCATCTTCAACGAGCTGCCCTGCCTCGTGTCCGTACACAACGCCTATCTTGAGATCATCGCCATCAACCACCACTACCGCGAACGCCTGGGCGACAAGGTCGGCGCCAACAGCTGGGACATCTACTGCGACCGCAAGCCCGACGACGAAGAATGCCCGGTGGGCAAGACCTTTCGCACGGGCAAGGGCCAGCGCAGCAAGGAATTGCTCATCGGCAAGGACGATTCCGAGATTCCGGTCATCGTGCATACCGCGCCCATCAAGGGCGTCGGAGAAGACGCGGACGTGGAGTTGGTCCTGGAAATTTCCGTGGACGTACAGGAAGTCAACCGGCTCCAGGAAGAGCTGCGTCAATCCCGCGAACGCTTCCGGCACCTCTTTGACGCCGTGCCCTGCTATATAACGGTGCAGGACAAGAATTTTCAGCTTCTGGAAACCAATAAGCGCTTCCAGGAGGATTTCGGAGACAAGCCCGGCCAGCTCTGCCACGCTGTTTTCAAGGGCCGCAACGAGCCCTGTCGCGACTGTCCCGTAGCCAAAACCTTTGAGGACGGACTCAGCCACGAGTCCGAAGAGGTCGTGACCACCCTTTCGGGCAACCAGGTCAACGTGCTGGTCCAGACCGCGCCCATTCCCGGACCGGACGGCAAGGTGGCCCAGGTCATGGAGCTTTCCACGGACATTACCCAGATTCGCAGGCTTCAGGACCATCTCACGAACCTCGGCCTGCTGCTCGGCACGGTTTCGCACGGGGTCAAGGGGCTGCTCACGGCCCTGGACGGCGGCATCTACCGTGTGGACTCGGGCTTCAAGAAGGGTAACGAAAAACAGGTTCAGGCAGGCTGGAAGGTGGTTCGCCAGATGGTGGGCCGCATCCGCAGCATGGTCCTGGACATCCTCTACTACGCCAAGAAGCGCGACCTGCGCTGGCAGAGCGTGGACGCCCTGGAAATGGCCCAGCAGGTGGCAGACGTGGCCGAAGCCAAAAGCCGCGACAACGGCATTGAGCTGGTGCGCGACTTCGACCCCACCGTGGGGCAGTTCGAGGTCGATCCGGGCATTGTCAGCTCCGCCCTGGTAAACCTGCTGGAAAACGCCGTGGACGCCTGCCTCATGGACCGCGACCGCAACCGCAACGGCAAGAGCCACACCATTCATTTTTCCGTGCGGCGCGAAAACGGCGACGTGCTTTTCGCCATCCGCGACAACGGCATGGGCATGGACCAGGAAACCCGCGGCAAGCTCTTCAGCCTGTTCTTTTCGTCCAAGGGGGACCGGGGCACGGGCCTGGGGCTGTTCATGTCCCATCAGATCGTGGAGCAGCACGGCGGCTCCATCGAGGTCGAATCCGAACTCGGCCAGGGCTCGCTGTTCACGGTGCGCCTGCCGCGCGAACTCTCGGAAGCGGCCAAAAACCCGGCCCAGGAGAATGACCCGGAGCCACTTCCCTAGGCTGCATCCTGCCCTTGCGACGTGAAGAAAGAACCCTGCTCGGCCCGCTTTCCATCGGCATTGCACCAACAGGCCAAAAAGACTAGCATGCACTGACGCTCCGCGGATCAGGAGCGCAACGATCTCCGGCGGACGCAATCATGAGCGCAACAATCCACCGCCCCGAGGGCTCCTTGCACCTGGACCGGTTCACGGCCCAGGAACATCTGGGCATCGACGAAACAACCTATGCGGCCATTCTGGCCTCGGCCATGAGAGAAGCCGCCCGACGTTTCATCATGGCCAGAGATGCCCTGGAACAGGGGCAGATGGGAGAGCTGAGCCGCCATGCGCACACCATGAAAAGCACGGCCAAGAGCATCGGCGCATTTCCCTGCAGCGAATTGGCCCGGGAACTGGAACTGTCGGCCAGAAACAACGATGCCGCGCGCGCTGCCGAATTGCTGCAAAACCTGCATCAGGAGTACCTTGAGGTGCGGGACGAGGCCGAAGCTGCCGGTTTCCGGCTCGATCTGAACATTTGACCCTTGACCGGAGCAGGCTCCATCCTATAAAAGAATCTTCCCCAAAGGCCAGGATAGCTCAGTTGGTAGAGCAACTGATTCGTAATCAGTAGGTCGTGAGTTCAAGTCTCATTCCTGGCTCCACAGAATATAAGGGATTCAACATGTTAGCTCATTATTGAGCGCAGGTTGAGTCCCTTTTTGCGTGGTCTGGTATACAGGTGGGCTACAGGCTGGGTGCAGGCTGGAATTCTCAGGTTGGCGGTGAACCGAGATTATAGGGACAGCTCAGCCAATTGCCCCCGCCTTTCATCGGGCCAGACAGCACCGCTCGATCCATATGTATTAAGAGCTTCAGCGTAGCTATCACCTTCATCTATCAACACCAATATATTATGTCTATAATCACATAATAGTGTGAAATCATTGTATTGTTCTGTTCCATTGCCTCCTTTTTCTGCCTGTGAGAAAAGCGATCAGGGTTTAAAAAACCGACTGATACTGGAAGTACGGTGCTGCTGCCTGGGACAAACAAGGGACAGGCACCGGGCCGGATAATCCGGCCACAATCTTTCCTGATCGTACACCGTTTGAGGGAGCGAATGCACAGAGTTTTCACAATACATCTCGTCGGGCCAGGACTCCTGGTCCGGCAGCTCTGAAGGGGACCGCATGGGTACCAGGCTTGGTTCCCTCCGACCCCTGCTCAAAAGAGCACTCGCATGCCATACGCAGCACTTTCCGCCCGTATGGGCCTCTGCTGACGCCCTTTCGCCTTTCCTTCCACATTTGGGACCAGCGGTCCCCTTCTTGAGTCGCCCTAGTGGGCGGCCCTTTTCGCATTCCCTGAGAGCAGCCCGCATTCGCGGGATTCGCCATACCGTCAATGGAGGAATTGATGTCCATTTCAACGCCTAACACGTCGTCGTCCATCCATGCGGCCGACTGTGTCCCGTTTTCGGGCCTCGGCCACGTCCTGGAAGCAGTGGCGGCAGTTGCCCTATGTCTTCGACCCAGATGGGGGGTTGTTTCTGTTCTGGAACGACCGATCCCCCCGCTCGTCAAGACTTATGGCTACGCGCTGCAATGCCGCCTGGGGCGGGAAACAAGAGCTGGATGACCAACAAACCAAAGGAGTGGGTATGAAACTCAACAGAAGAAACTTTCTCCAACTGGCAGCAGCAACCGCCGTGTCGTCGGCGTTCTGCGGCCTGGGATTCGAAACCAAGGCGTACGCTGCGGATCGAATCACCATGCTCAAGCCGAAGTGGAGCAAGCAAACCACAAGCATTTGTCCCTATTGCGCCGTGGGTTGCGGCCTGATCGTCAACACCGATCTGAAAACAAAACGGGCCATCAACACGGAAGGTGATCCTGATCACCCCATCAACGAAGGCGCACTCTGCGCCAAGGGCGCGTCCATCTGGCAACTCGGCGAAAACGAAGAGCGGCCAAAACGCCCCCTGTACCGCGCCCCCTACAGCACGGAGTGGAAAGAGGTCTCCTGGGATTGGGCTCTCGGAGAGATCGCCAAGCGGGTCAAGAAAACTCGTGACGCCAGCTTCACCGTAAAGAACGCCAAGGGACAGGTCGTCAACCGCTGCAACGGCATCGCTTCGGTCGGCTCCGCCGCCATAGACAACGAAGAGTGCTGGCCGTATCAGGCGATCCTGAGATCGCTCGGACTGGTCTACATCGAGCATCAGGCGCGCATCTGCCACAGTTCCACTGTTGCCGCACTTGCCGAATCCTTTGGCCGGGGTGCCATGACCAACCACTGGAACGACATCGCCAACAGCGACTGCATTCTGATCATGGGCAGCAACGCGGCAGAAAACCATCCTATATCCTTCAAATGGGTCACCAAGGCCATGGAAAAGGGGGCAAAGCTCATCAGCATCGATCCCCGCTTCACCCGCACGTCATCCAAGGCGGATCTGTACTGTCAAATCAGGGCAGGTAGCGACATCGCGGTCATCGGCGGGCTCATCAAATACATCCTTGACAACGACCTGATCCAAAAGGACTACGTTCTCAGCCACACCAACGCTTCCTTCATCGTCGGCGAAAAGTTCGGCTTTGAAGACGGGCTGTTCACCGGCTACAAGAAAAACGGTGCCGAGGCCGACTATGCGGGCTCCTATGACAAGTCGCAGTGGGCGTTCGAGAAGGACGCTGACGGATTGCCGAAGAAAGACCCGACGATGAAGCATCCCCGTTGCGTCATCAACCTCCTCAAGAAACACTACGAACGCTATACCATCGACAAGGTAGTGGACGTTTCGGGCGGCGACAAAGACGCCCTTTTGGAATTCTACAAGCTCTACTCGGCAACCGGAAAGCCCGACAAGGCAGGTACGATCATGTACGCCATGGGCTGGACGCAACATACCGTAGGTGTGCAGTATATCCGTTCCATGGCCATTGCCCAGCTGCTTCTTGGCAACATCGGCATGGCTGGCGGTGGCGTCAACGCGCTTCGCGGCGAATCCAACGTTCAAGGGTCCACGGACCACTGTCTGTTATGGCACATCCTGCCGGGCTACCTGGGAACCCCGAACGCGGCACTGGACAACTACAAAACCTATGTGGACGCGAAGAGCAAGCCTCATCTGGACGGTGCAAAGGACCCCAAAAGTGCCGCTTGGTGGCAGAACTACCCCAAGTACTTCTCAAGCTACCTGAAGGCGATGTACCCGGAAGCACCGACCGAAGAGTCCTACAAGTGGTTGCCCAAAGCCGAAGACGGCAAAACCTACACATGGCTGCAACTGTTCAATGCCATGTCGAAAAACGAATTCGATGGATTCTTTGCCTGGGGCATGAACCCTGCCTGCGGCGGAGCCAATGCCGACAAGAACAGGAAGGCCATGGCCAACCTTGACTGGATGGTGAACGTCAACATCTTCGACAACGAGACAGGCTCCTTCTGGCGCGGTCCTGGCGTAGATGCAAAGAAGGTAAAGACCGAAGTCTTCTTCCTGCCCTGCGCCGTGTCTATTGAGAAGGAAGGCTCCATCACCAACTCGGGTCGCTGGATGCAATGGCGTTATCAGGGGCCGGAGCCGTGGGGCGAGACCAAATCCGACGGCCACATCATGACCGAGCTGTTTGAAGACATCCGCAAGCTGTATGCCAAGGAAGGCGGGGCACTTCCTGAGCCGATCATGAACCTATCGGTGGACATGTGGAAGGACGGTGGCGAATTCAGTTCGCACAAGGTGGCCAAGCTGATCAACGGCTACTTCCTGCGTGACGTGACCATCAAGGACAAGACTTACAAAAAGGGAACCCTGGTCCCCAGCTTCGCGTTCCTCCAGGACGACGGTTCCACCTGCGCCGGCAACTGGCTGTATTGCAACTCTTACACAGAAAGCGGAAACATGGCCGCCCGAAGGGGAACGGAACAGACGCCGGAGCAGGCGAAAATCGGTCTCTTCCCCAACTGGACATGGTGCTGGCCTGTGAACCGCCGGATCATCTACAACCGTGCATCCTGCGACAACACGGGCCGTCCGTATGCCCCGCAAAAGCCGGTCGTCCAATGGGACGGCGCCAAGTGGATCGGCGACGTTCCCGATGGCGGCTGGGCTCCCGGAACCAAATATGCGTTCATCATGCAGCCCCACGGCCATGGCCACATTTTCGGACCGGGGCGGCAGGACGGGCCTTTCCCGGAACACTACGAGCCCATGGAGACTCCGTTCAAGAGCCATAGCTTCTCCGGTCAACTCAACAACCCCACTGCCCTTCGCTTTGCCGAAGAATATATGGCCGTGGCTGACCCGAAGTACCCGTATGTGGCGACCACGTATCGCGTGACCGAGCATTGGCAGACTGGCCTCATGACGCGTCACACGCCCTGGCTACTGGAAGCGATGCCGCAAATGTTCGTCGAGCTGTGCCCTGAACTGGCACAGCAGAAGGGCATTGAAAATGGCGAGAAGGTGCTCGTGGAGAGCGCACGCGGCAGCCTCTGGGCCGTGGCCATCGTGACTAAACGCATGCATCCGTTGCAGGTTATGGGGCAAAAGACATACCAGATCGGCTTGCCTTGGTGCTTCGGCTGGCAGATGCCGCATGATGGAAGTGGCGGCGATTCGGCCAACCTGCTGACCCCAGCCGTGGGCGATCCCAATACCGGCATTCCCGAAACCAAGGCCTTTGTCGCCAACGTCCGCAAGCTGTAAGGAGCACACAATGAAAGGAAAGACCTTCTTGATTGATCTGACCAAATGCACAGCTTGCCGAGGCTGCCAGGTGGCCTGCAAGCAATGGAAAAAACTCCCGGCGGAAAAGACGAAGAACTGGGGATCATACCAAAACCCTGCGGATTTGTCTGGGAGCACCCTGAAGCTGGTCCGCTTCAGCGAAGTGGAAACCGAAGGAAAGCTGCAATGGCTGTTCTTCCCGGAACAATGCCGCCACTGCGTCGAGCCTCCGTGCCTGGATGCCATGACCGTTCCGGGTTCCATCGTCCATGACGAGAAGACTGGTGCGGTCGTGTACACGGACCTCATGACCAAGGAAAAGGACAAGGCGGGCTTCGCCGACATCTGCCCCTACAACATCCCGCGCATCGACGAAAAGAGCGGGCTCGTGGTCAAGTGCGACATGTGTATTGATCGCGTCCAGGCAGGTAAGTTGCCCGCCTGTGTGCAGACCTGTCCCACCGGGGCCATGAACTTCGGCGACCGCGAGGACATGCTCGCTCTGGGCGAGGAGCGCCTGGCCAAGGCCAAGGTGAAGTTCCCCAACGCGGAGCTCATTGACGCTGACTCGGTGCGGGTCATCTACCTGGTACAGACCAATGCGGACGCCTACTACAAGTACCTGTCCGCGGATGCGTCCTCCGTGCCCGCGGGCCCCATGACCCGGAAGCAATTCCTAGCCAAACTGGGCAGCCCGGTGAAGCACATAATCAGCTAGTCTCATCACGCCGTTAACACTAACCAGCCGGTGCGGGTCGCCCCCGCACCGGTTTTTTGTGTTGTGAAAGGAGGGAGATATACTGTCGTGGTGAGCGGGAAAAACAGTTGGGAGTAAGCTATGACCGAAGTAAGCCAAAGGGGATTGTA
>JAZHDD010000067.1:0-130665 GCA_036541255.1 Desulfovibrionaceae bacterium | reverse complement strand
CCGATAAAGCCGGTTCCGCCTAAAATGAGCGTGAGCATTTACCCCTCCAATGATAATTGACAAAACATGATGTTTATCGTCTTGCTTCCCTTGGCTACTTTCATTATCATGCTTTGTAATTGAACATACCCCGATATGACACATTAAGCATCAATCCAGAGGAGGGCCAACATGTCCGAAGACAAGCTCGACAACACCATGGAAGATGAATTCCTGGATGATGAAGACGGTGACTCCCAAAAGGACAAGTACCTCACCTTCCATCTGGGAAACGAAGACTACGGCCTGGACATCCGATTCGTGATTGAAATCGTCGGTATCCAGAGGATTACCGAAGTCCCCGATATGCCTGACTTCGTCAAGGGAGTCATCAATCTTCGCGGCCAGGTCATCCCGGTCATGGACGTTCGCACCCGCTTCAACATGAAGCCCCGCGAATACGACGATCGCACCTGCGTCATCGTGGTGCGCATCAACGACACCTCCATCGGCCTCGTCGTGGACACGGTCAACGAAGTGGCCGACATCCCCGAAGCACACGTCTCTCCCCCGCCCCAGGTTTCCAAGGGCAAGGGAAGCCGGTTCATCAAGGGCATGGGCAAGATCGGCGACGACGTGAAAATTCTGTTGGATGTCAGCAAGCTGCTCTACGAAGAAGAACTTGAAAAGCTGGGCACCGCAGCCTAGGCCGGACCACCGGACAAACGGGCCGTTCCTTTGGGAGCGGCCTTTTTTTTATGGCCGTTCCGGCAATTCCACGACGAACTCGCTGCCGCCCTCGGGACGCGACGCAGCCCACACCACGCCCTGGTGGTCCCCCACCACGGAACGCACAATGGCCAGACCCAGGCCCGTGCCGCCCTTCTTGCGCGAAAAATACGGTTCGAACAGCCTCGCGGCCTCCTCTTTGGAAAGCCCCGGCCCGTTGTCCTGAACGCTAATCATGATCCGGTTTCGTTCCCGATCCCGTTCGGCTCGCACTTCCACCCGCCCGTCCTTGCGCCCGGCAAGCACTTCCGCGGCGTTGCTCAGCAGATTGATGAACACCCGGCGCATGGCTTCACGGTCAAAAGGAAAGGGAGGAATATCCGGGTCCATATCCAGACTCCAGCGCACGGCCCGATGGGTATTGGAAAACATGGCCACGACCTCTTCAAGAAGCGCGCCCAGATCATCCGGCTGGGGAGAGACTTCGGGCAGCTTGGCATAGGCGGAAAACTGCGTGACCATCTGCTGGATGCGCTCCACCTGACGCACGATCAGTTCGGTGCACTCCTCGAATGTCTTGTCGGCCTTGTCCCCGCCATAGCGGCGCTGCAGGCGCTGGGCCGACAGCTTGATGGGCGTGAGCGGATTCTTGATCTCATGGGCGATGCGCCGGGCCACCTCGCGCCAGGCCGCCATGCGCTGCACTTTTTCCAGCTCGGTGATGTCCTCGAACACGGCCACGATGCCGTAGGCTTCGCCATCCTTGGCCCGCAAGGAAACCACACTGACAAAAAACTTGGACGGGGAACTCTTGGTCCGCAACTCCAACTGGCGCTGCCACAGGGACTGCGGGTCGGCCTCCATCTGCTCGCGGGCCTGGCGCAGCATGTCCGCGAACTCGCCCTGCAAGAACATGAGCGGTTTCCTGCCGATGACTTCCCGGGCGGAAAGACCGAGCATTTCTTCGGCGGCCCGGTTCATGGTCCCGACCTTGCCTTCCTGGTCCATGGTCACCACGCCGGAGGTGACGTTGTCGAGCACGGCCTCGATGTAACGGCCACGCCGCTCCAGCTCGCGGTTTTGCAGGGAGAGGCGGCGGTTGTACGTGTCCAGCCGGGCGCGGCTCTCGCGCAGATCGTCGATCATGGAGTTGAAGGACTTGACCAGAAAGCCCAATTCGTCGTCGGAACGGTCTTCCAGCCGGACCGAAAGATCCCCGCGCGCCACGCGTTCCGTGCCCACGGCCAGGGCCTGGATGGGCGCGGAAAGCTCCTTGGCCAGCCGGAACCCGAACCAGACCGCCCCCAGGATGATCAGCGATGTCATGACCCCGAGGGTCATGTACAAGGTCGTTTTCCAGGGGCTCTTGAGATTTTTGAGCTTCTGGTACTCGTTCAGGCCGTTGATGACCTGCCGCAGCTTTTCATGCACGTCCCAGCCCAGATTGTCGGCCAAAACCAAATAGCCCGAGCGCCCCTCGTCCACGGGGCGGTAGACCACCACATAATCCACGCCCCCGCCCTTGAGCAGAAAGGCCGACTCCGGCGCCACCTGATAGCGGCGGCGGATCTCCCCTTCAATGGCTCCCCAGGCCCGGCGCACGCGCTGATCCCGGACAAGGTTCACATATTTTCCGTCCGCATCGACCACGCCGAGCAGATTCAAGCCCCACTCGTCGTACTTTTCCTGAACAAAGGCCTCCATGGCCTTGCCGCCCCAACGGAACTCGCGCTCGCGCACGGCCTTTTCCAGCACCTCGGCCTGATGGGCCAGCCGCTCATGGCTGTTGCGATAGAAAGTCTCCGAAAGGCTCAAGGCCTGCTCCATGCTGTCCTCGACCTGGACCTTGAACCAATAGTCCACCGAGGTTTGCACGAACTTGATGGACACCAGAAACATCAGGGTGGTCGGAATCAGGGAGAGCAGCACAAAGGCCATGACCATGCGCGTTCGCAGCCGCGAACCAAGCACCTTGCGGCGGCGCTCCAGAAGCAGCTTGACCGCGTTGCGCATGACAATGAACAGGACCAGAAGCAGCAGAATGAAGTTGAGGTTGAACAGGCCCAGGAAAAGATAGGAGTCCTGACCCATATATTTCAGCTGGATAAAGGTGATCACCGCCACCAGCACCACGCCGGCCAGGGCAATGACCAGCTCGCGACGCCTGCGCTTGCGTTCCTTTTCCCTGGGGCCTCCCACGGCTATGGCTTGATCGTCCATGCCTCCGAGTTATCAGCAGCCCTTCAGGAGTTCAAGCCGCAATGCGCTTTTCCTGCGGAACAGGACAGCGCCGCCCTCGTGACAAACCCGGGCAAAGCACTTACTGTCTCCTTTCCGGGCCGACCCCCGGAAATATTCTCAAGCGAGCAACCACCATGAAAAAACAGAACGCTTCCAGTTCCGGACCAGGGGCCAAGGCCCTTGATGCAGGACGCCTGCGGGCAGCCCTGGACCCGGTCAAGATACCCTATGCCGACAGCCGGGACATCCCGGCGCGCAACGGCTATTCCAAATTTCAGCCCCGGGCCATCCAGGCCCTGGAGCTGGCCTTGCGCATCCGCGGCAACGAATACAATATCTATCTGGCCGGCGATGCCAATCTTGGCCGGACCTATTTCGTCAAGGACCACCTGCGCCCGGCCGCCCTGAAGGCTCCTACTCCGCCGGACTGGCTCTATCTTCACAACTTCGAGGATCTGGACAAGCCCGTGGCCGTGGACCTGCCCGCAGGACGCGGCAGAGCCTTCAAGAGCGCCATGGCCAAATCCGTGGCCCAGATCCGCACGGACCTGCCGGCCCGCTTCGAGCGCGACAGCTACCACAAGCAGCACGAGGCCCTGTTCAAGGCCTCGAACCGGCGACGCGACGAACTCTTCTCGCGCATGGAAGGCACTGCCGCGGAAAAAAACTTCCGCCTCGAAATGGACGAAAGCGGCGCACTGACCCTCTCGCCCCTGGTCGACGGCGAGGTCCTGGACGACAAGGCCTTTGAAAAGCTCCCCAAAAAGGAACGCACTCGGCTCAAACGCGAGGGCGACGCCCTGCTTTCCGAGATCGGCACCTATCTGCGCCAGATCAACCAGAACGAAAAGGAGCTCAAACGCGACGAGCTGGAGCTGAACCGCAGCATTGCCCGCGAAGCCCTGATCGAGCACATCCAACCCCTGGTGCAGGAATTCGGAAAGCACGAGAAGATCCGGGCCTACCTGGCCGCTGCCGAAGAAGACCTCGTGGAAAACGTGGACCAGTTTCTGACCAAGGAAGGGCCGCAAACCCTTCCGGACAGCCAGTCCGGGGACGACTATTTCTCGCGTTTCGAGGTCAACCTCTTTGTGGACAATTCCCGCACCAAGGGCGCGCCGGTCATCGTGGAAAACCATCCCACCACGTTCAATCTGCTCGGCAGCATCGAGCGCGAGGCCGAACTGGGCGCGCTCTACACGGACCACACTTTGATCCGCGCCGGCTCGCTGCAAAAGGCCAACCACGGCTTCCTGCTCCTGAACACCGAGGACCTGCTCTCCAGCCCCTCCTCCTGGGAAGGGTTGCTGCGGGCGCTCAGGGCGCGGCATTCCAGCATTGAAGACCCCGTGGATCAGGAACAGGTGCGCACCAAAACCATCGAACCGGACCCGATCCCCCTGGACCTGAAGATCGTGCTCATCGGCACGGACGAGAACTACGAGGCCCTGCTCTACCACGACGACCGCTTCCAGAAGTTCTTCAAGCTCAAGGCGCACATGCAGTCCACCATCCCCCGGACCATGCCCAATATCCGGCATTATCTGGTGGTGCTTGCACGTATCGTCAAGGAGGCCGGGCTGCTGCCTTTTTCGCGGGACGCCCTGGCCGGTCTGGTGGATTTCTCCTCGCGCATCGTGGAAGACCAGAAAAAACTTTCCCTGCACTTCCCCCTGGTGCGCGAACGCATGATCGAGGCCTCGGCCCTGGCCGAATTGGACAACAAGGACATCGTGGACGCAGGGCACCTGCGCGAGGCCGTGGGCACGCGGGACTTCCGCTCCAACCTCTTTGAAGAGGAATACATGGGGGAATACGAGCGGGAGGTCATCAAGGTGGCCACCTCGGGCCATGCCGTGGGCCGGTGCAACGGGCTCTCGGTCACGCTCTTCGGCGACTACGAATTCGGCCTGCCGCACCAGATTTCCTGCACTGTGGGCGTGGGCCACGGCGGCATTCTCGATCTGGAGCGCGAAGCCCAGTTGGGCGGCCCCATCCACACCAAGGGCATGATGATTCTCAAGAGCTACCTTGTGGGGCTCTTTGCCCAGGACAAACCCCTGGTCATGACCGGCAGCCTCTGTTTCGAACAGAGCTACGCGGGCATCGAGGGCGACTCGGCCTCGGGGGCGGAACTGGCCGCGCTGCTCTCGGCCCTTTCGGGTGCGCCCATCAACCTGTCCTACGCCTTTACCGGCGCGGTGAGCCAGTCCGGCGAGATCATGGCCGTGGGCGGGGTGAACCGCAAAATCGAGGGCTTTTTCGAGGTCTGTTGCCGCCACGGCCTCACGGGTCGCCAAGGCGTGATTTTCCCCCAGGACAACGCCGTGAACCTGATGCTCCGGGACGACGTGATCCAGGCAGTGCAACAAGGGCGCTTCTCCATCCACCCGGTGCGCACCATCGGCGAAGCCCTGACCATCCTCACGGGCCTGCCCGCAGGCAAAAAAGACAAGAAAGGCAAGTTTCCCCCGGGAACGCTCTACCATCGCGTGGATCAGCGGCTGGCCGAATTGGCGCGGCTGGCGCGGGAGTTCGGCAGGCCTGACGAGGGCTGAAAAAAACCAGTCCGCCGCCTGCGTATCCCCGTTGAAGTCGGATTGAATATGCCGTATTGACTGCGGTTGGAGGAGCCCGATGTCCAAGGCGTGGATCATGGCCAAACGTCCCGAATTCGTGCGGGACATGTTCCGCAACTTCTGCCAGGCGTGCGGCTCCCTCGACCAGGAGTTCGAACGCTATGACCGCATGGGCTGCGTGGATTTCGAGCAGCTCAAGGAACTCATCGGCGAGGAAAGTTTCAAAGGGCTTCTCTGGCGGCTCAAGGATACGGCCCACCACGTTTTCCGCAACGACCCGGACGATCCTATCGAAGGTCGCTTCATGGACTGGGGGCTGGGCTACATCTTTCATGAATGCATCAAGCTCAAGGAGGACTCCTATCAACAGCTGACGTATGCACCGTGGCTCAAGGAAATGGCGGTGGAAGGCGCAAACGGCCGTCACATGGCCGGACAGCTCCTTGACCTGCCTTCCCAAACCGAGGAATCCATGCGCCGGGAAATCGCGCGCATCAGAGTGATTCTCGACCAGTGCAAACGGCTGCTGCCCGTCTATCTTTCACGCCACAGCGACAATGCACTCCTGGCGCGGCTCATCTTTGCGCAGAACGACATGGTGCGCCGTGTTTTTGGTGACTTGTACAGTGACCTTGTGAGTGGCATCTATGGCGAACAGCCTTGGATGTTGTATGTGCTGGCTTCGCGGAGCCTGCGGCTCGGGGGCTGGATGGACCAGGCACGGACCGCCGTGGCGGAAGCACACAAAATACATCCGGACGGGAAAATTGTCTTGCAGGAAAAAAAAATTATTGATAACTGGAGCCTTAGAATAGATTCTTGACCCTTGACTCGTGTGTAATAGTTTAATTTCCTTACCCTATTGAGGAGGCGAATTCTATGAAGAAAATGATCTTGTTTGCGATCGCCCTCAGCCTCGTCTTTGTCTGGGGCTGTTCGAAGAAAGTAAAGACGGAGCCCGAGACTGTGGTGGTGAAGGAACAGGAAGTCGACAAGGTGCTGACCCCCATGCAGCGCTATGAGCAGGACTATGCTCAGCTTCCCACCAGCCACAGTGTTGTAAAGGGCGAGTGCCTGTGGTGGATCGCCGAATACAAGCAGATCTACAACGACCCGTTCATGTGGCCTCTGATCTACAAGGCCAACCGTGACCAGATCAAGAACCCCGATCTGATCTACCCTGGCCAGAGCTTCTCCGTGCCCCGCGCTTTCGGTCTTGACGAAGTCAAGGAAAACCGCAAGATGGCCGGTGCTCCCTGGAAGGCTCTCGAGCCCGGCGCTGACGCCGTTATCCCGGCTGAAATGCGCGCCAATCTCGGATACGGCTTCTAGCCAAACCGAAATTGAGTAGACAAGGCGCTCTCCGCAGGGAGGGCGCCTTTTTTTGCGTCCGGCGTCGATTGTTTCCGGCTCCCGGCTCTGCTATGGTCCGCCATCAAGGGGACCAATCCGCATGATCACACTCCCGGCCTGGCTCCGCACGCCCTTTGCCCAACTCGTGGCTGCCATCCTCGGCCTGCTGCTGGCAGCCACCGTGGGCTTCTATTTTTTCGAGCTGCGTCACAGCGAACAGGCAAACGTGTTCTCGGCCCTCTGGTGGAGCGTGGTCACCCTGACCACCGTGGGCTACGGGGACATCGTGCCCCAGACCACGGGCGGAAGGCTCATGGGCATCCTGGTCATGATCAGCGGCATCGGGCTGGTCAGCACCTTCACCGGCAACCTGGCCTCCCTCCTGGTGGAGCGCAAAGCCAAGAAACGCAAGGGACTGCTCGAAGTGAAGCTCAACAACCATATCCTCATCGTCGGCTGGAACGAATTCGCCGCCAACCTCGTGGAAGGCCTTGTCCAGGACAACACGCACCAGGACTCGGAACTGGTGCTGATCAACAATCTCGGCGAAGAAGCCCGCGAGGAATTGCGTTTCAGCCTGGGCCTGGGCGAACGGCTGCATTTTGTCTGGGGCAACCCCACGCAGAAGAACGTCATCCACAAGGCCCGGCCCCAGAACGCGCGCGTCGCCTATCTTCTCTGCCACGAGGGTCTGGAGTCTGCCGAAGCAGACCAGCAGACCATCTACGCGGCCTTGGCTCTGCGTTCCCTGGCCCCGAAACTGCCGCTCTACGGCGAAGTGGCCCTGCCGGAAAACAGGGAACACCTGCTGCGTACCGGCGTGAACGAACTCTTTGTGCGCGGCGAGCTGGCCACACGCATGATGGGCATGGTGGGCGAAGATCCGGCGCTCTGGGCCTTTGTGCAGACCCTGCTGGGCATGCGCGGAGCTCGGCTCCTGCGTTTCCGCTCCCTGACCAGGGAGGAGCGGGAGCAGAACTGGGGAGAGATGGTCGCGCGCGTCCGCGCCCAGGACCAAAGCCTGCCCCTGGCCCTCTGCTCCAAAGGCGCGGATGTTTCGCTCCAGGACCTGCTGGACGAAAGCTCGGCCCTGGACTCGTTCATTCTCAGCCTGTTCGAATCCTCGGGCCAGGAAACCAGCCTGGGCAGCCAGGGACCGCGCGTCCTGCCCAATCCGCCCGACGACGAAGCCCTGGCCCCTTATGATGCCCTGCTCTTTTTGCAGGGACCCGGAGTCCGGAAATGAACGCGATCGATTGGACACAAATCCCGCTGTTCCAGAACCTGCCGGAAGACTGGCTGGGCAAAGTCCAGTCCATCTTCGATCTGCGCGAACTGCCTGCCGGGGCCAACCTCATCGAGGAAGGCAGCGAAGGCGACGAACTGTTCATCCTCGTGGGCGGCAAGGTCCGCGTAACCAAAGCCATGCTCATCCCAGGCATGCACCTGCCCCTGTTCGAATCGGCCAATCCCAGAAAAACCCTGGCCACCCTGGATGGCAGCAGCTATCCCATCTTTGGTGAAATCGGCCTGCTGGACCAGGACCTGCGCTCGGCCACGGTCACGCTGATCGAAGACTCACGTTTCCTGGTCACGGACCGCGCCCGATTCTTTGCCCTGACCCAGGACGAACCGCGGATCGGCAACCACCTCCTGACGCTCCTGGGCCAACGCCTGGCCGCCACCATCCGTTGCAGCAACGCCGAACTGGTCAAGCTGACCACGGCCCTGGCCCTGGCCCTGAGCCGCACCCGCACCTGACGCAAATAATCGTGCGCCCACACGGCTCTTGCGACGTTTTCGGCTTTGCGTTACACTAGAAAAAATCTAGAACAACTCCGGCGATAAGGAACCACCATGTCGCGTACCCTTTTCTCTCTGAAACATTGTTGCGTTGCGGTCTGCGCCCTGCTCCTGCTCTTGAGCCTCGGCTGCGGCAAACGGCACATCGATTCTTCTGCCTCGCGGACCGCTGCACCTGCAAAACAGGCACCCACGGCGCAGGCCGCCACGACCGGTGCCGAACAGGCCGCACGCATTGCCGCGCCCCCGGTTCCGGTGCAGCAGGCCGACCTGGAAGACGAGCAGTTGCCCGCTGATTTGAATCGGCCCATGGCCTACCGCGCTGTTCCGACCCAGAACGAACCGTTGCCTCCTGCGGCACCCGCTCCCGTGGCGGAAACCACAACCCCCAAGACGGCAGCTCCGGCAGCAGCGCCAAAGCAGGCACCCCCGGCTGTCTCCGCACCTCAGGCCGCCATCAAGCCCCTGGGCGACGTGAACGTGGTCGGCCCGGACGAAGGTCTGGCCTCCTGGATGGCGGATGATTTCCACGGCCTGCCCACGGCCAGCGGCGAACCTTACGACAAGGACGCGTTGACAGCGGCGCACCGCAGCCTGCCCCTGGGCAGCACGGTCGAAGTCACCAACCTGGCAAATGGACGCAGCACCATCGTACGCATCAACGACCGCGGTCCCTACAACCCGAAACGGATCATCGACCTTTCCCGCGCCGCCGCAGAAAAATTAGGCATCGAGGGCAGCGACCCCGTCAAGGTCCGGCTGCGCCTCAGCACGAACGACGCGGCTCCGGTCCAAACCGCGCAGGCTCCGGCAACAGTGCCTGCCCCGACTCCTGCTCCGGCTGCCGCCGCTACGACGAAGACTCCGGTTGCGGCCCCCCAGGCCGAAGCCTCTCCGGCCCCGACCCCTCAGGCAACGGCCTCTTCAGCCCCCAAGGCAGAAACGCCCCGCGCGACAGAACCCCCGACACCTTCCGCGCCGGCCGAAGCGCAACCGGCAACTCCCGTAGCGCCCGTGGCGGCTCCGGCACAGGAAACAGCAGCGCACGCAAAAACGCCCGCTGCCGCAGCAGCGAGCGCCAATGCACAAGCTACGGCCACACAGGGGCCGTGGTATGTCCAGGTCGGGGCCTTCCAGGACCGCGAAGCAGCCAAGCGCGTTTTAAGTGCGCTCTACAGTGCGGGGTATGAGAAGTCGCGCATACAGCGCCACCCCACGGACGGCTTCTACCGCGTGCAGGCCGGAGCCTTTGCCGATCCAGCAGCCGCAGCAGCAGCCATGGACAGGCTCAGGCCCGATTATCCCGGCGTGTTCGTGCTCAGCTCGGGTTCAGTTCAGCCCTGAACTTCCGGGACAGGCGGAACACCACCACCTTGCGCGGCGGCAGAGTGATGGTTGCGCTGGTCTGCGGGTTGCGGCCCTTGCGCGCCCTCTTGTCATAGGCCTCGAACTTGCCGAAGCCGCTGACCAGAAGTGCGTGGTCCTTTTTGATGGAGTCCTTCATAATGTCCAGGATGGTCTCCACCAGATCCTTGATCTCGGCCCGGTTCTTGTCGGTACGGTCGTAGATGTAGTCGACGATTCCGGCTTTGGTCAGAGTCTGCGTCATGCGCCTGCCTCCTGTTCTCTCAAAAGGTGTGTTTCAGCGCTCACTTGAGCGATGCGCGGATTGTATTCGCCAGAGCGTTCATCTTGTCCGGATTTGCGTACGGGGTCTGGCTCCAGAGCGTCAGACCGTCGTCCTCAAAACGCGGAATAAGATGGAAATGCGCGTGCATCACCAGTTGGCCAGCGGCCGCGTGGTTGTTCATGCCGAGATTCAGGCCGTGCGCACCGGTTGCGTCCATGACGGCCTGCGACACCCGCTTCAAATCAGCCAGGAGCACGGCTCCCAGGCTCTCGGGCAATTCCCAGAGATTGACATAGTGTTTCTTGGGCACCACCAAGGCGTGCCCGGCGTTCACCGGCGCAATATCCAGAAAAGCGAGGGTGTCCTCACTTTCGTAAATTCTGGCGCAAGGAATTTCGCCTGCCACTATCTTGCAAAAGATACAGTCGGAACTCATCTCAGCTTCCATATGCCTTGCTCAATGCCGTTTCCAGGGCGCCGCACTTTGCTTTGCCGAGGTAAAAATAGGCAGTTATTACGAAGATAATCAACCACGGGCCTTTACGCAAGCCATTTCCTTCAAGAAAGTCGCCTTGTTGAGGTTATAATTTGCGTACAATGTCGGGGAGAGACAAATAAAACCGTGATCGCGATCGCTTCAACCATCGGTTTCTATTACAGATTCAGAGCGTTAGCAAGGGCAGTAGAGGAATAAAAATATTTCTCCCGGCACGCAAAAAAACGCCTCAGAAGAAAAAAACAGCAGCACGAAGATATCGTTCAACACGAAAGGAATATGGATCGGGCCGGTCATAAAAACGACCACCCGCAACCGAAGGAAGGATAGGACGCTACAAAATCGAAAGAGGTCAATCCGCTGGCACGTACTCGCTCACCAATTCGCGGAGAATGGCCCGGATGGCGGGGGCGTCATGGGTCAGGGCGGCACGGCGCAGTTCGGCAATGCGCTCCTCCAGGGCAACGCAGTCGCAGGGCTCCGGCTCCATGGTGGCCTTGAGCACGCGGATTTTGTCATGCTCGGTGCGCACCACGTCCTCACCCGCAGTGATCAACTCCTCGTAGAGCTTCTCTCCCTCGCGCAGGCCCGTGAAAACGATCTCCACGTCCTTGCCCGGTTCCTTGCCGGAAAGGCGGATCAGATCCTCGGCCATGTCCGCGATGCGCACAGGTACGCCCATGTCCAAAATAAATATCTCACCGCCACGGCGGCCCATGGTCCCGGCCTGAAGAATGAGCTGCGTGGCCTCGGAAATACTCATAAAATAGCGCGTGACTTCGGGATGAGTCACGGTCACGGGACCGCCCATCTCTATCTGACGGCGGAACAGGGGCACCACCGAGCCGCTGGAGCCAACCACGTTGCCGAAGCGAACGGCCATGAACACCGTGCCCGACCCCTGAAATCCCCGCATCAGCAGTTCGGTGACGCGCTTGCTCGCGCCCATGACATTGGTGGGGCGTACGGCCTTGTCCGTGGACACGATCACGAAACGGCCCACCTTGTGGCGCTCGGCCGCGCGCATCAGGCTGTGCGTGCCGACAATGTTGTTCTCCACGGCCTGCCAGGGGTTGTTCTCCAGCATGGGCACGTGCTTGTAGGCCGCGGCATGGAAAACCACGTCGGGCCGGTACGCGGCAAAGGTCCGCTCCATGAGCGGCTCGTCCGCGACGCTGCCCAGGACCGTGACGTACTCGGTGTAGCCCAGTTCCCAATGCAGGCGCATCTGCACCTGATAGAGATTGAATTCCGAAGCATCCACCAGCACCAGTCTGCGCGGCTTGAAGCGCACGATCTGGCGGCAAAGTTCGGAGCCGATGCTGCCGCCGCAACCCGTGACCAGCACGCAGCGGTCTTCGAGCAGGCCCCGGATCTGGCCGCTGTCCAGTTCCACTTCGCTGCGTCCCAGCAGGTCGAGATAATCCACGTCGCGCAACTGCTTGATGCCCACCCGGCCATCCATGATCTCGGCCATGGCCGGCAGGATCTTGTACTTGTGGCCCGTGGTTTTGCAGGCCTCCACGATGCGCCGCATGTCCTGGCCCGTGGCCCGTGAAACCGCGATGAATATCTCTTCCACCTTGTGCTGCTCGACCAGTTCCTCCAGCTCCGCGAGGCCTCCCAGGACCGCCTTGCCATGCAGGGTGCGCCCCCGCTTGGCCGGGTCGTCGTCCACAAACCCCACCAGGCGGTAGCCCAGCCGGGCATGGGCGGCCAGCTCGCGCGAGACGGTCTCTCCGGCCTGTCCCGCTCCGACGATCAGCACGTTGCGCCGCTCGCCCAACAATCGCAGTCCGCCCGATCCGGTCAGGCCGAAGACAAGGCGGATGGACAGCCGCAGCCCGCTGGTGAGCACGGCCGTGAACAACCAGTCCAAAGGAAACACGCTGCGCGGAAACCCGGTGAAGCGGAAGACGTAGGCCACGACGGCCACCACCATCAGGGACTGGAGCACCGTGACCTGGAACAGACGCAGGGCGTCGTTCACGCTGGTATAGCGCCACATGCCCCGGTATTGGCCGAAGAGGAAAAAGAAAGGCAGCTTCACGGCCAGCACCAGGGGCAAAACCCGCAGGTATTGGCGTACGTAGTCCGGCGGTACGTTGAAGTCGAAACGCACCAGATAAGCTCCGGCCAGGGCCAAGGCAAACAACACGAGGTCCGCCGCGACCATGGCGTAGAGCTTGGGATTGCGCCAATTGAAATACACGCCTACCTCGCGCAGCCTTCGATGACCAAGGCCACCCGCTCCAGGTCCGCCTCGTCCATGGCCGTGCCCGAGGGCAGGCACAGGCCGCGCTCGAACAGCTCCTCGCTCACCTGCCCGCCGTACACCTTTTCATCCGCAAAGACCGGCTGCAGGTGCATGGGCTTCCACAAGGGCCGGGCCTCGATGTTCTCGGCTTCCAGGGCTTGACGCACCCGCTCCGGACCAACGCCGAAAACGGTCTTGTCGAACAGCAAGGCTGTAAGCCAGCGGTTGCTGCGCCCGTATTCGGCCTCGGGCATGAATTCCAGGCCGGGCAGGCTGCCCAGGCGTTCCACATACCAATCGAAAATCTCCCGCCGCCGCTGCACGCGCTCCGGCAGCACCTCAAGCTGGCCCAGGCCCACGGCAGCCACGAGATTGCTCATGCGATAGTTGTAGCCGATGGTGGAATGCTCGTAGTGCGGGGCCGGGTCGCGCGCCTGCTGCGAAAGCCGCCGGGCCTCTTCGATGAGCGCCCGGTGGTCCGAGGCCAGGATGCCGCCTCCCGAGGTGGTGATGATCTTGTTGCCATTGAAGGAAAAGGCTGCGGCCCGCGCGCCCGAACCCGCATGGCGGCCTTTGTAGGTCGCGCCCACGGCCTCGGCGGAATCGGCCAGCACGGGTATGCCGTACGGTCGGCAGATGTCGAGAATGGCGTCCAAATCGCAGCACTGGCCATAGAGGTCCGTGGGCAGCACGGCCTTGGGCAGGCGCCCCTTGCGGGCGAAATTTTCCACGGCTTCGGCCAGCAGGGCCGGGTCCATGTTCCAGGTGGCGCGGTCCGCGTCGATGAAGACAGGTTGCGCGCCCAGAAAGGTCACGGGGCTGACGCTGCCGATAAAGGTGAGGGAAGAGGCCATGACCACATCGCCCGGCCCCACATCCAAAAGCCGCAGGGCCAGATGGAGCGCCGCAGTGCCGCTGCTCAGGGCCACGCAATGGGAAAATCCGCTCATCTCGCAGAAGGCGCGCTCAAAAGCGTCCACCTGCGGGCCCAGCGGGGCGATGTAGTTGCTGGCAAAGGCCTGGTCCACGTAGTCGCGTTCGCGGCCGCTCATGTGGGGCGGCGAAAGAAAGATGCGTTTCGGCCTGTCGTCCATGTGCGCCTCCGGTGGATGCCTTTGCAGGGGGCCGATACTCCCGCTCACAGAATCCGCCCCCGGCCCATGGGGTGCGGAGAACCGTTCCATGGCCCCGCCTGCGAAGGGCAGGACCGCGCACGCGAAAAACGCGCTAGGAAAGCTTGCGCGCGGGCACGCCCGCCCAGATTTCGCCGTCGGGCACGTCCCGCGTGACCACGGCCCCGGCCCCGGCCACGGCCCAGTCGCCGATGCGCACGCGGGGCACCACGCTGGAGCCGATGCCGACCAGCGCTCCGGTGCCGACCACGACCTCGCCGCCCAGGTTTACGCCCGGTGCGATGTGGCTGTAGGCGCCGATCTGGTTGTGGTGGTCCACGGTGGCCCCGGTGTTGATGATGGCATGCGGCCCGATGACGCTGCCGGGGTTGACCACGGCTCCGGCACAGATCATGGCCCCGGGCTTCACGGACACGTCAGGGGCGAGCACCGCCGAGGGGTGGATGGCCGAGACCAGCAGCTCGTCCTCCAGGCGTTCCGCCGCGATCATGCGCTGCCTGTTGTCTCCGATGGCCAGGACCACGGCGTCGTGGCCGATGTCGTCCAGCCGCTCTTCCGTGCCGAGCACCTTGAGGCCCAGGAATTGCTTGCCGGTCAGCTCCGGGTCCGAATCAAGGAAGCCGAGCAGCTCCAGGTCCCGTCCTCGTCGCCACATGTGAAAAAGGATGTCGGCCACTACCTGGCCGTGCCCGCCTGCGCCGATGATGACGACTTTCATGGCAGATCATCTCCGCTCAAGGTTGCAAGGCGATCCGCACCGCCTCGATCACGTCCTGCACATCCGTATCCGTAAGCTTGGCCGACAGCGGCAGGCTCACGGTCTGCCGCCCGATGCGAACGGCGTTGGGCGTGTCCTCGGGGTTCCAGCCATACCTGTCCCGATAATAGGGATGCTCGGGAAGGGCAAGGTAATGGACCCCCACACCTATGTTTTCGGCAGTCATGCGGCTCAGGAATACATCCCGCGACACTCCGGCCCGATTTTCATCCACAAGCAGCGTATACAGATGCCGCGCATGCAGGGTCTCGGGCTCAGGCCGGGCCGGGGTCTGCACGGGCAGATCGCGGAAGGCCTCGTCATACATGCCCCAGATTTCCTCGCGCCGCACCAGATAATGATCCACCCGCGCCAGCTGGTGGATGCCGATGGCCGCCTGGATGTCCATCATGTTGTACTTGAAGCCCGCCTCGACCACCATGTAATGCTTGTAGCCCTCGTCCCCGAAGCGCTTCCAGGCGTCCGCGCTCATGCCGTGCAGGCCGAGCACCTTGATGCGGTCGATGTCTTCCTTGCGCTTTGCCAGGACCATTCCGCCCTCGCCCGTGACCACGTTCTTGGTCACGTAAAAGCTGAAGCAGCCGAAATCGCCCATGGTGCCGCAGGGGCGGCCCTTGTAGCGCGACTCGATGGCGTGGGCGCAATCCTCGACAACGGACAGACCGTGCTTTTCCGCCAGGGCGCAGAGCGAGTCCATGTCGCAGGGACGGCCCGCAAAGTGCACGGGCAGAATGGCCCGGGTGCGCGGCGTTATTTTTTCCCGCACGGCCTCGGGGTCGATGTTCATGGTCTGCGGGTCCACGTCCGCGAGCACGGGCACGCCCCCGGCGTGGATGATGGCGTTGGCCGTGGCGCAGAAGGTCAGGGGCGTGGTGATGACCTCGTCACCGGGCGCGAGCCGCAAGGCCACGAGGCTGAGGTGCAGGGCCGCGGTGCAGGAATTGAAGGCCGCGGCGTGCGCGACATCTTTATATGCCGCGAATTCACGCTCGAAACGGGCCACCTTGGGCCCGGTGCCGAGCCAGCCGCTGCGCAGGCTGCCGGCGACTTCCTCTATCTCGGCCTCCTCGATGCGCGGCGAGCCGAAAACGAGAAAACGTTCCTTGGGTCGGACAGGCATGGATTCTCCCTGAATAAGCTCACGAAGGCCGTGGCCTCCGAGGTCACGGCCCTATACCGCTTTCCTTTTGCCGCGTCCAGAAAGACGCGCCTTAGCGGATCACCAACACCGGGCAGGGCGCGATGTGCAGCACCTTGTGCGTGACGCTGCCCACGAGCATGCCTTCCAGGTTGCCCTTGCCCTTGGAACCCATGATGATCAGGTCGCAGCCCTCGCTCTTGGCCACATCGAAGATGACCTCGGCAGTGGCCCCGCTCACGATGCGCGTGGTGTATCCCACTCCGGCCAGATCCAGGGTGTCCTGGTAGGGGCGCAGCACATCGGCGGAATCCTGTTGCATGCGTTCCATGGCCTCGTCGAAATTGGGCTTGCCCAGGGTCGCGGGCAAGGCGCGGTGGCTGTGCAGCAGCACGGCCCTGGCCCCGACCAGTTCGCAGAATCCCACGGCGTAATCAAGGGCCCGGTCCGAAGAGGGCGAGCCGTCCAAAGGCAAAAGGATCGTCTTGATCTGCATATCTCATTCTCCGTTGGTTGCTTTGGCCCTGGACGCGGGCGCGTCCGCAGAGCCCATGAATTCCTCGGCAGTGGCGTGACCCGGCTGGCAGACGCCCTCGCGGCGCAGCACGCTGGCCGCGGTCAGGAGCAGAATCTTCAGGTCCAGCACAAAGCTCCGGTTGTCCACATACCATACGTCCAGTTCGAACTTTTCTTCCCAGGACAGCGCGTTGCGCCCCTTGACCTGGGCCCAGCCCGTGATGCCGGGGCGAACTTCCATGCGCCGGGCCTGTTGAAACGTATAGCGATCAACATATTGCATAAGCAGGGGCCGGGGGCCGACAAGACTCATGTCCCCGCGCAGCACGTTGACCAGCTCGGGCAGCTCGTCCAGGGAGGTGGAGCGCAAAAAGCGCCCCAGCCGCGTAAGCCGATCGCAGTCGGGCAGAGGCTGTCCGTCCGGACCCTGAGCTTCACGCATGGTGCGAAATTTGTACATGGTAAAGGGCCGGGCGCGAAAGCCCGGACGCACCTGACGAAAAATCACGCCCGGACCGAGCCCGAGGCGCACGGCCAGGGCCACGCCGAGCAGCAGCGGCGAAAACAGCGTCAGCAGCAGCAGGGCCGCGCTCAGGTCGAACGCCCTTTTCAGCACAATTCCATCTCCCGCAACAAGGCCGCGTTGATTTTACGGACGTCGAAACGCTCCTCGGCCAGGACGCGCGAGGCGCGACCCATGCGCCGCGCCTTTTCCGGGTCCAGAATGAACGCTTTCAGGGCTTCTGACAAGGCCGCAGCGTCGCGAACCGGCACCAAAAGGCCGTTTTGCCCGTCCCGCACGGCCTCGCGGCAGCCCGGATGATCCGTGGTGACCACGGCCCGGCCCATGGCCGCCGCCTCCTGCAAACTGCGCGGCAGGCCTTCGCCGTAGTAGGACGGCAACACCGCCACGCTGGCCTCGGCCAGATGGGGCCGCACGTCCCCGGTCACGCCCAGGTGGCGCAAGCCCCCTTCCCGTTCCCAAGCCTCGACCTCGGCGCGGGAAACCCCGCCGGGCCCGGCCTCGAACGGCCCAAGCAGCCGGAATTCGGCCTCGGGGTGCTCGCGGCGCACCAGCCGGGCGGCCTCGGCCAGTTCGGCCAGGCCTTTTTCACGCAGCAGCCGGGCCACGCAAAGGAATACCGGCGGCCCGTCCGGCAATGGTGTTTCAGCAAAATGATCCAGGTCCACGCCCGTGCCGTAGGTCACGACTGTGCGCGCATCCGGGGCCAGCATACGCGTTTCCCGAAAGACGCGCTCGTCGTCAGGGTTCTGGAAAAATACGCAGTTGTTGTATTGCAGGGCGCCCCGATACAGCCCCTTGACCAGCCCGCCCAGGAACAGACCGGTCCAGCCCTGTTTCTGGAACACGCGACCCTGGCCCGTGACCAGCGAATAAATGCGCTTCAGCCCGGCCCGGCCCGCAGCCATGGAACCGTAGATCACGGGCTTGATGGTATAGGAGAAGACCAGCTCGGCCTGCTCCGTCTCCAGGGCCGCGCGCAGGTCCAGGATGGTGGCGTAGTCCTTGAGCGGATTCATGCCCCGGCGCGACAAGCGCACGGGCCGGAAGGAAACGCCCAGTTCGGCCAGCCCCTGGGCCACGCCGTCGACGTCCTCGGACGGGGCCAGGGCCGCGACCTCGTGGCCGCATTCGACCATGGCCCGCAGAAGCGGCCCACGAAAATTCAGCAGGGACGGGGCATAGCCCGCAATGACGCAGATCTTCACGAGGCAAAGTCCTCCCCTGGCGCGCCGCCCCAGCGTTCCAGCCAGGACTGGAACATGAGGATGTTCCAAAGCCGGTATTCGTTGTCGGCCCGGCCCGAAAGATGTTCCTGCCAGGCCGCGCGGATCGGTGCGGACCGGAAAAACCCTTCGCGCTCCAGGCGCTGCGGCGCGAGCAGTTCCTCGGCCCACGGACGCAGCTCCGAACGCAGCCAGGAGCCCAGCGGCACACCGAATCCGGTTTTGGGCCGTTCGGTCAATTCCGGCGGTACATAACGCTCCAGCAGGCGGCGCAAGAGCAGCTTGCCCCGGCCCGGCTCCGAAAGCAGCGCATCGGGCAGGCTCCAGGCGAACTCCGCCACCTTGTGATCCAGGTAGGGCGCACGCGTTTCCAGAGAAACGCTCATGGCGGCCCGGTCCACCTTCACCAAAATGTCGTCGGGCAGATACGTGGCCGTGTCTGCAAAGCGCATCCAGCGTTGGAACGAGCCGCCGGAAAGCTCCAAGGCCGGGTCCGCGCCGGGCAAAAACGGTTCCCGCCCTTGCAGCAGCAGCGTTGCCGGGTCCGGCCAGATCGAGGCCAGCAGGGCGTACAATTCCTTTTGATCGGACGCAGGCAGGGCCTGGGCCAGCTTGTGCAGCTTCTGGCCGGGCGTGCGCTGACGCAGTCTGCCGGGCAGCAGCGGCGAAAAAAACCCGAAGGCCGCATCCATGCGGCAAGGCGGCACGGCACGGATCAGGGCGGCCAGGGCTCGGCGCAACGGCGCGGGAAAACAACGCAGCCGCCGCCACAGGCCCGGAGCCCAGACATGGCGGTTGTAGCCCGCGAACAGCTCGTCCCCGCCGTCACCGGACAGACAGACCGTGACATGTTCGCGGGTCAGGGCGCAGATCAGGCGCGTGGGCAGTTGCGAAGCGTCCGCAAAAGGCTCGTCGTAGATATCGGCCAGCAAGGGCACGAGGCCCAGGGCGTCCCGGGGCCGCACGCGCAATTCCGTGTGCTCGGTGCCCAGGTGGCGGGCCACTGCCCGGGCCGGGCCGGACTCGTCATAGGCGGGGTCGTCCGAGCCCACGGTGAAGGTGCGTACGACGCCGGAATGTTCGGCGCGCATGATCGCCGCCACAAGTGACGAATCAATGCCGCCGGAAAGCAGCGCGCCCAGGGGCACGTCCGAAAGCATCTGGCCCTGCACGGCTTCGCGCAGCAATCTGTCCAGCTCGTCCAGGGCTTGATCGGGGCCGCCGGAAAATGGCGCTCTCTCGCCTCGCTCCACAACCTCGCGCAAGGACCAGTACGGTTCGGGCCGTCCCAAACCAGCAGAGGTCAGGCGCAGGAAATGGCCGGGCAGAAGCTTGCGTGCCCCCGCATAGATGGTCAGGGGCGCGGGCACGCAGGAGCGGCGCAGATAGGCGGCCACGGCGTCGCGGTCGATGTCCGGGGGAAAGGCCGGATGGGCGCGCAAGGCCTTGAGTTCGGAGGCAAAGAGCAGCGTGTCGCCCATGTCGGCATAATACAAAGGCTTTTCGCCCATGCGGTCCCGGGCCAGGAGTAGCACGGATTCGTGCGCATCCCAGAGGGCCAGGGCGAACATGCCGCGCAAGCGCTCCAGGACCTGCTCCGGCTGCCAGCGGCAAAAGGCCGCAAGCACGGTCTCGGTGTCGGAATGGCCGCGCCAGTCCTGCGTGCCAAGTTCTTGGCGCAGGACAATGTGGTTGTAGATTTCGCCGTTGAGCGCCAGGGTGTAGCGGCCATCAGCCGAGGTCATGGGCTGGGCCCCGGCCTCGGACAGGTCGAGTATGGCCAGACGACGGTGCCCCAAGGCTAGATGGCGGTCGAAAAACAGGCCGTGGCTGTCCGGGCCGCGATGGGCCAGGCAGCCGGTCATGGCGCGCAGGGCCGCTTCCCGGGCCGGGCCGGGCTCGTTCCCGCGGTTATGGATTCCAGCGATTCCGCACATCTTTCGATATGTTATCAGCCCTGTGCGGCGCGGGCAAGACAACAACAGGCCCGGCGCTCCATGGCTTGCGGCTGGTTCGCGTTTGGAGTACATTCCGCGACATGCTGATTCTCGCGCGTTTCCGGGCGGTTGCGGTCCTGCTGCTGAGCCTTGCGGCCCTTGCCGCTTCCTTTGGCTGTTCCGGGCGGCAAATGCCCACGGAAGAAAACGCCTTTGCCGGGCTGTCCCTGACCGAATATCTGGCCCTGACGCGCGACGCACAGGCCTTCCGCGTCTCCACGCTCTACGAACCGCCCCGCGTGGACGTGGGCGAGGATTTTCCGCCCGGCTACGAACTGTTGTCCCGCGACCCCGTGACCCTGGACCTGACGCAGAACGCCACGGACTACCAAGGATTCGACACGGCCCTGGCCATCGGACTGCTGGACGGCGGACTGCGCGTCTACGGCGCGCGCAACTGCTCGGGCGTGGACGCGAACCTGCCCGGTCCGGTGCGCAACATGGCCTGGCGGGCCGAGGCCCGCTACCTTGCGGCCATGGGCGACGAGCCGGACAAGGTCTATGTGTATGACGTGGCCGGCTGTTCCCGAACGCATGTCCAGGAGCTGCCCGGAGCCGTCGCGGCCATTGCGGTTTCGCCCACGGGTGACGATCTGGCCGTGGCCCTGGCCGACGGGCAGGTGCTGCTCGGCTCGGCCACGGGCCGCCTGCGGCCCGCGCTCAGCACCGGATCGGTCCTGGCTCTGGGATTCGGCCCCGATGGCGGCGTCCTTTTCGTTGTTTCTGCCGGGGGCGGGGTACAGCTCCTCAACGTGCACAACAACGAAATCATCCAACGCTTCGAGGCCAAGGGCGGCCCGTTCAGTTCGGCCCGCTTTCAGGACCACTATCTCGTGCTCACCGCGCCGGACGGCCGCAGGACCGCCTGGGACCTGGCCACGCACACGCAGGTGCCCTTCAGCCGCAAGCTGGCCCAGTACCAGCTCTCGGACAACCAGCTGCGCTACAAGACCTGGAACGGTGTGTTGCATCTCAAGCCCTATGCGGGCCGTCCCGAATTCAACGTGGATTATTCCCCTTTGCACCGCCTGCTGCGCGTGCTTGATCTGGACGGGCGCAACCGCTTCTACGACCAGGACTCGGGACGCGAAGTCCCGGCCATGCGGGCCTCGGACTGGACCGCGGTCTCCACCAACGCCAAGGGTAATTTCTGCCTGGACGGACGCTGCTACGTGCTCACGGACCGGGCCTTTCAATGGGATCACGACACGCTGCTCTGCCGGCACGTTCCGGGCCTGGGCCACTTTCTCTGGTGGGTCAAGTCGGAGCGGCCCGAGGAGTTCAGCCCCCTGCCCGATCATCTGCCCGAGCGGGAAAGCATCCTGGAGGACGAGGCAGTAATCTGGGGTCCGGTGGTCCCGCCCCGGGACTTCCCCTGACCCGGAAGCAAGCTCCTCCTCTTGCGCGGCAGCGCAAAAACCGCTACCGCCAACCCGTTGGGAGCATCCGCTTCAACCACCAACCCCCGTTCGCGGGGAAAAATCAAGGATAGCGCATGGGCATTCCTTTCATCGACCTGAAGACCCAATTCGCCCGCATCCAGGACGAGGTCAATCAGAACATCCAGAACGTACTGGCACACGGTCAATATATCATGGGGCCGGAACTGCGCGAATTCGAGCAAAAAGCCGCAACCTTTGCCGGCACCAAGCATGCGCTTTCCTGCGGCTCGGGAACGGACGCCCTGATGCTGGCCCTGATGGCCCTGGGCATCGGACCGGGCCACGCCGTGTTCACCTCGCCTTTCACCTTCATGGCCACAGCCGAGACCATCGCCCTGGTGGGCGCAACCCCGGTTTTCGTGGACATCGACCCGGCCACCTACAACATGGACCCGGCCAAACTCGACGCGGCCATTCACGACCTCGCCATTGCGCGGCCCGAACTCCAGGCCCGGGCCGTCATGCCCGTGGACCTCTTCGGCCTGCCCGCCGACTATGACGCCATTCTGAAGATCGCACGGGACAACGGCCTGAAGGTCATCGTGGACGGAGCCCAGTCCTTTGGCGCGACCTACAAGGGCACCCGCACCGCGGCCCTGGGCGACGTGGCCTGCACTTCGTTCTTCCCGGCCAAGCCCCTGGGCTGTTACGGTGACGGCGGCATGTGCTTCACCGACTCGGACGAGATTCAGGGCGTGATGCACTCGTTGCGCGTGCACGGCCAAAGTGCCGAAGACAAATACGAAAACGTGCGCATCGGCCTGAACGCCCGCATGGACACGCTCCAGGCCGCCATCATGCTGCCCAAGCTGGCCATCTTCAGCGAAGAGATCGAACTGCGCAACAAGGTCGCCGCCCGCTACAACGAAAAGCTCGAAAACAGCGGGTTGATTCTGCCCGTAATCCCGGACGGCATGACCAGCGTCTGGGCCCAGTATTCGGTCCAGGCCCGCGATACCGCGCATCGCTCCGCGCTCCAGGCCGCGCTCCAGGCCGAGGGCATTCCCACGGCCATTTACTATCCCAAACCCCTGCATTTGCAGGGCGCCTACGCGAATCTGGGCTACGGCCAGGGCGACATGCCCGTGAGCGAGGCCGCAGGCGCACGCATCTTCAGCCTGCCCATGCACCCTTATCTGAGCGAGGCGGACCAGGCCGCGATCTGCGCCGCGCTGACCCGCTGAAGGCCGGACCCGGGATGCGACTGATCCGCTTCGCCCATCCCGACCCGCTTACGGACCGCAAACAGTACGGGCCGCAAATGCGGCCCGTTTTTCTTCCCTTTGCGGGCTGTCCGCACCGCTGCGCCTTTTGCGGCCAGCATCTCCAGACCGGACAGACGGCACAGCCCCTGGAAACGCACTATGAAAGCCTGCGCGCCCACCTGGAACAAGTTGCCCTGAACGCCTCCACCAGAACGCTGGAGCTGGCTTTCTACGGCGGCACGTTCACGGCACTGCCCGAACCATGGCCCGAACGCTTCCTGAAACTGGCCGCTCTCCACCGCGCCAGCGGTCTTGTGGTCCGCGTGCGCTGTTCCACCCGACCCGACCACACCGACCCGGCAATGCTCGCCCGGCTCAAAGGGCTGGGCCTGGACATGGTCGAGCTGGGCATCCAGAGCTTCGACTCCGCTGCCCTGCGGGCCTCGGGCCGGGGATATGATTCGGAGACAGCCCTTCAGGGCTGCGAAAACGTGCGCGTTGCCGGGCTCGACCTTGGCGTCCAGCTCATGCCGGGCCTGCCCGGAGACCAGCCCGGAACCTTCCAGCGTGATGTGGCCCGGACCCTGGCCCTGCAGCCCGAGGCCGTGCGGCTCTACCCCTGCCTGGTCATCGATGGCACGCTCCTGGCCCGGCAATGGCGCGAAAAGACCTACCGCCCCTGGAGTCTGGCCCGGACGCGCCAGGAACTGGCCGCAGCCCTTGGCGCGCTCTGGAGCCGAAACATTCCGGTGATCCGCATCGGTCTGCACCCCGAGCCGGACCTGCTCCCGGCCATTCTGGACGGTCCCTGGCATCCGGCTCTGGGCCAGATGGTGCGTTCCCTGGCCCTGTTCGACCATGTCCGCGCGCGGGCCGCGAACCTCGGCCCCGGCCCGAACATCCTGTTCGCGCCCAGGCGCTTTTCCGGGGAGGTCATGGGCCACGGAGCGGAGCTGCGCCAAGCCTGGCGCAAAGCCGGAATCACAATCCAACAGCATGACGGACAACGGTTCGGCATCCTGTCGAAATAGCGACCTCTTTTCCCGGGGGCCTCGGCCCACTGGCCGCCAAAGGCAACTTCTTCTTTTTTTCTCTGTCCCTAAACTTCGCCCCAGACCTTTTTGCTGCGCTCGATCTTCTTGCGCTGGGCCTGCCAGCGCGCCCCTCCCAGGAAGGATTCATGCCAACGCTCCACCATCTGCTCATACAGGTGCAGGGGCACGGTGAGAAACAGCTCGTCGGTCTTGAGAAGTTTGCGCATGGAGGGGTCCCAACCGCCGAGCACGGCCCGCGTCTGTCCGCGTCGCCGGTACAGCAGGGGCCAGGTCACGAGCGTACTGCAACCTGAACCCCAGGGCGAGGCCACGCTTTCGGCGTCGCAGGTCAGGAAGGTGATGTACTGATGCAGGCCGCTCATGACCTCGGGCCGGGCAAAAAAGGTCACCAGTTCGGGGCGGGTCCCGCTCGGATAATCCGAGAGTCTGCGGAACACGCAATAGGGCGCGGGAGCGGGCTGGGGGTCCATGGCCGCGTACAGGACGTCAAAGGATTCGGGCGAATCCGTATAGCACTCGCCTTCCACATGCGGCATGCCCGTGCTTACGTAATGGGCCACGAAGCGAAACGGGCCCTTGCGAAAGCCGAGATACTGCGCCGCGCCCATGCAGCCGCACCGGCCCGGGTTGAACCAGGCCGGATCGCCCTTGCGGCGCAGAATCCAGATATGCTTGAACACGCAGGAAAAATTTTCGAACACGCCCCGGAAATCCGCTGTGCCTGCCTGCTCGTCCTCCAAGCTGGGCATGTCGCATTCCCTGGGGGCGTTGCCGCCTTCGGGACACTTGCGTTCATAGGCCATGCCCATGGGCTGCTCGTCCAGACCGAGCACGTCCAGAAACCCCTGGAGCTTATCGGTATTCATCGTCGCCCTCCGGCTTGCACGTTGGAATATCAGGCCGATCATCCGCGCGGCAGCGGCAGGTGGGACTCATGGAACCGTCGCAGCAGACCACTCGCCCCTGGGAGCAGCCGCACTGTCCGCCGTGCCAGGAGCAGCACCCCTTGCCCGCCAGCAGGCAAACGGCATTGTCCGCCTGCGCTGCCGCAAAGTTCGCGGCGACCGGTTCAGCCGCAGGGCAAGGAGGCGACACGGCAAGGACCACAAAAAAGCATAACACTCCGGTAAAAAAAAGAATTCGCTTCATGCGCGCCCCTGTGTTGCAGATATCTTCACCCTCTGCATAACGCATTTCCGCACCGGGAAAAACCACCTGCCAAACCTTTTCATCCTGCCCAAAAAAAGCTATGCTCCACGATTAGGCAAACCATGAAGACGAACACTCTTTCGATCGTTCATGCGGCCCGGCTCCTGACCATGGTGCCCGGCCAAGAACCTATACGCGATGCGGCCATCGTTCACGATGGCCGTTTTATTGTGCGGGTTGGCGCGTGGTCCGAGCTGGGAAGAGGCTTTTCCGGCCCGGTCCTGGACCTGGGGCAGGCCACTGTCTGCCCCGGCGTGGTCAACGCCCACGCTCATCTGGAAATGAGCCACCTCAAGGGCAAGGTTGCCCGGGGTCTGGGGTTCACCGCCTGGATCAAAAGCCTCATCACCCATGAGATGTACGCCATGGACCAGGAGCTGACCGCCAGGCTTTGCCGGGAGATGCGCCAGGACGGCACGGCCCTGATCGGAAACATCTCCACCCGAAACGCACAGCCGGTGGCCGGGATTCTCGACGATTCCGGCCTTTTTTTCGTCTCCTTCCATGAGTTGATCAGATTTGATCCGCCCGCGCCCGAAGCCGAATTCGTACCCGCCGGAGAATATGAGCTTGGCGTTCTGGCTGCGGCGGGCCACGCCTTCTATTCCACGCACCCCGAGACCCTGCGCCGGGGCAAGGCCGCAAACGCGCGACGGAACAGGCCCTTTTCCCTGCATCTTGCCGAAAACGAGGAAGAAAGCCGCATACTCATGGGCGAACACATCGAGTTTTGGGACATGCTGGAGCGGGCCAATATTTCCCTGCACAACTTCCAGCCGCCGCGCTGCACACCCACGGAATATGCCCGGCAACTGGGCCTATTGGACAGCGGCACCCTGGCCGTGCACTGCGTCACGGTCAACGACGCGGACATCGAGATTCTGCATCGCACCGGAACCAATGTCTGTTTGTGCCCGCGCAGCAACGAGTATATCGGCGAAGGCCGTGCGCCCTGGGAAAAACTGCTGGCCTCGGGAGTGAACTGCTGCCTGGGCACGGACGGGCTCTGTTCCAACGACGACCTGAACGTCTGGAACGAGCTGCTGCACCTCAAGGCCGGATTGCGGGCGGACCTGGACCTGGAACAGGGACTGGCCCTGCTCACGCGCAACGGCGCAACGGCCCTGGGCAGGGCAGACCGGCTCGGCAGCATGGAGCCGGGCAAGGCCGCGCGCTGGAGCGTGGTGCCGGACAAGGTGCTTCAGGCCTTTGACTGCGTGGGGCAGCCATAGAGGCAACTTTTTTTGCGACGAGCGCGGGGCAGGCCGCCCCGCACGGCAATCAACCCGCAGAGGACACCCATATGCAATGGCGGCACAAAGACCTTTTGGACATCAGCCAGCTCTCGCGCGACGAAGTGGTGCACGTCTTCGAGACGGCGCAATACTTCCGCGAGATCAACGAACGGCCCGTGAAAAAGGTCCCCACGCTCAAGGGCAAGAGCGTGATTCTCTTTTTCGCGGAACCGAGCACGCGCACCAAGACCTCGTTCGACGTGGCGGGCAAGCGGCTCTCGGCCGACACTTTTTCCCTTTCCAAGAACATGAGCAGCCTGCAAAAGGGCGAGACCCTCAAGGATACGGCCCTGACGCTTCAGGCCATGGCCCCGGACGCCATCGTGCTGCGCCATTCCGTGAGCGGGGCGGCCAAATTTCTGGCCGAGCGGCTGAACTGCGGCGTGCTCAATGCGGGCGACGGCCGCCACGCCCACCCCACACAGGCCCTGCTGGACGGCTTCACGCTCTGGGAACGCTGGGACGACTTCACGGGCAAGACCGTGCTCATCCTGGGCGACATCGCACACAGCCGCGTGGCCCGCTCCAACCTGATCATGCTCAACATGCTCGGGGCCAAGGTGCGCTTCTGCGCGCCCCGGACCCTGCTGCCCCCGGCGGTGCGCTCCTGGCCCGTGGAGGTTTACACCGACCTGAACGAGGCCGTGCGCGGTGTGGACGCGATCATGTGCCTGCGGCTCCAACTGGAGCGCCAGCAGGACGGCCTGCTGCCCGACCTGCGCGAATACTCGCGGCTGTACTGTCTGTCGCCCCGCCACCTGGAGCATGCGTCCAAGGACGTGCGCATCCTGCATCCCGGCCCCATGAACCGGGGCATGGAAATCAGCTCGGTGCTGGCCGACAGCCCGGGCAGCCTGGTGTTGAACCAGGTGGCCAGCGGCGTGGCCGTGCGCATGGCCATGCTCTTCTTGATCCTGACCCGCAAGGAGGCCAAATAGATGTCCGCTCCCGATCTGATCGTCAAAAACGCCCGCCACCAGGGGCGCAATGTGGACCTGCTGGTCAAGGACGGCGCCATTCTGGAACTGCTGCCCGCGGGCAAGGCTCCGGGCAAGGCCGCCGAGATCGTCGACGCCGGGGGCCTGACCCTGCTGCCCTCGCTCACGGACGTGCATGTGCATTTGCGCGAGCCCGGCTTCGAATGGAAGGAGGACATCGCCTCGGGCCTGGGCGCGGCCGCCCACGGCGGCTTTGCCAACATCATGTGCATGGCCAACACCGACCCGGTCAACGACAAGGCCAACGTCACGGACCTGATGCTGGAAAAGGCGCAGGAAGCATGGCCGCACGGGCCGCGCCTGTTCCCCATCGGCGCGCTGACGCGGGGCCTTTTGGGCAAGGAGCTCGCGCCCATGGGCGAGCTGGCCGACGCGGGCTGCGTGGCCTTTTCCAATGACGGACGGCCCGTGGAAAACAGCGAGCTCTTCCGCCGGGCCATGGAATACGCCTCGGATTTCGGCAAGGTGGTCATTGACCATTGCGAGGACCCATACATGGCCGTGGGAGCGGGAGCCAACGAAGGCGAGGTCTCGGGCCGCATGGGCATCCCGGCACAGCCCGACGCGGCCGAAGCCATCCAGGTGGCCCGCGACATCCTGCTGGCCGAATACCTGAATCTGCCCATCCATCTGGCGCACATCTCCTGCAAGAAATCCGTGGACCTCATTGCCTGGGCCAAGGCGCGAGGCGTGGACGTGACCGCGGAAACCTGCCCGCACTACCTGACCCTGACCGAAAACGAGATCGTGGACTACGACACCAACGCCAAGGTCAACCCGCCCCTGCGCACCGAGGCGGACCGGCGGGCCGTGCTGGAAGCACTGGAAAGCGGCGTCATCGACATGCTGGCCACAGACCACGCACCCCACGCCGCCCACGAAAAGGAAGTGGAATTCGACTTCGCCCCCTGCGGCATCACCGGCCTGGATACGGCCCTGTCCGTGACCTGGGGGCTTGTGAGCAAGGGCGCGCTGTCCGAGGAATCCTTTGTGCGCGCCTGGAGCACGGCGCCCTGCACCCGCTTCGGTCTGCCCCTGAACGCCTTCCGGCCCGGCGACCCGGCGGACTTCCTGCTTTTCGACCCCATGGAGGAATGGATGGTTACCGCGGAAAGCCTGCGTTCCAAGAGCAAAAACACGCCGCTTTTGGGCCGCCCGCTGCGGGGACGCGTGAAGTTTCATTTCCTTGCGGGCAAAAACATTGTATGATTCCTCCAACGAACACGAAAACCATCCGAGCGATCCATCCGGAGGAGAATACATGAGCCAGCCTTTCAAAGACGCCGTGGGCTTTTGCAAAACCATCATGCGCAACGGCTACGACGCCTATGTCATCAACGCCCGTCTGCAGGAGCAGACCCTCGAAACCGACGCGGCCAAGCCTGAAATAGACATCAGCACGGAAATGGACTTCGAGGAGCTCTCGCGCCTGTTCCCGAACGTCAAGCCCTCCAATGAGCCCAGCGTGTGCGGCATAATCAAGGAAGGCGACTCCACGTATTACTTCTACCAGTCCCAGGTGATCACGGACGCGCACCCGGAAGAGTGCGTGACCCGGCTCACGCCCCGGCTGATGAAGAAGTTGGAGCAACGCGGAGAGGTGCCCCTTTCCTCGGTCTGCCCGTACATCCCTTCCGCAGTGGAGACCCTGGACGGTTTCGCGGACTTCAGCGAGGGACAGGTGCGCTTTCTGGGCATTCCGGACGAGACCCTGAAGCGCGACTATCTGCTGGCCGTGCGTGCCCTGCGTTTCGCCGCCAACTTCCAGCTGCCCATCGAGCCCAACTCCTGGCTGGCCATCGTGCGCGGCGCGCGCCGCGTGCTGGACTACGTGTCCATGACCGACATCATGGACGAATGGCGCAAGGTCGAGGCCGAGACCATGTGGCAGTTCGTGCATTACCTCTTTGACTCGCAGATCCTGCACGGCCTGATCCCGGAAGTGGCCGCGCTTTCGCGCGTCAAGCAGATCAAGAACCCGGAAGCGGGCGAGGAAACGGTTTTCCAGCACACCCTGGACGTAATGCGCCACTATCCCGAGGAACTGCCCTACGATTGGTTCGGCACACTGGCCTGCCTGTTCCACGACGTGGGCAAGCTGTTCACCGCCGAGTATTTCGAGGACCAGTGGACCTTTTACCAGCACCACCGCGTGGGCGCGCGCATCACCCGCAAGATCATGAACCGGCTGCGCTTTGAACCAGAAGATATCGATCTGGTCTGCAACCTGATCAAAAACCACATGCGGCCCCACTTCATGCTCACGGACAAGGGCATCCGCCGCTTCAAGGCCCTGGACGAATACCCGCGCATCATGGAAATGGTCCGCGCGGACATCAAGGCGCGCGGCGGCTCCTATCGCGAGCTGAACCACAACCTGAAAATGCTGGAGCGGGCCGACATTCCGGAAGAGACCCTGGAACCGTTCCTGAACGGCAACGAGATCATGCAGGCCACGGGCCTCAAGCCCGGCCCACAGGTAGGCCTGATCCGCGACACTCTGCTCAAGGCCCAGATTTCGGGCGAGGTCCTGGACTATGACGGGGCCATCCAGTTCGTGAAGGACTACGCGCGCCGCGAACAGCTCAAGTAGCCGTCCCTGCCGCGCAGCCTCCCTCCCACATCCAGCTTCCCCCCGCCCGCGCTCTCGCGCGGGCGGCGAACGGGGATCCAAGGGGCCGCGGGCCCCTTGGCCGCCGGAGGCATCTTGCGCCACGGCCCCACACCATCCCACACCTGCCTCCCACACCAGCCTCCCCGCACCACACCGCTCCCGCCGTCCCCCGCCTTTTCCAGACTCTTGTCAATAGGCCAATTCCGTCCTTTTGCTTTCCCTTTGCTTGCCCATTTTGTCCTGGCCCGAAAACCCGGGGTAACTTTGCGGAAAACCTGCTGCCCGCGCCGGGCAGCCGCAACCGCAAGGAGAGCAAAACAATGGACAACCGCTATTCGCTGAAGCTGGAACGGGACGGGCAGGAGCGCGTCACCGCCAAGACCGAAAACGCGCAGGGCTGGCCCACGCGCTGGGAATACCGCTACGACAAGGCCGGACGCCTGGCCGGAGTGAGCCGGGACAATGCTAGCGCGGAGCTTTATCTCTACGACGCCCAAGGCCGCCGCGCCGAGGACTATGTGCCGCTGCGCGGCCAGACCGACCGGAGTTTCGCCTACGGCCCGGACAACCGTCTGCTCCGGGCAGGGGATGCCGGAACTGGGCTTATCCGCACACGGTTTGCCCCTGATTCGTTTTATTTCTGTGTCGCGGCCTTGAGCTGGCCGCAGGCGGCCTTGATATCCGCGCCCATGGAGCGGCGGATCGTGGCGGTCATGCCCCGGTCCCACAAATACTTTTCGAAGCGGATGACCTGTTCGCGGTCCGGCGCTCTGTAGGGCGCGCCCTCCGTGGCGTTGTAGGCGATGAGATTGACCTTGCAACGGCGGTGGCCGAGCAGGTCCGCCAACTGCTTGGCGTGTTCCAGAGAGTCGTTCACGCCGCCCAGCAGCAGATATTCATAGGTGATACGCTCGCGCGGGCGCATGGGAAAGCGGTCCAGGCAGGCCAGCAGTTCGTCCAGGGGCACGCGTGCGGCCTTGGGCATGATCCGGGCGCGCAGCTCCTGGGTCGGGGCATGCAGGGAAATGGCCGGCATGGCCAAGCCGGATTCGCCCAGCCGGTCGAGCTGCTTGGGCAGGCCCACGCTGGACACCGTGGCGCGCCGCCAGGAAATATTCAAGCCGATGTCGCTGTTCAAAGTGCGCAGTACATTGAGCACGTTGTCCAGATTGTTGAGCGGCTCGCCCATGCCCATGAACACAAGATTGCGCAGATCGGGCAGGCCGCTGTCCACGAGATGGCGACGGCCCACCAGAATCTGGCCCAGGATCTCGCCGTGGGTCATGTTGCGCTCAAAGCCCATCAGGCCCGTGTTGCAGAAGGTGCAGGCCATGGCGCAGCCCACCTGCGTGGAAAGACACTGGGTATAGCGGCCCTGGTTGCTGGGGATGAGCACGGTTTCGATAAGCTTGCCGTCGCCGAGCCGCAGCAAAAATTTGACCGTGCCGTCCGTGCTGGTCTGCCTGTCCACGGGCTCGGGCCAGCGAACTTCGGCGATTTCCGGCAGACGCGCTCGCAGGTCTTTGGAAAGGTTGGTCATTTCCTCGAAGGAACGCGCATCCTTCTGCCAGAGCCAGCGCCAGATCTGCTCGGCCCGGAAGCGGGATTCCTTGAGCGTCTCCAGGACATACTCCTGAAGCCCGTCATAGGTGAAATCAAGAAGATTGAGTTTGGACATATCCCCCAACTTTGTGTCGCACAGGGCCGGGTGTCAAGGGGCGATGCGGTAAGAGGAACGCGGCTGCCGCCTGTCCTGTCCGTGCAGCGGGGGGCAGCAAAAGCGGTTCACGCAGGGTCGAACCTTATTTTGTCCGGTCGTGTCCGACAAGGAAAAGAATAATAAAAAGAAAAGATTGCCATCTTGACAGGAATTGCAATGCAGGGAAAAACGTCGCTTCCTCGCAACGGCAACGGATGAGCGAAAACGCGCGGCTTTCCGACCCGACGCGATCCGTCGCCTTGGTGTTTCTTACTCCTTGTTGGAAAAACACTGTTTCTGTACCATAAGGAGGAAACCGACCGGCGCGGCACCTGCCCCGCCCACCACACTCGCACGAAAAAGGAGGAGCCATGGCCGCCGACCATCTCGACTGGACCAACGCCTGCATGGAAGATCTGGACGATGCTTCGCACCGTGCCCGGGCCGGGGAACTGGCCCTTCGCCTGCGCGAGGACGTGGCTGCGGGCCGCCTGCCCTTCGTGCGCATGGACTATGTCGCGTCCCTGCGCACGAGTCTGGAGGAGCTGGCGCCCTGGCTGCACGGTTTCGAGCATATGCTGCTTTTGGGCATCGGGGGCTCGGCCCTGGGCGCGCGCGCCCTGCAAAAGGCCTTTGCCCCGGGACAGGACCTGCCCGGGCACAGCGGCCCCTGGCTCTGGATCGCGGACAATGTGGACGCAGGGGCCCTGGACGCGTACCTGACGCGGCTGCCCCCGGAAAAAACCGTGGTGGTCACGGTTTCCAAATCCGGCGGCACCATTGAGACCGTGGGCCAGTATTTCCTGCTCAAGCGCTGGATGAAGACCGCGCTGGGCCAGGGCTGGAAAGAGCACATGCTGCTGGTCACGGACCGGGAGCAGGGCTTTTTGCGCGGCGAAGCCCGCGAATTCGGCATCCGCTCCCTGGAAGTGCCGGAAAATCTGGGCGGCCGCTATTCCGTGCTCTCCGCCGTTGGCCTGGTGCCGGCCCTGTTCCTGGGCATGGACACGGACGCGCTTTTGGCGGGAGCATCCGAAGTGACCTCGCCCCTGGCCGATCCCGGCCTGGAAGCCGAGACCCTGGCCGCTCATCCGGCCTTTGAACTGGCGGTCTGGGCGCGTTCGCTCATGGACGCGGGGTTTGCCGAAATGATCTTTTTCACCTACATTCCGCCCATGGCGAGGTTCGGCGACTGGTTCGCCCAGCTCTGGGCCGAAAGCCTCGGCAAGGAAGGCAAGGGCAGCCAGCCCATCCCGGCCGTGGGCGTCACGGACCAGCACTCCGTGAATCAGATGTTCCTGGACGGCCCGCGCAACAAGGCCTGCTTGTTTCTGACCAGCCCGGACCTGCCCCTGGGGCCGCGCTTCCCGTCCGACTTGCCCGACAAGTTCGCCTATGTGCGCGGCAAGGATTTCGGGGAACTGATCCACGCCGAAGGACTGGGAACGCAGATGGCCCTGTGCACGAGCGGGGTGCCCCTGGTGGAAATTTCCCTGGGCCGGGCGGACCAGTACGCCGCGGGCAAGCTCATCGCCCTGCTCGGCGCTGCCACGCTGCTCACGGGCTGGCTCATGGGCATCAACCCGGTGGACCAGCCCGCAGTGGAGCTGGGCAAGCGCCTGGCCAAGGCGCGCCTGGGTGCGAACGGCCTGGATGCGGAAAAGGCCGACCTGAACGATTTCCTTACGGCGGAACGCAACGCGCAGGAGTTCTAAGCACTTGACCACCGATTCCGGCAAGCAAAGCCGACCGCTCCAATTCGTAAAGGTGCTCTCCTGGAGCATCCTGCTGCTCATCCTGGCCTTCAACCTGGCCTTGTCCTTTTTCATCTCCAACTATGCGGAAACCACGCTGCTGGAGAAACAAAAGGAATTCGGCCTGCTTCTGGCCGAAAACCTGAGCCACCAGATCTACACGCGCTTCACCCTGCCCACCCTGGTGGGCTATGGCCGCATCCGCCTGCGCAACGAGGAGCAGTTCACGCGGCTGGACCAGACCGTGCGCACCACCATCCACAGCTTCCGCGTGGAAGAGGTGCGCATCTTTTCCCTGGACAAGACCATTTCCTACTCAACGAACAGGGAGCAGCTCGGCACCAAGGAAGCACCGTCCAAATACCTGGACGTTGCCCTGGAAGACCAAGTCTACAGCTTCGACATCCAGAGCCGCATCTCCCGCCTGGGCGCGCTGGTGCATTTCAACCTGCCGCCCGGCACCATGAAGCTGCGCACCTTCTATCCGCTGCGCTCCGAGGAGAATCTCACGGGCGGCCCTTCGGGCCACCTCATGGGCGTCCTGGAATTCACCCAGGACATCACCCACGAATACACCAAGGTGGTCAACTTCGAGCGGCTGGTGGTGACGTCGGCCCTGCTCACCTCGCTGCTGCTCTTCTATGTGATCATGACCGTGCTGCGCCGCACCGAGCGGCTCAACCACCTGCGGCTGGAAGAAAAGGAACGGCTGGAGCGCGAACTCATGCAACAGGAAAAACTCGCGGGCATGGGCCGCATGGTCGCGGGCGTGGCCCACGAGATACGCAATCCCCTGGGCATCATCAGCTCCACGTCCGAACACCTGCTCAAAAAGGCCCAGAAGGAAGGCAACCCGCAGGGCCGCCTGCTGGAGGCCATCCACGAGGAATCCAAGCGCCTTTCCAAGGTGGTCACGGACTTTCTGGATTACGCCCGGCCCAAGCAGCCGACCATGCACGATGTGGACGTGAGCCGCGTCGTGGAACAACTGGCCGTGTTCCTGGAGCATGAATGCTCGGAAAAAGGCGTGGTCATCGAACGGGACGTGCAGGAAGGCCTGCACGTGAGCGGCGACAAGGACCAGCTCTACCGGGCCTTCTACAACATCGTTTCCAACTCGCTCCAGGCCATGGACGGAGCCGGGACCATCACCATCAAGGCCGCCCGCGAGGTGGACGTGGTGCACATGATCTTCATGGACACGGGTCCGGGCTTCCCGGCGGACCACCTGGAACAGATCAAGGACCCCTTCTTCACCACCAAGGACAAGGGCACGGGCCTGGGCCTGGCCATCGTGGGCAGCATTCTCGAAGGACACGGGGCGGACTGGTCCCTGTCCTGCGGCGTAGACGGCGGCGCGCGCGTGGACATCATCTTCCCGCTGGGCGAGACCACCGCGGCCTGAACCCAACCGGGCGCGCCCTCGGGGCGGCCCACAAACGGAATCATTCGCCATGAAAGCCAACATTCTCATACTGGACGACGAAAAAAACTACCTCCTGGTGCTGGAAAGCGTGCTGGAGGACGAAGGCTATTCCGTGACCGCTCTTTCGAGTCCGGAGATGGGCCTGGCCTATCTCGAGGATTCCGAGGTGGATGTCATCGTCACGGACATGAAGATGCCGGGCCTCACGGGCCAGGACGTGCTGGAACACGTCAAAAAGAGCTATCCGCACATCCCGGTGCTGATCATGACCGCGTTCGGCTCCATCGAATCCGCGGTGGAAGCCATGCGCATCGGCGCCTTCGACTACATCACCAAGCCCTTCAACAACGAGGAACTGCTGCTTTCCCTGGACAAGGCCGTGAAATTCGCGCGCACCCAGCAGGAAAACCGCATGCTGCGCCAGCAGATCCAGGAGCGTTTCGGGCCGGACAACATCATCGGCCGGGGCAAGGCCATGCGCAACGTGCTGGAAATGGTCCAGCGGGCCGGGCCGAGCAAGTCAACGGTGCTCATCTCCGGCGAGTCCGGCACGGGCAAGGAGCTCATTGCCCGGGCCATTCACAATGCCTCGCCGCGCAAAGACGGCCCCTTTATTTCCGTGAACTGCGCCGCGCTCAACCCCGGCGTGCTGGAGAGCGAACTTTTCGGCCACGAAAAAGGTTCCTTTACCGGAGCCACGGCCCTGCGCAAGGGCCGCTTTGAAAGCGCCAACAAGGGCACCCTGTTCCTGGACGAGATCGGCGAAATCTCCCAGGACACCCAGGTCAAGCTGCTGCGCGTGCTGCAGGAGCGCACCCTGGAACGCGTGGGCGGCTCCCAGCCCATCGAGGTGGATATCCGCATCGTGGCCGCCACCAACAAGAATCTCATGGAAGAGGTCCAGAAGGGCAACTTCCGCGAAGACCTGTATTACCGGCTCAACGTGGTCAGCCTGGAAATGCCGCCCCTGCGCGAACGGCGCGAGGACATCCCGCTGCTGGCCGCCTTTTTCCTGGACAAGTACGCCAAGGAGAACCAGAAGCCGGTACGGGCCTTTTCCCCGGCGGCCATGGATTATCTTTCTGCCTACGAGTGGCCGGGCAACGTGCGGCAGCTGGAAAACGTCATCGAGCGTTGCGTGGTGCTGGCCTCGGGCGACAACATCGGGGCCGAGGAACTGCCTCCGGAACTGCGCGACGAGGAAACCCAGTTCAAGAGCGCGGTGGACCTCCTGCCCACCAAGCTGAATCTGGCCCTGACCATGGAGCGCATTGAAGCGGCCATGGTTCGCCGGGCCCTGGTGCGCAGCGAGTTCGTGCAGGTCAAGGCCGCGGAGTTGCTGGACATCTCCAAGAGCCTGCTGCAATACAAGATGAAGAAATACAAGCTCACGGCCAAATAATGCCGGGGCGCGCAGGATGCGGGACAGGCGCTCCATGCCCTGCCCGGTCGCAATGAAACATCCCATTCCGGAATATATCGAGGCGCTCCTGGCCTCCGAACGCCTGGGCAGACAGGTGGCGCACCACCGCATCCTGGCCGGCCTGGAGCCCAAAATGGCCGAACTCGCACGGCCCCTGCCCCGCGCCCTGCGCGAACTGCTGGCCGCAAAGGGCATTGACGCGCTCTACGCGCATCAGGCCCGGGCCATCGACCTGGTGCGCTCCGGCAAGAACGTGGTCGTGGCCACGCCCACGGCCAGCGGAAAAACCCTGACCTACAACCTGCCCGTGCTGGAGCAATGCCTGGCCGACCCGGCCTCGCACGCGCTCTATCTCTTTCCGCTCAAGGCCCTGGCCCAGGACCAGCTCAAGGGCTTTCAGGCCCTGTCCGACCTCTTGCCCGAAGCGGCCCTGCCCGGCGGCGACAGGCCCACCGCCGCCATCTACGACGGCGACACCACGCCCCATTTCCGCCGCAAAATCCGCGACAACCCGCCCAACGTCTTGCTGACCAATCCGGAAATGCTGCATCTCTCGCTGCTGCCCAACCATGAGAAGTGGGCCGAGGTCTTTGCCAACCTGACTCATATCGTGGTGGACGAGGTGCACACCTACCGGGGGGTTATGGGCTCGCACATGGCCCTTGTCTTCCGCCGTTTGCTGCGCATCTGCCGCGCCTGGGGCGCGAAGCCGGTCTTTGTTTTCTGCTCGGCCACCGTGGGTAATCCGGCCCAGCTCTGCGAAATGCTCACGGGACTGCCGGTCCAGGCCGTGACCGAGAGCGGCGCGGGCGCGGGCGCACGGCACATGGTCTTTCTCAATCCCCACGAAGGCGCGGCCCAGGCCGCGATCCAACTGCTCCAGGCCGCCCTCAGCCGAGGTCTGCGCACCATCGTCTATGCCAAGTCCCGCAAGCTCACCGAACTCATCGCGCTCTGGGCCCAGGAGCGCTCCGGCCCGTACCGGGAGCGCATCTCGGCCTACCGCGCGGGCTTCCTGCCCGAGGAGCGGCGCGAGATAGAAACCCGCATGGCCTCGGGCGAACTGCTGGCCGTGATTTCCACCAGCGCCCTGGAACTGGGCATCGACATCGGCGGCCTGGACCTTTGCATTCTGGCGGGCTACCCGGGCTCGGTCATGGCCACCCTGCAACGCGGCGGGCGCGTGGGCCGGGCCGGGCACGATTCCGCTGTGGCGCTCATTGCCGGGGAGGATGCCCTGGACCAGCATTTCATGCGCCATCCCGACGACTTTTTTTCCCGCAGGCCCGAATCCGCTGTGCTCAACCCCTTCAACCCGTCCATCATGCACCGCCACCTGGAGTGCGCGGCCGCGGAAATGGAGCTGCGGCCCGGCGAACCCTTCCTGAGCGAAGAGCCTGTGCGCCGCGAGGTGCAGGAGCTGCTTTGCCAGGGACGGCTCTACGAGGTCGTCAAGGAAAACAAGGGCGCGGACGGCAATGTTTCGCAGCAGGTCACGGGCATTGTCTGCCCGCGCAAACGGCCCCATCGTCACGTGGACCTGCGCGGTTCGGGCCGCAGCCTGCACATCGAAGACGCGGACAGCGGCGTCGAAATCGGCACCGTGGACCAGCACCGGGCCTTCAAGGAAACACATCCGGGCGCGGTCTACCTGCATCGGGGGGCCACCTGGGTCGTGGAGGACCTGGACCTGGAAACCTCCACGATTCGCGCCAGGCAGCGCCGCGTCAACTACTACACCCGAACGCGCGGCTCCAAATCCACGGAAATTATGGAAATCACCGGCGAAAAGGCCGTACTGGGCACGCGCATGCACCTGGGGCGGCTGCGCGTCACCGAAGAAATCACCGGGTATGAAAAACGCAGTGTGCGCGGCGGCAAGCTTCTGGGCATCGTACCCCTGGACCTGCCCCCCCTGGTTTTCGAGACCGAGGGCATCTGGTTTCTCGTGCCCGAAGAGATGCGCCGCAAATGCGAGGACAACTACCTGCACTTCATGGGCGGCATCCACGCCCTGGAACACGCGGCCATCGGCATCCTGCCCCTGCTGGTGCTCACGGACCGCAACGACCTGGGCGGCATTTCCACGCCCTTCCATGCCCAGACCAATGGCCCGGCCGTGTTCATCTACGACGGCCTGCCCGGCGGTGCCGGACTGACCCGCCAAGCCTTTGAGCAGGCCGAAGAACTTTTCCTGGCCACGCACAAGGCTGTGTCCGGCTGCGAGTGCGAACTGGGCTGCCCCAGTTGCGTGCATTCGCCCAAGTGCGGCTCGGGCAACCGGCCCATCGACAAGGCCGCGGCCCTGTTCCTGCTCGGAGAAATCCTGCAAGGCCAAGCTCCGGCCCCTGTTCCGCGCATCCAAACCCTCCCGGAGGAAACCGTGTCGATCATCACCCCTGAACGCTTCGGCGTGCTGGACATCGAAACAAGGCGCTCGGCCCTGGACGTGGGCGGCTGGAACCGCGCCGACAAGATGGGCGTATCCATTGCCGTGCTCTACGACTCGGCCGAAGACCGCTTCTTCGATTATGAAGAAAACCAGCTCGATGAAATGGTGGACCGCTTGAAGCTCATGGACCTGACCATCGGCTTCAACATCCTGAAATTCGATTACAAGGTGCTCTCGGGCCTGTCCCGCTTTCCGTTCCAGACCCTACCCACCCTGGACCTGCTGTTGCACGTACACGAACGCCTGGGTTACCGGGTCAAGCTGGACAATCTGGCGCAGGCCACCCTGAACACGGCCAAGAGCGCGGACGGGCTCCAGGCTCTGGAGTGGTGGAAGCAGGGACGGCTGGACCTGATTACCGAGTATTGCCGCCAGGATGTGGCCGTAACCCGCGACCTGTACCTGCACGGCCAGGAAAACCGCCACGTCTTCTTCACCAACAAGGCCGGACAGAAAGTTCGCCTGCCTGTGGCGTGGTAATGCGGTCCATGGCTTGACGAATTTGTCAAGCACTGTGTAAAGAGTGCAACATACACAAGGAGCTTTCCATGCTGATCACGGGTAAAAGCGTCCCGTTCTTCAAGATGCAGGGATGCGGCAACGACTTCGTGGCCCTGGACAACCGCAGCCTGGGCATAGCCCGCGAAGACATGGCCGACTGGGCCGTCAAGGTCTGCGCGCGCGCCTTTGGCGTGGCCGCCGACGGCATCTTCTTCCTGGAGAACGCTCCCCAGGGGTCCGGTCTGGATTACCGCTGGCACTTCTACAACAACGACGGCTCACGCGCCGAGATGTGCGGCAATGCCTCGCGTTGTGCGGCCAAGCTGGCCCACTCCATCGGCCTGGCTCCGGCCGAGCACGTCTTCGGCACCGATGCCGGACCCATCAAGGCCAATGTGCTCACGGACGGTCCGGACAAGGGACAGGTGCGCGTGCAGCTCACCCCACCCAAAAATCTGGAGCTGAATATTTCCCTGGACTTCAAGGGCGAAGCCTTCGAGGTCCATTTCGTGGATTCGGGCGTGCCGCATGCCGTGGTCCTGGTCAAGGACGCCGCGAGCGTGGACGTGCCCACCATCGGCTCGGTGATCCGCTACCACAAGCGCTTCCAGCCTGCGGGAACCAACGTCAACTTCGTGCAGGTCAAGGACGCGGAGCATCTGCTCTGCCGCACCTACGAACGCGGCGTGGAGGCGGAAACCTATGCCTGCGGCACGGGCGCGGCCGCATCCCAGTTCATCGCCCACACCATCGGCCTGACCGGTCCTCAAGCCCGCGTGACCACCTCGGGCGGAGAAATCCTGGGCGTCATCGTGGAGGACAAGGACGTTTTCCTGCAGGGCGCGGCCGCCCTGGTTTTCACGGGCGAACTGAACCTCGACGCCCTGGGCCTGACGCTCTAGGCGCGGACGCATGCAGAACGCGACAGGGCCGATTCCCTTACGGGGACCGGCCCTGTCGTGTTTTCCGGAAAGCGACGCAAAGCATACAAGAAGGGCGGCCAACCGAGGTCTCCCCCCCCGTACCGGCCGCCCCCCCTGTGAAAGGAACCCTTGTGCCACGCGGCTTAAGGTTTTGTCAGCACTGATGAAAATCCTTGTTGATGTACAGGCAGAGGTCGAACAGGTTGTTGACCATTTCCTGCACCAGGTCATCGTCCTCCCGGCTTACGCCGATGCTCCGGTTGATGATCTTGGAAAACAGCAGTCCGATGAGCTGATCATCATACGCCGTCCAATACTTGCTGCCGGAAGGAAATTTCTTTTCGAAGCCCTGGTAGTACATCGTGTCTCTCGCTCTGCCCCGCCAATGCGGCTTCGGGCTTCTTGCTCGTGTTGCCTGCTTTATCGGCCAGGGCCGGAAGATGCTTTAGCCGCAAACCGATATTTTTTCCCTTGCCTTTTCAGCAGATTGCGAAAACTCTTGCAAAACAACCGGCAACGCCTTGCGACACGGGACTCTTCACAATAATGTAACAATAAACCGTATCTGTGACGCCCGAGAAAGGATATGCTTCGCCTCCTGTCATGCCGACGGTTCAAAGGAGAACAGCCGTGCTTGGAAAGAAGATCTTGGTTGTGGAAGACCATCCGGACACCAGGGAACTCCTGGAATACAACCTCGCCGCTTCGGGATTCGAGGTGCGCAGCGCTTCGGACGGCCATCAGGGCCTGGAACAGGCCGCCGTGTTCCAGCCCGACCTCGTGCTTCTGGACCTCATGCTGCCCGGCATGGACGGCCTCGAGGTCTGCCGCAAGATGAAGAAGGCGCCTTCCAGCTCCTCGGTGCCCGTGATCATGCTCACGGCCAAGGGCGAGGAAGTGGATCGCATCGTGGGCCTGGAACTCGGCGCCGACGATTATGTGGTCAAACCCTTTTCGCCCCGGGAACTGATCCTGCGCATCAAGGCCGTGCTGCGGCGTGCCCCCGCCGAAGGGGACGAGCAGCCCAAAACATGGGAACGCGACGGCTTGAAGGTGGACTTCGACGCTCACAGCATCATGGTTGACGGCGAAGGCGCACAGCTCACGGCAACCGAATTCAAGCTCCTGTCGGAGCTGATCCTGGGCAAGGGCAAGGTCCAGACCCGCGACCACCTGCTGGACACGGTCTGGGACACGCATTTCGAAGGCTATTCCCGCACCGTGGACACCCATATCCGCCGCTTGCGCCAGAAACTCGGTCCCTATGCCGACTGGATCGAAACCGTGCGCGGAGTGGGGTATCGCTTCCGGAGCTGATCCGTGGACATGGTTCGCTCCCTCTCCATCAGAAAGAAGCTGCTTCTGCTCTGCGGAAGTCCGCCCCTGCTCACCGCGGCGACCGTGGCCGTCTGCGCCGGAACCTACGGAACCGGCACCTGCCTGACAGCCGGACTCCTGGCCCTGGCCCTGACCTGCGGGCTCAGCCTTGCCTGCATGGGCTTGCTCCTGCAGCGCCTGGAACGATCCTTTCGTTCCGTTGCCGAAACAGCCCAGGCCCTTGGCCAAGGCCATTTCGAACGCCGTGCCACCTTTGCGCCGGAACCGGAGTTGGACCAGTTGGGCCGAGTTCTCAACGATATGGCCGAACAGGTCTCCCGAAGCGTGCAGGCGGCGGTCACGCGTGAAGAGGAAATCCGGGCCGTACTCAACGCCATGCGCGAAGGCGTCCTGGTCCTGGATTGCCAATGCCGCATCCGCAGCTTCAACCGATCCATGGAAACCATTTTGCCCGGCATTGGCGAGCGCATCGGAGCCTCGCCCCTGGAACTGCTGCCCAGCCCGGAACTCATCGACGCCTGCCAGGCCATGCTGCGCCACCCGCACCAGGAGCAGCGCAACCTGACCGTGGCCCACGAAGACCGCCACGTCTACGACGTGAATCTGATCCGCGCCAGCAAGGCCGCGGGCCAGGGCGTGGTGGCCGTGTTCCGCGACGTAAGCGAAATCAAACGCCTGGAATCCGTGCGCCGGGACTTTGCGGCCAATGTTTCGCACGAACTGCGCACCCCCCTGACCTCGATCAAGGGGTATGCCGAAACGTTGCTCGGCGACACGGCCCCGCCGCCGGAAATGACCGGCAAGTTCCTGCGCGTGATACTGCGCAACGCCGATCACATGAGCAAGATGATCACGGACCTGCTTTCCCTGGCCCGGCTGGAATCCCAGGGCAACGGTCTGATCGGCCGGGAAAAAGGAACGCCCATGGACCCGCGCGCCTCCCTGCGCATGGCCTGGGAATCGGTGCAGGAAATGGCAGGGTCGCGCTATGTGGCACTGCTTGATGAAATGCCCGAAGTATGTCCTCGCGTACTGGCGGACAAGGAACAACTCGCCCAGATCTTCCGAAATCTGGTGGAAAACGCCATCAAGTTCGGACCGGAAGCGCGCCCCATCAAAGTCGGGCTGCGCGTGTTGGACGGCATGGCCGAATTCACGGTTCGCGACTTTGGCCCGGGCATCCCGCTCAAGGACCAGCCGCGCGTTTTCGAGCGCTTTTACAGCGTGGAAAAACACCGCCGCAACGAGTTCGGCAGCACAGGCCTGGGCCTGGCCATCACCCGCCACCTCGTGCACAACCTGGGCGGCACCATCCGGCTGGAAAGCCCGCCCAAAGGCTATCACGAAGGCACCGCCTTCCTCTTCACCCTGCCCCTGGCCTGAGCGATTCTCCAACGTTCCCGGACCGCTGCCCGCGCGGCTGATTCTCAACGCCTTGCACCCCGCCCCAAAGAGGCGTAGGCAAAGGGCCTTGGAAGCGGGCCCCAGGCCCGGAACGACCGCAGGAGAGACACATGAAGATGACCGACCTGATGAGCCTTGAGGATTGGGAAAAACTGGAAAAGGAACTGCACGAACGCTTCGGCCTGAACGCCGCGGCCAGCGACGCCGAAGGCGTGCGTCTGACCAAGTACGCCAACTGGGGCAACCCGCTCTGCCCGCGCATCAAGGGTGATCCCAAGGGTCTTTCCGCCATCTGCGCCGTGGCCGGACGCCACTTCAACACCACCTGCCAGAGCAGCCGCTCCCCGCTGGTGGAGGAATGCGATGCCGGACTGGTCAAGATCGCCGTGCCCGTGATCAAGGACGGCGAATACCTGGGCTGTGTGGGCGGTTGCGGACTGCTTTTCGAGGACAGCGAAGTGGAGACGTTCCTGGTTTCCAAATCTCTGGAAATCGAGGAGAGCGAAGCCGAACGCCTGGCCGCGGACGTGACCAGCATCAGCCATGACCGAGCCGATGAAATCGTTCTCTATCTCAAGGACCGGCTCGCCCAACTGGGAGCCGACGCCGTGAACTGACGCGGCCCGCTTTGCCTGAGCCGCTGCAACAGCGCGAAAAAGCCCCGCACCCTTTACGGTCCGGGGCTTTTTCGTGACCAGCAAAAAACGGTGTCAGCCCCTGCGGCAGGGGCCAACGAGAAAGGCTCTCCGGGAACGTCCCGAAGAGCCTTGAATTTCTCGTTAAGGAAGGAAGTGAAGGATGCTTTTCATATAGCAACCGGCGTGCCAAACTCGGACCAATCTGTAATAATAATTTATCTCGTATAAATTCAATACATTATAAAAGAATGTTTGCCAATCAGACACAGACCGCCCTTCCTTTCCGGTATAAAATCTTGAACGATTCTGAGCAACCCCCTCTTCCGGTACAAAACACACGCTTCCTGCTTTTTCACCGGCTGACGATAGTTATGTATCCATCTTGAATAATGGAAAATTAAAGCCTCAACATTGTCGCGTTCAGGCTTTGGCCCCTGCGCAGCGCGACGCAAGACAGGCCGGAGCGGTCTTGTCGGACAAAAAATTTGAACTTGGGGCACTTGCCGGAACTATCAGCGGCGGGAGGAATCGGAACCTGCGGCAACGCCGGAGGCTGGGGCATTGGCGATTTCCGGGCTCGGCACGGATGTGGGGGTACCGGGCTGGGGCCGGTTCACCAAATAGACGCCGGTGAGAATCAGGGCGGCTCCGGCAGCCAGGGACATGTCCACGGCCTCGCCGAGCAACAGCCAGCCCATGAGCACGGCATTGACCGGCACAAGATTGATGAACACACCGGCCCGGGCCGCGCCGAGCCTCTTGATGCCCTGGTAGTACCAAAAAAAGCCCACTGCCGTGCCGAACATGCCGAGATAGATCATGCTGGCCCACTCCACGACCCCGGCCCGGGCAAGCTCGCGGAACAACCCTTCGTTCACGGCCAGGGGCACGAGCATGAACATGCCGACAACACAGGACCAGGTCACGGCGGCCAGGGGCGACAGGCCGCGCATGGCCCGCTTGGCCAGCAGGGTATAGCTGCTCCAGCAGAGCACGCAGCCGAAGATGAGCAGATCGCCGAACCGCGCCTGGGCCAAAATCGCGTCCAGGTTGCCGCGCGAGATGACCGTAAGCGCGCCCGTGATGGACAGGCACAGCCCCAAGGCCTTGGGCAGGCCAAAGGGCTCCTTGAGCAGCAGGGCCGCAAGCGTGGCGATGATGGCCGGGGCCGTGGCGATGATCAGCGAGGCCCGGCCCGCGGTCACGGTTTTGAGACCGGTAAGAAAGAAAAGGTTGTAGAGAAACACGCCGGTCAGCCCCAGCAACAGCACGGGCAGTATCTGACTCCGGTCCAGGCGCGGCAGGCCGCCTTCCAGACGGTGGCAAAGCGCCACCATGCACAGCGAGGCCACGGTGAAGCGCCCCAGCGCTGCCGTGCTCGGGCCGATGTCCGCCAGCAACCTCCCGGCAATGAAGGTGCCGCCCCAGAAGGTCATGGTGGCCACGAGCCGAAGATAGATGCCGAGCATGAACCCTCCGCGCCTAAAGGCGCTGGGCGAAATGCGTGAGAATGGAGACGAGCAGCAAAACCACGATCATCCCGAGCAGGATGTTGGTGGTCCTGCTAGGCCTTTCGGACTTGCGGTTGCGGAACATGCCCAGGAGCAGGAACAGCAAGACAAGAATGATGACGATCTTGGTCAGCATGAGCAGTCCACCGTTCCAGGGACCGGGAGCGAACACGCGGCCCGGTCCCTGAACGGGGTTAGATGACCTTGTTCAGCGGATATTCGATGATGCCCTCGGCCCCGTGCTCCTTGAGCTGGGGAATGAGTTCGCGCACCACGGACTCGTCCACGATGATCTCCACGGACACCCATTCCGGATCCTTGAGTTCGGCCACGGTGGGCGAATTCAGGGCGGGCAGCGTCCCGTTGATCTCTGCCAATTTGGTCTTGGGCATGTTCATCTTCAGGCCGACCATTTTGTCGGCCCGCAGCGCGCCCTGCAAGAGCAGATTGATGTTCTGGATCTTCTTGCGCTTCCAGGGATCGTTCCAGGCGTCCTTGTTGGCGATGAGCTGGGTGTTGGTCTGCATCAGCTCGGCAATGATGCGCAGGCCGTTGGCCTTGATGGTCGTGCCGGTCTCGGTGATCTCCACGATGGCGTCGCAGAGGCCCTCCACGACCTTGGCCTCGGTGGTGCCCCAGGAAAAGGTCACTTCCACTTCCACTCCCAGGGCCTGGAAGTACTTCTTGGTGAAGCCCACCAGCTCGGTGGCCACCTTGCAGCCGTTGAGGTCCTCGGGCCGCTTGTAGGGCGAATCGCCCTTGACGCAGAGCACCCAGCGGGCCGGACGGTTGGACACCTTGGAATAGACCAGGTCGTCCACCACGGCCACGTCGCAGCCGTGCTCCAGGACCCAGTCCTTGCCGGTCAGGCCCACGTCGAACGTGCCGTTCTGCACGTACATGGCCATTTCTTGGGCCCGGGCCAGACTGCAGCGGATCTCGGGATCGTTGATATCCGGAAAATAGTTGCGGTGATGCGTACGGATCTGCCAGCCGGCCTTGTCAAAGAGCTTGATGGTGGCTTCCTGGAGCGAGCCCTTGGGCACGCCGAGGCGGAGCTGTTTATCTGACATTATTTGTAAACCTCCTTGGGGTCGAAAACCACGGGCGAACATTCGCGGACCTCGCCGTCCTTGAGTTCGCGGAAAAAGCAGGAGCGGTAGCCCTTGTGGCAGGCTGCGCCGCCCACCTGCTCGATGAGCAGCAGGATGGTGTCGTCGTCGCAGTCCAGACGGATGGAGCGAACCTTCTGCACATGGCCGGACGTGCCGCCCTTGTGCCACAGTTCGCGGCGGGAGCGGCTCCAATAATGCGCCTCGCCCGTTTCCAGGGTCCGTTGCCAGGCAACTTCATTCATGTAGGCCATCATCAGGACTTCGCCGCTTTCGGCATCCTGGGCAATGGTCGGAATCATTCCGTTCATTTTTGCAAAATTCGGTCTCATGCGCTTCCTCGTCTGGTCGTATCGGGAACCACTTGACATAGCCGATAGCACGCCGACCCGCAAGGGCCACGGCCCAAGGCCTCGCGCAAGACCCACGACACCCGGCACGCAACGACGCCCACGCACCGGCCGCGATGCTCCCGCGCTTCCTTTCCCCATCTTTCACAAAAAAGAACAAGGCACGGCTCTTGCGTGCATTGCAACAAAAAAGGGCGGCCCGCATTGGACCGCCCTGGATTGTGTTTCTTTGAAACCGCTACTTCACAAGCACCTTGGCGATCTTTTCCAGAGCCATGGCCAACACGTCGTCGCCCACGGCATAGGAAATGCGCACACAGCGGTCATCACCGAAAGCCACACCCGGCACCAGAGCCACGCCCGCCTCTTCCAGCACCTTGGTACAGAGGCTGGTGGAGTCGGTGACATCGCCGCGGTACAAGGACTGCACCACGGGGAAGACATAGAACGCGCCGTCGGGCCGGGGGCAGGTCACGCCGGGCCAGGAGGAAAGCACCTCCAGGACATAGTCGCGGCGACGCGCAAAGGCCACGTTCATCTCGTCCAAAATGTCCCAGGAGCCTTCGAACGCGGCGATGGCGGCATGCTGGGTCACGGAGTTGACGTTGGAGGTGGATTGTCCCTGGATCTTGGACATGCCCTTGATCAGGTCCGGATGGGCCAGGGCAAAGCCGATGCGCATGCCCGTGAGACAGAAGCTCTTGGACAGGGCATTGACCACGGCCACGTTTTCCGGGTGCTTCTGCCAGAAGGGGCTGAGCGAAGCGGGCTTGGCCGGGGCATAGACCAGGCGGTCATAGACCTCGTCGGAAATGACAAAAATGTTTTTCGAGAGCGCCCATTCGGCCAGCTCGTCCAGTTGCTCCTGGGAGTAGGCCCCGCCCGTGGGATTGGAGGGCGAGTTCAACAGCAGGATGCGGGTGCGCTCCGTGGTATGCTGCTCCAGCTCCTCCACCGTGGCCAGAAAGCCGTTGTGTTCGCTGGTGGGCACGATCCTGGTCACGCCCTGGGCCAGCTCGATCATGGCCGGGTAGCTGACCCAATAGGGACCGGGAAGCAGCACCTCGTCGCCCGGATCAAGCAGGGCCATGAACAGGTTGTAGAGGGCCTGCTTGCCGCCCGCCGTGCAGATGATGTTCTCCGCTGCGGCCTCGGCGCCATAGAATCGTTTGAAATATCCGGCCGCGGCCTTGCGCAGCTCCGGCATGCCCGGCACCGGAGTGTAGCGGGTCTTGCCCTGGTCCAACGCTTTTTTCGCGGCTTCGATGACGTGCCGGGGCGTTCCGAAATCGGGTTCGCCCACGGCCAGGCTGACCACTTCGCGGCCCTGAGCCCGAAGCTCCTGGGTCTTGGCATTGATGGTCAGCGTCGCGGACGGCTTCAGCCTGCTGATTCTCTGCGATATCTTCATTCCTTCCCCCAAATCTTGCCGGAAACCGGAGTCTTGCTGAAAGCAGGTTGTAGAGCAATTCGTCACGCGAGTAAACGTTTTCCAACGAGATTGACAATATTGTTTACTCTTTTGGTGGGCAATCCTTTTGCCGGGACTCTTTTTACCAAGGACGTGTTTTCCGGCTTGACCTGTCTACAGGTTCACAGCGCAGACAGGACGCTGCACACCAACCCCGGCCATCGGCTGGAAAGGAGAAATCATGCCCGCAACCCTTTGCGACAACGCGCGCCTTGTGTTCGGCAGCACCCTGCGCCATGCGGTTCCGGCCAGCGAGGTGTTCCCGCTGCTCTGCCCCGTGCGAGAACTCGAATGGCTCGAATACTGGAGCTGCGATCTGACTTACAGCGCCAGCGGCCTTGCCGAACCGGACTGCACCTTCCGCACCAACCTGCCCACCCAGGGCCCCATGACCTGGACCTGCTCACGCCACGAGCCGCCCCGCCGCATCGAATACGTGGCCATGGGACCGCACCATATCATGCGTTTGGCCGTGCTTCTGGAGGATATCCCGGACGGAGGCTCGAACTCGGCCTGGACCCGGACGTTCACCGCCCTGGACGAAAAGGGCCGCGCGCGGCTAAAGGAAATGACCAAGGAAAGGATCGCGGACCATGCGAACATGCTGGGCCGCATGCTCAACCACTATCTGGACACGGGCAAGCCCCTGTGGAAATCAGGCAGATGACCCGCCAATGCGAGGAATGACCGCCATGCTGCTCAGAAACGCTGTCCATGAAGACCTGCCTGCCCTGGAAACGCTCTGCCGAACCAGCATGGGCCTGATCTACGGCTCCATCCTGCCGCCGGAAATTCTCCGGGAATGGACCGAAGGGGACGCGGCCCGCAACGCTCTGGAAGCGCAATGGCCTGAAATGCGCGTGGCTGAATTGAACGGCAGCCTGGCCGGGGTCATGCGTATTGAGGACGGCAACCGTGTGGACCTGCTCTGGGTGGCCCCGGCCCTGCATCGTTGCGGCGTGGGATCGGCCCTGCTGCGCGATGCGGAGCAACGCATCGCCCGGACCCATGACCGGGCCTGGCTGACCGTGTTCAAGGACAACGCCAATGCCCGCGCCTTTTACGAACTCCTGGATTGGCGCAACGTGAACGAATACAGGGATGAAAACGGCGTGGCCGTGGTGCGCATGGAAAAACGGCTCGGTCCGGAGGGCTAAATGTACACGGTGGGGCGTCTGGCCCGGAAATACGGGCTTTCGCGCAGCGCGCTGCTCTATTACGACCGCATCGGCCTGCTGCGGCCCTCGGGCCACGCGCCGGGCGAATACCGGCAATACAGCCCGGCGGACGCCCAGCGGCTTGAGCATATCCTGACCTACCGCCGGGCCGGGCTTTCCCTGGAAAAAATCGGCCAAGTGCTGGAAGCTTCCGAAGGCTGCGTGGCCCGCGCCCTGGAAATGCGCCTGGACTAACTCTCCTCTGAAATCCGCGACCTGCGCGAACAGCAGCGGCTGATTCTGAAGCTGTTGGGCAACGGCAACCTGCCCGAAGACGGCGCGTTGGACAAGCGTTCCTGGGTGGAGCTGCTGCGCTCGGCCGGGTTCAGCGAGGCGGAAATGCACGCTTGGCATTGCGAGTTCGAGCGCCGTTCCCCGGAGCAGCATCTGCGCTTCCTGCAACGGCTTTCCATCCCCAAGGACGAAATCGACATGATCCGCGCGTATGCGGCCGGACCGCAGCGCATCAAAAACATCCTGGAATCAAGCGAGAACTATATGAAATATCTTTACGAACTTTTCGAAGGGCTGGACCGGCTCGGACCGGGCAGCCCGGAAAACACGGCCCGCGCCCTGGCCGCCGTACCGGATTTGCCGGAAAAACCCCGCATCCTGGACATCGGTTGCGGCACGGGCGCGCAGACCATGGACCTGGCCCGGATCACGGCGGGCGAAATTCTGGCCGTGGACAACCACCAACCCTACCTGGACCGCCTCCTGGAACGCGCCAGGGAATCGGGCTGCGCCGACAGAGTCCGCACGCGAATCGCGGACATGCGCCGCCTGGACGCGGACCTGGGCCTTGTGCCCGGCAACTTCGACCTGCTCTGGTCCGAAGGCGCGCTGTACATCATGGCCTCGCCGAGGCGCTCACGGCCATGCGTCGGCATCTCCTGCCCGGCCAATGCCTGTGCCTCTCGGAATGCGTCTGGATCACGGACCAGCCAAGTCAGGACCTGCGCGAATTCTGGGCCGAAGGCTATCCCGGAATACGCGACGTGGCGGGCTGCCTGGAGCTGGCCCGCGCCAAGGGCTGGACCGTGCTGGACCACTTTCTCATCGGCGAGCAATGCTGGCGCGATTTCTACGGCCCGCTGGAGAACCGGGCGAAGGAATTCCAGGACCTTTACCCGAACCAAACCGACGCCTGCATCGTGGTGGAAACCACCCTGCGGGAAATCGAGCTCTTCAAGACCCATCCCCGCGCCTGGGACTATCTCTTCCTGGTTCTGCAAAAATAGGCGCAGATCATAGGACACGCAGGGGGCTTCGGCCCCCTTTCGCGCTTCCGGACCCTGGCCTTTGTTGCGCCGGGATTCACTGGGCGCTCGCGACCCATTCGTTCCCGCCTCAACCCAGATTCTGCACGCGGATATAGAGCACAAGACCGAGCAGAGTCAGGCCGATGCCCGCCCAGCCCAGGGGGCCGGGCCACAGGCCGCCCAGCAGGGCCACTTCGCCCGCCAGGGAAAAGACCACTTCCATGGACTGGGTGCAGTCCACGGCAGCCAACTGGGCCGACGTGCGTGCCTTGTGCCGCGCGGCCAGAAAGAGACTCGTGGCCAGCACGCCCGAGAACACGGCCACCAGCCCGGTGTTCAGCACCTGTCCCAAAGCGGGCAAGGGCGGCGCAATGACCGTTGCAAGCACGACCCAGAGCGGCAAAGAGCCCAGGGTCAGCAGCAGCACGCGACAAAAGGGATTGTCCATGACCGGCCTGTCCGCCGCGTCGTTCAGGGCCGGAATGCGTCCGGCTCCGCCCTCGCGGGCCTCCCAGACCAACTGGTTGCCAAAGGGATAGGCAAAAGCGGCCAAGAGCACGGGCAGCGCGCCGAGCAGCACCTCGGACAAGGGTGCGGCAGCGGTCTGGCCCACATTGACCAGCAGAATACCGAAAAAGATGACGCCGGTCAGCAGCATGGCCCGCAAGGGCACGCGTCTGCCGAATCCCAGCAGCACCAACGGCGTGGCCAGAATGGTGGTCTGCCAGGTGGCGGCCACGACCCAGCCCGGCGCATAGCTCGCGCTGAAGGTGATCAGGGCGTAGAAACAGCCGAATCCCACGCTGCCCGCCAGGGTCCAGAAACGCCAGTGCCGCGCGAACAGGCGCAATGTATCGGCCAACAGCCCGGTCCGGCCCGTGAGCGCCAGACCGCCGCCCAGCAGGACCAGCATCCAGAAATAGCGCAGGCTCGCGGACCAGACCCAATGGCCGCCCTCCAGGCTCATGGCCCGGTTGAGCACAAAGGTGGCGCTGAAGAACAGGGCGGCCAGAATGCCGAGAAAAACGATCCGCATGAAGCCTCGCTCTGGAAGTCGGTTGCGCCGGTTGCGGCATGATCACGGCATACGGCAAGCCGGGCCACCCGTCCAGGCCGCACCCCCATCCGGACCGGCGCCCCGGCCTGGACGCGGAAGGTCCGCTGGGCTATCAGCCCGACATGCGCCGCATTCTGCTCTACGACAACAACGACAGCTTCACGCACAACCTGGAGCACCTTCTGGCCGCCTGCACGGGCGCGGACATTGTCGTGCGCCCCTATGCGGAAGCTGGCCGGCCCGGGCAGGCCGATCTCGTGGTCATCTCCCCGGGGCCGGGCGCGCCCGGAGAGTACCCGCTCTACGGACCGCTTCTGGATGCGGGGCGGCCCGTGCTGGGCATATGCCTGGGCATGCAGATCATCAACAACCACTTTGGCGGCCGCACCGGGCGTCTTGCCGGCTGCGTGCATGGCCGGGCCGAGCACATCGACTTTCTCGGCCAGCGCATGGCCGTGGCCCGCTATCATTCCCTGGCCGTGACCCGCTTGGGCAAGGGTCTGCGGGTGACCGCACGCAACGACACGGGCGTGCCCATGGCTCTGCAACACGAATCGCTGCCCCTGCTGGGCTACCAGTTCCACCCGGAATCCTTTCTCACGAAAACCGGCGCGAGGTTCATCGAACATGCCCTGGAATCACTCGGTCTTGCCTGAACACCTGACGCGGCGGCAATTCCAGGCCCTGGCCCTGGGCCTGGCGCGGGAGCGTTACGCGGACCTGTTCCTTTCCGGGCCGGGCTTTCCGGGCGAGGACCGCTCTTTTGCGGGACTGGAACCCGTAAGCGAGCTGACCGTTACGCCGGACACCCCTCCGGGCCGCATCGCGGATTTCTGTTTTGGCACGCCCGGAACAGCCCTGGGCTGGCTGGGCTACGAGCTGGGCCTGCGCCTGCGCGGCGTGGCCTCGGCAAAAACCGGCGACCTGCCCCAAGGAGTGCTGCGCAAGTATGCCAGCCTGCTGGAGCATGACGCGGCCAGCGGCGCGGTGCGCGTCCACGGCGCGCCCATCCGCCTGGAACCAGACACAACGCCGCGAACCGCCGCAACCTTCGCGCCCGGCAGCATGGGGCCGGCATTCGCCAACCTGGACCGGGAAGCGTACATGGAGCGCGTGCGCCAGACCCTGGAACACATCCGGGGCGGCCACACCTATCAACTGAATCTGTCCCTGCGTTTCGAGGCGCCGGCCCCGGACCTGGATTCCCTGGCCTGGTTCGCGCAACTGCTGGAGCGCAATCCGGCCCCATTCTACGCGTTTTTCCGCTTTGGCACGCACAGCCTGCTCTCCACTTCGCCCGAACGCTTTCTGCGGGTGCGCCAAGGCGAAGTCCTGACCCAGCCCATCAAGGGCACGCTGCGCATTGCGCCGGGCAGCGAGCCCGATCCCGCGCCCCTGCTGGCCTCGGCCAAGGAGGACGCGGAACTGTCCATGATCGTGGACCTGATGCGCAACGACATCTCCCGGCACTGCGACTACGGCTCGGTGCGGGTGGAGCGGCACAAGCACGTGTTCCGCGTGGACAACCTGCTCCAGATGCAATCGGACGTGCGCGGCAAACTGCGCCAGGGCTCCACCTGTCTGGACCTGCTTCTGGACGCGTTTCCGGGCGGCTCGGTCACGGGCTGCCCCAAGCGGCGCTCCCTGCGCCTTATCGACGAGCTGGAGCCGCACAGCCGCGGCCCGTATTGCGGCAGCTTCCTGATTGTGGAAGACGAACGCAATATGGATTCGTCCGTGGCCATCCGCACCGCGCACCACGACGCGTCCAGCGGCGTCCTGGCCTTTTGGGCCGGAAGCGGCATCGTGGTGGATTCCGATCCGGAAAGCGAATATCTGGAAAGCGTGGCCAAGGCAGAAAAGTTTTTACAGCACGGAGCAAGGCAGCCATGACCCATTACCTGAACGGTACGCTGTTGCCCGGCCCTCTGGCCCTGGGACACCAGGACCAGGACGGGCTGTTCGAGACCCTGCTCTACAACGGCGCAAACGTCATGCACCTTGCGGCCCACCTGCGCCGACTGGAAAACAGCCTGGACCGTCTCTGCAAGGAGCGGCCCCAAGGGCTGGGACTCGATTCCGTGCGGGAAACAATGCTGCGCCTGCTGCTCGAAGACGGTCTGGACGCGGCTCCGGCCCGGGTCAACCTGTATTGCCTGTTCCAGGAAAACCGCGCTTCCCTGGGCATTGCCGTACAGCCCTTCCAACCCGAACCGGGCAAACAGTACGCTTTGCTGCCCGTGCAACTGGACCCTGTCCCGGCCAGGGCGCATAAAGTCCTGGCCCGCGCCGACCTGAACGCGGCCCGCGACTCGGCCCTGGCCCAGGGCTATGACGACGCCCTGCTGCACGATGCAGCGGGACGCGTGCTGGAGACCAGCTATGCGGCCCTGCTCCTGCGCCTGGACGGAAGCCTGGTTTCTCCGGCCGGGCTCAAGCTGCCTTCCACGGCCCTGGCCGTGACCCGGGAACTGCTGCCCGTGCAGGAACGGGAAGTACTCCTCGCGGATATGTCCCGCTGCGAATACGTCTACCTGCTCAACTCCCTGCGCGGCATGCGGCCGATCACCCGCATCAACGATCTGCGTTTTGAACCGGACGAGGCGCTCTGCGCCCGGATCGGCCATGTCCTGACAGACCTCGGCCAACGCGGGCAAACAGCTTTTTTAAAAATCTAGACTTTTTTGAAATAAAAACGTTCGTCATTTTGACGGGTTGCCGAGGCGTCTCTTTTTTGCCTGCTACTTCAGGAAGTTCCCCTACTGGTCATTTTGAAGAATATTTTCTACCATGCCTTTCTTGGGCAATTCCCTTTTCCGACGACGGAATTCAACTGCAACAAACTGGAACCATTAGAGATTATGAAGAACATTCCCATGCCGAAAAATGTGCAGGAACCGGAAATCAATCCCAACGCCAAGGTCGTTCTGGAGCGCCGCTATCTGCGCAAGGACGGCGAAGGCGTGCCCTATGAGACGCCCAAAGAGCTTTTCTGGCGCGTGGCCTCGGCCATTGCCGCGGAAGAGGAGAAATACGAGGGCTCTTCCTGCAACCCCAAGGATTTGGCGCGGGATTTCTACGACCTGATGACCTCCTGGACCTTTTTGCCCAACTCGCCCACGCTCATGAACGCGGGCACGGGCCTGGGCCAGCTCGCGGCCTGTTTCGTGCTGCCCGTGGAAGACTCCATGGAAGGCATTTTCGACGCGGTGAAGAACGCGGCCATGATCCACAAGTCGGGCGGCGGCACGGGCTTTTCCTTTTCCCGACTGCGGCCCCAGGACGCGCGGGTGGGCTCCACCGGCGGCATCGCGTCCGGCCCCTTGTCGTTCCTGAAGATTTTCAACACCGCCACCGAACAGGTCAAGCAGGGCGGCACCCGGCGCGGAGCCAACATGGCCATCCTGCGCGTGGACCATCCGGACATCCTGCATTTCATCAAGGCCAAGGAGCGCGAGGGCGAACTGAACAACTTCAACCTTTCCGTGGCCCTGACCGAACGCTTCATGCGCGCCGTGGAAAAGGACGAGGAATACGACCTCATCGCCCCGCACAACCAGAAAGTCACCAGCCGCCTCAAGGCCCGCGAGGTCTATGAGCTGCTGGTGCGCAAGGCCTGGGAGTCCGGCGATCCGGGCATCGTCTTCCTGGACCGCATCAACCGCGACAACCCCACCCCGGCCCTGGGCGAAATCGAATCCACCAATCCCTGCGGCGAACAGCCCCTGCTGCCCTACGAGGCCTGCAACCTGGGTTCCATCAACCTCGGGAAATTCGTGCTGCCCGGCGTCTCGGCCAACGGCGGGGCCGACCTCGTGGACTGGGAAGGCCTGAAGCGCGCCATCCATCTGGCCGTGCGCTTTTTGGACAACGTCATCGACGCCTCGCGCTACCCCCTGGAACGCATCACCGAGCGCGTCCAGACCACGCGCAAGATCGGCCTGGGCGTCATGGGCTGGGCCGACATGCTCTTCCAGCTCCGGCTGGCCTATGATTCGCGCCTGGGCGTGGAACTGGGCGAAAAGGTCATGGAATTCGTGCGCGCCGAGGCGCGCAGCGCCTCCAAAAAACTTGCAGAGGAGCGCGGCCCGTTTCCGGCCTATCCGGAATCCACGTTCGGCAAGCGCAACCTCGGCCCCTACCGCAACGCCACCACCACGACCATCGCGCCCACCGGCACCCTGTCCATCATTGCAGGCTGCTCCTCGGGCGTGGAGCCGCTCTTTGCCCTGAGCTTCACGCGCAACGTCATGGACGGCGACACCCTGGTGGAGACCAACCCCTTCTTTGAAAATGCCCTGCGCGAGGCCAACGCCTACAGCCCACAACTGATGCAGGAAGTGGCGCGCCTCGGCTCCATCAAATCCATGGAATACCTGCCCGAGGATCTGCGCCGCGTGTTCATCACGGCCATGGACATCGAGCCGCTCTGGCACCTGAAAATGCAGGCCGGCTTCCAGAAATACACTGACAACGCGGTCTCCAAGACCGTGAACCTGCCCAACTCGGCCACCCAGGACGAGATTTCCGACATCTATTGGAAAGCCTACGAGTACGGCTGCAAGGGCGTGACGGTCTACCGCGACGGCTGCAAGTCGTCACAGGTGCTCTGCACGGGCGAAGGCCAGGAAAAGATAGACGGCAAGGATGCCGTGGCAAAACGCATCAAGGACCGCCCCGACGTGGTCTACGGCTTCACCCAGAAGGTGGAGACCGGCCTGGGCACGCTCTATCTGACCATCAACGAGGTGGACGGCAAGCCCTTCGAGGTCTTCGCCACCATCGGCAAGTCGGGCGCGTCCATCACGGCCAAGGCCGAAGCCATCGGCAGGCTGGTTTCCCTGGCCCTGCGTTCCGGCGTGGGACCGCGGGCCATTGTGGAACAGCTCAAGGATATCGGCGGCGAACATCCGAAATTCCAGAAGAAATTCCTCTGCAAATCCATCCCGGACGCCATTGCCTGGGTCTTTGAGACCCGCTATCTGCGTGGAGAAAAAGTCGGTTCGGGCAACGGTTCGCTGACCAATCCGCATTGCCCGGAATGCGGTACGGAACTGGTGTTCGAGGAAGGCTGCCACATCTGCAAGCAGTGCGGCTACACCAAGTGCGGCTAGGCGCTCAGGCCTGAAAGCTTTGTCAGGGCCTCTCTTCGGAGGGGCCTTTTTTCTTTTTCAAGCCCGCCGCTCACAGAGCGGCCGGGCTTTCAACATCGGAAGCAGGCTCGTCAGCGTCCTGGTCCCGGGTTTCGACTTCGTCGCCCGGCCCCGAGCCCTGGCTCTTGGCCTGCTGCTTGCGTTTCATTTTGTCTTCTTTCTTTTTCTTTTTTGCCAGGTCCTTTTGACGCTTTTCGAATTTGTAATTGCGAGGGGGCAATGTGGCTCCTTGGGAATGGCCCGCGACCGGGCCGCTAAATGGAAAAAAACGCCCGCCCCCCTTGAAGAGAGGCGGGCGCCGAAAGCCGGACTAAGGCTTTGCGGAAAACGCTACCAACGGGGGCGTTCTTCGCGGGGCTTGGCTTCGTTGACCTTCAGATTGCGGCCGCCGAAGTCCTTGCCGTCCATGTTCTCGATGGCGAGAAGCGCGCCGGAGTCATCCATCTCCACGAAGCCGAAGCCACGGGGACGACCGGTTTCACGGTCTTCGATGAGATTGACGGAAAGCACCTGGCCGAAAGCGCCGAAAGCCGAGCGGATTTCGTCTTCAGAGGCGGACCAGGGCAGATTGCCGACGTAGATTTTCTTAGACATTGTTTGTTCTCCTGAAAAGTGATGCTGAAAGTGACGCCCGCGCGTCATAAAAAAGAAGCAACGTACAAGATGCGCACGCTGCTTCTCGATATGCCTGTTCCGATTCAAACCAGCGTCGGCCAACATTCAGACCATGCCTCCACGGGTGCCGCTGGTGCAGAGAAAGCCACCATTTGCCAACTTCAGGAAAAAGTCAAGCTCTATTTTACATATTCCATAATAAAACATTGAAAGCGGGCAGGGCCGGGGCAGACACTTGGCCTTGCGCTCCGGTCCCGCCCGCTTTCCTCCCTTACTTTAATGCCGCCAAACCGGCCTTGGCGCAGGCCATGTCCTCTTCAACCGAGCCGCCGCTCACGCCAATGGCCCCGATGATGACTCCGTCGCGCACCACGGGAAAACCGCCGCCGAAAATGATCATCCGGCTGCAGTTCTGGATGCCGTAGAGGGGCTTGCCGGGCTGGGCCAACTCGCCCAGGGTGCTGGTGGGAATCTTGACCGCCAGGGCGGAGTAGGCCTTGTTCAGGGAAATCTCGACGCTCACCAGCAGGGCGTCGTCCATGCGGTGCTGGGCGATCATGTTGCCGCCCGCGTCCAGCACGGTGATGACCATGGGCACCTTGATCTCCTCGGCCTTTTTCTCGGCAGCGGCGATCATGGGCAAGGCGGTTTTCAGATTCAGGCTGTCTCCGGCATGGGCCCGGGGCGCAATCAGGCAAAGAGCAAACAACGCCAAAACCACGGCGCAACCTTTCACTCGCAACATACTCTGTTCCTCCTGACGTGGGTTGGGAGACCGCAACCGGCCTCCTGGCGCAAGAACGCGGCCCGTCCTACACGCGGGCTGCACGCCTTCATTCTTGACGCCTGCGTCGTAATTTCAATGAAAATCATGCGAAAATCCTTGCAGACACTCCTTGCCTGCCGGATTTACAAACTCCTGATGCACGGGTACATACAGCGGCATGGTTGAGTTCAAGCACGTCTCCCACTCGTTCGGCACCAACTGGGCGCTCAAGGATATCACCTTTTCTTTGGACGCGGGCGGCTTCCTGTTTTTGACCGGCCATTCCGGCGCAGGCAAGACCACGCTACTCAAGCTGCTGTACGGCGCGCTGGCCCTGAAGCGCGGCCGAGCCAGCGTGGCCGGGTTCGAGCTGCACAACCTCAAGCGCAAACACATCCCTGAGCTGCGCCGCCGCGTGAGCGTGGTTTTCCAGGATTTCAAAATCCTGCCCAACCGCACGGTCTTCGAGAACGTGGGGCTGGCCCTGGAAGTCCGCGGCGTGGGCCGTCAGCATCTGGAACGCCGGGTGCGGGCCATTGTCCGCGCCCTGGGCCTGGAATCCAAAAGCTACACGCTCTGCGAACGCCTTTCCGGCGGCGAACAGCAGCGCGTGGCCATTGCCCGCTCCATGGTGGTCAACCCCAAGCTGATCCTGGCGGACGAACCCACCGGCAACCTGGACGCGGATCTGACCACCAACCTCATGGAAATCTTCAAGCAGTTCCACGCCTACGGCGCCACCGTGATCATGGCCACGCACAACCGGGCCATTCTGGACATGGTGCCCGAAGCGCACATCCTGCATCTGGAGGGTGGTCAGGTGGTACGCACCACTCTGCCCTCGGCGGAAGCCAAGGCCGACATCGGAGGCCTGCTGTGATCGGCGGCCTGCTGCGCATCCTCAACCGGGCGCGCAAGGACATGCTCCTGCACGTCTGGGCGCAGCTCTTCACCATCACGGCCGTGGCCATGGCCGCCATGCTCGCGGGCATCTTCCTGCTGCTGCTGCACAACGTGAACCAGGAACTGGTCCGCAACCGGGGCGCCGTGGAGTTTCAGATCTTCTGGCGGGCAGGCGCGGACATGGAGTCCGTGCAGACCCAATGGAAGGTCCTGGAAGGCATGGAGCACCTCAAGGACATGGAGACCTACACGCCGCAGCAGGCCCTGGACGAACTGGCCCAGGATCTTTCCGAACGCGGCTCCCTGGACTGGCTCAAGGGAGAAAACCCCCTGCCCGCCTCGGCCTTTCTGGCCTTCAATCTACCGGGCGAGGGCAACGGCGAGAGCTGGGCCAAGAGTCTGCTCGCGGAACTGCGCGCGCTCCCGGACGTGCAGTCCGTGCACTACAACCCCATGCAGATCGATCTGGCCAAAAGCTGGCTGGCCCTGTCCCACTCCATCATCTGGCCGGTCATCGGCTTTCTCGGGCTGGTGGTGGGGCTGGTGGTGGGCAATACCGTGCGCCTGTCCCTGCTCACGCGCAAGGACGAGATCGAAATTCTGGCCTTGGTGGGAGCCAAGCCCTGGTTTATCCGAGCCCCGCTCCTGGCTTCGGGAGCCATGACCGGCCTGATATCCAGCGGCCTGGGCCTGGGCCTGCTCAAGGTGCTGCAACTCCGCCTGGAGCACGTCCTGGACTTCCCGCCCCTGTTCCTGAACATCTCCTTTTTGCCGCCCGAGCACTGCGGCATTCTGGCGGCCGTGGTCACGGCGGTCTGCACCGTGGGCTCCTGGGTGGCGATCCGGCGCTAGCCCGGAAGGGCCCGTCTTTACCTGATGAGCAAAGCCGGGTATAAGCAGCGCTCGCCGCGTCTTGTTTCCGGCGCGCCTGGAGGTTTCATGCGTCCGCTTCGCATCATTCTGGTCATGTCTCTGTGCACGGCGCTGCTCAGCGCCTGTTCCCTCTTTTCCTTTTCCGGGTCCGAGCCCAAGCGGGAAGCCAAGGGCGTGCCCGAAATGATCGAGAACGGGCAATACCGCGCCGCCATCTATGCCGTGAACGACCTGCTCCAGCGCAATCCCGGCGATCCCGAGCTGCTTGTGGACCGGGCCACCATCTACCAGCGCCTGGGCTCCTACGAGCAGGCCCTGGAAGACACCGCAGCGGTGCTGGCAAACGACCCTGCCAATGCCCGCGCCCTGCGCGTACGCGGCGCCGCCTGCATCAGCATGGGCGACTATTCCGCGGCCGTGGACAATCTGAACAAATCCATCGAGCTGGACCCGGAAACAGCAGAGACCTACGGCCTCAAGGGACGCGCCCTGCGGCTGGCAGACGATATTCCGGCCGCGCGCGAAGCCCTGGCCCTGGCCGTGGAGCGGGACGAGGACATTGCCTTCTTCCATGAGGAACTGGCCCTCTGCGCCCTGAGCCAGGGCGAGCACAAGGAAGCGGCCGAGCACCTGGACCGGGCCGTTGACGCGGATTCCGACTCCTACAAGCTCACGCTCATGTGCGCCGCCGCCCACTACAACATTCAGGAATACGCCCGCGCCGTGAGCCTCTTTGAAGACGCCATGGACATCCGGCCCGACGAAAAGCAGCCCTACGAGCTGGCCGCCCTGGCCCTGGCCGCCATGCCGGACGTGAGCGAGGCCCTGGACATGCAGGAAGAGGGCCGCCGCATCGCGCGCATCAACGGCCAACCCTACAAGAGCTATATTTCGGTGGAAACCCCGGAAGAGGGCGAGCCCAGCGTAAGCGTCATCTACGGCTACGAAACCCTGGACGTGACCGCGCTGGGCAACGGCTAGAACAGCCCAAGCCTGGTCTCCACGACTTTACAGCGGGCCGTCTCGGCCGCTACACTCGTTTCCGGGACACGTCGCCCCGAAAAGACGCCAAGGAGCTTTTTGATGAGAAGCAAAAAAATGACCGGCGGCCTGGAAAAAGCGCCGCACCGTTCATTGCTGCATGCCCTGGGCCTGACCCGTGAGGAGATGGACCGGCCCCTGGTGGGCGTATGCAACGCCTTCAACGAAATCATTCCCGGCCATGTGCATCTGCGCAGCATTGCGGACGCGGTCAAGGCGGGCGTCCGGCTGAGCGGCGGCACCCCCATGGAATTTCCGGCCATCGGCGTATGCGACGGCTTGGCCATGAACCACGAAGGCATGCGCTTCTCCCTGCCCAGCCGCGAGATCATCGCCGATTCCATCGAAATCATGGCCACGGCGCATCCCTTTGACGCCCTGGTCTGCGTGACCAACTGCGACAAGATCGTGCCCGGCATGCTCATGGCCATGCTGCGGCTGAACATCCCGGCGGTCATCGTTTCGGGCGGCCCCATGCTCGCTGGCCTGAAAAAGGGCAAGGTCTCGGACCTGATCACGGTCTTCGAGGGCGTGGGCCGGGTCAAGACCGGTTCCATGAGCGAAGCCGAACTGGCGGACCTGGAAGAATGCGCCTGCCCCACCTGCGGCTCCTGTTCCGGCATGTTCACGGCCAACACCATGAACTGTCTTTCCGAGGCCATTGGCCTGGCCCTGCCCGGCAACGGCACCATTCCCGCGGTCTCGGCAGCGCGCGTGCGTCTGGCCAAACATGCGGGCATGGCGGTCATGGGTCTGCTGGAAAAGAACATCACCCCGCGCGACATCGTGACCGAGCATTCCGTACGCAACGCCGTGACCATGGACATGGCTTTGGGCGGCTCCACCAACACGGTGCTGCATCTGCCCGCCATCTTTTACGAGGCCGGGCTGAACCTGAACCTGGAACTCTTCGACGAGATCAGCAAGAAGGTCCCCAATCTGTGCAAGCTGTCTCCGGCCGGCCAGCATCACATCGAGGACCTGGACCGGGCCGGCGGCATTCCCGCGGTCATGAGCGAAATGGCCAAGATCGATGCGCTCGACCTGGACGTGCTCACAGTCACGGGCAAGACCTTGGGCCAGAATCTTGCGGATCTCAAAGCCGCCAATCTCGACGAGGACGTGATCCGGCCCGTGGACAAGCCCTATTCGGTCCAGGGCGGCATCGCGATTTTGCGCGGCAACCTGGCAGAACAGGGCTGCGTGGTCAAGCAGTCCGCAGTGGCACCCGAGATGATGCAACGCACAGGCACGGCCCGCGTATTCGATTCCGAAGAGGCTGCCGTGGATGCCATTCTGAACGGCGAGATCAAGGCCGGGCATGTGGTCGTGATCCGCTACGAAGGGCCCAAGGGCGGACCGGGCATGCGTGAAATGCTCACGCCCACCTCGGCCATTTCCGGCATGGGCCTGGGTGCGGACGTGGCCCTGATCACCGACGGCCGGTTTTCCGGCGGCACGCGCGGCGCAGCCATCGGCCATGTTTCCCCGGAAGCGGCCGAAGGCGGCCTGATCGGTCTGGTCATGGACGGCGACAAGATCGAGGTAGACATTCCGGGCCGCAGCCTGAACCTGCTCGTGGACGAGCAGGCCCTTGACGCGCGCCGTGCCAAATGGACCCCGAAGACCAAGGAAATCCGTTCCCCGTTCCTGCGCCGCTACGCAGCCCAGGTCACGTCGGCGGCCACCGGCGCAATCTTCCGCAAATAATTCCACCGGACGTTTACAGCGTCCGATCGACGCCGGACAAAACAGGACGGCCACTTCCATCAGAAGTGGCCGTCTCGTTGTTCCGGTCATGCGGAAACAACTTTCTCGAACAAAGGCGCATCTGCGCGCTGCCGTATCGGGTTCACTTGGTCCGGGCCTGAAACAGGCCTTCGGATTCCAGCCTGCGGCAAAGCAGATCGGCATTTTTTTCGATGAAGTCGGGCTTGAACGAACGCAGCACCGAACGGGTCATATTGCCGCTGAGCACGCCTGCGGTAAGGCATCCAGCAGCGCGGCCGGCCTCGATATCCATGCCATAGTCGCCCACCACCAGCGTATGTTCCGGGGGTGTGCCCAAGGTTTCCAACATCTGATGCACATGCTCGGGATCAGGTTTGACCCGGCGTGCATCCTCGCGCGGCAAAAAGATTTCGCAGTGTTTCGATATTTCCGGAAAAACAATGCGCACGGCGCTCATGGAATTGCGCGTGAAAATGCCCCGGCCCACGCCCAGGCCCGCCAGATGCTCCAACAGGCCTTCGCTGAAATGAAACAGCTGCCCGGACCGGGCCGCGTCCAACTCCGTGGCCGTGACCACCAACCGTCCCCGGGAATGAAACTCCTGGCCCACTTCACTGCCTTCATATTCGGCGATCTGATCGGCCAGCTGGTCGATCCATTCCAGAACGGGCTTGTCGTCGGGTTTGGGCGGCTCGGGCAAAAAACCTGCGGCCAGGGCCGCAACCTTGCGCTTCATGAGCGAAAAATCAATGGTCAACTCGGCCAGCGTGCCGTCAAAATCGAATATTACTGCCTGAATACTGTTCATTTCCTTGCGTCCGACGGCCTATGCCGTTTCATCGTTACAGGCAACTTGCGCTTGGCAGGCGCCCAAGGTTATTGTCCGAGCCCATGGCGGGTTACACTAATACAAACAACAGCTTCGACACCCTTGTGGTGGGCGGCGGTCCAGCGGGAAGCGCTGCCGCCACGCTGCTTGCGACCCGGGGCCGCAACGTGGCCCTGATCGACCGCGCCTGTTTTCCGCGCCCCAAACTTTGCGGCGGGCTGCTGACCTGGAAAACGCTCCAGGCTCTCCGTGCCGCACTGGGTCTCACCATCGAGGATTTGTACAAGAACGGCTGCCTGCTGGGCAGCTCCAGCGCCTACGCCCTGTATCTGCGCGAAAAGGCTCTCTCCACGGGCCGCACGCAGGACCCCTTTTACTTCGTGGATCGAACGCTCTTTGATCATCTTCTTTTGGAACAAGCGGTTAGGTCCGGCGTCTCCGTGTTTCAAGGCGTTGCAGCGGCCGAGTGTAATCCCGCCGAGGGCTGGCTGGCAACCGTTGACGGACGTCGTTTCGAGGCAAATTTCATCATCGGCGCGGATGGCGCCAACAGCCGCGTGCGGCGCTTTGTGGCCGGAACGCCGAAGCAACGCGCCCGCTGGCGCGGCAATCTTGCGGACAGCATGGAAATCCGTGTGCCGCGCACATCTGTTCCGGCTCCCCTGAATGCATTGGACCATCCGCAATTGCATGTGGGCTTTATCCGCTGCGGATACGGTTGGGTTTTCCCCAATCCGGAAACGCTTGTGGTGGGCATGTGCGGCCTGCGCGAACGCACCTCCCTGCAGAAGCATTTCGCCAACTATCTGCGGTTTCTCGGCATCCCCCCCGAAGCGGCGCCATGGCACGGCCACCCCCTGCCCTACGGCAATTGGCTGTCAAAACCCGGCAAAGGGCGCGTGCTGCTCGCAGGCGATGCTGCCGGACTCGTGGAGCCTACCCTGGGCGAAGGTCTCTTCTACGCCCTTGCCAGCGGCAGATACGCAGCACTCTCCGTGCTCGACGGGGCCAATGCTCCGGACCAGGCTCTTGCCGCCTATGCGGCCCGGCTGAAACGCAACCTCCTGCCGGAACTGAGAGGGTCGGCGCGCCTGCGCTGGGCCATGCTCCTCTCCATCCGTTTGTTCGGCTACGGTCCCATCAAAGCGTTCATGCACAGCGGCCAAACCCGCCTCTCCGAGCTGGTGCACGGCAAGCGGTCCTTCTTCCTGATGCGCAAAAAAAACTGGGACTGACAGACAAAAGACGCAAAAAAAGGAGGGAAGCCCGTTTCCGAACCTCCCTCCCGTCAATGTTGCCTAAAAGCAGTCGATTTCCTCAACCGGCTGGCTGAGCAGGAACTTGCCTTCCAAAATCCACTTTTTGAGCGTATCCGCCACTTCCAGAGACATGGGATGGGAAGTCAGCGGGATGGACGGAATTTTCTTTCCATCCACGATTATTTCACCGGACTTGAGCTCTTCCATGGTCACATGGGCCAGCACCCGGGGAATGCCATTGGGATAATCGTAGCCGTAATCCTTGACCGGCACCTGGATGTCCGCGTCGGACACGCCCGTATGCCAGGCTATTTCCTCATTGAGGATGGGAATGGGAATGCCCACGCCCACGGCCAGGGAACAGCCGTAGCCCACAATGGACATGCCGCGCAGATAGCGCGGGCTCATGCCCTTGAGATCGCCCTTGACCATCAGCGTGCCCGCAGCCACCGTGGGAATGCCGTACTCGTTGCGCGGCGGCCTGGGATTGTGCTGAGTGCCCGCGCCGATCACGTAGCCGATGCCTCCGCCCAGGAAGATGCGCGTGCCCAGACCAATGGTCTTGAACAGGGGATCGTTGAACAAGGGCGAGAGCTGGCCGGCCGTGGCAAAGTTGGCGTTGCGCGACTTGGGCTTGAGCGGTCCCATGTAGGTGTAGATGGTCCGACTGGTCAGGTTCACGGCGCAATTGTAATTCTGATAGCAATTGCGCGGGTTGAGCAGCCAGGCATTGGGCAGGTCGGCCAGGGTGACATCCTTGTCCAGCTTGCGCCGGGGATAGCAATCCGTGCCATAGGCCCGGGCCTTGAGGTGCACGGCCTTGCCGCGAACCAGATCCTCGATGACATGGCCGCCGCCATAGACGAAACGTCCGGGATGGACCTTGTTCAAGGGATCATCCTCGGTGGGTTCGGTAGCGCCGATAAAACCGTCCACCGCGGCCAGTCCGGCATAGGTCGGCACATTGTTCAGCCAGACCTGGGACGTTTTCATGACCGGAGGTTCCTGGCCGATATTGAACAGCACGCCCGAAGAGCACATGGTGGAGAACGTGCCCGTGGTGACCACGTCCACTTCCTTGGCCGCCTTGACCTTGCCCAGACGGCGGACTTCCGCAGTCATTTCCTCTGCGTTGAGAACGACCGCCTTGCCCTTGCGGATGCGGTCGTTGATTTCCTGGATGGTTTTCTTGACCTGATAGGTGGCCACGCTTACCTCCGCTTTGAACTTGCTCCGTAAGACGCAGATAGTGTCCCAATTCAATGCGGAAGGCAATTTTTTTCCTGGTCCGGCCAGGGATTTGCCCCTCTAACGCTTGGCTTGCGCGGGTTTTTGGGCTATATAATGATACGTTCCAGCGCGGATCGATACGACTCGCATCCGAGCTCTTTTTTTTCCTGGCCCTCTACAACCTACAAAATCAACGATTCTCCTACTTTGGAAACAAAACAAGCCTTCCGGGAACATCTGCAGCAGACCTGCTCCGAAAGCGAACTCGCCCGCTGGTTCGATCCTTTGCTCATGAGCATCTCCCGCGAGGAACGACGCGTTTCCGTTACTTTTCCGCATGGTTTTTTCGCCCGCTGGTTCGAAAGCACCATTCAGGACAAATTCGAGGCCCAGCTGAACCGGTTTCTCGGCGGCGAATACACCATCCGCTACAGCGCCCCAAGCTCGGACGCGGGTGCCAGCCGCGTGGTGGAGACCGGCACCAAGGCTGTCGGCTTCCCCTTTGATTCCCAGTTCATCTTTGACAGTTTTCTGGTCAACAAGAAAAACTACTTTCCCATGGCCTCGGCCAAGGAAGTGACCAAGCAGGTGGGCTCGCTCTTCAACCCCTTCATAATCTGCGGCAACAACGGCTCGGGAAAATCCCATCTGCTGCGGGCCATAGCCAACGAGATCAGCAAAAAGACCGACCCTGCCTCCATGCTGCTGCTGTCCATGGACGAGTTGAAAAACCTTTACAGCTCGACATTTTCCGGGGATGTTTTCCGGGCGCGCAACCATATTTTTTCGCACGATTTTCTTTTTGTGGATGACTTCCACCAAATCCAGAAATACGATGGCATGCAGCAGGAAATGATCATTATTTTCAATCATTTCTTTGACCGCAAAAAACAAATGGTCTTCTGCTGCCAGGGCAAGGTGACCGCCTGCGACTTTTTGGACCCGGTGCTGCTTTCCCGCCTGGAATGGGGCCTCATGGTCACGCTCAAGCAGCCCGACCTGGAAGTGCGCATCGACTTTATTCGCGAACAGTCCCGCACCAAGAAACTGCCTCTTTCCAAAGAACAGATTCTCTCCCTGGCGCAGCGCTTCACGGATTTTCGCTATCTTCAAGGCATTCTTACCAAGCTCGTGGCCTTCCGCGAGTTGGTCAAAAAGGATATTTCCAAACGGGATTTCGAGCTGATTCTGAACAACACGGAAGAGAAAACCGCGGACGCCCTTCAGGCGGAAAACGTCATCTCCCTGGTTGCGGAACATTTCAGCGTCAGCGCAAAGGAAATCAGGGGCAGCAAACGGCACGCCCATATTGCGCAGGCCAGGCAGATCGCCATGTATCTCTGCAAGACCCTGCTTCCGGTTTCCTATCCGGCCCTGGGCCGCACCTTCGGCGGCAAGGACCACTCAACGGTGCTGTATTCTGTAAAAAAAATTGAACAGTTGCGGGATGATGACAAGGATCTGAACAGCCTGTTAAAAGAGTTGAAGAAAAAATGTTTGTTGTATGGTCGGGAATGATCCCGGTGCTTGAATGTGTGCGTTACGTTCCTAAGTCGTAACAGGTAATGTTGCTATAAAATTTAAGCTTTACAGGCTGTTGTGTGAGTTGCTTACAAACCGACAGGCCTAATAAAAACGACAAGGAGTCTTCTTTATGTTCTTAAGAGTACAAAGAGACGAGATCATCGAAGGTCTGCAGAAGTCAGCCAACATCATTCCCGCCAAAACAGGCGCGGCCTTTTTGCGCACCATCTGGCTGAAATGCGAGGATGGCAGGCTGAACATAATGTCCACGGACTCCAATCTCGAATTCTGCGGTTCCTATCCCGCCCAGATCCAGGAAGAAGGATTGGCCGGCATCCAGGGCCGTGCGTTTTACGAATTGGTCCGCAAGCTGCCTTCGGGCGAGCTGGTCATCAAGACCGACCCGGACAAGCAGAATGTTCTCGTGGAACAGGGCGCGCGCAAATACAAGCTGCCCGTGAACGACGTGGAGTGGTTCCAGAAGTTTTCCTCTTTCCCGGAGGAAGGAACCGTGTTCTGGTCCGGGGATTTTCTGCACGAGATCATCGACAAGATTTCCTATTGCATCAGCGATGAAGACTCCATGGAGGCCATTGCCTGCATCTTCTTCGCCCGCTCGCGCAGCGCAGAGGGCACCATCGAGGTCTGCGGCCTGAACGGCCACCAGTTCGCCATGCTCAAGTTCATCAATGACGACATCTTCCAGCTCCTGCCTGAAGAGGGCGTGCTGATTCAGAAGAAGTATCTGGCCGAGCTCAAGAAGTGGCTGACCGCCGACGAGATCGAACTGAACATCTCGGACAAGCGCCTCTTCTTCCGGACCGGAGACAAGCAGGAGACCTTCAGCCTGCCCCTTTCCTATTACCAGTACCCGAACTACAACAACTTCCTATCCAAGCTGGGCGACGACAATGTCTCGCGTCTGAGCGTGGGCCGGGGCGAACTGGTGGATTCCCTGGAGCGTATCTCCATTTTCAACACCGATTCCAACCGTTGCACCCATTTCATGTTCCAGCCCTCGGAGCTGATGCTCTACAGCCAGGGACAGGAAACCGGTACGGCCACGGAATCCATGGATTGCACCTATGGCGGCGAACTCGAGCGTATCGCGTTCCCGACCAAGAATCTTATCGAAATCCTGAACCATTTCGGTTCCAAGGAAGTGCGCTTCGTCCTCACCGGAGGCGAGGCTCCCTGCGGCATCACCGGCGCGGACGATCCCGACTACCAGGTCATCGTTATGCCCATGATGATTCAGGAAGAGACCTACTATACCGAGGAAGACGCTTAATGACCGACCAGAGGAAAGACAGCTACAGGGCTGACAGCATTACCGTTCTTGAAGGACTTTCCGCAGTCCGGAAACGTCCGGCCATGTACATCGGTTCCACCGACGGCAGGGGCCTGCACCATCTTGTCTACGAGGTGGTGGACAACTCCATTGACGAGGCCATGGGCGGCTATTGTTCGCGCATCAAGGTGCAGCTGCACATGGACAACTCGGTGACCGTCACGGACAATGGCCGCGGCATTCCCGTGGACATGCACCCCAAAGAACACCGCCCCGCCCTGGAAGTGGTCATGACCACGCTGCACGCGGGCGGCAAGTTCGACAACGACTCCTACAAGGTTTCGGGCGGCCTGCACGGCGTGGGCGTGTCCTGCGTGAACGCGCTTTCCGAATTCCTTGAGGCCACGGTCAAGCGCGACGGCAAGTCCTGGCGCCAGAAATACGAGCGCGGCGTTCCCGTGTCCGAGTTGGAGGAAATAGGCGAGTCCACGAGCACTGGAACGGCTATCCGTTTCCGTCCGGACGAGGAAATCTTCGAGGTCAACCAGTTCGACTACAACACGCTGAAAAAGCGTATGCAGGAACTGGCCTATCTCAATTCCGGCCTGCGCATCGACTTCATCGACGAACGCAGCGGCGAATCCGACAGCTTCCTGTTCGAAGGCGGCATCCGCTCCTACGCCGAGGATCTCAACTCCGGCCAGACCGTGGTCAGCGACGTCATCTACGGCATGGGCGAATCCGACAATGTCATTACCGAGTTCGCGGTGCAGTACAATACCGGGTACAAGGAAAACATCTACACCTTCGCCAACAACATCCGGACCATCGAGGGTGGCACACACCTGGCCGGCTTCCGCACGGCTCTGACGCGCGCCCTGAACAACTACATCTCGAACGCGGACCTGCCCAAAAAGCTGCTGCGCAAGGTGTCCGGCGACGATGTCCGCGAGGGACTCACGGCCATTGTCAGCGTCAAGCTGCCGAGCCCGCAGTTCGAGGGACAGACCAAGACCAAGCTCGGCAACTCCGAGATCAGCGGTCTTGTTTCCGGCCTTGTCTACGAGAAGCTTTCCCAGTTCTTTGCCGAGAATCCTAAAGATATCAAAGCAATTCTGGAAAAAGTCATCGACGCGGCCCGGGCCCGCGACGCGGCCCGCAAGGCCCGCGACCTGGTGCGGCGCAAAGGCGCTTTGTCCGACAACGCCTTGCCCGGCAAGCTTGCGGACTGCCAGACCAAGAAGGCCGAGGAATCCGAAATATTCATCGTCGAGGGCGATTCGGCAGGCGGTTCGGCCAAACAGGGCCGCGACCCGCGCTGCCAGGCGATTCTGCCCTTGCGTGGCAAGATTCTCAATGTGGAGAAGACGCGTTTCGACAAGATGCTCTCCAATAAGGAAATCCGGGCCATGATCACGGCCCTGGGCGTGGGCGTGGGCGACGAGGAAGATCGCGACTACGACAAACTGCGCTACCACAAGATCGTCATCATGACAGACGCCGACGTGGATGGCTCGCATATCCGCACCCTGCTGTTGACGTTCTTTTTCCGGCAATATCCGGAACTGATCAGCCGCGGACATTTGTATATCGCCCAGCCGCCGCTGTTCCGCGTGCACAAGGGCAAGTTCGAGCGCTTCATCAAGGAAGAGTCGGAACTGAACGACTTCCTGCTGGACAGCGTGAGCAAGGAGCTTGTGGTGCGTTCCGAGAGCGGCCATGAGTTTGCCGGACCCGATCTGGTCGCCTTTGCCGGGGATATCCGCTTTGTCCGGGGCAAGCTTGGCGACGCCGTGAACATGGGCATCGAGGAACGTCTGTTCCTGCATCTCATGGACAGCAAGCTGAAGCTTTCCTTCCGCTGGTTCGAGAAGGAAGAGAACGACCCCAAGGCCTTTTATGCGGATATGCAGGAACGCGGTTATTCCGCGGTGCTGGAAACCGAGCACGACGACGAAACAGAGAAGGATCGCACCTTTCTGGTTTTCGAGAACAAGAACGGCCACCGTACCCGATTGGCCATGGAGTTCTTCAATTCCAAGCTGTATCGCCAGGCCTACGAGTCCAACCGCGTGCTCAAGGATAAGTGCGGCGGCAAGACCTTCACCTTGATCAAGGGCGGCGAAGAGACTGAGGTGGAAGGCTTTTTTGCGACGCTGGAAGCCATACTTGCCGAGGCCCACAAGGGCTATCAGATTCAGCGCTACAAGGGTCTGGGTGAAATGAACCCGGAACAGCTCTGGGAAACGACCATGGACCCGGAAAAGCGGACCATGCTGTGCGTCAATGTGGACGACCTTTCCGACGCCAACGAGATTTTCCAGGATCTCATGGGCGATGCAGTGGAACCACGACGCGAGTTCATCGAGCGCAACGCCCTGGCTGTCCGCGAACTGGATATCTAGACGATGTGCCCCAATGGAGGACAAATGAAAGATTTCATCAGCATCGAGGAAGAACTCAAGAAGAGTTATCTTGAGTATTCCTTGAGCGTCATTATAGGCCGGGCCATCCCGGATGTGCGCGACGGGCTTAAACCCGTGCACAGGCGTATTTTGTACGCCATGCACGACCTGGGCAACACCTACAACCGCGCCTACAAAAAATCCGCCCGCGTGGTCGGTGACGTTATCGGTAAATACCATCCGCACGGCGACTCGGCGGTTTACGACGCCCTGGTGCGCATGGCCCAGGAATTTTCCATGCGCGATCCGCTCGTGGACGGCCAGGGCAACTTTGGTTCCATCGACGGCGACGCCGCGGCAGCCATGCGTTACACGGAAGTGCGCATGGCCCGGCTTTGCAGCGAGTTCCTTTCGGATATCGAAAAGCAGACCGTTGATTTCCGGCCCAACTACGACAACACCCTGCAAGAGCCCGTTGTTCTGCCCACCAAAGTGCCCAACTTGCTGCTCAACGGCACGTCCGGCATCGCCGTGGGCATGGCCACCAACATTCCGCCCCACAACCTGGGAGAACTGGTGGACGGCACTCTGCACGTCCTGCGGAATCCGGACTGCACGGTGCAGGACGTCATGCAGCACGTCAAAGGCCCGGACTTTCCCACGGGGGCATCGGTCTACGGCGGTCAGGGCCTGCGCGACGCCTATGCCACGGGGCGCGGCAGCTTCCGCATCCGCGGCAAGGTAGAGGTGGAGCAGCACAAGGCTAATCGCGAATCCATCGTGATCCGCGAGATTCCTTATGCGCTGAACAAATCCACCCTGGTGGAGAAGATCGCCCAACTCGTGCACGAGAAAAAGATCGACGGCGTGTCCGACCTGCGGGACGAATCCGACCGCAACGGCATCCGCATCGTGCTCGACCTCAAGCGCGGCATCATTCCCGACATCATCATCAACGCGCTCTACAAGTTCACGCCGCTGGAAACCAGCTTCGGCATCAACATGATGGCCGTGGTGGGCAACCGGCCCATGCTCCTGAACCTCAAGCAGGTGCTGGTCTATTTCCTGGAACACCGCCGCGAGGTCATCATCCGGCGCACCCGCTTCGACCTGGACAAGAGCGAAAAGCGCGCCCACATACTGGAAGGCCTCAAGATCGCGGTGGACAACATCGACGAGGTGGTGCGGCTGATCCGCGCCTCGGCCAATCCGGTGGAGGCCAAGAACGCGCTCATGGAGCGTTTTGGTCTTTCCGAAGTACAATGCCAAGCGATTCTGGATATGCGCCTGCAACGGCTCACCGGCCTGGAGCGGGACAAGCTCGAGGCCGAGTATTTGGATCTTTTGGAAAAGATCAAATACTTCAAGAGCATTCTCGAGAATGAGGAAGTGCTCAAGCAGGTCATCGACGACGAGCTTATTGAGGTGCGCAACACCTACACCACCAAGCGCCGCACCGAGCTGCTCGAAGAGAATCCCTACGACATCAACATCGAGGATCTCATTGCCGACGACGAGACCGTTATTACGCTCTCCCAGCGGGGCTACGTGAAGCGCACGCCCCTTTCCAACTACCAGTCCCAGAAACGGGGCGGAAAGGGCGTGGCAGGCGTGCAGACGGGCGACGGCGACTTCGTGCACAACTTCCTGCTGACCACGAACCACCAGACCCTGCTTCTGTTCACCAACTTCGGCCGCATGTACCAGCTCAAGGTGCATCAGGTGCCCGAAGGCAGCCGCTACGCCAAGGGCGTGCATATCGCCAACCTGCTGCCCCTGGTCAAGGATGAATATGTGACCACGGCCATCACCACCCGCGAGTTCGACGAAGACCGTTTCCTGCTCTTCGTGACCAAGCGGGGCATGGTCAAGCGGTCCAGCATGGAGTTGTACCGCAACTGCCGTTCCACCGGCATCAAGGCCGTGACCCTCAAGGAGGGCGACGAGTTGATGACCGTGAAGGAAGTGCCGCATCAGGCCGATTGTTTGCTGATTACCGCGGAGGGCATCTCCATCCGCTTCAATATCCAGGATGCCCGCTCCATGGGGCGCTCCGCTGCGGGCGTCAAGGGCATTGCCCTGCGGGACAAGGATACGGTCGTGGCCGCTGTGATCACCAGCGACGAACGGGACAATCTGTTGACTGTTTCCGAGGGCGGCTACGGCAAGCGCACCGAACTGGACCAGTACCGGGTGCAAACTCGCGGCGGCAAGGGCATCATCAATATGCGCGTGACCGCCAAGACGGGCCGTGTTCTGGGTGCCATCATGGTCGGCGACAACGACGACGTGATGCTGCTCACCTCGGGTAATAAAATCATCCGCATGGCTGTTTCCGAAATCAGCCAGACGCGCGGCCGGGCCACGCAGGGCGTCCGCCTCGTGCAGATGGACGGCGGGACCGTGGCAGGCTTCGATCTGGTGTTGGACCAGGGTCTTGAGATGGACACCGTCCAGGAAGACTAGCATGCGAAGATTGCAGCAAGCGTCGCATGTGGCCGCTCTGATGCTGGCCCTGAGCATTTGCCTGACGGGCTGTTTCGGAACCGGTTCCGGCGAAAAGGCGGATATCCGCGTAGCGCGGGACGCCTTCAACAACGGCTTCTACATCGAGGCCAAGAACGGCTACGAGCGGTATCTTCAGGTCTATCCCAAAGGGGATTACCGTCTGGAGGCCTGGGAACGGCTTTTGGAAATAGCCCTGAACGTCAAGGGCGACCTGGATCGCGCCGTGGTGTTGCTGGAAGCCATGATCCTGGAGTTCGGCGAAAGTATGGACGTTGCCTGGCAACGCATGTTCCAGATGGGCGAGTTGTACGAACAACGCGGCAATCGCAATAAGGCTCTGGAAACATGGGAAAAGTGTCTCGATTATGCCGGGGACGACGAAGCCCGGCTGGTGGAGACGCAGATACGCATGGCCGCAGTGCATCGGGTGCTCCGCAACTATGATCAGGCCCTGACCCTGCTGCAACAATCCGAGCGCATGGCTCCGGACGGCCCGACCCGTGCGCGCATCCAGTACGAAGAGGCCCAGACCTACAGCTTCATGCAGAGCTGGGGCCAGGCCAAGGAAGTGCTGGAAGTGATCATGGCCGACGGCGTGGCCGACGAGGAGATTCATTCCCTGGCCGTGTTCTTGCTGGCCGACGTGTATGAGCAGGAACTGGACTATGGCCGGGCCAGGGAGCTGTTCGAATCCATCCAGGACACCTACCCCAACCCCAAGGTCATTCAGGTGCGGCTCAAGAACATGGGCAAGACGCGCTGATCCGGGCGGGGGACGAGAGAGAAAGAAGAAAGGGAGGGCCGTTGGGCTCTCCCTTTTTTTGAACGAGAAAGGCCTCCGTTTCCGGAGGCCTTTCGTATTGGGAAGCTGAGGGTAGTCTTGAAACGAGAATGTCTTACAGAACAGGCAGATACTTGTCCAGCTCGTATTCGGTGACCTGGGTGCGATACTGATCCCATTCGGCGATCTTGTTGTCGACCAGGGCGGTGTGCAGGTGGTCGCCCAGCACTTCCTTGACGAACTTGGATTTCTTCAGGTTCATGGCGGCCTCGTACAGGGAACCGGGCAGCGCCTTGATCTTGTTGCGCTTGAGCTGGCGGTCGTTCATCTCGAAGATATCCTCTTCGACCGGGGTGGGCAGCTCGTAGTTTTCTTCCATGCCCTTGAGACCGGCGGCGATCATCACGGCCCAGGCCAGATAGGGGTTGGCCGCCGGGTCCGGGCAGCGCAGCTCCATGCGGGTGGCCATTTCCTTGCCGGGTTTGTACATGGGCACGCGGACCAGGGCCGAGCGGTTGCGGCGGGCCCAGGCGATGTAGACCGGAGCTTCGTAGCCCGGGACCAGACGCTTGTAGGAGTTGACCCACTGGTTGGTCACGCAGACGAATTCCGGGGCGTGCTTCAGGATACCCGCGATGTAGCTCTTGCCTTCGGGCGAGAGGTGGTACTTGTCGCCGGCTTCGTAGAATACGTTCTTGCCGTTCTTGAACAGGGACTGGTGCACGTGCATGCCGGAGCCGTTCTCGCCGAAGATGGGCTTGGGCATGAAGGTGGCGTAGCAGCCGTGCTTGCGGGCGGTTTCCTTGACCACGACGCGGTAGGTCATGGCGATGTCGGCCATGCGCAGGGCCTCGGTGTAGCGCAGGTCGATCTCGTGCTGGGACGGGGCCACTTCGTGGTGCGAGTATTCAACTTTGATGCCCATGGCTTCCAAGGAGAAGATGATCTCGCGGCGGATGTTGTTGCCCAGGTCCAGCGGAGCGGCGTCAAAGTAGCCGCCACGGTCCAGGATTTCGGTATCCTGGTCATCGGCAAAGAGGAAGAATTCCAACTCGGGTCCGACGTAGGAGGTAAAACCTTTTTCCGCAGCCTTGGCCAGGACCTTCTTGAGCACGTAGCGGGAGTCGGCCGCGAACGGGGTGCCGTCCGGGTTGACCACGTCGCAGAACATGCGGGCGACGGGCCGTTCGGACGGACGCCAGGAGCAGATCTGGAACGTGGTCGGATCGGGCATGGCCACCATGTCGGACTCGTCGATGCGGCAGAAGCCCAGGATGGACGAGCCGTCAAAGCCCATGCCTTCTTCAAAGGAGGCTTCGATTTCGGCCGGAGTGATCTGGAAACTTTTCAGGGTGCCCAGGATGTCGACGAACCAATACTGAATGAAGCTGACGTTATAGTCCTTGATGGCTTTCAGCACGTCGTCGGCGTTTTTGCAGTCAAACACGGGGATATTCATTGATGATACCTCCAAAGGGGTTTTAAATACACGGCTTGGCCTCGGTAATGCAGGTCCATAATCAAGTTCGGTGCCATTCTTTCGAAGATTCGGGAAAACATGTGGTTAGAGATATTTCGCCTTTTCGTCAAGCAGGAAAAGGCACCTTAAATTGACAAAAAAGTAAGAGGATGGGCGGAATTGCTCAAAACCGCAACATTTTTGTCAAGAAAAAAGGGTTTCAAACCAAAATAGACCTGTTATCATCCAACAATTTTGTTAAAAAGCACTTTCAGAGTCCCTTTAAGAGCCGAAACAGACCGTGGGGAAATCGCTCTTCCAGGGGTTGCAGGCCAAAATCGCGGGCTATGCGTCGTGCTTTTTCGCATTCCTGTGCGGAAACCGGCCTGTTCAGACCTGCATGGTCTTCGGCTTCCGCGCATGGCCGGTACTGCTCCATGATATGAATAAAGGTGTTTCTGGAGACGGTTTCGGCAATAAATCGCAGCCAGTGTTCCGAACCGGCAAGGTTGTCCGGCAAGACCAGATGGCGCAGCAACAAACCGCGCACGGCCAAGCCCTGCTCGTTCAGAAAAAGATCGCCCGTCTGCCTGTGCATTTCCAGGAGCGCGGCTCGGGCCGTTTCCGGATAATCCCGCGCCCCGAGAAGCCGTGCGGCGATTTCCGGCTCCCAGACTTTGGCGTCGGGCATGTAGATGTCCACAACGTTGTCCAGCAGCCCGAGCGTTTCCAGACTGTCGTAGCCGCCGGAGTTGTAGACCAGGGGCAGGCGCAGGCCGCGTGCGCAGGCAATGTCCAGGGCAGCGAGCACCTGGGGCACTACATGCGTGGGGCTGACCAGATTGATGTTGGCGCAGCCCTGCTCCTGGAGCGCGAGCATTATTCCGGCCAGTTCCTCCGGGGTGGCTTCATGTCCGGCAGCGCGCGCGGTGGCTGGTCTGCTGATGTCGCTGTTTTGGCAGAACACGCAGGCCAGATTGCAGCCCGCGAAAAAGATGGTACCGGAACCGTTGTCGCCCACCAGACAGGCTTCCTCGCCGAAGTGCGGCTGCCAGGCCGCCACAACGGCCAACGAAGCCACGCCGCAAAAGCCAGGTTCTCCGGCCAGCCGGTCTACATTGCAGGTCCGGGGGCAGAGGCGACAGGGCCGCAAGAGCTGTTGCGCCGCAAGGATGCGCCGACCCAGTTCGCCGCTCTGGTGCAGGGCGAGGTAGGCCGGAGCGTCTGTTCCACACCCGATGTCTGCGATTTTCGACGGTCGAGATCGATCAAGTCCGGCTAACCGCATCGACACCCTTGCTTTGGTGTCTCCGACAGAGCCTTGGCGATCATTGGGTTTGTGAAGGCCAATGAACAGTTGAAAGTTGTCCAATGGTTAATCCTCGAAGGCTGAACGGGCATTGACCCGCAGATGAAGTACTTATTGTTTAGCTTTGTTGATCCCAAGCGCTTCGTTAACCTCTTTTTGTAGCTCATTGATATCCACTGGCTTGGCAACGTAGCCATTCATGCCCGTTGCCAGGAATTTTTCTCTGTCCCCATCCATGGCGTAGGCAGTCATGGCAATGATCGGAATGTCCGTGCTGTCTTGTCCTGATTCTCCTCTCCGGATGGCTTTGGTGGCTTCTACGCCATCCATGACGGGCATTTGAATGTCCATCAGTATCACATCGAAAGAGCCGTCCTTCAACTGTGATACCGCCTTCTGTCCATTCTCAACTGCTTTGATGGCATGACCCTTTTTTTCAAGCAGCTTAGTAGTCGCGATGCGGTTCACGCTTTCATCCTCTGCCAGTAGAATTCTCAAAGGCCTATTTGAGCTTGGAAGAGACGAAGAATTTTCTGGTCTCGACATTGGCTCATCAACAATGAAGGTAACGCAGAAATAGACGGTTGTTCCTTCACCTAATTTAGTTTCAATGGAGATACTGCCCCCCATGATTTCGATAAGTTTTCGGCAGATCGAGAGGCCCAGACCAGCACCTTGATAATCGCGGCGATAACCTGTGCTTACTTGGGAGAAAGCCTTGAATAAGTCGTTGACCTTCTCGTCAGGTATACCGATGCCAGTGTCGCTGATGCTGAAAAGGACCCGAAACATATTTTGGGCAGATGTTGGTAGTGAATATGCTTCAACCGTGACGCTTCCTTCTTTGGTGAACTTGAAAGCATTTCCAATTATATTCGTCAACACTTGTTGAAGGCGAGCGGCGTCTCCTTTCAGATTATGGGGAATTTTGGGGTCAACATTGCAAAGAAACTTGAGCTGAGTCTGCTGTGCCGTCGGCTTGAAAAGCTCGCACGTTTGAAGGACTACTTCAGAAAGATTGAGCGGATTGGATTGGAGCGAAAGGCGATTCGCCTCGACCCTGGACAGGTCAAGGATATCAGAAAGAAGACGGGTTAAGCGTTTTGATGATTGGATTGCTGTTAATAGGTATTCCTTCTGCTCTTCGTTAATGCTTGTCATTTGCAACAGTTGAAGCATTCCAAGGATGCCATTCATTGGAGTCCTGATTTCATGGCTCATGTTGGCAAGAAATTCAGATTTGATTTTACTTGCTTCTTCTGCTTTTTCTTTGGCTAGAACAAGATTTTCTTCCATGGTCTTCCGGTTTGACAAATCATCCACAACCCATATGACTCCTTTTTGTAGGTCAGATGGATCAATGGCCTTTCCTGACAAGATGCACCATATGGGTTCACCGTTTTTCTTTTTAAGCTGATACTCTATTTGAGTCTGCTCACCCAAAGATAATTTTTTGTAGTAACACTCTCCAAACTTTGAAAAATGAGATTCATCAAGATGCAGCTTACGCATACTAATGCCAGCCATATATTCTGGAGAATCAAATCCCAAAATATCAGCAAGACGTTGATTGCTTCGATATAATATTCTTCCGCCACGCAAAAACATTATTCCTACATGGGAATTTTCAAAGATGCTTTCGAATTCATTTCTTGCTTCTGTTAATAGCTTTTCTGCTTTGATGCGGTTAGAAATGTCTCTGGTGATTGAAATAACATGGGGTTCACCATTCAAGGTGATTACACGTGCCGACATCAAGGCAGTCGTTGTGGATTTATCTTTTTTTCGGAATTCAGCTTGAAGATTAGAGTAAAAACCATGTTTTTTCAGTTCGTCGACCAATGTTTCTCGGTCTTTACTGTCACACCAAATATCAAGTTCTTTAGATGTTTTGCCACTTACATCCTCTCGTGTATAACCTGTTAATGAAGTGAACCCTTGGTTAATTTCAATATATAGTCCATCAGAAATGCGATTGATATTTACAGCATCAGGACTAGAATCAAAAGCTGAGCGGAATTTTGCTTCACTTTCCTTAAGTAATAATTCTGAGCGCTTACGATCTGTAATATCCTGGCCCACGCCGTAAATGTGAGTCACTCCCTTGCTCTCAACTGGAAAGATGTTCAAAAGAAGTGTTTTGATTTTATTCTTTACAAGGTAGTCCGTTTCAAGAGTTTTTCGCTTTATTAGCGGTTGATGTTCATACTTCTGCTGCGCTAGCATTTCCTGTGGCACCCAGTCCCATATATGCTTTGTAAGCAAATCACTTTTTGTGCATTCAAGAAAGTCCAAGGCAGCACTATTAGCATCAACGTATTTACCTGCTTCATCAACAACAAGAATTGGATTTAAAGTCTCTTCGAATAAAAGTCGTAGCTTTTGCTCGCTTTCACGTAAGGTTTCTTCAGCTCTACGGCGTTCAGTTACATCAATTCCCATACACGTTACATCTATCGGGTACCCTTGCATATCTAAAGTCAGCACGTTCGACCAGGCGATTGTTAATTGAGTGCCATTTCGGTGAAGGATGTTGTTTTCATAGGTTGAGTATCCATGATCATGGGTTTGTTTCATAACGGTTTCAAAAATATTTACTATTTTTTCCCGCAATGATTCTGGAATAAATTTTTCAAACCAATTTTCTCCAATTATTTCTTCATGACGCCAACCTGTAAGACTAAGAAAATGTTTGTTGGCAAATGTGATAATCCCATTTGCATTAATGCTTATTCCAATTTGTGGAGAATTTACTAATATATGATGCCATCTTTGCTCAGAGTATTCGAATGCCAATTCAGCTTTCTTGCGATCTGTTATGTCACGGGTAACTCCTACAATCTCTGTTAATTTTCCAGTGTCGTCATAAAGCGGTGTTGCATTATACTCCACCCACACTTCTGATCCATCTTTATGAAACATAAGAACTTCAGAATTTATCGAACCAGAATACTTACCATCGACCATAGAAGCAAAGCTATCGAGTATAGAAGAAAGATATACTGGCGAAACGACCTTATCCCAATCTAGAGAATGCCACTCTTTAAGGCTATATCCAAAAATGTGTTCAGTATATGGAGAAATGTATGTAAAATTTAAATCGGAATCCATTGACCAGATAGAGTCTTTCGAATTCTCAGTAATAAGCTGATACAGTCTGGCTGTCTCTTTTCGTATTGTGTAGTTGTTGTGTGCGCCTAGCATTCGTATAGGCGTTCCATCATGATTTCGAATGGCTATGCCTCTACAACGTACCCATACCGTGGAACCATTCTTGTGCCTATATCTAACAACCTGATCAAATGGATAATTAGGATCTTCGCAGTGTCTGGACAAATTTTGTTTGGCGACCTCTAAGTCCTCCGGAAAAATCATGTCCTGCCATTCGGACGAAAAGTGTTTCTTCTCTTCAGGTTCATAACCAAATAAGTGCCAAAACTCAGGACTCATCCATTCGTTCTCGGGATTTTCCAAATCCCAATACCAAATTCCATCCAATGATCCTTTTTGAAAGAAATCAAAGATAGCGCTATCTGTTTTGATAAGGGTATAGAGTTCTTTCTTTAAATAATGTTGGTGGCCTCGGCTGGAGGTGGTCTCGTTTGAAGAGTCAGCGGAGTCTCTTAAATCTAAAGCCTGACCTTCCAGTTTCTGGACTTTAGCACGCAGATACTCAATCTCTTCGATTAGTTCAGATTTGCTTTTTTGTTGATCTGAATTCATTCACCACCCCACCTTTATTGACATGCAACTTCTCGTTTCATGTAAAAAAAGTAGCTACTCCATGACCATCCAAGACCTGAGGCTCCTTACTAAATATCCCTGGGGAGAGCATGAAGGTGCACTCGGGCGGCCATAGTTCGGATTATTCCATCAATAGCACGCTCCCGGGAAAAACCTCAAGCACGACAGCCCGTATGAATACATGCGAGGAAAAAGCAAAGGCGATAGCCTTGCTCAGTATTCTGAGTCTTCGGCCGCTAGCCGTAACGGAGGGAAAATTCGTTGATCTTTTACTGTGATTGCGATTTCGATGTGGTGTCTTGATTCACCTTGCCGTGCTGCTCATACTCTGTGTTGCTTTTGAAAAACTAAGTTTCTTATTATAATCCATGAGGATAGAAAGGAACATGCTTTCGTGCAGACAGGCTTCCTCGCCGAAGTGCGGCTGCCAGGCCGCCACAACGACCAACGAGGCCACGCCGCAAAAGCCAGGTTCTCCGGCCAGCCGGTCTACATTGCAGGTCCGGGGGCAGAGGCGACAGGGCCGCAAGAGCTGTTGCGCCGCAAGGATGCGCCGACCCAGTTTGCCGCTCTGGTGCAGGGCGAGGTAGGCCGGAGCGTCCATGCCCTACGCCTCGGTGTGGAGCATGTCTTTGGCCTGCCGGAAGAATTCCAGCAACTCGGCGTGGTCGGCAATGCTGCCGTTGCGGTCCAGGTGCATGAGCACGGCCAAATCCACGCCCCGGCCCGTGGTCTGCCGCGCAAAGCCCAGTTCGTGCCGGTTTCCCCCACTGAGACGCAAAACCTGGAACCAGGAATCGTCGCGTTTTTCCCAGGTGAAGAGTACGGACCCGGATCGGCTTTCATTGCGGATCAGGAAGGCTGTGAAGTCGGCCAGGGAGAGCCGTCCGGGCAGGCCGAGAAAGTCGCCCTGTTCCGAGCGGATGGCCACGGGCATGGCCAGGAAGTCTTTGGACGGGCTTTCCGGTTCGGGCTCATTGGCCAGGGTGTAGCTGTCCACCCCGTCCTTGCCGTGCACGTTGATGATTTTCTTGGAGCGCAACCGTTTTTCCGTGGAGTCTGCGGTTCGTGCCTGCGTTTCGGAGCCGGGCTGGTCCGGAGTGCCGGATTTGTGGCCCCGGAAGCCTGCGGCCAGTTCGCCCAGCAGGGCTTGGCTCCCGGCTTCGGCTTCAAGAAGACCTTGCAGGGCTTTCTCCAAACGGGAGAGGCGTTGTTCGGAACGCGCCTGGGCCGTGGCCAGCTGGGCCATGCCCTGCATCATCTGGCCTGCTGTCTTGAAGAATTTTTCCAGATATTCTTGAGAGAAATGGCCTTTGGCTGCGGGTGCAGAAGTGGCGGGTGTTTCCCCTTCGGGCTGAAATCCCGCCTGGACCAAACGCTTTTCCGTCTCGGTTACGGACAGGCCCTGCACAAAGCATTCGCGGATCTTGCTGCAGACCGCCAGGGCCCGGGCCGGGAAACGGATGGGCTTGCCGTAGCCGGCCACAGGAATGAATCCGGGAAATTTACGGCGGTAGCTTTTGATGGTCGTGACCGAAACGTCCAGCGCGTCGCCCAGGTCCTTATGGGTCAGGGTCTTTTCCGTCATCTCAAAAAGCTCCTTTTCCGAATTCTTCAAACGGGAATTGCCGCAAAACACCGGATCGTGTGCGGAGTTCGTTTTGTTGATTCAGCAGGCGGACTTGTGACGTGCGTTTTTCGCGTTCAATCGGTTGCCTGCATTGGCCGAGTCTTGCTTCGACTTTTGCTTCGTCACCAATCGTCACCCTGAAAGTGCTTATAAAATATAAATCAATAACCCATCGATACCGAGCGGTACCAGGGAAGTCAAGGCCGGAGGGAGAGGAAACCGGGGGCACCCCTGTGGCAGGGGTGCCCCCGGAAAAGCCTACAACAGGCGGGTGGTCGTGAAGTCGAGGCCGGATTCGCGTGCGGCCTCTTCCGAGCCGAGCACCACGGTGCGACCTTGTCGGGCCACCAGGGCCACGGCCTCGGCAAAGTGCCGGAAGTCGCCGCTCGTGGCGTTGAGGATTTCGTGACGCACCTTTTGGCGATGGGCGTCGGTAATGCCGGTGAGGTGGCGGATCATGGAAACAAAGCCCTTGCTGTCGGGCAGCATGTGCGCGTCCATTTCGCCGATGGCCCCGATAACGCTTTTTTCCAGATCGTCATGGCTGAGCGCCACTTCGCGCAGGTAGTCGCCCATGGCGTCGAAGTTGTCCAGGGTCTGCTTCAGATTCGGGTCGCGGTAGGACACGAAGCAGAGCGTTCCGGCGTAGAGGTCGAACATGGAGAAGGCGCCGTACGCCCCGCCGAGCACCCGGACCTTGTCCCAGAGATACCCGGCGCGGAGGAATTTGCTTACGGCATTGGCCGCGCCCGTGAACTCCATGCCCAGTTCCTTGAGATTGGCGCCCTTGCCCACATAGTTGACCTGTGCGGGCAGGGTCAGGGCTTCGTAGGCCGGATAGCTGCACGGGGTGCGTGGGCGGCGCGGCTGGCTGGCGTCGGGCAGGGCCCGGGTCAGGGAGGTGATGCCCGGCATGATGGCTGCGAAGTCGTCCTCGCTGGCCGTGACGTTGATGACCAGATTGTGCTTGGAAAAGAGCAGGCCGCGGATTTCTTCCAAGTCCCGGTGCACGGCCTCGAAATCGGTCTCGACCCGTTTGGCCAGTTCACGCAGGAAAAAGAGATTGGTAACGCCATGCATCAGCTCGTTGGTCAGCCCGGCTTCGTGCATGCCCGCGCGCAAACGCGAGGCCACGGCCCGGTGTCCGGCCGGAATCAGGCTGTGCTCGGCGCGGGCCTTGGCTTCCAGGACCATCTGCCGGAAGCGATCCTTGTCGTCCATGCGGCTGAGCATGAGGATTTCCAGCAGAATCTTGAACAGTTCCTCGCTGCGTTCCACTGTGGCCTTGCAGCGCAGGAACAGCTTGGAAACGCAGGGTGTTTCCGGCAGCAGGCAGGGCGCGGCAAAGGTTTCCGGCTCGATGCCGCCGGTCTTGCGGGCGATGCGCTTGGTCAGGGCCACGTAGCTGCTGGTCTCCGTGCCCATTTCCAGCAGGGCCCGGCCGAACAGCGGCACATAGGGCAACAGCCGTTCGGGCAGGCGGCAGAGGTCGAAGCCCAGGTCCAGGTAGAGCAGCCCGGAGGTGTCCAGGTCGTGCAGCAGGGTGCGCGCCTCGTCCCGTTCGTAGGACTCGATGGGAATGATCTGGTTGCGCCGGGGCAGATCGTCCAGGGACAGCCGCGGAATCAGAGCCAGAGCTTCGGGGTCGTCGGAACGGCTTTGTTCGGCGCGCAGTTCCTCGGCGATGTTCCGCACGGCGGACTGTTCGTTTTCACCCATGGTCGCCCGGATCGTTTCCAGCCGTTCCCGTTCCCGTCTGTTCGCGGATTCGGCCATTTCCGGATCGGGCAGCAGGCGCAGGGTGGAGCGGTGCGGGTTGTCCAGGAAGTGCGTGCGGAGCAGGTTTTCGAACAGGGGCTCGTCCGCGGCCACGCGTTCCTTGAGGCGCAGCAGCGGGCCCTCGAAGGCCAGCATGTCCACGGGATCGCCGCCGTAGAGCCAGGAGGAGAGCGCCCGGAACATGGCCGAGAGGCCGCGCGGATAGTCGCCGGTATTGTTTTCGCGCAGGGCGAACTCTTCGCTGTTCATGGCCGCTTCCACGTCGTGGGGATGCACGCCGCTGATGGCCAGGTCGCGCAGGGTGCCGAGCACCAGCGGTTCGACCTTGTCCACGTCTTCCGGCTCAACGCCCTTGAGGCCCACGGAAAAATACATCTGGCGGATGTCCGCCTCCAGGCCCACGCCGGCGATGTCCTCTCCCAGGCCGGAATCCAGCAGGGCCTTGCGCAGCGGCGAGGAGGGCAGGCCCACCAGGATATGTTCCAGCACGTGCATGGTCAGGTTCATGTCCGGGTCCGAGGTTTCGGGCAGGGCGAAGTTCACCGTGACCATGGCCTTTTCTTCCCCGCCCGGAGAGGCCTTGTCCACGGTGCGCGGCGCGTCGAAGCGGGGCTGGATTTCGGGGATGGCTGCGGGAGCGGCGCGCTTGAAGCGCGAGAATTCCGCGTCCAGCAGGGCCAACCGCCGCTCCGGATCGTCGTTGCCCCAGAAAAAGGCAAAGGCGTTGGACGGATGGTAATGGGCCTTGTGAAAGGCCAGAAACTGGTCAAAGCCCAGGCTGGGTATGACATTGGGATCGCCGCCCGAATCCAGGCCATAGGCCGTGTCCGGGAAAAGGGATTGCTGCGAGTGCTCGTGCAGCAGGCTGTCGGGCGAGGAATAGGCCCCTTTCATTTCATTGTAGACCACGCCCTTGATGCTCAGGGGCATGTCCGGGCCTTCCTGTTCGTAGTGCCAGCCTTCCTGGCGCAGGGTATTGGGCGTGAGCCGGGGGTGGAAAACCGCGTCCAGGTAGACGTCGATGAGGTTGTAGAAATCCTGGTCGTTGGCGCTGGCCACCGGATAGCAGGTCTTGTCCGGGAAGGTCAGGGCATTCAGGAAGGTTTGCAGTGAGCCCTTGAGCAGCTCCACAAAGGGTTCCTTGACCGGATATTTGTCCGAGCCGCAGAGCACGGAGTGCTCCAGAATATGCGGCAGTCCGGTGGAGTCCGCAGGAGTGGTCCGGAAGTTTATGCCAAAGACCTTGTTTTCGTCGGCATTGATCATGGAAAGCAGACGTCCGCCGGTCTTGGTGTGTTCATACAGCAGGGCACGGGAGGAAATCTCCGGCACTTCCCGCTCGGCAATGAGGGTGAATCCGTGTTTTTTGCTCATGTTCGCGTCTCGCAGGTTGGAATGTCGCGGTTTTTGACGATAGCAAAACCGGCGTCTTGACGCCATACGCAAGGCGTCCTACCTCTTATAATTACACAAGCGGCCTTTGTTAAGGGCCACGTGGCAAAAAAAACAAGAAGATCATGCTGATAAATTGTGGTTGCAATTTTTTCGAGGGAATTTTCGAGTGTGTTCGAACCGGCAAGCCGGCCGGGAGCATTGTCCACAGCGCTTGATCCGGCCTCGGGATAATCCCGGTCCTGCCGATTGCCCCGGCGGGCCTGTTGCCGTAAGCTGAGGGTTCAACAACCCTGGAGCATATGATGGAATGGGATCCGCGCCGGTACGAAAAATGGTTTGCAACACCCGAGGGCAGCACAGCCCTGGATTGCGAGCGCCGTCTGCTGGATCTCATGGTGGCGGGTTGGCCCAGGCGCGGCACAAGGCTTCTGGAGATCGGCTGCGGCACGGCCCTGTTTCTCGAATCCCTTTGGCAGAAAGGCTTTGACGTGCGCGGCCTGGACCGTTCCCCGGAAATGGTCGAGGTTGCACGCGCCCGCATGGGCAAGCGGGCCGAGATCGAGGTGGGCAACGGCGAATGCCTGCCCTACAGGGCCGGGGAGTTCGACTTCGTGGTGCTCTGGACCGTGCTGGAATTCTGCCGCGACCCGGCCGCCCTGCTGCGCGAGGCCGCGCGCGTTGCCGAACAGGGCCTGCTCGTGGGCTTCCTGAACCGCTGGTCCTTTTACTATCTTTCGCACGGACGGGGCGTGAATGGCCTGCTGGGCAAGGCCCGCTGGTACAATTGGCCGGACATGCGCCGCATGATTTCCGTCAATGTCGGCCGCACTCCGGACCACGCCTTTTCCGTGCTGCCCGGTCCGGTCTCCACCTGGAAGCCCGGCTTTCCGCACAGTCTGATCAATTCGCGCTGCATTCCGCCCTGGTTCGGAGCCTTCACGGCCGCGCGCGTGGACTTCAAGGATCAGACCCCGCTCACGCCCATTGTTTCCTGGACCCATGGTTCCCAGGCCGGGTAGCCGCGGCCGGGGCCGTGTCCCCTTTTGACATCCGCACCCCGATGGTCTAACGAAATTCGTTTCCTGCAACCACTCATGCGGTCCGCGCCTCCCTTCTCGGGCGTCAGGGCCGGAAGCGAACGAAAATATGGCCGACAAGATACAGAAAATAAAGGGTTTCATGGACCTTTTCCCGGCCGAGGCCGCAACGTTTTCCTTTATGGAGGATGTGGCCCGGCAGGTGTTCGGGCGCTACGGCTTCGGGGAGCTGCGCGTTCCCGTGCTGGAAAAGACCGAGCTGTTCCAGAAGTCCATCGGCGAGGACACGGACGTGGTGGGCAAGGAGATGTTCACCTTTCCGGACCGCAAGGGACGTTCCCTGACCATGCGGCCCGAAGCCACGGCCGGCGTGATCCGCGCCTTTGTCGAATCCGGCGGCTACCAGCCCGGCATGATCGCCAAGTATTTCACCTTCGGTCCCATGTTCCGCTATGAACGGCCCCAAAAGGGCCGCCAGCGCCAGTTCCATCAGATCGACGCGGAAATCGTGGGCGCGCCCGAGGCCCAGGCCGACGCCGAACTGATCCTCATGCTCGACAGCTTTTTGCGCGGCATCGGCCTGGACAAGCTCAGTGTGGAACTGAATTCCTTGGGCTGCCCCAAGTGCCGCCCCGACTACAAGCAGGCCCTGGTGGACCATTTCAACACCTTGCCCGTGGACGAGCTCTGCGACGACTGCCGCCGACGCAAGGACACCAACCCCTTGCGCGTGCTGGACTGCAAGGTTCCGGCCTGCAAGGCTCTGGTCAAGGATGCGCCCAGCGTCACCGAGCACCTTTGCGACGAGTGCCGCGAGCATTTCGCCCAGGTGCGCGAGGTGCTGGACGAGGCCGGGCTGGCCTACGTGCTCAATCCCCGGTTGGTGCGCGGCCTGGACTACTACCAGCGTACCACGTTCGAGGTGGTTTCCGGCGACATCGGCGCACAGACCGCGGTTGCGGGCGGCGGCCGCTATGACGGGCTGGTGGGCAGCCTGGGCGGGCCGGACCTGCCTGCCACAGGGTTCGCCTGCGGCATGGAACGTCTGGCTCTGCTGCTGGGACAACGCCCGGCCCAGGCTCCGGATTTCTACGTGGCCGTCGTGGCGGACAAGGCCGCGAACCCGGCCCTGCTTCTGGCCCAGGAACTGCGCGAGGCCGGACTGCGCGGCGAGGTGTCCTACGGTTCGGGCAGCATGAAGAGCCGCTTGCGCGCGGCCAACCGCATCGGCGCTCGCTGGTGCCTCATTCTCGGAGAGGAAGAGGCTGTCGGCGGCAACGTGACCATCAAGGACATGGTGGGCGACAGGCCCCAGGAAACAGTCTCCCGCAGCGAGTGTCTGGAGCTGCTGACCAAAAAATAATCGGGCTGTAGAGAGTGAAATGATTCCGGCCGCCCCAATGGGCCGGTGAACCAGGGAAGACTTCCCGGACCAATATCCCCGCAAGGGGCCGCACCGGCCCCCGTATAAGAGGATCAGAGCCATGAGCGAACAGAATTTCCAGGACGACAGCGTTTACGACAAATATCGTTGGATCGACGAGCTGGGCGGCTGGCGCCGCACCCACCACAACAACCAGCTCACCGCCGCGAACATGGACGAGTCGGTCTGTCTCATGGGCTGGGTCCAGTTCCGGCGCGACCACGGCGGCCTGATCTTCATCGACCTGCGCGACCGCGAAGGCCTGACCCAGGTGGTCTTCAGCCCCGAGCACAACCCCGAGGCCCACGAACGCGCCCACGCCATCCGTTCCGAATACGTGGTGGCCATCAAGGGACAGGTCCGGCCCCGGCCCGAGGGCATGGCCAACTCCAACCTCGTCACCGGCGAGATCGAGATCGTGGTGGACGAGTGGAAGCTGCTGAATACTTCAGAGACTCCGCCCTTCCCCATCGAGGACCGCATTGAGGTGGGCGAGAACCTGCGCCTGAAATATCGCTTCCTGGATCTGCGTCGGCCCAGCCTGGCCCGCAATTTCGTGCTGCGCAACAAGGCGGCCCAGAGCGTGCGCCGCTATCTGGACGGGCTCGGCTTCCTGGAGATCGAGACTCCGGTGCTGACCAAGTCCACGCCCGAAGGCGCGCGCGACTTTCTGGTGCCCTCCCGCGTGAATCCCGGCCAGTTTTTCGCTCTGCCCCAGTCACCCCAGCTTTTCAAGCAGATGCTCATGGTTTCGGGCATGGAACGCTATTTCCAGATCGTGAAATGCTTCCGCGACGAGGACCTGCGCGCTGATCGCCAGCCAGAGTTCACCCAGATCGACATCGAGATGAGCTTCGTGGACGAGCAGATCGTTCAGGACATGGCCGAAGGCATGGTCCGCACCCTGTTCCGCGAGACCCTGAACCAGGAGCTGCCCGATCCGTTCCCGCGCATGACCTTTGCCGACGCCATGCGCGATTACGGCGTGGACAAGCCCGATGTACGCTTCGGCCTCAAGCTCCAGAACGTCAGCGATATTTTCAAGGGCTCCGGCTTCAAGGTCTTTGCCCAGGCCTCGCTGGTCAAGCTGCTTTGCGTGCCCGGCGGCGGCGAACTGTCCCGCAAGGAGATCGACGACTACACCAAGTTCGTGGAAATCTACGGCTCCAAGGGACTGGCCTGGATCAAGGTCAAGGAGGACGGCGAATGGCAATCGCCCATCGTCAAGTTCTTCTCCGAAGAGGAAAAAGCCAAGCTGGCCGAGATTGCCGACGTGCAGCCCGGCGACATTCTCTTTTTCCAGGCCGGGCAGGCCGACATCGTCAACGCGGCTTTGGGCAACCTGCGCCTCAAGCTCGGCGAGCGCTTCGGTCTCATCGAAGAGGGCACTTTCGCCCCGCTCTGGATCACGGACTTTCCGCTGCTGGAATGGGATGAGGAGGCCAAGCGCTGGGTCGCCCGGCACCACCCCTTTACCTCGGCACAGCCCGGGCAGCTCGAAGAGCTGGACAAGAACCCCGGCGAGGCCCTGGCACGCGCCTATGACCTCGTGCTCAACGGCCACGAGATCGGCGGCGGCTCCATCCGCATCCATACTCCGGAAATGCAGCAGAAGATGTTTTCGGCCCTGGGCATCAACGAACAGGAGGCCCGCGCCAAGTTCGGCTTCCTCATGGACGCGCTCAAGTTCGGCGCTCCGCCCCACGGCGGCATTGCCTTTGGCCTGGACCGGCTGATCATGATCATGACTGGCGCCAAGTCCATCCGCGACGTCATTGCCTTCCCCAAGACCCAGAAGGCTACCTGCATGATGACCGAAGCCCCCTCGGAAGTGGCCGCCAGCCAGTTGCGCGAACTGGGCATCCGGCTGCGCGAAAAGAAAGAGGAATAGGGCGGCAACGGTTTTTGGCGGCCCTGCGGGGCTTGCCTTTGGCGATAGAAGAGCCCGGACTTTATAGACCTTTGTCAGCGCCGGGAACCTGATGCGAACACATCAGGTTCCCGGCGCGTTTCTTTTGGAGGAAGACAGTAATATTGGTGTTGCTGCGGCGCGTATCGGAGCATTTGGATGAACCCCGTCCTGTCCACCGCATTGACCGGATCATCCAGGCAGTAACCGTACCGGTCCAATATCTGATGTTGGTGTCGCCTCCGGCCGCGCCAATGGGGTCTTGGGCGGTGAAGCGGCCCGTGTCCGGATCGTCATCCCGCCAGCCAAAACGGACAAGCCCGGTATCCCAATCGTGCAGGCCGCCCGCAAAGCCAAGAGGCATGCGCAAATACGGATTGCCATCCCGCGCCGATCTGGTCCGTGTGCAGAAGAATCCGTTCGGCCCGCCCAAACAGGTCTTGGGGCCGCCCGTTCCGGTCATGGGCCAGTTCCCACCATTGGCCGCCGTGCTTGTCCGCCCGCGACCAGGCCGCCAGACGGAAACGGTCGTGCCAGGCGTTGTTTTGTCACGGCGCAAGATGCCTCCGGCGGCCAAGGGGCCCGCGGCCCCTTGGATCCCCGTTTACCACCCGCGCTCGCGCGCGGCGGAGGGGGTTGGGGGGGGAAGAAGCTGTGAAGGCAGAAGAATGGGGCATGTCTGTTATATAAGACCGCCCGGGGCGTGCGGGCAAAAAACTTTGCCAAACGCCGCGAGCGTGGTTATCTTCCCCTCCTGGAGGACGAATGAAGCTTGAAATACGCACCTATCCGGATGACGTGCTCGCCGAGCCGTGCAAGCCGGTCAAGAAGATAACGCCGGAAATCCGAAAGCTTATCGAGAACATGGTCGAAACCATGTACGCCGACGACGGTGTGGGTCTGGCCGCGCCCCAGGTGGGACAGCCCATAAGGCTGATCACCGTGGACCGCACCGGCCCCAAGGAACGGGCCGACCTGCGCGTGATCATCAACCCTGAAATCGTGGAGCGCGAAGGCGAGGTGGACTCCCAGGAAGCCTGTCTGAGCTGTCCCGGATTTCAGGCCAAGATCAAGCGCAGCGAGCGCGTGCGCGTCACGGGCATGGACGCGGACGGCAAGGACGTGTGCATTGAGGCGGAAGAGCTGTTGGCCATCATCCTGCAACACGAGATCGACCATCTGGACGGCAAGACCATTGTGGACCGCGCCGGCCGTCTCAAGCGGACCATGTACGAGAAGAAAGTAAAAAAATGGATGAAATAGAACGGCAATCCGCCCTGCGCGCGGTGTTCATGGGCACGCCGGACTTTGCAGCGGAAACGCTGCGCGGTCTGGCGGCCTGGGATGGGTGCGAGCTGGTCGGGGTCTATACCCAGCCGGACCGGCCCTGCGGCCGGGGGCGCCAGTGCACTCCCTCGCCGGTCAAGGTCCTGGCTCTGGAACTGGGTGTTCCCGTGTTTCAGCCCGAGAATTTCAAGAGCGCCGAAGCCGTGGCCGAGCTGGCCGCATTGAGGCCCGACGTGCTGGTGGTGGCGGCCTATGGTCTGATTCTGCCCCAGGCCGTGCTGGACGTGCCCCGGCTCATGCCGGTCAACGTGCATGCCTCGCTTCTGCCGCGCTATCGCGGGGCCGCGCCCATCCAGCGCTGCATCCAGAACGGCGACGAGATCACCGGCACGACCATCATGCGCATGGAAGCCGGGTTGGACACCGGCCCCATCCTGCTGCAACGCGCCCTGCGCATCGGTTATGAACAACATGCGGGCCAGCTGCATGACGAACTTGCCGCCCAGGGCGGAGCCATGATCGTGGAGGCTCTGGAGCGGCTGCAACGCGGCGCGTTGCGCGAGCTGGCCCAGGACGACTCCCTGGCCACCTATGCGGCCAAGTTGCGCAAGGAAGAGGGCTTGGTGGATTGGAATCGGCCTGTCCGGGAGATTCACAACCAGATTCGGGCCATGCATCCCTGGCCCGGCGCGTATTATTTTTGGGAGCATCGCGGCGAAACTCTGCGGCTCGGCATCCTGCCGGGTCGGCCGGGTCGCGCGCTGTCTCCTGGCGAGGCCGCGCCCGGCACCATTCTGGGGCAGGAGGAAGGCCTGTTGGCCATTGCCTGCGCCGATGGCGTCTATCTCAGCTCCGGGGTCAAACCCCAGGGACGCAAGGAAATGGACGCCACGGCCTTTTGCTGCGGGTATCTGAACGTCTGCGCCTAATGGTCCGCGAACCAAACATCATAAGGGCGAACGCATGGATCACGCTTCCAGAAAACGCCTTTTCATCGGTCTCATCGCCGGAGCCAGCCTGCTGCTTTGTATTGTGCTGCTTGCGCTCTGGGTCGTGCCCTATGTCGGGCTGGACACCATCCATCCGGCCCTGAAATGGGTCTGGGGAGTGATTTTGGCCTTGGTGGGTCTGGTGGTCTTCTGGGCCAGCTTCGGCCTGATCCTCAATGTCTGGACCGGCCGTTCCGTGTTGTTTTCCAGCCGGTTGCGCGGCGTGACCATCAAGCTTTTCCTGCCGCTCATGATCCTGCTCGGCAAGGTCATGGGCGTATCCAAGGAACGCATTCGTTCCTCGTTCATCAACGTGAACAACGAGATGGTCCTGTCCGAGGCCGGGACCTACAAGCCCCAGGAAATCCTGCTGCTCATGCCGCACTGCCTGCAAAACAGCAAATGCGACATGCGCCTGACCTACGACATCAACAACTGCAAGCGTTGCGGCAAGTGCCCCATCAAGGGCCTTTTGGAGCTGCACGACAAGTACGGCGTGCATCTGGCCATTGCCACGGGCGGGACCGTTGCCCGGCGCATCGTGGTCCAGAAGCGGCCCCGCATGATCCTGGCCGTGGCCTGCGAACGCGACTTGTCCAGCGGCATCCAGGATACCTACCCTTTGCCGGTTTTCGGCGTGCTCAACGAGCGGCCCCACGGCCCCTGCCTGGATACCTTCGTGGCCATGAGCAATGTGGAGCAGGCCCTGTTGCGCTTTCTGGCCCCGGAATACCACCAGGGCGCGGCCATCGAGGATCGCGGCGAAACCATTGCCACAGCCGGGGCGGCGCATGACGCGTCCTAGCCCGGCCCGGCCACGGTCCCTGCCGCCGGCCCGAAGCGCGGCCCTGGCCGCCCTGAACGCCTGTCTCGCGTCTGGCGGCCCGGATGCCCAGGCCGCGCTGGATTCGGCCTTGGCCAAGCGTCGGCTTGATCCGCGCGACATCGGGCTGGCAACGGAACTCTTCTATGGCGTACTGCGTCTCAAAGGCCGCCTGGACGCGATTCTGCATCGCTTCCTGGACCGGCCCCAGGCCCTGCCGGTCGAGGCCCTGACCGCCCTGGCCACGGCTTGCTATGAACTTTTGTATCTGGACAAGGTTCCGGCCCATGCTTCAGTGAACTGGGGCGTGGACGCAGTGCGTCTGGCCGCCAAGGGCGGGCTGGGCGGGCTGGCCAATGCCGTGCTGCGCAAGGTTGCGGCCCTGGTGGGCAAGATCGACGAGCCCGGATTTTTCGGACCGGAAGACGATCCTGTGCAGGGTCCGAAGGCGCTGGCCCGGCGCTGGTCCTGCCCGGAATGGATCGTGCGGCTCTGGCTGGACGCCTATGGCCGGGAACGGACGCTACGCTATCTTCAGGCCCAATGCGCGCCGCCCGCCCTTGGCGTGGTGCTGCCTTACGGTCATGCCCGCGCCGGGGAACTGGCCGGGGAACTGGCCGCGCAGCCCGGACTGCTGGCTCGGGACGGCCTGGGCTTCGCCTTTGCGCCGGGCACGCGCCTGGACATGGGCGAGGACGAACCGCTTTTGGCGCGCCAGGGGTTTGCCGGGCGTCAGGCCTTGCAGGCTTTGGATGCCGCAACCTGGCCTGAGCCGGTCTGGGACGCCTGCGCCGGGCGAGGCGGCAAGACCCGCCTGCTGCTGGAACTGAGGAAGTCGGTGGTGGCTTCGGATGTGCACCGGGGCCGCATCCGCGCCTTGGAAACGGAACTGCCCGGCGTGGAAACGTATGTTTGTTCGGCCCTGGACCTGCCGCCCGTGGACGTGCGTCGCGGCACCGTGCTGTTGGACGCACCCTGCTCGGGCCTGGGCACGCTTTCGCGGCGTCCGGACATCAAGTGGAAGCGCAGCCCCGAGGATTTGAACGATCTGGTGGCGTTGCAGGCCCGGATGCTGGACGCGGCCTTTTCGCGGCTGGAGCCGGGCGGCAGGCTGGCCTACGTGACCTGCACCCTGAATCCCGCGGAGAACGAGGAGCAGGTGCGCGGATTTCTGGAGCGCACAGCAGGGGCGGGGCTGATCAAGGAATGGACCACGCCGCCGGAATCGGCCTTGGGCGAGTTTTTCTACGCGGCCCTGTTGGAATGCCGCTGAACCGGGTCAGATGTCGGCCTTGAGCACGGTGCCGCCGTTGCCGCCTTTTTTTTCCGCCTGAACGCGCTCCACAAGACCCTTCACGTACTTCACGAATTCCTTGGCCTCGGCATGGGCCGGATTCATCTTCAGGCAGGTGTTGAGGTGCTCGGTGCACTTTTCCGCGTCGCCCCGTTCGAAATAGGCGCGGGCGATGTTGTAGTGCAGGTTTTCGTCGTTTTGGGCCACCTGCAGGGCGCGGTTGTAGTATTCCACGGCCTGATCCAGAAGCCCGGCCTTGCGCAGACTCATGCCGAATTCGTTGAAGAGGTGCTTGTGCTCCTCGGTGTAGGCGGCCTCCAGGCCCACGAGTCGCTGAAAGATGTCGTCGGCGCGGGTGTTGTCGCCCCTGTCCATGTAGGTCAGGCCCAGGCCGAAGTTGGCTCGCACATTGTCCTCGTCCAGCTCGATGGCGCTGCTGAACTCCAATTCGGCGCTGTAGGCCTGGCCCTGGCTGCGGGCCTTTTCCGCACGCTCCAGGGTTTGTTCCAGTTGCTTGATGTTGGGGTAGACCTTGGTTTGGTAATATTCCGGCTCGGGATGGTAGGCGCGCAGAAAGTCGTCGCGGGGCACTTCCGTGCAGGGGCCGGAAGGAACGAAATTATTGTTGATGGGTTGGACCGAAACGATCTGCTGGTCGTTTTCCTCGGCAAACCAGTAGGTCTTGCTGATGGCCTTGCGTTTGGTCGTGCCCGTGCCCACGTTGTCCACGTTCTGGGTCGAGAACAGGCCCCGGATGCGCCGGGTTTCCCGGGAGGGCGCGGTCTCGGTCCTGGGAGTTTCCTTGTCGCTCATGGTTTTGGATTTCCTTTGGATTTTATCCACCAGTCCCCAACATAGTACAGGCGGCCATTGCACAAGGCAACCATCTCGATTAGAGATTCAGTGACGTTTGGCCCGGCCTTGCGGACAAGCGCCCATGGTCATGGGCTTTTATGTGACAACCATTGGCGTATCTGGTATCTGCGGCCGGATAGGAGCGTTCCCCTCTCGGCGGAGGGAACGCCGCAAAAGTGCACAAGGAGGATTTCATGGACAATGGCAAAATCGGGGCTCGGATTCGCGCCTTTCGGGAAAAGGCCGAACTGAGCCTCAACGATCTCGCGGAACGCACCGGACTGGATCTTTCCTTCATCACGGCCATCGAAGAGGAGAATCTCTATCCTTCGCTGCAGCCCCTGGTGAAGATCGCCCGCGCCCTGGGCGTGCGGCTCGGCACCTTCCTGGACGACCAGGCCAGCCAGGACCCTCTCGTGGTTCGCAAGAGCGACCGGCGCGAGGAGCTGACCATGCACCATGCGGGCGTGGATCAGGCGGCATTGCGTTTTCATTCCCTGGGCCGGGGCAAGTCCGACCGGCACATGGAGCCTTTTTTCATCGAAATCCTACCGGAATCCGCCGAAAATCCCAAGCTGTCCTCGCATGAGGGTGAAGAGTTCATCGTGGTGGTCGCGGGCAAGGTGGAAATCGTCTACGGGCAGGAAACAACCGTGCTCGAAGCGGGCGACTCCGCCTATTTCAACTCCATCGTGCCCCACCATGTGGGCGCTGCCGGAGATGCCCCCGCCCAGATCTACGCCGTGCTGTACTTCCCGGAATAGGTGGCGGCCATGCAAAGCTTGAGAGAACGAACCCTCGGCCAGATCCTGGACGAGACCGTGGAGAAGTGGCCGCACAACGAGGCCGTGGTCTACGTGGACCGCGACTTTCGCCTGACCTACGCCGAATTCGCCGAAAAGGTGGACCGGCTGGCCAAGGGGCTCATGGCCCTGGGCGTGAAAAAGGGCGAGAAGGTGGCCATCTGGGCCACCAACGTGCCCTACTGGGTGGCCTTCCAGTTCGCCACGGCCAAGATCGGCGCGGTGCTGCTCACGGTCAACACCTACTACCGCAACCACGAACTGGACTACCTGCTGCGCCAGTCCGAGACCGAGAACATCATCCTCATGGACGGGTTCCGGGACATCGACTACGTGAATAGCCTGTACGATCTGGTCCCGGAGCTGCGAAACAGCGAACGCGGCCACCTCAGGTCCGAAAAATATCCGCACCTGAAGCGGGTGCTCTTCCTGGGCCAGGAAAAGCATCGCGGCATGTATTCCATGCCCGAGCTGGAAGCCATGTCCGTGATGGTCAACGACGACGAGTACCAGCAGCGGCAGGATTCCCTGGACCCGCACGACGTGGTCAACATGCAGTACACCTCGGGCACCACGGGCTTTCCCAAGGGCGTGCAGCTGACTCACTACAACATCGGCAACAACGGCTTCTGGATCGGCGAGAACCAGCGCTTCACCGAGCATGACCGGCTCTGCCTGCCCGTGCCCCTGTTCCACTGCTTCGGCTGCGTGCTCGGAGTGCTGGCCGCGGTGACGCACGGCACCACCATGGTCATCCTGGAAGGCTTCGACCCCTTCCTGGTCATGGCCAGCGTGGATTCGGAACGCTGCACCGCGCTCTATGGCGTGCCCACCATGTTCATCGCCGTGCTGGAGCACCGCAGCTTCAAGCGCTTCGACTTCTCCAGCCTGCGCACCGGCATCATGGCGGGTTCGCCCTGCCCGGTTCCGGTCATGAAGCGGGTCATGGAGCAGATGAACATGAAGGACATCACCATCTGTTACGGACTGACCGAATCCAGCCCGGTGATGACCCAGACGCGCATCGGCGACCCCATCCAGAAGATGACCGAAACCGTGGGCAGGCCCATGCCCGAGGTGGAAGTGACCGTGCTCGACCCCGAGAGCGGCAAGCCCTGTCCGCCGGGCGTGCAGGGCGAGGTCTGCTGCCGGGGCTATCTGGTCATGAAGGGCTACTACAACAACCCGGAGGCCACGACCCTGGCCATCGACGCGGACGGCTGGCTGCACTCCGGCGATCTGGGCCAGTTCGACGCGGACGGCTACCTGTCCATCACCGGACGGCTCAAGGACATGATCATCCGCGGCGGCGAGAACATCTACCCGCGCGAGCTGGAGGAGTTCCTCTACACCATGGAGGGCATCCAGGATGTGCAGGTGGCGGGCGTGCCCAGCCGCAAGTACGGCGAGGAGGTGGGCGCGTTCATCGTGCTCAAGGAGGGCGTGGAAATGCAGCCCGAGGATGTGCGCGACTATTGCCGCGGCAAGATCTCCCGCTACAAGATTCCGAAATACATAGCCTTTGTGGAAGCCTATCCCATGACCGCCAGCGGCAAGATTCAAAAATACAAGCTGCGCGATCTGGCCGGGGAGATGTTCCCCGAGGCCATGAAATAGCACTGACGCGCGCCCGGCGGTCCCTCTGCGACTGCCGGGCGCATCGATTCTCTAGTTGCGGACCGGGGCCGGGCAACGCGTCAGGGGCGCGGCCAGGGTCACAAGGGGGAAGAAATGGAACAGGCGTACAAGGAAATCGCTCCCAGGCTGGTCGGATTGCGCGACGCGCTGGGCGAGTCCGTGGAGGAGTTCGCGGCCCGCGTGGGCGTGGACCCCGCAACCGTGCAGCTATACGAGGGCGGCCAGACCGAGATTCCCGTGGGCTTTCTCATGGAGGTCTCCAAGGCCACAGGCGTGGAGTTGAACACGCTCATTGCCGGGTCCGAGTCCCATCTGGTCTCGCACAGCGTGGTGCGATCGGGCAAGGGGCTTTCCGTGGACCGGCGCAAGGACTATGATTACAAGAATCTGGCGTACCGCTTCAAGGGCCGCAAGATGGAGCCCTTTGAGATCCGCGTTCCGGCCAAGGCCGAAAACGAGATCAGCTTCACGCGCCATTCGGGCCAGGAGTTCATCTACATGCTCGAGGGCCGTCTGGAAATCCGCATCGGCGACAAGGTGGAAATCCTGGTCCCGGGCGACAGCATCTATTTCGATTCCCAGACCCCGCACGGCATGCGCGGGCTGGACGGCAAGCAGGCCCGCTTCCTGGACGTGATTCTGTAGGGTTGGTCAGGAGTCCCTGATCAGCCCGGCAACCGCCCCGCTGAAAAAGGCGCGCCAAAGCGGCGCACGCGAACCCGCAGAATCACGGAGAAAGAGAAGATGGAAAAATTGCATCCCGCCGGATATGAAGAATTTCTTGAAAAATTCCGGGTCGATGTCCCGGAGAAGTACAATTTCGCCTTTGATTTTATGGACAAGGTCGCAGAAGAGGACCCGAAACGGCTGGCCCTGGTCCATGTGGACCCCAAGGGCAAGCGCCGCGAGCTGGATTATGCCTGGCTCAGGGAGCGCTCCAACCGTCTGGCCACGGCCCTGCTGGCCCGCGGCCTCGGCAAGGGCGACCGGGTCATGCTCATCCTTTACCGCCGCGCCGAGTATTGGGAAACCATGCTGGCCCTGCACAAGATCGGGGCGCTGCCCATTCCCTCACCCTCGCTGCTGACCCCCAAGGACATCACCCAGCGCGCCAATTACGCGGGTATCAAGGCCGTGATCTGCGAGGACGGCATCACCGAGCGCGTGGAGGCGGCCCGGGCCGACAGCCCCAGCCTGCAACTGCTGGTGCAGGTGGACGGCAAGGATGCGCCTGGCGGCTGGTGCGGCTACGAAACGCTCATGGCCGAAGGCTCGCCCGAGTATCCGCGCCCGGCGGACGCGCCCGGCGGCGACGATCCCATGGTCATTTTCTTCACCTCGGGCACCACGGGCATGCCCAAGATGGTGGTGCATCCCTACACCTATCCGCTGGGACACTACACCACGGGCGCCTATTGGCACGACCTGGAGCCGGGCGACCTGCACCTGACCCTGTCGGAAACGGGCTGGGCCAAGTCGGTCTGGGGCAAGTTCTACGGACAGTTCCTGGCCGGAGCAGCGGTTTTTGTCTGGGATTTCCGGGGCAAGTTCGTGCCCGCCGAACTGCTGGACATCCTCAGCGCCCACAAGGTCACCACGTTCTGCGCGCCACCCACGGTCTACCGCTTCCTTATCCGGGAAGACCTGACCAAGTGGGACCTTTCGGCCCTGCGGCACTGCACCACAGCAGGCGAGCTGCTCAACGAGTCCGTGTTCGAGGCCTGGAAAAAGGCCACGGGCCAGCCCATCTACGAGGGCTATGGCCAAACCGAGACCTGCCTGCAACTGGCCACGCTGACCTTCATGGAGCCCAAGCCCGGTTCCATCGGCAAGCCCACGCCGGGCTGGGACATCGTGCTGCTGGACGAAACCGGCGCGCCCTGCCCTCCGGGCGAGGAAGGCGAAATCTGCATCCGGCTCAAGAACATGGCCGACGCCAAGGGCGTGCTGGGCCTGTTCCACGGCTACATGGACGAGCCGGAAAAGACCGCGTCCGTGATGTTCGACGGCTATTACCACACCGGAGACAAGGCCTGGGTGGACGAGGACGGCTATTTCTGGTTCCTGGGACGCACCGACGACCTGATCAAGGCCTCGGGCTACCGCATCGGACCGTTCGAGGTGGAAAGCGCCCTGATCACGCATCCCGCCGTGATCGAGGCCGCGGTCACGGGCGTGCCCGATCCTGTGCGCGGCCAGTCCGTGAAGGCCACGCTGGTGCTCGGCGCGGACTATGAGCCATCGGATGAACTGACCAAGGAGATTCAGAACCACGTCAAAAAGGTCACAGCGCCCTACAAATACCCGCGCATCGTGGAGTATGTGGACGAGTTGCCCAAGACCATCTCCGGCAAGATCAAACGCAAGGAAATCCGCCAGCGCGACCTGGAGAAATACGGAAAATAGCCGCGGCCCGGGCGCGGTGGATTCGAATAACAGGGGCGGTTCCGCAAGGGGCCGCCCTTTTTGACGCTCCCCCTTTCCCCGCCCGCGAAAACATGCCCTGCCGCAGAATTTTTCCGTCTCTTTTTTCAACCCCCCCCGCCGAGCAGCCTCCCTCTCTCATTCAACTTCCCCCTCCCGCGCGAGAGCGCGAGCGGCGAACAGGAATCCAAGGGGCTGCGGGCCCCTTGGCCGCCGGAGGCGTCTTGCGCCGCGGCCGGCTCAGAACGCGGATACCGGGCTTTTCCGCTTTTGGCTGGCGGCGATCCCAACGTCACCTATTAGGTTAGTACGGCTTTCCGGGCGCGGATATCTGCAAAAACTGTCCGCTTATTAGTTTCATGAAAGAGCAATAGGGGGCTGTTCATTTTTTCTGCAGGCAAAGAAAAAGGGCGGCCCCGAACAGGAACCGCCCTTTGCGTTGTCGTGGCTGAGGGATCAGCAGCAACCGCCGCCACCACCCGTGCCGCATCCGGAGCCGCAGCCGCCCGCGCTGGAGCCGCAGCAGCCGCCCGTGTTCACGGGCAGGCTGGAACCGATGGTGAAGCCCATGGGTCCCATGTCGATGGTCACGGGCTTGGCCTCGGCCATGAGCTCGCCGTCCATGACCAGGGAAATGCCGCCGTCAAAGTCGTATGCCTCGTCGCCGTCGCGTTTTTCGTCCAGGCCAAGGGCCAGTTGCGGACCGGAGCAGCCGCCCTGGGCCAGGAAGACCCGCACGGGCTGAAGCTCGTTGGACTCGAAGTATTTTTTCAGCTCTGTCAGAGCCGCATCAGTCAAAGTCAGCATGGATTCCTCCTCGGGGTTTGTGTGCCGGAAATACATCTATGTATTCCATCGGCGCTGTCAATGCCGAAAACCGGTTGAAAATCTTTTTTCCTGTTTCGGACCGGAGAACAATCCGCTTGGAGTGGCTCTTGCGCTGATGTTGAGATGTGTTAAAAAAACCTGTAAATTCATGATGTTTATCGGTTGTATTTCCTTTCAGGCAAGGCCTGGGAAACATGCTTTGGGGTCGCTGTCCAAGGCGTGCAAAACAGGCGAAAGCGCGCTGACGACCCTTGGCGCGGCCCTTGCCATGGGGGCAACAGGTGGTTATAGGCGAACTCGACATGCCAAAAGACCTTATCATCGTTGAGTCTCCCGCCAAGGTGAAGACCATCAGCAAGTTTCTGGGGAAGGACTACCTCGTCGAGGCGTCCGTGGGACACGTGCGCGACCTGCCGCAAAAAGAGCTGGGCGTGGACGAGCAGAACGGTTTCACGCCGCATTATCAGGTCATCAACGGCAAGGAAGAGGTGGTCAAGCGCCTGCAGAAGGCCGCGAAAAAGGCCGGGCGCGTCTATCTCGCCCCTGACCCGGACCGCGAGGGAGAGGCCATTGCCTGGCATGTCGCCGAACTGATCCGCAAGCAGAACACGGACATCAGCCGTATCCAGTTCAACGAGATCACGGCCCGCGCGGTCAAGGAAGCCCTGGAGCACCCCAAGGAATTGGACGTGCGGCTCTTCGACTCCCAGCAGGCCCGACGCATTTTGGACCGGCTCGTGGGCTACAAGATTTCCCCGATCCTTTGGAAGAACGTCAAGCGCGGCATTTCCGCGGGCCGGGTCCAATCCGTGGCCCTGAAGATTATCGTGGAGCGTGAAAAAGCGCGCCGCGCCTTCGTGCCCGAGGAATACTGGCTCTTCAAGGCCGAGCTGGAGGGTGAGAATCCGCCGGCGTTCCTGGCCGATCTCTGGAAGGTGGGGGGGCGCTCCGTCAAGACCCATCCCGTGGCCAACCAGGCCGAGGCCGAAGCCCTGGCCGCCGAGCTGGAAAACGCCTCCTTCGAGGTGGACAAGGTCGAGGAAAAGGAGCGCAAGAAAAAAGCGCTGCCGCCTTTCATCACCTCCACCCTGCAGCAGGAAGCCAACCGCCGCATGGGTTTTTCCGCCCGGCGTACCATGACCGTGGCCCAGCGTCTGTACGAGGGCGTGGAACTGGGCAGCAAGGGCGTGACCGCGCTGATCACCTACATGCGTACCGACTCGGTGCGTATTGCCAAGGATGCGCGCGACGAGGCCCGCGAACTGATTCTGTCGCGCTGGGGCAAGGACTTTTATCCGGCCAAGGCCAACGCCTACAAGACCAAGGGCTCGGCCCAGGACGCGCACGAAGCCATCCGGCCCGTTGACGTGCAGCTTGATCCCGAGAGTGTGCGGCCCTACCTGCCCGACGAGCAATATAAGCTGTATACGTTGATCTGGCAGCGCTTCGTGGCCTCGCAGATGGCCCCGGCAGTGTTCCGTGACACCCTGGTGTCGGTGCGCGCCGCACGGACCATCTGGCGCGCCAAGGGCGAACGCCTGCTCTTTCCCGGCTTTTTGGAGGCCATGGGCCGCACCAGCGAGGAAAAGGCCGAGGAGATGCCCCGGCTGAGCCAGGACGAGGTGCTTGCCGTGCGCCAGATGACCAAGGAGCAGAAGTTCACCCAGCCGCCGCCGCGCTACTCGGAAGCGTCGCTGGTGCGCGAGTTGGAAGAGAACGGCATTGGCCGTCCGTCCACCTATGCCAGCATCATCTCCACCCTGCGCGACCGCGACTATGTGCGCATGGAGGACAAGCGCTTCGCGCCCACGGAGCTGGGCCAGCTCGTGAGCGACCAGCTCAGCGAACATTTCCAGGAACTCATGGACGTGGACTTCACGGCCAACATGGAATCCCAGCTGGACGACGTGGCTCTGGGCAAGACCAACTGGACCGATCTGCTCAACGGTTTTGCCGGAACGTTCTATCCCACTCTGGACAAGGCCAAGACCGGCATGGCCCGGGCGGTCATGGACACGGGCATTGCCTGCGAAAACTGCGGCAAGCCCATGGTGGTCAAGTTCGGGCGCACCGGCGAGTTTTTGGGCTGTTCCGGCTATCCGGACTGCAAGACCATCAAGAACTTCGTGCGCAACGAAAAGGGCGAGATCGAGGTGCAGGACGCGCGCGAGGACGAGGACACCGGCATCATCTGCGACCGCTGCGGCCAGCCCATGCTGGTCAAGAACAGCCGCCGGGGCGAGTTTTTGGGCTGCTCCGGCTATCCCGAGTGCCGCAATATCCTCAACTTCAAGCGCGACGAAGAGGGGCGCATCCTGCCCCAGGCCCAGGAAGAGGCCGAGGTGATCGGACCCTGCCCGGACTGCGGGGGCGAGCTGGTGGTCAAGCGCGCCCGCACGGGCAGCCGCTTCATCGCCTGTTCCAACTATCCCAAGTGCAAGCACACCGCGCCCTTTACCACGGGGGTGCCCTGCCCGAAAGAAGGCTGCGACGGCGAGCTGGTGGAGCGTTCCTCCCGTTCGGGAAAAATCTTCTATTCCTGCAGCAATTACCCCAAATGCGATTACGCTTTGTGGAATTATCCCGTGCCCGGCCCTTGTCCGGAATGCGGACACCCTGTACTTGTTCAGAAGCGCACCAAGGCCAAGGGCGATCATATCGCCTGCCCGCAAAAGGGCTGCGGCTATGTGCAGGAGCTGGACGACGACGCTTCCTGAGCCGCCTTTGGCGGCCACCCGCCCCGCCCCTGCATACTTTTCTCCCTTGCTGGGAGCACGCGCTGTCGGCGATCGACAAGAATTGTAATTTTATGGAGATAATGCATTGAAAACGTATCGACACCCCGGAGCGTACCAGGACTGCATCCTGCTGCATGGCCCGGATCGGAGGCGCGCATGAGCCCGCAGCACAAATTCGGCATGGTGGCCCTGATCGGCCCGCCCAACGCGGGCAAGTCCACGCTCATGAACGCCTTTTTGGGGCAGAAGCTGGCCATTGTCACGCCCAAGCCCCAGACCACGCGCAACCGCATCAGCGGCATCCTGACCAAAGACGATGCCCAGGTGGTTTTTTTGGACACGCCCGGCATCCACCGTCTGCGCGGGCGCATGAACCGCTTTCTGCTGGATTCGGCCTGGAACGCCCTGGCTTCCTGCGACGCCGTGGTGGTCATGTTCGACGCGGCCCTGTATGCGAGCAAGCCCTACCTCCTGGACAAGGAGGCCGAGCCCATGCTGGAGCCGGTGCGCGGTTGCGGCCTGCCCGTGCTCGTGGCCCTGAACAAGGTGGACCGGGTCAAGGACAAGGCCCAGCTGCTGCCGCTCATGCAGCGCCTTGCCGAACTGTTCCCCGGCTGCGAACCCCTGCCCGTTTCGGCCCGGGAAGAGCAAGGCCTGGACAACCTGCTGGACAAGATATTGGGACATCTGGCCGAAGGACCGGCCATGTTCCCGGAAGACCAGATTTCCACGGTGCCCATCCGTTTTCTGGCCTCGGAAATCATCCGCGAGAAGCTGTTCATGTCTCTGCGTCAGGAACTGCCCTACTCCACGGCCGTGGAGATCGAGCTGTTCGACGAGGAAGGTCCCACCGTGCATATCGCTGCCGTGATCTACGCCTCGCGCGCCAGCCACAAGGGCATGATCATCGGCAAGGGCGGCCAGAACCTCAAACTCATCGGTCAGCAGGCCCGCGAAGAGCTGGAAGAGATGCTGGAGCGCAAGGTCATGCTGGAGCTCTGGGTCAAGGTCAAGGAAGACTGGACCGAACACCCGGGCTTTTTGCGTTCCATCGGCCTGGGCGAATAAGCGATTTGATTGCCCCTGCGGCGCGGACGCATAAACCTTTGCGTCAACATGCCGATAACTGATATGATTCCGTCAAGCGGAAGCCGTGAGTGAAATGAACGAGTTGGAACAGGAACTGGCCGCGAGGCTGGAGGGAGTCCGGGAAGACATCGCCTCGGCAGCGCGGACTGCGGGCCGTGATCCCGCGGGGGTCCGGCTGCTGGCCGTGTCCAAGCATCATCCCGCGGCGGCGGTGCGCGCACTGCACGCTTGCGGCCAGACGCTGTTCGGCGAGAATTACGTGCAGGAAGCCCTGGCCAAGCAGGACGAGCTGGCCGGGCTGGGGCTGGACTGGCATTATATCGGCGGCCTGCAAAGCAACAAGGCCAAGTATGTGGCTGGCCGCTTTTCCCTGATGCACAGCGTGGATTCGCTGAAGCTGGCTCAGGGATTGCATAAGAAAGCCGCAAGCTTGGGGATCGTGCAGCGGATACTGCTGCAGGTGAACCTCTGCGGGGAAGAACAAAAGTCCGGAATTGATGAAAAAAATCTGGACACGCTCTTGGAGTCGGTGCTTGAATTGAAGCACCTGCATATCGTCGGATTGATGACCATGCCCTGGTTCTGCGATGAGCCGGAGCGGGTCAGGCCGGTGTTCGCCCGGCTGCGGACCCTGCGGGACGAGCTGGAAAACCGTTTTGGCGTGGCCCTGCCGGAATTGTCCATGGGCATGACCGGCGACTTTGTCCAGGCGGTGCAGGAGGGGGCGACCCTGGTGCGGATCGGGACGCGGATTTTCGGGCCAAGGCCCTGAACCATGAGGACGTAACGGGCGGGAACACATGGATCTGGCAACCGTAATCGGAATCGTGCTTTCCTTCGGGTTGGTGGTGTCGGCCATTCTGACCGGTTCCAGCCTGATCATCTTCATTTCCGTGCCTTCGTTCTTCATCGTCATCGGGGGCACCATCGGCGCCTCCCTGGTGAACTACCCCATGGGACACGTTGTCGGCGTGGTAGGCGTCATCAAAAACACCTTTTTCAGCTCCATCCAGCCCCCGGCCGAAGTCATCGCCCAGTTCCTGGACTATTCCAACCGCGCCCGGCGCGAAGGCATCCTTTCGTTGGAACCGGTGATCAAGGAAATCGACGACGACTACCTGCGCAAGGGATTGCAGCTCACCGTGGACGGACTGGAGCCCCAGACCATCCAGGAGATTCTGGAGACCGAGGTCTCCTATCTGGAGGAGCGGCATGACTCGGGCGCGGAAGTGGTGGCGGTCATGGGCACCCTGGCTCCGGCCATGGGCATGATTGGTACGGTCATCGGCCTGGTGCAGATGCTCCAGACCATGTCCGACCCCTCGACCATCGGCCCGGCCATGGCCGTGGCCCTGCTGACCACGCTCTACGGCGCGGTTTTGGCCAACCTCGTGTTCAACCCCATGGCGGGCAAGCTCAAGGTGCGGCACAAGCAGGAACAGCTTATTCGGGAAATGATCATGGAGGGCATCCTCTCCATATCCAAGGGCGAGAATCCGCGCATCATCGAGGAAAAGCTGAACAGCTACCTCGCCCCCAAGGACCGCAGGCAGTCCGACTAACCCGGCCCGCCGCAAGGGACGCACCTCATGGCCAAGCGCAAACGCAACAAGCCCTGCGAGGAAATGCCTCCCTGGATGATCACGTTCTCCGACGTGATGACCCTGATGTTGACGTTTTTCGTGCTGCTGGTGAGCATGTCCAAGATCGACGAGCGCAGAAAGCTCGTGGTGCTCGGCTCCATCATCGGCGCGTTCGGCTGGGACACCAGCTTCGACCCCATGACCCTGGACGACACCAAGCGCACGGTGGAGCCGGGCGTCATGGAACACGAGACCGATCTGGAGTCGCTCAAGCCCATGCTCTGGGAGGACGTGGAAAAAGACCTGGATTTCCAGTCCAACCGTTTCGTGCAGATTCTTTCCATCAACGCAGAATTGTTGTTTCTGCCGGGCGAGTCCCGGCTCAGCGCGCGCGGCATGGAAATGCTCACCAACATGCTTCCGGTGCTGCGCGCCCTCAACTATCCGTTGCTCATCGCCGGGCACACGGGCAGCGTGCGCGACGAGCTGGGCACGGACTACAGGAGCGGCGACGGCGACCGCCTGCCCGATCTGTCCTGGCGCATCTCCCTGAATCGTTCCCTGGCCGTGTACACGTTTTTGCTGGACCAGGGCATCAGTCCGCAAATGCTTCAGGTCGAGGCCTACGGCAAATACCGCCCCCTTTACGACGCCAATGATGCCTTGCAACGTGACCGCAACCGCCGCGTGGACCTGGTGCTGGACAAGCGCAACTCTCCGGAACTGGCCGTGGAGGCCGAGCGCGTTACCGAAGATCTGGCCCCGGAACCGGACAACCGCACCTATGAAGTGGACGGGTTCCGCTTTGAACTGCCGACGCCCGCACCGACGCCCGCACCGACGCCCGCACCGACGCCGGAAGCGGGGCAATAGGAACGGCCATGGCGCGCGCAAAGAAAAAACAGAAATGTCCGCCCCTGGCCCTTTGGCTGGTGACGTTTTCGGATCTGGTCACGCTGCTGCTGACCTTTTTCGTGCTGCTGCTGACCATGTCCTCCATGGATCAGAGCTTCATCACCCGCGTCACGGTGCAGCCCCTGGACTTGGGCCCCATGGAAAGCAAGGGCGCAGGACGCATCTCCATCCGCATGGAAGAGGTCCTGGAGATGATCGAGGAACCCTGGGAGGCGCTGGACAAGCTGAACCGCATCAAGGACCTGCTCTATCCCAACGAGATGTTGCCCGACGATATTTCCCGCTCCACCCTGGACGAGAACCTCACTGTCCTGGCCCGCGAGGACGGGGTGGCCCTGGTGCTCACGGACAAGCTGCTCTTTCCCCAGGGCGGCACGGAGCTGGACGAGACCGCGCGTCTGCTGCTGGCGCAGATCGTGCCCATGATCGGCTATCTCAACGAGCCCGTGCGCATCGCCACCTATACCGACGACCGCGAAGTGCCGGCGGACCGGCTCTATGCCCTGTCCGTGGACCGGGCTCTTGCCGTGGTGGCTTTTTTCGTGGAGTCGGGCCTGCGCAACGAACAGTTCTCCCTGGCCGCCTATGGCCCTACCCAGCCGATCTTCAGCAACGACACGCCCGAAGGCCGGGCCAAGAACAGGCGCATCGAGATTCTCGTCCGGACAACGCGGGCCATAGGGGGCTATTCCTGATAGGCCTGGATAATCCCTTCCATTCCATGTACCATTCGGTTCATTGCGAAACGTAAGCACAGCGAGGTATGACCGTGGCCGATGAAAGCATCGTGCAGGAAGAGCCGAAAAAGAAAAAGGGCCTGCTCAAGTGGATCATCATCCTGGTCCTTGTCCTGGGCATTGCCGGCGGCGCCTTCATGTTCAAGGACAAGATCATGTCCATGATCGGCATGGGCGATTCCACGGAACAGGCCGAAGAGCCCACGTCCGAGGAATTGCAGGCCGCGCCAGGATTCAAGGGCGAGATGGCCACGGTCCCTGATTTCGTGGCCAACATCAACGACCCGCTGGGCAAACGTTACGTCAAGCTCGGCCTCGTGGTCGAACTGATCAACGAAGAGGCCATGCTGGAGTTCAACGACGCCCAGGTCAAGGTCAAGAACATGCTGCTGATCCTGCTGGGCAGCAAGAAGCCCCAGGAAATGCTCGGCCCCAAGAATCAGCTTTTGCTGCAACAGGAAATTGTGGACCGCATCAACCAGATTATCGGTGAAGGCAAGGTTCTTCAGGTCTATTTTTCCAGTTATCTGCTCCAGTAGGCGAACATGTGCACGGTATTTGCATAACCACTGGCAGGCCGCGCCACGGACGGTTCGGCGTCAGTTTTTCGTCGTGCACCAACGCAGAGGAATGTGGATATGACCCCGGACGATCAGGACAAATTGGCCCAGGAATGGGAAGCCGCACTGCAGGAGACTGAGGGCGGCGCACAATCCCAGGACGACATCGACGCGCTCATGAACGGCGGCGGTGGCGGGGGCGCTGCGGACGCCAAACCGGCCAGCAGCGACGAGGCCCTGGCCGACGAATGGGCCGCGGCCCTGGCCGAGACCGAACAGACCGACATGCGCAAGGAAAAAGAGCAGGACTACCTGCACACCCAGATGCGCGATGCCGATCTCACGGACATGACCGCCCAGGCCAAGGGACCCAAGCCGGAAGGTTCCCGGCGCGATCTGGATTTCATCCTGGACATTCCCTTGGAGGTTTCCGCGGAACTGGGCCGGACCAAGCTGCTCATCAATGAGCTGCTCCAACTGGGCCAGGGTTCCGTTGTCGAGTTGAACAAGCTTGCGGGCGAACCCCTGGAAATCTACGTCAACGGAAAGCTCGTGGCCCGAGGCGAGGCCGTGGTCATCAACGAGAAGTTCGGTATCCGCCTCACCGACATCATCAGCCCCATTGAACGGGTGAAGCAGCTTGCCTAACGCAACCGTGCAGAATTTGAAGCAGAACGCCACTGAAGCGGCAGGCCGCGCCGCGGAAGCCCTGCTCCCGGCTTCCAGCGATCTGGCCGTGAACGCGACCCGGACGCCTTTGGCCCCTGATGCTGTCCAGACCCTGGGCACCACCCCTGTGGCCGGCAGCGGCTCCAACATCCTCGATGCCGGGCAATCCCTGTTCGGGACCACGCTGACCACGGCGTCCTATCTTTTCATGATCCTCGGCGTGCTGCTGCTGGCGTTCTGGCTGCTGCGCCGCTACGGTCCCTCGGGCATGGCCCGCATGACCGGCCAGGACAACCCCAAGCTCATCGGCCGCCTTGCCCTTGGCCCGAAGCAACATGTGAGCGTGGTGCGCATCCACGGGCGCAATCTTGTGCTGGGCGTTACCGAGGACAGGATCAACCTTCTGGCCGAGACCGAAACCCCGGCAGGACATTGTTACGAGGAAGAGGACGAGGATGATTTCACCCGTTTTGCGGAAATGCTGGGCAAGGGCGGAAACGCGGACAGCGCCGCAGGCGAGCCGGACAGCGCCGACAAGGGCGAAACCGGCAACAAGGCTGGACCGGCTGCCAAAAGCGGCGACAGCGCTTAGCCTGCTGCTGCTGGCGTTGCTGCTGCCGCAGCTCGCCCTGGCGCAGACCATTCCCACCCTGACCATGGAACTGGCCGCGGGTCAGGCCGAGCCGGAAAAGGTTTCGGTCCTGCTCGAGATTCTGTTCCTGATGACGGTCCTGTCCATGGCTCCGGCCATTGTCCTGACCATGACCTCGTTCACGCGCATCATCATCGTCTTTCACTTCCTGCGGCAGGCCATGGGCACGCAGCAGATGCCCCCGAACCAGATTTTGGCCAGCCTGGCCATCTTCATGACCTTCGTGATCATGATGCCCGTGGGCAAGGCCGTGAACGAGGAGGCCCTGCAACCCTACCTCAATGAGCAAATCGGTTTTGACGAAGCCCTGGAAAAGGCCCAGCAGCCCATCCGGGCCTTTTTGTTCAAGCACACGCGCGAAAAGGATCTTTCCATCTTCTACTCCATCACCGAGATGGAGCGGCCTCAGACCAAGGAAGAGGTTCCCACGATCATGCTCGTGGCCGCCTATACCATCAGCGAGCTGAAAACCGGCTTCACCATCGGCTTTCTGATCTACATCCCGTTCCTGATCCTGGATATGGTCGTGGCCTCGATCCTGCTTTCCATGGGCATGATGATGCTGCCTCCGGTCATGATCTCCCTGCCGTTCAAGATATTGCTCTTCATTCTGGTGGACGGCTGGAGCCTTTTGGTGGGGTCGCTGGTGAACACGTTCGCTTGACGCGGACAAGGGGAGAGGTGCGCCCATGACACCGGAATTCGTTGTCGGCTTTGCCCGACAGGCCATTGAAATAACTCTGACCATTGCCTTGCCCATGCTCGGCATCGGCATGCTCGTGGGCATTGTTGTCAGCGTGATTCAGGCCGCCACCCAGATTCAGGAAATGACCCTGACCATGGTGCCCAAGATCGTGGCTATTTTCATAGCGCTCATTGTGGCTTTTCCCTGGATCATGGACAAGATGACCACGTACACGAGGGAAATCTTCCTCAACCTGCCGAATTACATCCGCTAGAATCGTCGCTGTTAAATATAGAAATTTCAAGGCCCTGAAAATCGTCTCCAAACGATATTCAGGGCCTTGTCCTGTCTGGTTTCCAGACAGAAGGGGGTCCCTATTTGTTTACTCCCTTCGCAAACAGGGCCATGAGTATGGAACCGGCCGCGGAAACGTTCAGGGAATCGAAGCTGCGGGCGAACGGGATGGTCAGGTGCAGGCCGCAGGCCTTGGCCACGCCGGGCCGCACGCCCTTTTCCTCGTTGCCCAGCACCAGCACCGCGGGCAAATGCAGCCGCACGGACGGATCAAAGGCATTCAACGCGTCCTCGGACTGGTACGCGCAATAGGTCATGAAACCCCGGTCCGCGAAATCCGAAACAGCGCGGGCAACATTCACGACCTTGGACACGGGCAGCAGGTTCAGCGCGCCTGCGCTGGCCTTGAGCGCTCCGGCTCCGATATAGGCTCCCTCGTGCTGCGGCACCACGATGCCTGCGCCACCCAGGGCGTAGAGCGTGCGCGCCAGCGCGCCCACGTTGCCGGTGTCCTGGACGCGGTCCAGGATGAGTACCAGGGGCAGGGGCGCGTCCGCGGCCTCGTCCATGAGTTTGTCCATGGGCGTGTACTCCAGGCCCGCCACCTGGGCCACCACGCCCTGGTGCGTGCCCCGGAACAAGCGGTCCAGGCTGGCTCCGTCCACAAATTTGTAGCGCACGCCATGGGCCGTGCAGAGATCGACAATGGCTCCTATTTTGGCGTCCACCCGGCCCTTGCGCAGATGCACGACATCCACCCGTCCCGGTGCCGACTCCAGCAGTTCCGCAATGGGTTTACGCCCCGCAATATAGTTTTTTTCGCCTTTGCCATTCGCCTTGTTCTGATCCATTATTTCTCCGTTCAATAATTTCAATGGGTTGGCGTCTTCCCTTTTTCAGCGATGCCGTTTACTCTTCGAGCGCGCTGCAACCGACAGCGACCCCACTGCTTAGATAATCTCTAGAATTCCCTTGTCTCCTTCTTGAAAATATGCTTCAGACCAGGGAAAGACAACACTTCACGGAGGTTTCCTTGACCAAACCGGCCGTTCGACGCCTTGCCTGGACGCTGTGGATCACCTGCCTCGTCATGGTGCTTGCCTCATGCGCCTCAAAAAACACTTCGCCGGTCGTGGACTCCGTATCCGACCCTTCGTCCCTGATCATGACCGAGGATGCCGAGCCTCTTGATCCGGAACTTTCCGCCGAACCGGTCGAAGAGGGCCAGCTGACCTCGCACGAGCGGTCCATCCTTTCGTCCCAGAATGGCATATTCTTTGACCTCGATATGCACAACACCAAGGAGGTCGAACACTTTTTTTCCTATTTCACGCACAAGGCCCGCGGCACCTTTGAAAAGTGGCTGAAACGCTCCGAGCAGCATTTGCCCATGGTGCGTGCCGTGTTCACCAAATACGGCCTGCCCCAGGATTTGATCCTACTGGCTTTTGCCGAGAGCGGCTACAACGTCAAGGCCTATTCCTGGGCCGGCGCCGGCGGCCTCTGGCAGTTCATGCCCTATACCGGCCGCAAATACGGCCTGCGCGTGGACTGGTGGATCGACGAGCGCCGTGATCCGTACATGGCCACGGACGCCGCGGCCCGCTATCTCAAGGATCTCTACGGCATTTTCGGGGACTGGCATCTGGCCCTGGCCGCCTACAATGCGGGCGAGGGCAAGATCATGCGCGCCCTGGCCGGAACCGGCGCGACTTCCTTCTTTGATCTGGCCGCCAAGAACAACCGCCTCAAATCGCGCGCCCGGCTTAAACGCGAGACCCTGCAATATGTGCCCAAGTTCATAGCCATTTCCAAGATATTCCAAAATCTGGAAACCCTCGGCTTCGAACCTGTGCGCTGGACCGAAGACCCTGCCCTGGAGCATGTCACCGTGCCTGGAGGTACCGACCTCTTGGCCCTGGCTCAGGCCGGCGGCATGAAGTGGTCGGAGTTCCATGCGCTGAATCCGGCCTACCGCCGCCAGGTCAGCCCGCCCAAGATGACCACCACGGCCCACCTGCCCAAGGAAAAAGTAACGGCCATGGTCGCCTATCTCAACGACCCCGGCACCAAGCCCTATGCGGGCTATCAGGTGCACAAGGTCCGCAGCGGCGACTCCTGGTGGGGCATTTCCCGGCGTTACGGCGTACCCATCGCCGTGCTCAAGAAGGTCAACAACCGCAGCAAGAACACGCTTCAGCCCGGCCAACGGCTCATGATCCCCGGGCATGGCAAGGAATATGAAGTGGCCGCTGCCGAGGCTGCGGAAAAACAGACCAAGCGTTCCAAGAAATCCTCCGCGTCCACCACGAATTCCAGCACGGCCAAGACGCGCAAGGTGGCCCAGTCCCGCTCCAATTACGTGGTGCAGTCCGGGGACACGCTCTGGAGCATTTCCCGGCGCTACAATGTCAGCGTGGGAACGCTGCGCGACTCCAACGGCCTGAACAGCAAGAGCAAGATCAAGATCGGGCAGCGCATCTACATCCCCGACGCCAGCGGCAGCGAGCAGCGCGCGGCCAAGGCCGTTGCAGCCAACGTGCACAGCGAAGTGGTCAGCTACAAGGTGCGGCGGGGCGACACGCTCTATGCCATTGCCAAGAAGTTCGGGGTCAGCGTGGGCGACCTGAGATCCTGGAACAATCTGAACACCAAGAGCACTATCTATGCCCGGCAGGTGCTCAAGATCTACGTCCCCTAAGAAGAAGCCGCACCTGATCCGCCGCCGGGCGCGAGATGCTCAAGAAGCAGGCAACGCGCCTGGGCGGGATCAAGGTCTTTGCCTGTCCAGAGCTTGAATTGCTTCAGGCCCTGGTACAGGAACATTTCCAGCCCGGAAATAATGGTGCAGCCGCACCCGTCCGCCATGTTCACGAGATTGGTGTGCAGCGGATTGTAGATCAGGTCGAAGACCACGGTCCCTTGAGGTAGGGCCTGCAAAGGCCAGGGGCTCAGGTTTTCATATTTCCCGGCCATGCCCAGGGGCGTCGTGTTCACGAGCAGCTCCGGCGGATGAACATGCCGGTTTTCCCAATCCACCACCCGTACGGAAAAATCGCGCGCCAGTGCCTCGGCCTTGTCGCGGTGGCGATTGGTCACGGCCACGTCTACCACTCCCAATTCATGCACCGCCGCAATGACCGCCCTGGCGGCTCCTCCGGCTCCCAGGACAAGAGCGCTGCGCGGAACCCGCCCAAGGCCCCGCAAGGGCGTGAGGCAGCCCGTGAGGTCGGTATTGGTGCCCTTGAGCTGACCATTGTCCCAGAAGACCGTGTTCACGGCCCCCACGGCGCGGGCGCGCGAGGAAACCCTGTCCAGCAGCGGCATGATGCTTTGCTTGTGCGGGATGGTCACGCTCAGGCCCTTGATATGTTCACGACGCACAGTGTCCATGAATCCGGACAGATTTTCAGGCGGGGTATCGTGAACGGAATAGAGCGCATCGATGCCGCAGGACTGGAAGCCCCAGTTGTGCAGTACCGGACTCAGGGTATGCCCCAGGGGGTGGCCGATGATGCCGTAATGATCCATGGGTCTTTTTCCTTATTCTCTCTTGCGCCTTGTGATGCAAAGAAAAAGGCCGGGACACGCGTGCGCGTCCCGGCCTGGAAGTCAGGCCACGTGGGCCGCTCCCGCTTCAATCGCCTTGGCGTTGAGCGGAATCAGCTTTTTGTAATGCGGTGAGATGACGTTTTCCAGACTGTCGATGGCGGCCTGGACCGGCAGGAAGCCCGTGCTGGCCAGATAAGCGCCGATGGCGACCATGTTGGCCATGCGGGTGTTGCCGATCTTGTCCGCGATCTCGTTGGCGGGCACGAACACGCTTTTGACGCGTTCGGTTTCCGCCAGGTCCGCATCCACGAGCGAGGAGTTGATGATCTGCAACCCGCCGTCCACGAGACGGGACTGGAACTTGTCCAGGGAGGGGCGGTTCATGATGATCAGGCTCTTGGGCCGGTGGATGATGGGCGAGCCGATGTCCTCGTCCGAGAGCACCACGGTGCAGTTGGCTGTGCCGCCGCGCATTTCCGGCCCGTAGACCGGGATATAGGTCACGTTCAGGCCCTGGTGCATGCCTGCGTAGGCCAGCAGGTTGCCGATGAGCATCACGCCCTGGCCGCCGAATCCGGCAATGATGGAATCGAGGTATTTGGCCATCAGCAGGCGCCTCCTTCCTCGGTAACGTCTTTGAATACGCCGAGCGGGAAGTAGGGGATCATTTCTTCCGCAATACGCTCGTTGGCTTTGACCGGGGTCATTTTCCAGTTGGTCGGGCAGGCCGAGAGCAGTTCCACGAAACCGAAGCCCAGGTCTTTGAGCTGACATTCAAAGGCTTTGCGCATCATCTTTTTGGCAGCGCGGATGTTCTTCACGCTGTCCAGGGAGCCGCGACCGGCAAAGGCCACGCCGCCCAGGGAAGCGATGATTTCGGTCATGCGGATGGGCATGCCTTCCTTGTCCCGGCAGCGTCCGCCAGGGCAGGTGGTGGTCTTTTGCCCCAGCAGGGTGGTGGGGGCCATCTGCCCGCCGGTCATGCCGTAGACCGTGTTGTTCACGAAGATGACGGCCAGGCGTTCGCCGCGGTTGGCAGCGTGCATGATTTCGGCCATGCCGATGGAAGCCAGGTCGCCGTCGCCCTGGTAGGCGAACACGAAATGGCCGGGCCGGGCGCGCTTTACGCCCGTGGCCACTGCCGGAGCACGGCCATGCGGGGCTTCCACCGCATCCACGTTGAGGTAATTGTAGAGGAAGACCGAGCAGCCGATGGACGTGACCAAGAGCGTTTTTTCGCGCAGGCCCATCTCGTCGAGCAACTCACCGGCAAGGCGGTGCGCCACGCCGTGGTGGCAACCAGGGCAATAGTGAGTGGGGCGGTCAATGACCGACTGCGGCCTGTCAAAGACCAGCTTTTCTTTCATTTCGGACATTTATTTCCCCTCCAGGCTCTTGAGGATGGGCTCCTCGAATTCGTCCGGGGTGGGCAGGTTGCCGGGATACACGGCGTAGAATTCCGAGTCGGCCACGGTACGAATGGCCAGCCGCACGTCGTCCACCATCTGGCCCAGGTTGTGCTCGATGGTTAAAAACCGCTTGCCTGCCTTGGCCATTTCCAGCAGCGGGACCGCCGGGAACGGATACAGGGTGATGGGCCGGAACAGACCGACCTTGTGTCCCTGCTTGCGCAGTTTGCGCACAGCGGTCTTGGCAATGCGGCCGATGGAGCCGTAGGCGCAGACCACAAGCTCGGCGTCTTCGGTCTCAAAGGTTTCATACTCGATTTCGGCCTGCATCTTTTCATACTTGGCCTGGAGCATCTTGTTCTGGTCGGCCAGAGCGCCTTCCTCCAGGAACAGGGATTTGATGAGGCGCTTGTCTCTTTTTTCCGCACCGTCCAGGCGCCAGTCCGCGCCTTCGTCCGGGCTGACTTTTTTCGGCTGCCACGGGTCAATGGGCTCCTTCATCTGGCCCATGATGGCGTCGCCGAGGATCAGCACCGGGTTACGGTACTTGTAGGCCATGTCAAAGGCCTTGATGACCAGATCATACGCTTCCTGGGCTGTTGCCGGTGCATAGACCAGCAGTCGGTAATCGCCGTGCCCGCCGCCGCGCGTGGCCTGGTAGTAGTCGCCCTGGGCCGGGCCGATGTCGCCCAGGCCCGGTCCGCCGCGGTTCATGTTCACGATGACCGCCGGGATTTCACTGCCCGCCATGTAGGAAATGGCTTCCTGCTTCAGGGACATGCCCGGGCTGGAAGAGGAGGTCATGGCCCGAACGCCGCAGGCGCCCGCACCCAGGAGCATGTTGGCCGCGGCCACTTCGGACTCGGCCTGCACGAACTCGCCGCCCGCATCCACAATGGCTTTGGACATGAATTCAGGGATGTCGTTCTGGGGCGTGATGGGATAGCCGAAGAAGCACTTGCAGCCCGCAGCCAATGCGCCGCGTGCCACTGCCTCGTTACCCTTGATGAAAATCTTGTCAGCCATCATTCTTCCCCTTTCTTTTTCGGGGTGCGATAGACGCGGATGGCCAGATCGGGACAGATCAGGGCGCAGGACGAACAGCCCGTACATTTTTCCTTTTCCGCGTCCGGCACTTCGGCCACTTTGTAGCCGTTTTGATTGAACCGCTCGGACTGCACAATGATCTGCACGGGACAGACGGTCGTGCAGAGCAGGCAGCCTTTACAGCGGTCTTCCAAAACCTCGATTCGGGACATAAGGCCCTCCTGTTGGAGCTTCACGAAATGAGCATGGCATCACCGTAGGAAAAAAAACGAAATCCGTTACGGAGCGCCTCTCTGTAGGCATGAAGGATGAATTCTCTGCCGACTAGGGCTGATACCATAATAAGAAGACTTGACTCTGGCAAATGGAAATTGGTCAGCAATTTGTCCACCACATTGAAGGTATATCCAGGGCTGATGAATATGTCTGTCATACCTTTGAATTCACTGATTTTTCCAAGCTCCTTATACATGCCTTCCAGACTGCGCGCGCTGGTGGTGCCCACGGCCACCACCGGCCGACCCTGCGTTTTGGCCTGCCTGACCGCATGAGCGGTTTCAGCGGAAACCTCCACGTATTCCTCGTGCATGACATGGTCGCGGATGTCTGCGGCACGCACCGGGCTGAACGTGCCATAGCCGACGTAGAGCGTCACTTCGGCCCATTCGATGCCCTTGTCCGCCAACCGCTGCCGCACCTCGGGCGTGAAATGCAGGCCCGCTGTGGGCGCGGCCACGGATCCGGCCTTGTCGTCCCGGGCATACACCGTCTGATAGCGGGAAACATCCTCGTTTTCTGCGGCCCGATGGATATACGGCGGCAAAGGCATGGAACCCAGTGACTCCATCAATCGCAATAGATTTCCCTTCCAGTTCAACAGCACTTTGCATCGTCCAAATTCCATCCGTTCCAACACTTCCAGGGAAAAATCCGGACCAAAGGAAACACGGCTACCGACTTTGGGAGCCTTGGAAGCCCGGAGCAAGCCCCATGCTTCCGACTCTGACCAGTCGCCTTGAATTGTTGCCTTGAGCAGAGGCAAGGGCGTCAGAAGCAGGAACTCCACCCGGCCGCCCGTATTTTTCGTGCCGAAGATTCGGGCAGGTATCACCTTGGAATTATTGGCAACGAGCAGGGCGTTTTCCGGCAGAAGATCCGGCAGATCCGCAAAACCATACAGACCGATTTGCTGCCTGGCGCGGTCCACCAGCATCAATCGTGATTGTTGCCTATTGGGGGACGGGGTCTGGGCAATACGGTCTTCCGGCAATTCGTAGGTGTAATTCTTCAATTGATGGTCGGGATGCATGAATATCCTTGTGTCAGCGAATGCGCGCATCCTAGTTGCACCCCCGCTGATTTGCAAGCTGCGCGGGATGCCCCGGCTTCTTGTCTTGATTCTCCCTGGAATCCTGCTACATACTTTAAGAATGAATTGGCTGTCCGTCGCCGAAATAGCAAAGACCACGCGCATACCCGCACCCACTGCCCGGCGCTACGCCTCGCTCTTCCGTGATTTTCTGCCCAGCAGAAAGATCGGCAGGGTCACGCGTTACAGCGACGAAGCCGTTGCTATTTTTGAAAAGATTTCACATTTGTATCAGGAAGGGCATGTCACCAGCGAAATAGAAGACATGCTCAAGCAGAGCTATTCCCGCACCATTGAACTTGCCCATGAAGCAACCACTCCGGCCCAGACATGCCAGGGAATGGATTTGTCAGGCCCTTTTTTTGAGATCATGGAAAAGTTCGGTCAATGCCTGGAAATCATCGCGGACCAGAAAAAGATGATCGAAAGTCACCGCGAGGACATACAAAAGCTCAAGACCGGCTTTGTTCTGCTTTCCCGTGGACAGCGCCGCATCAAGCAGCTTCCCCCGCCCGTTGTTCCGGCCCTGCCTGCGGGCGAGATTCAGGAACTGCAGGAACGTACGGATGCCCTTGCCAAGAAAGAAGCGGAAATCGAGGAACTGACCCTGAACCTTTCTTTCGATACTTCGGACATGAAGGCCAAGCTGCAAATACTTGAATCCGAAATCGCTCGTCTCCGCAAGGAACGGGGCGAAATGGAATCCTCTCTTCAGGAACATGCCGGTCCCAGGAATCCTGATAGCTGATTCCTTCCGCCCTTTGAATTGCGGTTTGATAACGCCTGTTGTAACAGCCCTTGCAGGGCGTCCTTGCGACGCCGGACTATCCACACAGAAAACACCAGGAGGACCGTATGCGTCTGAGCCTTTACGCGACCATCTTTGCTTTGCTGCTCTTCAGCGCCAGCGCCTGCGCCACCAAATCCACGGCCAGCGACACCGATCCCCAGCAGACGCAAGCTGCCTCGGATTCGGACGCCTACCAGGAAACCTACGAAAATCCCAACTACTATTATGATTTTGACGACATTCTGGTACCGCGGGAACTGTCGCCCATTGATGATGAAAAATACGTTTTTGACGATCCTCGCTTTCTCGCCGGTTTCCGCATTTTCACCGGCCGTGTCATTGCCGAAGATGTCTTTAACTTCTTCGTGAACAACATGACCAAGGACAATTGGACCAAGAAATTTTCGCTCAAGGCGGAGAAGTCGGTTCTGGCTTTTGAAAAGGCCAACAAGAGCTGCACGATTCAGATCGAGGACGGCTTCAAGACCCGTGTGACCATCTTCGCCATAGAGTTCAAGGATCTCAACTCCGGCAGCGTCGGCAGCGTGCCCATGGGCATGGGCCAGGACCTGCCGCAATAGGGGAGAGCATGGACGCAGAATTGCTGTTTCGCGGTTTTTTGGGCCAGCGTGTCCATCTCGGCGTGAGCGGCAGCATCGCCGCGTACAAGGCCCTTGATCTTGTACGCGGCCTTCTGCGTTTGAACGTATCGGTTTCCGCCACACTCACCGAAAGCGCAACCCGGTTCGTCACGCCCCTCAGCTTCGAGGCTCTGGGGGCGGACCCCGTATACGGCGGCATGTTCGAACCCGGCCAGCATCCCTATGCCCATCTCGGGCCTGGGCAGAGTTCCGATCTTATGGCTGTGGTTCCAGCCACGGCCAACACTTTGGCCCGGCTTGCCCACGGCCTCGCAGACGACATGCTCTCCTGTCAGGCCCTGGCGCATCCAGGTCCTTTGCTTGTGGCTCCGGCCATGAATCCGAACATGTGGCAAGCCCCGCCCACCAAAGAGAATGTGGAGCGGCTTCGCCAGCGCGGCGTAGACGTTGTTTTTCCCTGTTCGGGCATGGTTGCCTGCGGAGACGAGGGAAATGGCCGTATGGCCCCTGTTTCGTCCATTTTGGCGCGGATCGCCTTTTTGCTTTCTCCCAAGGACCTTGTCGGACGTAAAGTCCTGTTGACGCTTGGCCCAACCCGGGAACCGTTCGACGCGGTCCGCTTCTGGAGCAACCCGAGCACGGGCCGCATGGGCGCGTGTCTGGCTGTGGCAGCCTGGTTGCGCGGGGCCGACGTTCATGTTGTTGCCGGCCCTTGTGACATCGACTTGCCCGAGGGCATTACGCGAACCGACGTGACCACGGCTCGGGAAATGCACGATGCCGCGCTGGAGCTTTGGCCTGACATGGACGTTGCCTGCTGCACTGCGGCGGTAGCGGACTTTCGCCCTGAGCCCTTTGGTGCAGGCAAGATGAAAAAAGACAAGATCGCTCAAGCAGGATTGAGCGTTTGCTTTGAAACGAACCCGGATATCCTTTGCGAGCTTGGCCAGAATAAGAGTGATCATCAGTTGCTCATTGGTTTTGCCGCTGAAACCGATGACCTAGAAGGAAACGCTCGCGCCAAGCTGGTACGCAAGCATTTGGATATCATCGTGGCCAACCCCATCGGCTGCCAGGGAGCAGGCTTTGCCTGCGTCACCAATCGGGTGTTGGTCCTGGACCGCAACGGGCGCCTGGAAGAGTGGCCGGAACTGGACAAGACAGAGGTTGCGTGGCGGATATGGGATCACCTGCTCAGCGTTTAAATATACCCGAAGGGCTGCGCGTCTGGCATGAGGCGGGCTTGCACCATATCCTTCGGCCTGCAGGGACGCCCATTCGAGAAGCCGAACGTGTTTCGGTGTCAGGATCCTCCGGAAATTGTTCAGAACCTGCACGGCAACAGGATACATCTCCAGCGACCATTGATGCGGCATCCGCAGATTACCGCCAGTGGGACGAGCCCTGGCGCAGCCTGTGGCTCAAGACTCCGCACGAACCACGCATTGTTTGGACCTATTATGAATTGGGTGCGCATATGGGAGGCAAACCCGATCCTCTCTGCCGCGACCTGCTTCAGACTCTGATGCTCTATTTCCGCTGGCCCAAGGGGACCATAGCCTTTTGGCCTGCAACCGAATTGCGCGCAGAGAATGTCGTGCCGCGTCCCGACATGTTTTGGCAGGGCGTGACAATGCTGGGAGCGACCCAGCTGGCTCTTTTTGGCCGCGATGTCTGCACACTGCTTTTGCCCGACGCCCCTGAGGGGAGAACTCCGATCAAGTTCAGCACAGGCTTGGTCCATGTCTGTCCGTCCTTGGCGCGACTGCGCGGGATGCTTCCGCATGAACGGCTGTTGGCTCTCCAGGCGCTCAAAGATCTTCCTTTCTAATTTGCCATATTGTCCGGCTTGCGCTTCAACCCCGTCGTGAAGTATGAGGCCTTTCCACCAACACCAAGAAGGACCCAGCATGAAGATTCTCATAACCGGAGCCGCGGGTTTTATCGGCTTTCATCTTTCAAAAAAAGTTCTTAAGGCCGGACATGACGTCGTAGGCCTTGACGTTCTGAATGATTATTATGATGTGAACCTCAAGAAAAGCCGTCTGGCCATTCTGGAGCAACACTCTGGTTTCAAGCATGTGCTGCTGAACCTTGCCGATACGGCCGGAATGGAAAAGCTTTTTGCCGAAGAAGGCTTTGACATCGTGGTCAACTTGGCCGCCCAGGCAGGGGTGCGCTACAGCATCATCAATCCCCGCAGTTATGTGGACTCCAACATCATCGGCTTTTTCAACATTCTTGAGGGCTGCCGCCACAACAAGGTCAAACATCTGGTCTATGCCTCGTCCAGTTCCGTGTACGGCATGAACACCAAAATGCCACTTTCCACGCATGCGGGCGTTGATCATCCCATGAGCCTGTACGCGGCCAGCAAGAAGTCCAACGAAATGATGGCCCATTCCTATTCCAATCTTTTTGACTTGCCCACAACCGGCCTGCGCTTCTTTACCGTGTATGGCCCGTGGGGACGACCTGACATGGCCCTGTTTCTCTTTACCAAGGCCATTCTTGAGGGGCGGCCCATCGACGTGTTCAATTACGGCAAGATGGAACGGGACTTCACATACGTTGATGATATCGTGGAAGGGGTCTTCAGAGTCATGCTGCACACTCCCCAAGGCAACCCGGAATGGAACGGCAACAATCCCGATCCGGCGTCCAGCCCCAACCCGTATCGCATCTACAACATCGGCAACAACAACAAGATCAAGCTGACGCGATACATCGAGGCCCTCGAGGAGCAACTGGGCATGAAGGCGGAGTACAACCTCCTGCCCATGCAACCCGGAGACGTGCCCGCCACGTGGGCCGACGTGGACGACCTTGTCCGTGATGTGGGATTCAAGCCGGACACGCCCATTGAGGTTGGAATCGCCAAATTCGTGGAGTGGTATCGCGGCTATTATAAAATGTAACTCTTTTCCATCACGGGAAGGCGCTTTTCCGCCTTCCCGTTCTTGCTTTCTTTCCCTTTCCGTTTTACCACCTTTCCAGACTTTGAATTGTTTCACGTGAAACAACGCTTCGTATTTCGAACTGTATGACCGATGCGTTTCACGTGAAACAAAAGGGCAACAGTATGCGGCCCGTTGGGCTGCGGCTCTTCCTGCTACCAACCATGCACATCCAGGGGGTTGACCTGTGGCGAGAATAATCGTGATGGCGAACCAGAAGGGCGGGGTGGGCAAGACCACGACAGCGGTCAATCTTGGCGCTTCGCTGGCGGTGATGGAAAAAAAGGTTCTTTTGGTGGATTGCGATCCCCAGGGCAATGCTTCCAGCGGCCTGGGTTTTTATCCCAGTGATCAGCGTGAAAATATCTACACCGTTCTGTTCAACCCGGAAAACGTGCGCAAGGCAATTTGCGAAACACAAATTCCGTATCTTTCCCTGTTGCCGGGCACGCCGGACATGGCCGGAGCCGAAGTCGAGCTGGCCGACAAGATCGGCCGGGAATACTACGTTCGCGATTTGGTGGAGCAGCTTGACGAGGACTATGATTATATTTTGATCGACTGCCCGCCGTCCCTGGGCATTTTGACCGTCAATGCTCTGTGCGCCGCAAGGGAACTGCTGGTGCCGTTGCAGTGCGAATATTATGCCTTGGAGGGGATTGCCCAACTGCTCATGACGTATGAGCTGGTGCGCAAGCGTCTCAACCCTGGCCTTGCGCTGCTTGGCGTGGTTCTGACCATGTACGATTCGCGCAACCGCCTGTCCTGGCAGGTCAAGAACGAAGTGAGACGCGCTTTTCCCCAGCACCTTTTCGAGACCATTGTGCCTCGCAATGTGCGTCTTTCCGAGGCCCCGAGCTTTGGTAAGCCCGTGATCACGTATGACATCAAATCCAAGGGCTCGGAAGCCTACCTGCATCTGGCGCAGGAAGTGGAAAACAGCCGGACAAGTTGAGCGGGTGACAGCGGAGGCGGGGAAAAGGGCGGCCAAAGCCGCCCCGTGTTAGTCTACGGTTTCTGGTAGCGCGCTTCTTTGACAGGATCTTTCTCGGGTTGAAAGGGATGCGTTTCCGCAAGGATTTCGTCCTTGAAGTGCTTTTTGATGATGCGTGCCTGGCACTTCTGGCACAGGAACGTTACCAGTCCGGAAAGGCTGGCCGCCCGGAGCCGGAAAAGACGGGGATCATCCTTGGACCAGTCTTCTGTGTGGTTGCCGCAGGCCTCGCAGTGGACGTCGTAATCTGGTGGATAAGGAAAGTCCCAATAGGCAAGCAGGTTTTCCCATTCTGAAAGGGGTTCAGGCTTTACGGCGACAGCCGTGTCAGGGAAAAGACCGAATTCCTTTGCCAGGACGGGCTTGATGGAAAGCCATGCCTCGGCCGTCAGCAATGCGCCGATGCAGTTGCCTTCCTTGTCGAAGAGTTCTGTAATCTGATCCTGGCTCATTCTCAGTGCTCCTTGTTGTAGGGTCGAGGCAATATATACGCCGAATCCCACAGCGGCAAGGCCGGGATTACGCCAGAGAGGGAGGAGAAAAATATGACTGCAGGTGCACGTGGACTTGGACGCGGACTGGATGCCCTCTTGGGCGGAACGCGGCCCCAGGAGTCGGTGAACCCGGCGGAGGTGAAGGAATTACCCCTTCATCAAGTGCAGCCCAACCCCAGCCAGCCCCGTGCGGAATTCTCGGAGCAGGGATTGCAGGATCTGGCCGCGAGCATCAAGAGCCAGGGCGTATTACAGCCCGTTCTTGTGCGGCCCTTGGCGGGCGGCAAATATGAGCTGGTCGCGGGCGAGCGCCGCTTGCGCGCGTCCAAGATGGCTGGCCTGCGTTCCATTCCCGCTCTTGTGCGGGAAATGAGCGACCAGGAAAGTCTTGCCATAGCCCTGATCGAAAATCTTCAGCGCGAAGACCTCAATGCCATTGAAGAGGCCCTGGGCTACAAGCAGCTCATGGAGCAATTCGGGCTGAACCAGGAAGAGTTGGCCAAGAGCATGGGCAAGAGTCGTTCCGCTTTGGCCAATTCCATGCGCCTGCTCAATCTGGCCAAACCCGTGCAGACCGATATCCAGCAGGGCCTGATCACGGCGGGTCATGGCCGGGCGATCATGGCTGTGGGCGATGAACAGGCGGCAGCGCAGTTGCATGAGCGGATCGTCGCGGACGGCTTGTCTGTCCGACAGGCGGAAGCTCTGGCCACCTATTGGAAAGATCATGGACTCTTTCCCGATTTCGAACCTGCATCGGGGACAGGCACAACGGAAAAGCGCTCATCAGGCAAGCGCAGCGCCAAGGATTCCCGTTTGTTGGAGATCGAACAGCGATTGCGCAAGGCCTTGGGCCGAAAGGTGGTGCTCAAAGGCGATGATGGCCGGGGCAAATTGAGCCTGCCATTCTCCTCCTGGGATGACCTTGAAGAATTGCTGGCCCGGATTGGGGCGAACTAGGCTGATCATATTGATGATCAGCCGAATTCCGGGCTGAAGGACACAAAGACATGCTCCATTGGGTGAGCAAAAGTATGATCTTGAGTGGCAGCTGTGTTGCGAAACCGTCTTTAGCGCACGCATCAGAGCTGTGATACGAAGTGTAATAATAGTGAAAGAACAGGGAATAGAGACAGATATGAGAGAACGCATCGCGGAGCTTGCCGGGCATGAGGTTTTGATCATAGGCGATCTGATGCTGGACCATTATTTGGTGGGCACGGTTGATCGTATTTCGCCTGAAGCGCCGGTTCCTGTAGTGGCGGTCACGCGAGAGGAGTCCTTGCTGGGCGGCGCAGGCAATGTTGCTCGCAATATCGCGGCGTTGGGAGGGGTTCCCACCCTTGTGGCGATCACGGGCGACGATGAACATGCCGCCTGTCTTTCCGGTCATTGCGCCGAGGCCTCCATTGATTCCCGGCTGCATTGCGTTCCCACCAGGCCGACCACCGTCAAGACAAGAATAATAGCGCATAATCAACAAGTTGTGCGTGTTGACCGCGAAGAGATCACGCCGTTGCTGGATCAGGATTACGACGCTTTGTTCCCCTTGATCGCGCAGGCGCTGCCTGGAAAGCGGGTGGTGATCCTTTCCGATTATGGAAAAGGTGTGCTCTCGCCGCAGTTCATGCTGCGTTTCGATAAGCTTCTCAAGACCATGGATCACCCCCCCCTGGTGCTTGTGGACCCTAAAACTAAGAACTATGATCTCTATCAAGAGGTTGATCTGCTCACGCCCAACGCCAAGGAAGCAAGCGAAGGCGCGCATCTTCCCGTGAATAACCGTGAAGAGATCATCAAGGCGGGACAGGCTATTTTCGACCGCCTGAAGTGCCGCCATCTGTTGATCACCCTGGGGGGGCAAGGCATGGCCCTGTTTTCCTCGCGCCACAAGGTCGATCATATCCCGACCTTTGCACGCAAGGTCTTTGATGTAACCGGTGCGGGCGACACCGTGATCGCCACGCTCGCCTTGGGGCTGTCGAGCGGACTTGACCTGCTCACGTCCTGCGTCTTTGCCAATTACGCTGCAGGCGTGGTTGTGGCTCAAGTCGGTGCTGCCGTGGCTTCGCTCAAAGACTTGGAAGAGGCAGCCGCAAGTCTTCCCGAGCCACAAATATCTTCGTGGCTATAAGTCTGACGTAAATATTTTTTGTTCAAAAACAGCTGCTTGTAGTTGTTTGCATTTTGTTGCTGTTATTTTTGCGTCTTGAGCAGGGCGTGATCAATTCTGTTGTTTTGCGTTTTCATGTCGGCCGCTTTACTCTCCCTTGGGCATGGTCTATCGTCAGAAAGCAGAAAACCCCGCATCGCATGGAGAGCAGCATGTCTGTCGCCAAAGCAAAAAAAATCCTGGATACGTCCATTCCTTCCCTGGGCCCGGCAAAGGTCAAAACCTCTCTTTCCTACTGCCGTTATGTCGAGCATTGCGAGGAGTACGTCATCAACCTCACTGACGAGGACTTGGGTGATGATCACGACATAACCACAGGGAAGAACGGCTCGGTCCGGATGGAAAAAGCCGGACCCAGGGATTTCCTGTATTTCGATCCGTCCAAGACGCGTTGCGCCATCGTCACATGCGGCGGTCTATGCCCGGGCATCAACGACGTGATCCGCGCTATTGTTCTGGCCGCGCACCACAATTACAATGTCCAGTCCGTGCTCGGCATCCGTTTCGGCCTCCAGGGGTTCATCGACAAGTATGGCCACGAACCGATGCTGCTGACCCCGGAAAACGTCTCCTCCATCCACCAGTTCGGTGGCACCATGCTCGGGTCTTCTCGAGGACCACAGGACCCCGAAGCCATTGTGGACACGCTGGAACGTATGAATATCAATGCCCTGTTCATCATCGGCGGAGACGGTACCATGCGGGCCGCCCAGAGCATTGTTGCCGAAGTGACCAAAAGAGGTTTGAAGATCGCGGTGATCGGGGTGCCCAAGACCATCGACAATGACATCAGTTTCATCACCAAATCGTTCGGATTCGACACTGCCGTTGAAAAGGCCACCGAGGCCATCCAGTGTGCGCACGTCGAAGCCACGGGCGCCTATAAAGGCATCGGCCTAGTCAAACTCATGGGCCGAGAGTCGGGCTTTATTGCGGCGCAGGCAGCGCTGGCGCTCAAGGAAGTCAATTTCGTTCTCATTCCGGAGTGTCCCTTTGCCCTGGAGGGGGAACACGGCCTGTTGCCGGAAATGGAAAAACGGCTCGATGAACGTGGTCACGTGGTGATCGTTTGCGCCGAAGGCGCCGGACAGGAATTCTGCGGTTCGTCCGGGCAGACCGATGCATCGGGTAATCCCGTGCTCTGCGATATCTGCGATTTGCTGCAAACCCGCATGAAGCAGTACTTTACGGAGCGGAATCTCAAGGTGAGCATGAAATTCATTGATCCGAGCTATATTATCCGCTCCGTGCCGGCCAACGCTAATGACCGCGTCTATTGCGGCTTTTTGGGCCAACACGCCGTGCACGCGGCCATGGCCGGAAAAACCGGCATGGTGGTTTCGCAGCTCCAGGCGCGCTATGTTCACCTGCCCCTGCATCTGGTGACACGGAGACGCAAGACCGTGAACGTGCATTCCGACTTCTGGCGCGCCGTAGTGGAATCCACAGGCCAGGAGCTGCATCATTGCCTGGGGGCGTTGACCTCGGCAAAGGACAAATAAAAAAGGGGCCATTCGGCCCCTTTTCTTGGTGTAACGAAAAAGCTCAGGCGTTGGCAGCCAACTTCCGGCGGATGTTCTCTATTCTGGTCTCCATGACCGCGTTGCGTTCCGATTCGGTCACGGCCAGGGAAAGCAGGTGGAGCAGGTCGGAAGTATTCAGATCCATGGCAACGGAGCCGTTGGAAACAATGCAGCGATCATCCTTTTCCTCGATGACATAGGCCCGACGGTCGCGCCTGTCGTCCACAGCGGAAATGGCGGCGTAGGCGAGACGACCTCCGCCCGCGTCGTACAATTTTTCCACGGTAAGCATGCCCGTGGCGTCATTGAAATGCATGTCCTCAGCCACGACCTCGCCTGTCAGGCGAATCTTGTTGCCGTGGTCATTGGGCAGGTCGAGGTTTTCAACCCTGTGTCGTTCCATGCCGGTGCTCTCCCTTTCCATCGTACTGCTCCTCATTCGTCAAAGGGAAGCCGCAACTGCTGCGGTCCCTTTCCCTTCTTCGGCTGGTTCATGGCCGCCACCTTCCAGCCGGATTCGATGAATTCAAGCAAAGCCTGTTCAGTAACCCGCCATTGGCCGCCGATGCGAATGGCCTTGATGTCGCCTTTGGTAATCAACCGGTAAGCCGTACGCTGATGAACCCGCAGCATGTCTGCGACTTCGCGTACCGTGAGCAAAACCGGTGCTTTCGGCGTGTCTGTCATGACTCATATGTCCCATGCTGTCTTGGGTTGTACATCATTTGTCATAAATCGTCACAGATTGTCAAAGATGTCCTAAGATGTCGTAAAAAAATCTAGACTTAAGGAAAGAAAAGGACTCCGCAAGGTTGCAGAGTCCGACGGGAAAAAGCGTCAAAAAAGAAAATTAAAATTTATGATTATCTCGTTTGGGCCAATAGCCATTATACCCCTTGCACAGGAAAAGGGTGAAGCGGCGGGCAGGGCGTTCGTTGAATTCCGTCTGGACATAGATCGGATCGGAAATGCTGGAAAACATGCGCTGAACCTCATTGGAAGGCCGGTCATCATAGTCCTTGTAGACGTAGATGGCGTCCCAGCCGGTCTTGTCCTTGTCCGGGCCGGGCCAGAGGTCGTATTGATTCATGCGCCGTGAATCCACCCAGCCGCAATAGGTCCGGGGCTGGCCGGGTACATAGAACGCCAAAGCCGCGGTCATGTCGTAGAGATTGCTGAAAAGAAAAACCTTGTCCGGATTTTCAAAGTCGGAAAGGCGATGCTTCTCGATGATTTCTCCGAGTTGGTCCCAACCTTTGACGCGGCGTGTCGGGTCCATGGATTCGGGCAGTGGTAGCAGCTGCGCCGTGTGCATGAACAAAAAAAGCAACACGGACAGCGCCGGCCAAAACTGACGCCAGGCAAAACCATGCAGGGGGCGAGAAAAGATGCGGGTCATGGCCTGGGCCGCAAGGATGCACCCTGCAACGTAACTGACCGTGGTCCAGTTGGGCATGATCTTGGCGTGAAAGCTCCAGAGAAAGAAAAACAGCCAGACAGGCAGGAAGAGGACGACGAGGAGCAGGTTGCGCTTGCGGCGCTCGATCTCCTCGATGTCTTTGGGAGCGTGGCGGGAAAAGGCTATGCGAATGGCCCGGATGCAGCCCATGAACATCAGGACCAGCCACCAGGGCGTGACCAGGCCGATCTGGGCCAGAAGATGCTCGGGAACGCGCTTGAGGTGCAGGAGTTGCGTGGATGCTGACCCGGAAGCGCCAATAAGGTGCAGCACATGCTTGTAACCGACAAAATCGTTTTGAATGTTCCAGAGCAGGGTCGGCAAAAATCCGAGAAACAATCCCAATGCGAGGCCTGCGGCAAGTTTGGGAAAAAAGCCGCGGGGGCAGGCGCGCAGGCGTAACAAGCCGAGCCAGTAAAAACCGGCAAGGCCGATGAAGCCGAGCATGGTGTATTTGGCCAGTACCCCGATGCCGAAGACAACGCCGAGCAGCAAAAAAGGGGTCCAGGCAGCATTTTCACCGGGCTTGGGACGGGACCCGAGGTAGAGCAGGAATAGGCAGCAGGTCCAGGTCAAGGTAAAGGGATTGTCCGTGGTCATGAGAATGCTCAGGCCGCCGAACAGAATAGTGGTGTTGTAGATGAGCAGGGTCCAGAGAGCCGTATCCGGGCGTTTCCAGAGCCGTGCAATGCCAAGGTAAAGCACTATCTGTGTCAGGCTTGACCCGAAGATGGAGCCGAAGCGTACGCCCAGTTCCGTATTGCCGAATATTTTTGTCCAGAAGGCGATGATCCAGGCGATCAGCGGACCTTTGGAATAGTAGGTAAGCTGAAGATTGCGGGTCCAGTCCCAGTATTGGGCCTCATCCTGCACTAGGGTGACCTGCCCGGTGGCGACATAGGCGATACGAACCGCCATGGTGATGAAAATGATCAGTGCGGCCCACAGGCCAGGAGAGGATTCAAGGGAGTTGCGAAGAGAGTTCATCGTGTCCTATACGTCGAATCCCGTGGAATCGGAAACGACAGCGCCCATGATCACATCCTTGCCCAGAAGCAGGGGCAGGCTGGTGATGGTCCGGGCAATATAAGTGTTGTAGGCGATG
>JAZHDD010000066.1:0-10974 GCA_036541255.1 Desulfovibrionaceae bacterium | reverse complement strand
TATCTGCTGCGCTCGGGCAAAGGCGGCCGCACGCCCATTCCCTTTGGCCCGTTCCTGTCCCTGGGCTGCATGGTGTATCTGCTCTGGGGCCAGGAAGTGTGGGCGTGGTGGTTGCAAATGGGACGATAACCCGCACCCGCCTGCTTTCCACTTCCGGGGGCCTTGCGGCCCCCGTTTTGTTTCACTTTACCGCCACCTGTCCATGAACTCACCCACGGTGCCGCCGTCGTCGATGTGCGCGATGAGCGCGGAGCCGAACACGGCCGCGTCCACCAGCCCGTTCAGCTGCTTCAACTGGTCCGGATGCTTGAGCCCGAAACCCAGGGCCAGCGGCACATCGAACACGGTACGCGCCATTTCCAGCTTGGACCTGATCTCCTCTGGCAGGCTCTCGCGCGCGCCCGTGGTGCCCAGGACCGAAACGAAATAGGCGAACCCCTTGGCATCCTTGGCATAGAGCGCCATGCGCTCCGCGCTGGTATTGAGCCCCACCAGGGGCACCAAGGCAATGCCCTCCGCGTCCAGGACCGCACGGATATCCGCAGCTTCCTCATACGGCAGATCGGCCAGGATCACGCCGCCCACGCCCGCCTTGGCCGCGTCCTTGGCGAACCGCTCCAGGCCGTACTGCAACACGGGATTGAGATAGCCCATGAGCACCAGCCCGGCACGAAACCGGCGCTTCTGCAACTCGGACAGGACCCATTCCAGGTTTACGCCGTTGTCCAAGGCTTTGAGCGAAGCCCGCTCCACCACCGGCCCATCGGCCACGGGATCGGAAAAAGGCATGCCGATCTCGATGACGGCCGCGCCCTTGGTGTCCAGCCCCACCAATTCCTGCCAAAAGGTTTCCTTCTCGGGATACCCTGCGGGCAGGAACGGGATCAGGGCCACGCGGCCCTTGGCCTGGGCCTCTTGAATACGTTCTGTCAATTTGCTTGCGGGTGCGCTCATTTCAGGTAGTCCTCCACGATGCCCATGTCCTTGTCTCCCCGGCCGGACAAACAGACCAGCACGGATTTTCCTTTGAGTTCCGCAGCGTTCTCCATGACCCAGCCCACAGCGTGGGAGCTTTCCAGGGCCGGGATGATGCCCTCGCAACGCGAAAGAGTCTGGAAGGCGTTCAGGGCCTGGGCGTCGTTGCACATGCCGTAATGCACACGGCCCGAAGCATGGTATTGGGCATGCTCCGGCCCCACGCCCGGATAGTCCAACCCGGCCGAGATGGAATGCGAAGGCATGATCTGGCCCTCGGCTGTCTGGAGCAGCTTGGTGCGCATGCCGTGCAGCACACCGTCCGTGCCCAGGTTCAACGGCGCGGAATTGTAGCAGCCAGGCTCGCCTGTACCGGCGGCCTCCACACCCACAATGCGTACGGACTCGTCCGGCACGAAATGATGGAACATGCCGATGGCGTTGGAACCGCCGCCCACGCACGCCGCCACCACGTCAGGCAGTCGGCCGTTCTTGTCCAGGAACTGCTGGCGCGCCTCGCGCGAGATCACGGCCTGGAAATTGCGCACCAGGAGCGGAAAAGGATGCGCCCCGGCCGCAGTGCCAAAGCAGTAGTGCGTGTCGCGCTGGTCCGCAATCCAGCGCCGCATGGCCTCGTTGATGGCGTCCTTGAGCGTGCGCGTGCCGGACTGCACGGCCACCACCTTGGCACCAAGCAGTTCCATGCGCCGCACGTTCACATTCTGGCGTTCCACATCGACCGCGCCCATGTAGACCACGCACTTGAGGCCGAAGAGCGCGGCTGCCGTGGCCGTGGCCACGCCGTGCATGCCTGCGCCGGTCTCGGCCAGCAACGTGGTCTTGCCCATCTTCTTGGTCAGCAGAGCCTGACCGATGGTGTTGTTGACCTTGTGCGCCCCCGTGTGATTGAGATCCTCGCGCTTGAGCCAAAGATCCAGGCCCAGCTGGGCAGAAAGGTTCCTGCAAAGGGTTATGGGCGAGGGACGGCCCACATAGTCTTGAAGGATGGCGGTCAATTCCGCCTGAAACTCCTCGGTTTCCACGATCTCGACCAGGGCTGTTTCCAGCTCCAGAAGCGGCGGCATGAGCAGCTCGGGCACGAACTGCCCGCCGAAGTCGCCGAAATAGCCTTTTTTCATGACATCTCCTTATCACGTACGCACCGGATCACCCGGCGCACCTTGTCCATATCTTTGACGCCCGGCGCGGCTTCCACACCGGAACTCATGTCCAGGCCATGCGGCCCGGCCGCCAGGACCTCGGCCACATTGTCCGGACCCAGACCGCCAGCCAGCAACCAGGGCCTTGGAATATTCAGACCGGCCAACAGTGCGACGTCGAAGCCGCGGCCATGGCCTCCGCCCCCCTTGCCCGCGTCGAACAGCATCAGGCCGCAGGATGGGGCAAACCGGTCCAGATCGGCCTGGAAGTCCGCCAAAGAGGCGTACCGCTCAGGCCAGAAGACCTTGACCAGTCGATCCGGGCCTGCGCCCGCGGCAATCAGTTCCCGGCAAAAAGCCTCGTCCTGTCCGCCGTGCAGCTGAATCAGGTCCAGCCCGGCCTGTCCGGCCACCGCCATTGTTTCCTGCACGCCCTGGTTCACGAACACGCCCACCTTGCGGGCATGCCCGCCCCGCATCTGAGCGACCATGGCCGGATCAGCGTTGCGGCGGCTTGGCGCGTGGAACACGAAACCCAGCAGGTCCGCGCCCGCGTCGCAACATGCCTTGGCATCCTCCAGGCGTGTCAGGCCGCAAATCTTCACCAACATGCGGGCATTCATCACGCCTCCGCCAGGGTACGGACCATCATGCCCGGATCGTCCGAACGCATGATGGCCGTACCCACGAGCACGGCATCATAGCCGCGTTCGGCAGCCTCGCGCACCTGTTCCGGGTCCGAGACTCCGCTGGCCGCGATCCAGACCTCTCCGGGTCGGCCCAGGGAAATGAGCCGCCGCACATTGTCCTGATCGATTTCCAGCGTGTCCAGGTCGCGGGCATTGACCTGGATGATCTCTGCTCCGGCTTCCCGCGCCAGGGCCAGGTCGCGCTCGTCAAAGATTTCGACAACGGCGTCCAGATTGTAGCGCCGCCCCTGGTCGATCATCTCCCGGAGTTCCTCGGACCCGCCAAACATGCGCACCACCAGCAGGTAGGCCGAAGCGGGCGTGGCCGCTGTCGCGTCCACCTGGAGCGGATCAAAAAGGAAATCCTTGCGCAGCAACGGCAGAGCCTCGCCCGCACAGCTGCCCAGATAGTCCAATGAGCCCTTGAAATGGACCTCCTCGGTAAGCACGCTCATGGCTGCCGCGCCGTTTTCCGCAAAAATGCGGGCCGCGTTGCGGGGCCCAAGCTCCAGGTTGATGTCGCCCAGGCTCGGGGAGGCCCGCTTGTACTCGGCAATTAGCGCGCCCGGACCCCGGCTGCGCAGCCGGGCCGCAAAGGATGGACGATGCCCGTACCAGACAGGTGGCAGGGTTCCCTGCGCCGATTGTTCGCGCAGGGCCGCGATCTCCGCAGCCTTGGCCTTGCGAAAACGGCTCAGCATGACGCCACTCCCGCAAGAAAAGAATTCCGCAGCCCGCCCCGGACATATTCCCGTGCCACGAGCGCGCATTCCTGCATGTCGCCCTCTTCCAGCAGATGCAGGCAGGCGGCCAGATTCAGGGCCACCATCTGCATCATGGGTTCGGGACCCTTGCCGCAAAGAATATCCTTGAGCACACCCACGGCCTGTTCCTTGCCGGAAACCTCCACGGCTTCGGGCGAAAAGCGTTTGAAGCCCAGCCGGTCCGGATCCACCACGGTCTTGTCCATGCGGCCCTTCTCAATGAAGTAGCCGCGCGCCGGGCCAAACGTGGTCAGTTCGTCGAACCCGCCCGCTCCATGAATGAGCAAGGCCCGTTCCACGCCCGTGAGCAGCAGGGTCTCGCCCATGAGATTGAGCATGTCCGGATCGCTCACGCCCAGAAGCTGATGCGTGGGCCGGGCCGGATTGAGCAGCGGGCCCATGAAGTTGAACAGGGTCCGGATGCCCATGTCACGGCGCACCGGCGCCACATGCTTGAAGGCCGGATGGTAGGCCGGGGCGAAAAGGAACACGAAGTTTTTCGCGGCCAGTTCGGCGGCCACGTTCTCCGGCTCGGTGGTCAGGTCCACGCCCAGGGCTTCCAGGGCGTCGGCGCTGCCGCAGCTGGAGGATACGGCCCGGTTGCCGTGTTTGACCACCATGTGGCCCATGTCCGCCAAAAACAGAGACACGGCAGTGGAGCAGTTGAAACTGGACTGCCCGTCCCCGCCCGTGCCGCAGGTGTCGATGCGCGGGCCGGCAAGCCCGGGAATGGGCCGGGCATGGCTCAGACCGGCGCGCACGCCCGCGGCCAGATCCGTGGAATCCTCGCCCTTGGCCCGCAGGCCCATGAGAAAGGCTCCGGAGGCCGCCGGACCGAGATTGCCGGACAGCAGCTCCTCGAACATCATGTCGGCCTGGTCGTCGCTCAGGGATTTCCCTTCCAAAAGACGCTCCAGGACTTGCGAAACAGTGGCCATTATTCTCCCCCTTGGTTCTTTTCAACATGCAGGAAATTGCCGAGCAGCAGCGGGCCGTCCGGAGTCAGGATGGACTCCGGATGGAACTGCACGCCCTGCCAGGGCCGATCCGTGTATTCCAGGCCCATGACCTCACCCTCCTCGGTTTCGGCGGTGACGCGCAACAGAGCGTTGCCCTCGGGCCGCACCACCAGGGAATGGTAGCGGCAGACCTCCAGCGGGTGCGGCAATCCCTGAAAAAGCCCCTCGCCGCGATGCAGCACGGGCGAGGTTTTGCCGTGCATGATGCGATGGTTGCGGTTGACTTCTGCCCCGGCAAAGCGGCCCAGGACCTGATGCCCCAGGCAGACGCCCAGCACGGGTGTGCTCTTGGGCAACAGGCCCAGGAAACGCAGGCAGTGCCCGGCATTGTCCGGGTGGCTCGGGCCGGGCGAGAGACAGATTCGCTTGCAGCCCGCCGCAAAGGCCGGATCAAGCAATTCGTCCCGGTCGTTGCGCAGCACCACGGGATCGGCTCCGAGCTGCTGAAAGGCCTGCACCAGATTGAAAGTGAAGGAGTCGAAATTATCGATCAGCAAAAACATCGCCGCCCTCCCTGCCGCGCACCACTTCTCGCAGTACGCGGGCCTTGTTGTTGCACTCCTGCCATTCCTTTTCCGGATCCGAGTCGTAGACGATGCCCGCGCCAGCCTGCCAATGGCACATGCCGTCCTTGATCCACATGGAGCGGATCAGGATGCCCGTATCCAGGTTCACCGGTCCGGAGCCCAGGCCGATCCAGCCGATGCAGCCCGCATAGGGGCCGCGCGGCCGGGACGCACCATCCACCTTTTCCAGGTCCGCGATGATCTCCATGGCCCGGATCTTGGGCGCGCCAGAGACCGTGCCCGCCGGAAAGCCCGCGGCCAGCACGTCGATGGCGTCCAGCCCCTCGCGCAGACGCGCCTCCACATAGGACGTCAGGTGCATGACATGGGAAAACCGCTCCACCTGCATAAACTTACGCACGGCCACACTGCCCGGCGTGGCGATGCGGCCCAGGTCGTTGCGCCCCAGGTCCACAAGCATGACATGCTCGGCCCGTTCCTTGGGATCGGCGAGCAGTTCCTCGGCCAGGGCCATGTCCTCGGACTCGTCCGCGCCCCGCGGCCGCGTGCCCGCGATGGGCCGCACTTCCAAATGGCCGGCTTGGCAGCGCACCAGCATTTCCGGCGAGGAGCCGAGCAAAGTCATTTCCGGCAGATTCATATAGAACATGAACGGCGAGGGATTGGCCTGCCTTAGGCGGCGGTAGATACGGAAAGGCGCATCCGAAAGCGGCGCGGAAAAACGCGTCGAAAGCACCACCTGGATGCATTCGCCGTCAGCGATGAGCTCCTTGGCCTGGACGACGGCGCGCTTGTAAGCCTCCTGTCCAGGCGTGGCGACCGGCTCCGGAGCCTCGGGCGCGGTCAGCTCCTGGAACCACTTCACGGGCGCAGGCGCGGGTGAATCGTCCCGGTCCAAGCTCAAAAAGCAGCACTGATGCCGCAGATGATCGAAAAGCATCATGCGCCCCGGAATCACCAAGTTGAAATCCGCGCTTTCCGGAGGCAGGGCCTGCGCCAGCTTGGGCTCCAGCATACCGGACACGCCATAGCCCATGTACCCGATCAGACCGCGCGTGATGGCAGGCAACCCGGCAATATCCTGCTCGATCTCGACCATGGACAGCACCCGGCGCAACCCATCGGCGCAAGGCAGTCCTTCCAGTGATTTCAGCGGCTTGAGCCGCTGATCCAGCACGTCAACGGCCAGCACACCGTTCTTCTGGCTGAAGATGCAACGGAAATCCCAGGCAATGAGGCTATAGCGGCCCAGGCGTCCATCCACCTCGGCGCTTTCCAGCAACACGCCCTGACGATCCCCCACCAGCCCCAGATACAGGCTGATGGGCGTCTGGACATCCGCAGGCAGCCATTTGCCGAACTGCGTCAACGTCAGCGTCACCATAACTCCTCCCAGGCGGGTTTCCCCGCCACGACGCGCTTCGCGGTGTAGCGTTGCCCCCCACCCGGCGAAGCGGTGTGTGAATATGATACGGGTAAGGGGCCGCCGAAAGGCGACGAGCCCCCGGCGTGAATCAGGTCTCGTTGCGCCACCACCATCGGGCGTGATCGGCCAGAAGCTCGAGATCGCCGCCCGCGGCGATGTTCAAAAACGCCGTGAACTGGCGCACTGTCTCTTGAAGGAAGGGATTGGATTCGGAAATGGTTTCGAAAAGAGCGCGGTCCTCGGTGAGCATCTTGCTGGCCGAATCCAGACGGCGCTGGAACGAGGGCGTCAAATAGTTTTCAATGCCCCGCACCTGACGCATGGCTGAGAGATGCGCCACTGTGGAGATAAAATTCAGCCCTTGCACGTAGGCCACGGCCCGGTCATGCTCTTCCGCAGTGCCCGTGAAGGGCTGGAAGCCCATGTCCGCGAGCAGCTCCACCACAGGGGCCGGATCGGCTCCCGAAGCCGGGGTCACGGCCACGCGCGGTGCAAAGCCCTCGGGAATCACAGGCCCGAACAGCGGGTGCGTGCCAATCACCGGGCCGTCATAGGCCGTGGTCATACGCTGCATGGGCAGAACCTTGACCGAACAGATGTCGGCCAGGATCGCGCCCGGAGCCAGATGCGGCACGACCAGCCCCAACACCTCGTCCAGGGCCGGAACCGGCACGCAAAGCAGCACCAGACAGCAGGAATCGAGCTGGTCCAGGCCTGCCGTCTCCAAGGGACGGTCCAGGCCCACGACCTCGCGGCCCGCAGCCTCGGCGCGCTCGGCCAGGAACCGGCCCATGCGCCCCATTGCGCCCACGATGCCTATGCGTCCGGGCTGTTTCACGCCGCGCCTCCCTGACCGGTCGATTGTACAAGCTTTGCCCATTCAAGGAAAAAATCGGGAAAGGATTTGGACACGCAACCGGGATCGTCGAGCCGCACGCCCAGGCCGGCAAAGCCGAGCAGCGAAAGGCTCATGGCGATACGATGGTCGCCGAAGGTGGTGAACTCCACGTCCTGCCCGGATTTGAGCACCTCGGATCCGCGCCCCAGAATACGCAGGCCGTCCGGGGTGTCTTCCACGGCGCAACCCGCGCGCGCCAGTTGGCTGCTCATGGCGTTCAAGCGGTCGCATTCCTTGATGCGCAGATGCGGCACGCCGCTGATCACGGTCTCGCCATGCGCAAAAGCGGCCACAACCGCCACTGTGGGCACGATGTCCGGGCAGCGCCCCATGTCCACGCACACGCCGCGCAACGGAGCCGGACTCACGGTCACGCCCGTGTAGTCCGTGGCGATCTTCGCGCCCATCTGGGACAATATCTCCAATATGGCGCGGTCGCCCTGGAGCGAATCCGCATGCAGCCCTTCCACGCGCACGGGCCGCGGCCCCACGGCCCCGGCCGCCAGGAGATAGGAACCATTGCTCCAGTCGCCTTCGACCCGGTAATCCGAAGGATCATACTCGCCAGGATGGACCAGGAAGCGGACGCGGCCCGGTTCGGCGCTCTTGAGGCTGCGCCACGGCACGGCAATCCATTGCGCCTTGCCGCCCTCGCCCTCCAGCCGCTGCACCTCGAAACGGATGCGGAAATCCTGCATGACCTTGAGGGTCAGAGCCACATACGGCCAGGACAGTGCCTTGCCGCCCATGAGCCTGATGGTCACGGAGCCACGCGCCAGAGGAGCGGCCAGGAGCAGACCCGAAAGATACTGGCTGGATTCCTCCAGGCTGATGCCCACCTCGCCCCCGGCCAGACCCGAAGCTTTAAGGACAAAAGGAGGGCAGCCTTCACGCCCCTCCCAGGTGAACGTGGCACCGAGCGCTTCCAGAGCGCGGGCCAGTTCGCCGATGGGCCGCTCATGCATGCGCGGCGCGCCATGGACCCGGAACAGACCCTGCCCCGCTGCCAGCACTGCGGCCAGCAGACGGCAGGACGTTCCGGACTCGTTGACAAAAATGTCCACAGGCAGTCCCTTGCCGGTGGGGTCCTGGCCCTGGCCGCCGCCTTTTGGCCCTCCCTCGAATCCGGCCACGAGCAGCCGATCGCCTTTTCTCATAAATACGGCCCCTGCCGCTTCCAGGCAGGTGCGGGTGATGCGCAGGTCAACGCTGTCCAAAACGCCTTCCACGGCACATTCGCCCTTGGCCAGGGCCGCCGCGATCAAGGCGCGATGGGACATGGACTTGGACGCGGGAGCGGTCACGGTCACGATCTCGTGCTTGGTCTGCATCAGTGGCCCTCCAGGTGCGGCCCGGCCGGATAGGCTCCGAGCAGGCGCAGAGTGTGGCAATGTTCCTGCAATTCCGTGAGCAAGGGAGCAAAGGCCGGGTCCGTGAAATCGCACTCCAGGTCGGCGAAGAACACGTACTTCCAGCGTTCGCCCCGGAACGGGCGGGATTCCAGCTTGCTCAGGTTCACGCTGCGGCGCGAAAAGATTTCCAGCACCCGAGCCAGGGCTCCGGGCTTGTCCGGAGTGGTGAACAGGATCGAAGACTTGTCCCGGCCCTGCTCCTTGCTCGGGGATGAGCCGATGATCAAGAACCGGGTCCAGTTGTCCGGCAGGTCTTCCACATGTTCGGCCAGGATGTGCAGCCCGAACAGCTCGGCCAGACGCACATGGCCCACCACGGCGGACCCGTCGTCGGCATCCGACGCCAGCTTTGCCGCGGCTGCCGTGCTGGACATGGGCAGACGCGGACAGTCCGGCAGGTTGGCCTGGAGCCAGTCGCCGCATTGGCCCAAGGCCTTGGAATGCGAATACACCTTGGTCACGGCGGTCAGGCTGGAGGCGCGGGACAGCAGGGCATGGCTGATGCGCGAATAGAGTTCGGCCTGGGCGTACACGGGATAGCGCATGAACAGGTCCACGGTCTGGCCCACAGTGCCCTGAAGCGAATTCTCCAAGGGCACGATGCCCATTTCCGCCTCGCCGTCGGCCACGGCCCGGAAGATTTCCTCCAGGTTGGGCTTGGGCGACAGCTCGGCCATATGCCCCATGTACTCGATGCCCGCAAAATACGAGAATGTTCCTTCGGGCCCGAGATAGACCACGCGCTCGGGCCGCTGCAAACGCCGCGACGAGGACATGATCTCGCGGTAGATGGAAAAAAGATGCCTGTCCGGCAGGGGCCCGGGGTTGAGCACCTGGAGTTTGGTCATGATCTCTTTCTCGCGGCGCGGCTTGAAGATGGGTTCGGCGGAACCCGCCTTGATGCGACCCACTTCCAGGCTGATCTCGGCCCGCTTGTTGAGCAGGTCCAGTATCTCCCTGTCGATGGTGTCGATACGCCCGCGCAGATCGCCGAGGCCTTGGTTCTTGTCTTCGGCCATGTCGCTTCAGCCTTCCTTGATGTCTTCCTTGATGCGCATGCCGAAATGGCGTCCGGCATCGTCCAGGCGGCAGAGGATCTTATCCCCGACCTGAAGCGTGACCACGCTCACGGGCTCGCCGCCGGGCTTGACCACGCGGATGGTCTCGGCATTCTGCAGGAACACCTGCCCTTCCACGGGGCCGGAAGGCGTGTCCAGCCGGGCCTTGATCAACAGCATGGGCCGCACCTCGACCTTGACCCGGCCCACCGTGGCCAGGGAGGTGGCCCCGTCCGCGTTCACGATGAGCACGTCGCGGCCCGCAGCCAGTTCCTCCAGATAGGCAGTCTTGTCGCCGGGCATCTGGGCATAGGCGTGCACGGCTCCGGCATTGACCCGGAAAGGCCGCGCCGCAACGTACGGATTGGACTCGGTCTCGGCATGGACCAGGAAGGTGAAGGCCGAGGAATTGCCCACGAGCATGCCTTGGCCGCGCTTGAGCATGGAGATGGTGTCCACGCAGACACGATGGCCGAGCCCGGCGGATTCAATGGCCGTGATGGTGGCTTCCTGAAGTTCCAGACGGCCCTGGGAAAGCTTGAGTTCGGACACGATGGACTTGAGGTCGGACGCGGCCTCGGGCAGCACCACCACGGTGGAGACGCCCACTTCGAGAATGCCCGCGGCCAGCCGCGCCCGCTCCAGGGACTCGGCTTCCACGGCCACGTCATCGGCCTGGGCCAGAATGTTTTCCACGGGAATGACCTCCCAGCCTTTGGCCAGCACCACGCGCTCGCCGGCCTGCATGCGGCGCACCGCCTCTTCCTCGTCCGCCTTTTCCAGAATCTCCACGCGGGGCATATCTTCCTCGGTGCGCACGTCCACGCGGCCCAGGGCCAGGACATCGGCCTCTCGGCCCGGCTCCACAAGCACGGCATCAACACCGGACTCCAACGCCAGCGTCAGGAGATGTTTGTCAAAGGGAATGGCCTTGAACACGATATTTTTCATTTTCCGCTCACTCTCGGCTCAGTTTTCGACCAGGGCCAGGGCCTGATCCACAGCCATGTCCTCATGTACCACCTTGGACAACGCCTGTACCAGCC
>JAZHDD010000065.1:0-10980 GCA_036541255.1 Desulfovibrionaceae bacterium | reverse complement strand
TCTCTCTGATCTCGGCCTCGATGGCCTCGCAGCGAGCCTTGATGTCCTTCTTTGCGCCGAGACCGCCCACGATGGTCGTGTTTTCCTTGGTCACGGTGATTTTCTTGGCGCCGCCCAGGGAGGCCATGGTCAGGCTTTCCAGGCTGATACCCAGGTCATCCGTGGCCACCTGTCCGGCCGTGAGCACGGCGATATCCTGGAGCATGGCCTTGCGGCGGTCGCCGAAGCCCGGCGCCTTGAGCGCGCAGACCTGCAGGGTGCCGCGCAAACGGTTGACCACCAGAGTGGCCAGGGCTTCGCCGGCAACGTCTTCGGCGATGATCAGCAGGGGACGCTTGGTTTTGGCGACCTGCTCCAGCACGGGCAGAATCTCCCGCATGTTGGAGATTTTTTTGTCCGTGAGCAGAACCAGCGGGTCAGAGAACTCGCAGGCCATTTTTTCGGAGTTGGTGGCGAAGTAGGGGGAAAGGTAGCCCCGGTCGAACTGCATGCCTTCGACCACGGTCAGGGTGGTTTCCATGGATTTGGCGTCTTCCACGGTGATCACGCCTTCACGACCGATCTTTTCCATGGCCTCGGCCAGGATGTCGCCGATGGAGGAATCGCTGTTGGCGGAGATGGTGCCGACCTGGGCGATTTCAGCGGCGCTCTTCACGGGTTTGGCCTGCTTGTCCAGGGCCGCGACCACGGCTTCGACGGCCTTGTCGATGCCGCGCTTGACAGCGATGGGGTTGCGTCCGGCAGCAATGAGTTTCAGGCCCTGGTTGAAAATGGCCTGGGCCAGCACCGTGGCGGTGGTGGTTCCGTCACCGGCGATGTCGTTGGTCTTGGAGGCGACCTCCTTGACCATCTGGGCGCCCATGTTCTCGAATTTGTCCTTGAGGTCGATTTCCTTGGCCACGGTTACGCCGTCCTTGGTGATGACCGGGGTCCAGCCCTTGTCGAGGATGACGTTGCGGCCCTTGGGACCCAAGGTGACTTTGACGGCATTGGCCAGCGTGTCCACGCCCTTTTTCAGGCGGGCGCGGGCTTCTTCCTGGAAGTGAATGCTTTTTGAGGTCATGGCAGGTAGTCTCTTTTGTCGCGTTGGTGCGGATAAATTACTTCACCACGGCCAGGATGTCGTCCTGGCGCATGATGACCAGTTCCTCGCCGTCCACTTTGAACTCGGTACCGGCGTACTTGGCGAACAGGACCTCGTCTCCCTTTTTCACTGTCATGGCGATTTTGCCCTTGCCGGGGCCTGCGGCCACGACCTTTCCGCGCTGGGGGCGTTCCTGGGCGGAATCGGGGATGATGATGCCCGCGGCGGTGCGCTCTTCGGATTTGACGCGCTTGATCAGAACGTTGTCGTGCAGGGGTTTCAGGTTCATCGATGTTCTCCTTGCGGATCAATGGGATGTATTGAAATACAGGCGGTGGGGAAAAAGGGTTTTCCAACCGCGCAAATACGCTTCCGGGTAAATAAGCAGGCAAAGGCGCAAGTCAAGGGCAGGCGGGCGCTTTTTCTTTTCCTCCGAGTGGGGGAAAAAGTCTTTCGCATTCGCGCGGATGGCTTTCTTGGCAAGCCCGGGCCTGCCAGGCGCTACTGCATGGCGTGTACGGGTTCGGCCACGCGTCGGCCCAGCACGTAATGGCGGTTCCAGAAATCGTCGGCAAGCGAGCTTTCGCTGACACGCGATCCGGCCTTGGGGCTGTGCACGAAGCGGCCTCTGCCCGTGTAGATGCCCACGTGGTAGCTGGCGTTGCGGGATATCTTGAAGAAAACGAGATCTCCGGGCCGCAGTTCCTCCCTGTGTACGGGACGGCCCACGCGGAATTGCTCCCAGCTTGGTCGGGGCAGCCGTACCCCGTGCTGCGCAAAGGCCCAATACACCAGACCGGAGCAGTCAAAGCCCTCGGCCGGGTAATCGCCGCCCCATTTGTACGGACGCCCCAGTTGCGAGAGGGCCGTGTCCACCACGGTGCTGGCCCGGCGTTGCTGGTGCGCGTTGCTGGAACCATGGGATGCGGGCGCTATGGAATTGGGCGGGGGCGGCGTGACATAGGAGCAGGCCGCGAACAGCGGCAGAGCAAGGCAGAGAGCCGCCAGAGGGAGGAGCCGCCGCCGGAGTCCGTTGCTCATGGAGGTATGCTTGCCGAACCGCATTCCCGTCTCCTTTTCCGGATCAGTTGCCGCGATAGACGCGCAGGAAGCTCTTGACCTGACGTACGCCCGGGATCTGCGAGGCGATGGACACCGCGCGGTCGAGTTCGCTTTGCGAACCCACGAGCCCGAGCAGTACGGCGCGGCACTGGATCAGTTTGGTGTCCACATTGGTGCCCGTGACATACTTGTCCTCAAGCAGTTCCTTGTCCAATTGGGCGGAGATGCGCAGGCTTTCCGTGGTGGAGCAGCCCGCAACGTCGACCTTGGGCAGCAGATAGGTGCTGACGGAGCGGACATCGCTGAAGCTGCGGGCAATGGCCACGGCCCTGTCGCGTTGGGCCTCGGTTTCGTATTCGCCGACAACGTAGACGTTGCCGAGATAGCTGAATGCCTTGAAATCGAGGTAGTTGACGTTGTCGTCGGCCAGGAATTCCTTTTCGATCTGAAAGGTGATGGCCTCATCGTCGTAGATCTGTCCGACGGAGCGTTCGTCGACGGCCACCTTGTATGCGGTGCAGCCGCCAAGGGCGGACAGGGCCAGCAGGGCGATGAGCAGACGGAAGATGTTGCGCATGGAATACTCCTTACGGCTTGGGGGTGTAGACCCGGATATAGGAGGCGACTTCGCGCACTCCCGTGACCTTGGCCGCGGCAGCTGCGGCCCTGTCGATGTCTTCCTGGCTCGGAGCCAGTCCCAAAAGAACGATATTGTAGCACTGGAGCGCTTTGACGTCGATGTTGTAGCCTTGAACCTTTTCATCCGCGTCCAGGCGCGAGAGAACGGCCAGGGCAAGGGCGTCATTGGCCTTTTCGTCGCACAGCGGATCACTCTGCCTGGGCAGCAGGTGGCTGGTCACGCTGCGCACTCCCTCGACCTCGCGGGCCAGGGCTTCGGCCAAATCCGGCTGGTCAGGTTGATCGTATTCGCCCACCAGAAAGACGTGGCCGTCATAGCAAAAGGGGGAGATCAGCCGGGTTCCCAGGCGGTCATTCTTGGCGAAGCGGGCCAGAATTTCCGTGGAAATGGATTTGTCCTTGGCCAGGACATTGGTCTCCCTTGGGTCCGTTGCGGTCATGTAGCCGGTCACGCTCGGCTTGCAGCCGAAAAGAGTCGACAAGCACAGAGCAAGGAGCAGGGCGGGGAGAAGTGTGCGGGGCAGGCGGTTGGTGCGGCGGATCATCCATTTCTCCTGAATGGGTTGCGTCTCTTGTTTATTTGTTCGCGTTGGTTGCGCCGGGTTCTTTTGTCATATCTTCGGCGCGCCGGGAAGTGAAATGCAGGAAGCGTTCCGGCACATCCCACGGATCTGCCCAGGCGGGCGGCAGCGTCAGGTCCAGGTCGGGCAGCTCCAGGTGGCAGGCGTGCAGAAGCAGCCCTGCATGTTCTGATTTTTCCCGTTCAGGGCCATACTTGCGGTCGCCGACAATGCTGTGGCCGCGCGAGGCGAGCTGCACCCGTATCTGATGGGTGCGGCCTGTGAGCAACCGGACCAGGAGCAGGGTGCAGGCGTTCCGACGGAGCAGCGGCGTGACGTATGCCAAGGCGGCTTTCCCCGCGCCGGTGCAGACCTTTTCCTGGCCGGAGCGACCGCTTTTCTCCATGCGGTCTTCCAGCAGCTCTTCCTGGTGGCCGGGCCAATCGCCCCGCACCCAGGCCAGATAGCTTTTGTGCAGACCGCCTTTGGCCATGAGGGAGTTGAGTTCGCGCAGCCTGCGATACGTCTTGGCGACCAGGAGAAGCCCGGAAGTGTCCTTGTCCAGACGATGGGCCAGGGTGGGCGCAAAATCCGCACCTCGGTAACGAGCGGCCAGCCTGTCGGCAATGGAGTCTGCATGGCCTGTTCCGCCATGGGAAGGCAGGCCCGCTGGCTTGGCCAGGACAAGGGTTTCCGCGTTTTCGGAGACGACTTCCAAATCGGCGGTCGCATTCGTCCCAGGTTTTTCCTCTGGTTCCCCGTAAGGGGGGATGCGTACCCGTTGTCCGGCCTGGAGACGGTCAAAGGGCTTTTTGCGGCCGCCGTCCACGCGCACCTGACCGGTGCGAATCCAGCGCAGCAAAGCCGCACCGGGCACGTCGCCCACACGGCGTTGCAGGAAATTGAGCAGCTTTTGCCCGGCTTCGGCAGGAGAGACGTTGACCTTGGTCACGCCTGGCATGGCTTTTCCCCTTGATCAGGAGCGTCCCGGCGGGGGGAACGTACAATCCGTTGCAGCATGGCCGGATGTTTTCGAAGTCCGGGCCATTCGTCAAGAAAAAGGGGCCCTGAGGCCCCTGTTTTTGCGAAGATCAGGCTTGGGCCCGCAAGGCCGCGGCCAATTGTTCCGCCACCTTGATGCCCGAGAGGAGCATGCCGCCGAAGATCGGACCCATGCGGTAGGAGCCGTAGGTGGCGTTGGCAGCCATGCCCGCGACCCACATGCCCGGAAAGACTTCCCGGGTATTCTCCACGGTGGTGGACTCGGCGCGCTCCGCCCACATGGATTGTTCGCCTTCGATGCCGCCCGAGGGCGTGTTCAGACGCACGTCGTTCTTGCGCACCAACGTCTTGAGGACTTCGGTGGCATGGCCCGTGGCCTCGACCACGTAGCGTGCGCCCAGGACCACCGGGTCGATGTGCAGACCGGCCATCTCCACGGGCGAAGAGTTGATGACCAGACCCGTGACGCGCTTTCCCTCGGCTTCTTCGCGGATGACCACGTCCTCGACGCTGATGCAGTTGAAGACCTTGGTGCCGCCCAGGCAGGCACGGGAGGCCAGGGTTGTGGTGCAGGTCACGGCGTCTGCCGTGTAGTAGTTTTCCTTGTACAATTCTACAGGAATTCCGGCATCTTCAAGAATGTGACGGCTTTCCTCCTGGACCACGGCCATGTTCCAGGTCATGCCGCCGCCCCACATGCCGCCGCCCAGGGAAAGCTTGCGCTCGAACAGGGCCACATTGAAGCCTTGCTCGGAGAGTTTCCAGGCCGCGGTCAGGCCGGAGGGGCCGCCGCCCACGATGGCCACGTCCAAATCCAGGCAGGATTTGAATTTGGCGAAGTAGCGGTCGGCAATAGCCTCGGTAATGATTCTTTCATCCAGGGAAGCATGAGATTGAGCCATGAGCGTCCTCCTTACAGAGAATAAGGGTTGGCCCCGAACAAAACGGGGCAAGACGCCGATTGGGAACGCGCTGCCAGCCCGCTGTAAAAGCGGCAACCGGAACGCTGACAAGGGAGGAATTGGAAAACGCGCCGCATGGCTCGTTCTGGAATCCGAGTTCCCTTCGCCAGTGTGAACTGGAGCAGGTTCGATGGGTGTGCTCTCAGCCCCGCGAATGAGCGGGACACCCCAACCGGACCAGAGGGAACTAACAGGCTCAGTGCCCGCGTGCAAGCGCTTTTTTGGGTTCGTCGCAGACCATGTTCATGCGGGCTTCTTCGCGGAGCCGCTGCAGCTCCCCGTTGCCTTGCATTTCTCGCAGTACATCGATTAGCTGGGGAAGAATGCCCGCATGCTTGGTGTGCAGATAATGATACACCATGATGCGTTCCAGCGGTGGCTCCAGGGCCAGAATTTGTCCCGTCTGGATCAGATGTGACGGACAGCCGTTCCTGATTCCCAGGGTCACGACAGCGTCCACCCGTGCCTGCTGCAGGAGTTCAAACAGCGTGGCATTGTCGGGTTTGCGGATCAGGTTGGGAAAATCGGCAGTGGAATTTTCGATCGAGAGCATGCCGATGCGGATGCCAAGCGTCTTGGAACGCAGGTCTTTCCACCCCTGCACCTCAAAGCCCGGAGGGCGTGCGTAAATCTGGATGTCCAGGATGTTCACGGCCACGGGTACGCGAATCAGATTGGGGAGCGTTTCTTCGATCTCTGGGCTGCGGTGCACCTCGCCGTCCGTGTGTCCGGCCTCCGATTCCATGAGACAACGCATGGCCGGGAGAATGCGACCCTCCACGTCAATGTTCAGCTTGTCGTAGGCGGCCCGGAGAACATGGAGGCTGGTCTTTGCCTGGGGAGTGTCGGGCATGGAAAACACGAGGTTTTGCCGGGCATGCGCAGGCAGGCAAAGTGCGCAAAAAAGTAAGGTTGTCAGGATAAAGCGCAAAAATGCCTCTCTTGACTTGGAATCGTTGAGATTGCGCTTTTATATGACCAGATAGTTTCTTTTGGGTCAAGAGGGGGGGGGAGTCTTGCAGGGCTACATCAGGCTGGGCAACAACAGGGCCAATCCGGGAAAGATCATCAACAGCGCCACCACCAGGGCATAGCAGAACAGAAAATAGCTGACCCCGGCAAAGATGTGGCGCATGGGCACATCCTTGGCCACCGAGGCCACGATGAAGGTGTTCACGCCAACGGGCGGGGTGATGGCACCCATGGTCGTGACCACGGTGATCAGCACGCCGAACCAGATGGGGTCGTAGCCCATGGCCTGGACCAGGGGAAAGAAGATCGGGATGGTCACCAGCAGGAGCGCCAGGGCGTCCATGACCATGCCCCCCACGGCATAGATCAAGCAGATGAGCAGGATCACTGTCCAGCTAGGCACGTCGAGCGAGGAGACATAGGCCGCCACTTCGGAAGGCAGGCGCGCCACGGTCAGGAACTTGGCGAAAATGACGGCACCGGTCATGATCATCAGGATCATGCAGGACACCTTGAGCGTATCCTTGATGGCCAGGATGAATTTGCGTGTGGTCATTTTGCCGGAGATGATGCTGATGAGCAGGGCCAGGGCCGTGCCTGCCGCGCCCACTTCCGTGGGCGAGAAGAGTCCGGCAAAGAGGCCGCCCATGACCAGACCGAAGAGCACCAGCATTTCTATGGAGCCGGGCAGGGCGCGCAGCTTTTGCCCCCATGTGGTGCGGGGGCCTGCCGGGCCCCAGAGGGGATTGCGCAGGCACAGGGCGTAGACCGTGAACAGGAAGAGCAGCGTGAGAAGCAGCCCCGGAATCATGCCGCCCCAGAAGAGCGCGCCGATGGACTGGCCGGTCTGCAATCCGTAGATGATCAGCACCACGCTCGGCGGAATGACCACGCCTAGGGTGGAACCGGCGCAGACCGCGCCCGTGGAGAGAATGGGACTGTAGTTGTATTTTTTGAGTTCGGGCAGAGCCACGGTGCTCATGGTCGCGGCAGTGGCCGTGTTGGAGCCGCAGATGGCGGCGAAGCCGCCGCAGGCCATGACTGTGGCCATGGCCACGCCGCCACGCACCTGCCCCATCCAGGCGTAGGCCGCCTTGTACAGGCGTTCGTTCACGCCCGAGTAAAAACAGATTTGGCCCATGAGGATGAACAGCGGGATGACGGTCAGACCATAGTTGGAAAAGGTGTTCCAGACCTCCATGCCGAGCATGGACCGGGCCGCCCCGAAGTTGAGCACGACGCCGTAGCCCAGAAAACCGAGAACGCCCATGGCAAAGCCCACGGGAATGCGGAAGAGAAAGATGACGACGAGTAGGGCGAGAATGCCGAGAAGGCCGATGCCTGTAGGGTCCATGAACATTCCTAGGCGATGTCTTCGCTGACCATGGTTTTCAGAAAATCGACAAAGAGCACGAAGGCCATGCTCAGACAGCCGAGAGCCGCGGCAAAGACAAAGGGGTGGTAGACCATGTGCAGGGTTTCGGACAATTCGCCCGTGCGCACAAGGGAGCTTGCCCAGGCGCTGGTTTCCACGCCGCACCAGATGAAGAAGCCGCAGGAAACAAGTTGCTGAAAGGCCTCCATGCCTTTGCGGACAGGGCGGGGGAAACGCCGGGAGAGAATGCCCACAAAGGTGTGCCCTTTCATGCGTTGCGAATAGGCCAGGGCAAACGCCGTGAGCACCGCGCCGCAAAAGCCCACCAGCTCCACCGTGCCCTTGACCGATCCGTAGGGGGTGGCCCGCAGGACCATGTTGGTGCAGGCCAGGAGCATCATGCCCACGAGAACGACGCCCGCCAGTACGGCCAGGAAGTTGGAGACCGCGCGGGAGACGATGTCGAGTCGGCGGGTCAGGGCTGCAATGAAATTCATGTCATTTTCAGAAGCGCGCCCTCCGTCGGGAAGAGCCGGAAGGCGCGCCGGGTTGTACTGTTTAGTTCGCCTCGAACTGGCTCTTGAAGGTCAGCAGGTCGGCGAAGACCTCTTCGGCCGGGACGCCAGCGGCAGTGGCGGCTTCCTTCCAGGCGGCAGTGATGCCAGCGGTCTTTTCCGCCACTTGGGCCATTTCCTCGGGCGTCAGGGTGAAGCTCTGGAGCTTGTGGTTCTGCACGGACCACTCCACGGCGTCAGCCGTGTGTTTGTCCCAGTATTCGCCGGTCCAGGCGGCCTGTTCGGGCGCCAGGGTGTCCAGGGTTTTCTTGACCTCTTCCGGCAGGGAGTCCCACTTGGCCTGGTTCATGACCACGGCAAAGATGTAGGCCGGGCCGTTGAGCGTGGTCACGTTGGGGCAGTATTCCGCGAATTTCATGTCCTGGAGCACTTCCAGGGAGGAGAACAGGCCCTTGACGATGTTTTTCTGGAGCGCGTCCGGGGTTTCGGGCATGGGCATGTTCACGGGCACTGCGCCAAGCAGCTCCAGGAACTTGGCCGGGGTGCCGCCGCCGCGCAGTTCCAGGCCCTGCAAGTCGGCCAGGGACTGCACGGGGACCGTGGACATGACGTTGCTGGGCGGGGTGGCGAAAAGGGTCAGCACTTTGACCTGGGCGAACTCGGCGGGCTGGTACTTCTCAAACAGGGCCCAGAGCACTTGGCTGGAGACCTTGGCCGAGGAGAAACCCACGGGCATTTCCACGGCAGTGGTCAGAGGGAACACGCCGGGCTGATAGGACATGGAAAGGCAGCCGATATCGGCCTGGCCTTCGATGACGCCCCGCAGCATGTTCTTGGACTTGAGCAGTGAGCCGCCGGGGAAGGTTTCCACGATGACGGCTCCCTGGGTGCGCGTTTGCACTTCTTCCTTCCAGTGTTCCATCTGGACGCAGGGAACGGTGAAGGCGGGCGGGAAGTTGGCGTAGGTCAGCTTGACGGGCTCGGCTTGGACCGGAGCGTCGCCAGCGGTCTGGGCAGTCTCTTTTTTCTCGGGTTCGCCGCCGCAGGCCGCCAGCAGCATCAGGGCCGCCAGCAAAGCGGGAAGAAGAATACGTTTCATGTCCATACCTCTCCTGGTTGAAAAAAAAGCCCGGCAGTTTCCCGCCGGGCCGAATGTACTACAGGGCCAGATCGTACGCGAAGAGTACGGTCTTGCGGTATTCGAGCTGGATCGCTCCCGGATAGGTGTTCACGAGCACGAGCAGGTCCAGCTTGTCGTCGTTGTTGTAGTCTGCAAGCTCGTAATCCACCACGGTGCCCTTGATGCGCCGGGTCTTCCAGGCCAGGTTGATGCCTGTGCCGTCCCAGAACATGCCATGGATTTCGCCCTGGGTGAAGGTACGGAAGCGCTTGAAGACCTGTGCGGCCAGGGAGATGTCGCGGTTCAGGAGCAATTCGTGCTTGTCCGAGGCGGTCATCAGGTTGGTGACCAGCATGGGCAGCGGTACATAATAGTACGCCTGTTCGATGCGGTCGCGCCTGGTTTCCATGCCGGGAACGATGGTATTGGGCAGCTCCAGCGGAATGGCGGAGCTGTTGTAGGTTTCCTGGGAGACGGATTCGGGCTGCATTTCGCTGTTGTAGATGGCGACGCGGCTGAGGTTGTCGAGCATGGCCACCTTATAGGTGCCGCCCTCGGGCAGATAGATGAAGTTGTAGACGTTGCCGAAGGGGGGCAGTGCTATTTTTTTGCCTCGGTTCACGCTGTCGCCGGCAAGGTGCACCTCGGTCACGTCGCTGGAATCCATGAGGAAGCGGTGTCCCTTGGGCTGGCCGATCAGGGTCGGGGTATAGGTCGGAGGCGTGCGCACCACGTTCAGGAACATGTGGATGTTTTCGCGCTTGGCCTTGAAGCCGCTGCCCGTGTAGCTCAGGATCGTGGAGTAGGGCTCGTCGTCCCGATAGGCTGTGACAATGAGCTCGCTGGAACCGTTCTTGTCCATATCCAGGCCGGAAATGCTGATCAGTTCGGCCATGCGGGCCATGGGGTATTCCCCGGCCGGAGCGAGTTTGCCCTGGTCGTATCGGTAGGCGTAAACGACATGGTCGCCGAGGATGAAAATTTCATTCTTGCCGTCGCCGTCGCCGTCGCACACGGCCATGCCGCGGGAGGCGAAGCGCAGGCCTTGGCTCTGCCAACGGCCCGTGTTCTGTGCGCCGCCCTCGTAACGGAACTGCGGGTTCACCGAGGTGGCAGTGAACTGCTCGCCGGTCTGGGCGTTCAGAAAGGCCGGGTTGGCTGCAGCGGGATCGTTGCCCTGGTCGGCATCGTTCTGGCCCGCCTCGTTGAAGGCGATCATGGTCAACTGCTTGGCCATGTTGTCCAGTTCCATGGTGACCTGATCCAGGGGCACTTCGGCATGCTTGGCGACGGGGTCGCCGTTCAGGGTCTGCATGCTCACGTCCAGGGCCACTCCGGCATCGGTCACGTTCACCGCGCCCCAGACCAGATAGTCCACGTCCGCGCCGCTGAGCAGGGTCCGGGCCTGGCTGGCCGATGCGGGGGCGCTCGGCCCCAGGGCCAGGGCGCTGGCGTCGGTGGCGGGCTCGAACTTGCCGGGCAGGGTCAGCTTGCTTTTGATGCGCGAACTCGCGCCCTTGCCGTAATGCTGATATTTATCCGGTCCCATGTACTGGAAAGAGTACACGTAGAATGTCTTGACCTGTGCCAGGGCCGCGCCGGGCAGCAGCAGACAGGCCAGGGCCAGCAGGGTGAACAGTTTGAGCGTATTGAACATATGGCTTCGCATTCGTCTCCTCCAATGTGGGA
>JAZHDD010000064.1:0-43328 GCA_036541255.1 Desulfovibrionaceae bacterium | reverse complement strand
AGGAATATTTTCCCGGTTTCCTGCAAAAACGCCTGGCCACCATCCCCAATCCGGTCATTCCCCCCCCCTTCCTGGGAGAAGCGCCGGAACTCCCCCCGAGAACAGTACTCGCCGTGGGCCGAATTGCGCCGCAAAAAGGCTACGACGTCCTGTTGGACGCGTTCGCGCAGGTCTCGGCCACCCACCCGCAGTGGCGGCTCTGCATCGCCGGGGGAGGGGGGCCGACCGACTCGCTGAAATCCCAGGCCAAATCTTTGGGCATCGACGACAACGTACGCTTTTTGGGAGCGGTGCGCGACGTGGGCGGCCTTTTGCGCCAAGCGGAAATCTATGTCATGTCGTCCCGATACGAGGGGTTTCCCAACGCACTTTGCGAAGCCATGGCCAGCGGGTTGCCGTGCGTTTCCAGCGATTGCCCGAGCGGCCCCGCGGAAATCATCGAACACGAAGTCAACGGTCTGCTCGTACCCAATGCGAACGCCGAAGCGCTCGCCTCGGCGCTTCGCAGGCTCATGGACGACCCCGGCCTGCGGAAACGCCTGGCGGCAAAGGCCGCCGAGCTGACCGCTTCGTTTTCCGAAAATCGGATCATGGACCTTTGGGAAGATCTGCTGCGACGCATCCTCGGTCGCAAGAGCGCCCAGGTCGGACAGGACAAAGCCCTATGACCAACACGCCACACACGGACAGCATATAATGCGCATCACCTTGATCCTTCTGAACACCCGCGGCGGCGGCTCGATCTATGCGGCCCTGAACTGGGCCAATGCCTGGCAGGATGCCGGGCACGAGGTGAGCGTCATCGTCACCCAGCCGGACGAGGGCGTCGGCCCGGAATTTTACGTCCACCCGGACATCCGCAGATACACGCTGGATCTGGCCGATCGTCCGGTACGCAACAGCCTGATGGCCCTGCTGCGGCTCCTGCGCAGGCTTTTCCTTCTGCGGCGCACCGCAGGAAAAACCCGGCCCGAGGTCATGATCAGCATCGACGGCCCCATGAACGTGCTCACCCTCATGGCCTGTTTCGGATGCCGGACCCCGGTGATCGCCTTTGAGCAGGTGCACCCGGCACAGTACTCCATGGGCGCGTTCTGGGACAACTGGCGGGAAAAGCTCTACCCCAGGGCGGCCATGCTCCTGAATCTCACCGACTCGGCCACGGTATGGTGCCGCGAGCGTTTCCATCTCAAGGACTGCATGACCATCCCCAATCCGGTGCTGCCGCCCGCAGCGGCATCCTCAGCCCCCCCCAGGCCGCGCAGAACCATTGTGGCTGCCGGACGCATGGTGGAGCAAAAGCGCTTTGACCTGCTCATCAATGCCTTTGCCCTGACGGCTGCGGAATATCCCGACTGGGACCTGCTCATTTATGGCGACGGGACCGGGCGGCCCGATCTGGAACGCCAGGTGCGCGAAAACGGGCTTGCAGACCGGGTTTCCATGCCCGGCTGGACCGGAGAACTCTCGGCCCGACTTGCAGAATGCGACTTTTTCGTGCTCTCTTCCGCCTACGAAGGATTCGGCAACGTCATCGCGGAAGCCATGGCCGTCGGCCTCCCTGTCGTCTCTTTTGATTGCCCTGCCGGACCTTCCGACATCATCCGCCATGAGGTGGACGGCCTGCTCGTTCCGCCCCTGGATGTTCCGGCCCTGGCCCAAGGCATGAAGCGGCTCATGGCGGACCCGGCCCTGCGGAAACGGCTGGGCGGCCGAGCGCCCGAAGTGCTGCAACGCTTTTCCCTGCAAAGCACGCTGGAACGCTGGAATAAGGTTTTCCAACGGATTGGCGTGCTTGAGCCGAACAATCCAAATCCGAGGGAAACTCCATGAAACTGCGCTCCCTTCTTCAGTGCCCCCTGGACCTGCTCGTGCACGCCCTCGGTGCCGTGCCCACACGGCTCGGGGTATTTTTGCGCCGCGCCGCCTATCGCCCCTATCTGGCGCAAGGCAGGATCTTCGATCTTCAGCAGGGCGTCGTGATTCGCGGCTTCGGGCACCTTTCCATTGGAGACGGCACGCACATCGAGCGGAACTGCACCCTGCTGTGCGACGAGGGACGATTGAGCATCGGGAAAAACTGCTACCTGAACCAGAACGTCCGCATCGGTTCCGCCAGAGGCCGCGTCGCGGTAGGCGACAATGTCATGATGGGGCCGAACATCGTCATCGACCCCTCGACCCACAGCCGCGAGAGGACGGATGTCCCCATGCGCGACCAGCCCCTTGTGCACGGGAAAATCGTCATCGGCAACGACGTCTGGCTCGGCGCGAACTGCGTTGTCCTGCGGGGCGTCAACATCGGCGACGGGTGCGTTGTGGGCGCGGGCGCGGTGGTCACCCGCGACCTGCCCTCCATGAGCGTTGCGGTGGGCGTACCCGCCCGCATCATTGAAACCCGGACCTGACGGACGCGTAATGCGCCTCAGGCAGAACAACACCGCTTGCATTCTGCCCCGCCCGCTCAACCAAGGACGCCGCCATGAAAAACACCCTGCTTGCTCTGGCCTCCATCATCTGCACGCTTCTCGTGCTGGAATTCGGCCTGCGCATCGCGCACCCTTTCTTTTCCAAACAGCCTGACCCGCTCCAGGCCGAACGCCACCTCTACTCCCCCTATCGCGGCCACAAACTCAACCCCCTTTTCAATACGCGCAACAACACCGAAGGCCGCGTCATTCATTCGCCGGACGGATTCCGGCGCGATGCGCCCGTGGCAAGACAAAAGCCGCCCAAAACGATCCGCATATTCGCCATGGGGGCCTCGACTCTTTACGGACTCGGCACCTGGGGAAGCGTCTACCCCAACCGACGCGACCTTTTTAACGACGAATTGGCCACTTTCCACCTGGAACAGGCTCTGAACGGACAGCTTGCATCCGAAGGCTCCGCATGGCGGGTCGAGGTCGTAAACACGGCGGTCGTGGCCTACCAAACCTTTCAACAACTCGTGTACCTGAACGAAACGCTGCTGGCCTACGCCCCGGACATCATCATCAGCGTCGAGGGGCACAACGATTTCTACATCGCCGACCCCGGCTTCGACCCCTGGGGAATGTATTCCTATTCCTCCGTCCCCTTCCTTGAGGCCGTAAACAAACGGGATTTCCTTACGGCGCTGCATGTCCTGTCCAAGAGCTTGGCGTCCGGCTCCGCTCTGGTCTCGCAACTGGAAAAACGCGTTTTGCGCCCCCTGCTGGAACAACATATCGAAACGCAACCCGCTCCCATGGAAGACGTCCAAACAGCATACTCGGAGCAGCACTACCTGCAAACCGCGCGAAAAACCTTTGTACGCGCCTACTGGCAAATGAGCCGGCTGGGCGAACTCGAAGGCTTCCGGCACCTCGTCTATCTCCAGCCGGAAATAGCCCTGGAGGAACCGGAACAGCTTTCCCCACACGACCGGAGCATCCTCGAAATCACGCTCAAACACCTCCGGCGTCCGCCCGAGCTCATGCAGCGCATCCATGAAAGGCTGCCCTCTCTCTTCCAAGCGTACGGCATCGCCTTTCACGACGCATCCAAACTCGCCCGTCCCAACGATGTCGGAGATCTCTACGTGGATTATTGCCACCTGACCCCGCAGGGTTCGAAACGGCTGGCCGAGAACATCCTGCCCTCCTTGCGGAAAGAAGTGTGGACGCGTATCGCGGAACGCGAAAGGCAGGATCAATTACAAGAATGAACATTCAAAAACATATCCTGACTTATGCTCTTCTTGCCACAGCTTCCTTCTTGCTGATCAGCTTGCTCTATTATGCATTGAGCATGCGACATCACTATTCCGGAACAACGGAACTTATCGGCAAGGTCGCATATTATGAGCGTAACGCTGTAAACTATAATCTTTTGTTTTTGGGGGACAGTCGCACTTATTGTGACATCTCCCCTGAACAAATAGATTCACGCCTTGGAACCCGTTCCTACAACCTTGCCCATTGGTCCAATTGGATGATCAGCCAGCACGCCCTGTACGAGGATCTCGCCCCAAAAATTCCGCGGGGCACCACCGTGGTTTGGTCCCTTGGAAAGCACAGCTTCAACGACACCGAAGTGGCTGCCAAATATCCTTTCAACTCGTCAAACGTAGTCCATTATCTCAACGTCGGAATCCCTCCTTCACGTCTCGTGGAAACACTCGTCGCCTTTAACCCTCTTACCCGCTTCTTCCATAAGCGGGGCACGATCCTCACCCATATTCGCGAATTATTCGCCCTTCCGGTGTGGAGTGCATGTGCCCGGACTAACTGCACGAGGCAGGCTTCAGCGCAACCGGACTGGTACGCCCGCTTTGCGGTGCCCGGGGTGGACCGAGTGGAGGTCGTCGCACATGAGGGCAGGACAACTTCCGTAGCCCTGCACTATCATTCCGGACACTACGAACGATTTGAAATTGATAGAAATTTTTTCCGCTCTCAACAGAAAAAAACATGCACGGATACAACAGCCGAAGCATACCAACTCCCCGCCCCCTCCCCAGGGTATTGGCAACTCTTTCTGGAAAATCTTGACAGATTCCAGGCGGCAAACGTTCATCTTATTATCAATGTACTTGAAGAAGCTCCGCACGGATACGCACATCCCTCGATCCGGGAAAAATGGCGACGGTTCTTTCTCGACGAAGTCGCCCCCGAAGCCAAACGACGAGGTATACCGTTCGTGTACGTCGATTTTGCATCATTCACCGACGACGATTTTTTTGACCACAATCATATGAACAAGCAGGGGACCAAAAAATACGCTCCCCTTTTGGCGGATGCTCTGGCTCCACTGCTACCATCTAAAGAATAGAGACTCACTCCATGCTCTTCAACTCCTTTGAATACATCGTCTTCTTTCTGATAATCCTTGTTGTTTTTTGGGTATTGCGGAAGAAAGCAAACCTGCGCGTTCTCTTTCTGCTTGCAGCTAGTCTTTATTTTTACGCCAGCAACAATAGTTGGTTTATCCTTCTAATCATTCTTTCCACTCTCATCGACTACACTGCTGGACTCCAAATATCCACATCTTCATCACCCCGTATTAAAAAGTACTGGCTAGTGGGTTCCCTGTTTGCCAATCTCTCCATTCTAGCCTATTTTAAGTATTGTAATTTCTTCATTGACTCTTTCAGCGCTGGCTTGGCCTATCTCGGCATTTCCATCTCGCCGCACAATATGGACATTTTCCTCCCGGTGGGCATCTCGTTCTACACTTTCCAGTCCATGAGCTACACTATTGATGTATACCGGGCGACGATTCCGGCTGAACGTTCGCTAGTACGCTTTGCCTGCTACATTGCTTTTTTCCCTCAGCTTGTTGCAGGCCCCATAGTTCGCGCTTCCGAACTCCTTCCGCAATTCAGTCGGCCTCCCCAGTTGTCCACGACGGAAATGGACCAAGCTTTATACAGAATATTTCTCGGTCTGACGAAAAAAATCATATTTGCCGACTTTCTCGCCCAATTCGTTGACGGCCCCTTCACGCACCCCGCTGGCGCGAGCGGGTTCGAAGCCTGGATTGCATTGTTTGCGTTCACTTTCCAAATATATTTCGACTTCAGCGGATACACCGATATAGCTATCGGATCCGCACGACTGCTCGGCTTTCAACTTCCAGAAAACTTCAACGCCCCTTATGTGGCCCATTCCTTTTCCGACTTCTGGCGCAGATGGCACATGACACTTTCCAGCTGGTTCCGTGACTACATCTACATTCCTTTGGGAGGAAACCGGCACAACGTGTACATCAATCTCTTTGCGACCCTATCTCTCTGCGGCCTTTGGCATGGCGCGGCATGGACTTTCGTTTTGTGGGGTGCCGTGCATGGGGTGTTGCTTTGCCTAGAACGAGCTTTGGGTTGGAATCGTCGCAGTGGTTTGGCGCGTCAACTTTGGATGTTTCCTCTCATCGCCCTTAGCTGGATTCCTTTTCGCGCCGAGTCCCTTCCTGCCGCTCAAGCATTCCTGGCCGCGTTACTGCGGCCCACCTTGCCTCCAGTCATCTCCCTCGGCATGGTGGCCTCTTTGTGTCTTGTTGTTGGCGCGTGGATTCTACAGCTTCTCGGAGAACGACTAAAAATAGACCTCTGGTTCTTGGAACTCCCCCTTCCTGTTCGTGGACTTGTCTTCGGCGCGTTATGGAGCCTGATCGTTGTATTCAATTCTTCAGGAGAGACGCCATTCATCTATTTCCAATTTTAGCAGCGAGATACAGAAGAACAGTCAACGTGGACGATCTTCGCATCCTACGGTACACTTCCAAAGCAAAAAATCACGGTGCGACATTGCCTCAGTCCTTGTTCTTATTCACGCCTGGAGGTTCACGCCACAAGACGAAAAGACTATCCGCGCTCCGGTGGGAAGCAGAAGGTATCCCTCGTATGATTGAACACGGACAAACATGGTGGGCACCCTTGCGGAAAAACACTCACCAACGCATCAGCCAACAAGGACTATAGACGATGTGCGGCATTGCGGGCCTTCTTTCGGGCGACGTGGGACGCTACGGCCAAGATGCGGTCAAAGGCATGACCGACGCGCTCGCCCATCGCGGACCGGACGACGCGCAAACCTGGGCGGACGAACAGGCGGGCATTGCGCTGGGGCACCGCCGCCTTTCCATTCTCGACCTTTCCCCGCTGGGACGGCAGCCCATGCATTCCGCATGCGGCCGCTTTGTCACGGTCTACAACGGAGAGATATACAACTTCGCGGAAATCCGTAGCGAACTGGAACCGTTGGGACACGCCTTCAAAGGCGGTTCCGACACGGAAGTCCTGCTCGCCGCCATCCGCCAATGGGGCCTTTGCGACGCGGTGTCGCGCTTCGTGGGCATGTTCGCCATCGCCCTCTGGGACCGCCAGGAGCGGCGCCTTTGTCTGGTCCGCGACCGGATGGGCATCAAGCCGCTCTACTACGGCCGCGTCGGCAACGCATTCGCCTTCGCCTCGGAGCTCAAGGCGCTCAAGACGTTGCCCGGATTCGACAACCCCATCGACCGCGACGCCCTGTGCCTGTATTTTCGCCACAACTACATCCCGGCTCCGTACAGCATCTATAAGCGCATCCACAAATTGGAACCGGGGGAAATTCTCACCTTGCGCCACGGACAAATCGAACCGGAATTGGAAACCTACTGGTCCGCCCGGGAGGTCTGGACAAACGGCGCGCTCAATCCCTTTGCCGGGAACGCGGTCCAGGCCGCGGACGAACTGGAACGCCTGCTACTTGAGGCGGTCTCCCTGCGCATGATCGCGGATGTGCCGCTGGGCGCGTTCCTGTCCGGCGGAATCGATTCCTCCACGGTGGTCGCGCTGATGCAGGCCCGTTCAAGCCGGCCCATCAAGACCTTTTCCATCGGCTTTCACGAAAAGCAGTACAACGAGGCGAACCACGCCAAGGACGTGGCCGCGCATCTCGGCACGGACCACACCGAGCTCTACCTCACGCCGCGCGACCTGCTGGACGTGGTGCCGATCATCCCGCATTTCTGGGACGAGCCCTTTTCCGATTCCTCGCAGATTCCGACCTACTGCGTCAGTCGTCTTGCGCGCCAGGACGTCACGGTCTCCCTGTCGGGCGACGGGGGAGACGAACTCTTCACGGGCTATCAGCGCTATTTCTGGATGAACGGCTGGAACAAGCTTTCCCGCATCCCCCTTGCCGCACGAAAGGGCCTGCGCTCCCTGCTGGGACGCCTGCCCCACGGCTGCTTCAACCTGCTCGGCGGCGTGGGCCCGAAAATCCGTTGGCGGCTGGACATGCTCGGCATGACCGATTTCATGGAATTCTACCGTTTCTTCGTTTCCCACCAGCGGCATCCCGAAGACATCGTTCCGGGCGGGAGCGAACCGCTGACCGCGTTGACGCGGCAGGAGAACCGCCTGGACACGGACCTCTTCCGGCAGATGATGTTCTGGGATCTCGTGTCCTATCTGCCGGACGATATCCTGACCAAGGTGGATCGCGCCAGCATGGCTGTCAGCCTGGAAGCGCGCGTTCCCCTGCTGGATCACCGGGTCGTCGAATTCGCCTCCCGCCTGCCCAGTGCGTTGAACGTGCGCAACGGGCAGGGGAAATGCGTCCTGCGCGACGTCCTCTACCGCCACGTCCCGCAACAGCTGGTGGACCGGCCCAAGGTCGGCTTCGGCGTACCCATCGAACAGTGGCTCAAAAACGAGCTGCGCGAATGGTGCGAATCTTTGCTCAACGCCGAACGCTTGCGGGAACAGGGCTATCTGAATCCGGATCTGGTCCGGCGCATGTGGGATGAATATCTTTCGGGTCAGGCCAACTGGCACTATTACCTCTGGGACGTGCTCATGTTCCAGTCCTGGCTGGAGCAGAACGCATGAACCGCTCGCGGCGGCACCCCACCCTTGCCCTGCTGGCGACGGTAGCCGGCGCGCTCCTGGTCACGCTGCTTTTGCTCGAAGCCGTTTTCCACTTGCTTCCTGTCAACGAGCTGCTCCGCTCGCTCCCGGTAAACGCCGCCTCGCCCATGCTGCGCTTTGTCCCCGACCAGACGCTGTTGCGCTCGGACGGCGCGTTTTTCTCCATGCGCAACACGGTGCACAGCAACAACTACGGCTTCCTCAACGACCAGGAATATGACCCCCAGGCCCCAACCCCACTGATGGCGGTCATCGGCGACTCTTATGTCGAAGCGGCCATGGTCCCGTACCGGGAAACGGGGTTTGGGCGGCTGGCTGAGGCACTGGAGGGCCGGATGCGTGTTTACAGCTTTGGCCGCTCCGGGGCTCCGCTCTCGCAGTATCTGGCCACGGCCTCGTGGGTGCGCGAGGAGTTTTCTCCTCAGTACATGACCTTCGTCATTGTCGGCAACGATTTCGACGAATCCCTGCTCGAATACAAAAGCGCCCCCGGCTTTCACTACTTCCGCAGGGAAGGCGGCAAGCTCGTTCTGCACCGCATCGACTACACCCCGGGCCTGGGCGTCAAGATCGTCACACGCTCCCGTCTGCTGATGTACCTATTCACCAACCTGCATCTGATTGAACGCATGCAGCAATTCCGGGCACAACAATCCTCGCCGGAATATGCGGGCCAGACTTTGGCAACGGTTTCTTCCGACCGCCTGCGAAAATCTCAGGAGGCGGCCATTGCCTTCCTCGACCAACTCCCCGGCTTGGCGCAGCTCCCCCCGAAAAAAATCCTGTTCGTGGTCGACGGCATCCGGCCCGCCCTGTACGACGATTCCGATCGTGAAAAATCCGCATCCACCTACTTCGGAACCATGCGCCGCTTCTTTCTCAATTCCGCCCAGGCCCGGGGATACCGGACCGTGGACATGCAGGAGGTCTTTGCAGGCGACTGGCACCAACACCGCAAACGCTTCGATTTTGCCGCGGACATGCACTGGAACTCCCGCGGGCACGCGCTCTTTGCCCGGGAAGTCCTTGAAAGCGGTTTGGTGGAAATGGTCACTCCCATAAACGAACGCATTTCCCCCGAGGCCCCATGAAGCTGCTCTTTCTTGCCCGCTCCCTCGAATCCGGCGGTGCCGAGCGTCAGCTCGCGGCCCTGGCCAACGGTCTGTCCGCTCGCGGGCACGACATTCATGTCGCGGTCTTTTATCCCGGCGGCGACCTGGAAACGGACCTGCATGGTCCGACGCTCCAGTCCCTGGGCAAGCAAGGCCGCTGGGATTTGTCCGGTTTTCTGCTCCGGCTGCGCAAGCTGATTTGCAGCCTTTCCCCAGAAGTCATCCACGGCTATCTGGGCACGGCCAACCTGCTCACTGTTTTGCCGGGATTCTGCCCCGCCTCCTGCAAGGCCGTCTGGGGAGTACGCGCCTCCTTCATGGATTTGGCCCGCTACGGCCTTCTCGAACGGCTGCATTACACGGTGGAGCAAAGGCTGGCCGCCCGGGCCGACCTGATCCTGGTCAATTCGCAGGCCGGATTCGACCACGCCTCGGACCAGGGATTTCCACGGCAGCGCATGCGCGTGGTACAAAACGGCATTGACGTTCGGCGGTTTTGCCCTCTTGCAGAAGCGCGCCAGGCAATCCGCCGGGAATGGGGTATCCCGGACAACGCGCCGCTTGTGGCGCTGCCCGGCAGACTGGACCCCATGAAGGATCACCCTGTTTTTCTGGAGGCGGCCGCCCTGGTTGCGGCCCGTATGTACGCCGCACGGTTCGTCTGCGTGGGGCAGGGGAAGGAAGATTACGCGCTGGAACTGAAGCAACTGGCCGATAAACTCGGCCTCGGACAACGTCTTCTCTGGGCCGGAGCACGCACCGACATGCCCGAAATCTATAACGCCCTGGACCTTGTCTGTCTCTCTTCCTATGGTGAAGGCTTTCCCAACGTGCTGGGCGAGGCCATGGCCTGCGGCACGCCCTGCGTGGCCACGGACGTGGGTGACAGCGCCCTGATCCTCGGCGACCTGGGACTGACCGTGCCGCCGCGCGACCCCAAGGCCCTTGCCGAGGCCATGTGCGCCATGCTGCAACGGCAGGCGGACGAGGGCGAGAGCCTGCGCCGGGCCTTGCGCGCCCGGGTGGAGGAACATTTCAGCCTGGAGCGGATGGTGGACAGGACCGAAGCCCTGCTGCAGGGACTGCTCGAAAAATAAACCGTTGGCGGCGCGACGCTGCCTATTTGCCGTTCCGCACCTTTTCCAGCACGAACCGCAGGGTCTGCTCCACGCACTGCTCCAGAGACAGTTCATGCGTACGCAGGGCCAAGCCGGGCTCCACAGGAGCCTCGTAAGGGGCCGAGACGCCCGTGTAATTGAGAATCTTGCCCTCCCGCGCCAGGCGGTAATAGCCTTTCACGTCGCGGCTTTCGCACACGGGCACGGGGCAATCCACGAATATTTCGTTGTAGTCGTCGCCCAGAATGGCCCGGACCCTTTCGCGGTCCTCCACAAGAGGGGAGATGAACGCGCAGAGGCAGACCGTGCCATTGTCCACGAAGAGCTTGGCCACCTCGGCAATGCGCCTCGTGTTCTCTGCCCGGTCCTCAGGAGAAAAGCCCAAATCCCGACACAGACCGTGGCGTACATTGTCGCCGTCAAAGACGTATGCCCGGATGCCCAGATCGAAAAGCCGCTTTTCCACGGCATGGGCTATGGTGGATTTCCCCGCACCGGAAAGTCCCGTGAACCAGCATACGCAGCCCTTATGACCGGACGCTTTTTCCCGGGCCGCCCTGTCCACGAGTCCCCTATGCGGCGTAACGTTGTTCTTCATTCCTGCCTCTGCATATGCAATGAAATACCGAGCGCAAACGGACACGCCCAACGGAGCGAAATTTATACACAGTGACCATGCGGACCGTCAAAGCTCATCTTGCGCATTCTTTGGAGAGATACGGCTCATCCTCGACTTCCCGCGTCCAGAACCGAGCCAGACCCACGCCCACGAGATTCTGCACCAGGCTGAAAAGCGCGCCGGGCAAGGCCGCGCGCACCGAGAAAAAGGACTGGGCCAGGGCCACGCCCAAACCGGAATTCTGCATGCCCACTTCGATGGAAATCGTAATGGCGTCCTTGCGGTCCGCCGAAAGCAGCCGACCGACGGCATAGCCTAAAATGAACCCGGCAGTATTATGAACAAATACAGCTCCAAGCACCAGCAGGGGCAAGGCCAGAATGGTCGTCCGGTTCAGGCCCACCACGCAGGCGATGACCAGGGTGATGGTCACAATGGATACGGAGGGAAAAATGCGCACCAGCCCGGAAACACGCTCGCGCAACAGCCGCCGCAAGACCAGTCCGTCCACGAGCGGAAAGACCACGATCCAGAACACGGACCGGGCCATGCCCCAAAAATCGATGGCTATCTGCGCGTCGTACAGGGCGTAGACGATGGCCGGAGTCAGAATCGGCGCCAGGGCCGTGGAAACCAGGGTCATGGAAACGGAAAGGGCCACATTGCCTTTGGCCAGGTAGGTGATCACGTTGGAGGCGGTGCCGCCCGGGCAGGCTCCCACCAACGCCAGACCGAGCGCCGCAGGAAAATCCAGCCCGAACAAGGTGCTTGCTGCCACGGCCAAAAGCGGCATGATCGTATATTGCAATGTCGCGCCCGCCAGCAGCAGAGGCCAACGCTTCAGGACCCCTTTGAAATCCGAGAACTCCAATGTCAGGCCCATGCCGAACATGATCAGCCCCAAGGCCAGGGCGATATGCGGCTTGATCCAGACGAACAGTTCCGGCTCAACAAGAGCGGCGGCGGAACACCCCAGGGCCAGGGGTAAAAACAGGCGTTCAAGGTGTACGGGCAGACTGAAGGCCAAGGGCACCCTCCTTTGGGCGATACGGCGTTACCATGCGACCCGCCCCCATAGCATGGCGCGCCCCGGCGGGCAAACCGCCCGGAAGGCTGGTCAGCGCTGCGCCGTCAGAAAATAGCCCTGGTCATCGTCCTTCAGGCTGAGCACCTTGAACCCGGCGGATTCCAGCAGATCGATCATTTCCGTCTCGCCCGGAAGCAGATCGTGCTCCACGGCGGTGCCTGCCTTGCGGTGCACGTCGTTGACCTGCGCCCTGTTGATGAAATGCGTCAGCAGCAGCCTGCCACCGCTTTTCAAGGCGCGGAACATGATCTGCAACGCACGCGATTTGTCTTCCAAGTGTGGAAAGACTTGGTGGCACACGGCCGCGTCATAGGCTTTTTCAGGCAACGGGCAATGCTCAAGACTTGCAGTGAGCACCTCCACGTTGGGAAATCCAGCCAGCCGGGCCCGGGCGCGCGAGGTCATGGCGGCGCTGATGTCCATGGCCGTAATCGCACCGGCCGGGCCCACAGCGCGGGCCAGGAACGCACTCAGACGCCCTGTTCCGCAGCCGGGTTCCAGCAAAACAGCGTTACGGACCTTGGGCAGCAACGAGAGCAACCGGGCCAGCTTGGCAGCCTCTTCGCTCCCGTATTCCTTGTCGGCCCAGTCCGCCGTGGCCTGGGCATCGAAAAAGCGGGCCTTAGCTTCGTACATCCTCACTCCTTGCCTGCTCCGCTCCGGAAAGCGTCTGTCCGGAATAGTTGATTTCCAGGCGTTCGCGCCGCGACAGGGAACGCTTCTTGGGCGAAAAAGCCGTGGCCAGGATGAAAAGCAGCGTGGACACGATGACGATCATGGCGCCGGACGGCACATCCAGCCAATAGGAGGCTGTCAGGCCCAGCCAGCAGGAAGCCACGCCCGCGGCCGCCGCCAGCAGAAATATCTTTTTCAGGTCGTAGGAAAGCTGATAGGCCGTGGCCGCCGGATTGATGACCAGGCTGTAGATGAGCAGGCCGCCGATGCTGCGCAGGGAGGCCGTCACGGTCAGGCCCACGCTGAGCAGCATGGCGTAGTACATGGCCGTGGCCGGGATGCCCGTGGCCAGGGCAATGCTGCGGTGGCAGAGCACGGCACGCACTTCCTTGAAAAACAGTACGAGCCCGGCCAGAAGCAACAGAGCCACGCCGCCCATGAGCAGCAGGTCGGTGCGTTCCACGGTAAGGATGCTGCCCCAGAAAAGATTCAAGGCATTGGTGCGCGACCCGCTCATGAGTCCGATAAACAAAAAGGCCAGGCCGAGCATGGCCGAATACACGATGCCCACCACGGTCTCGGGCGCAAAGTCGGCCCGGTCCGAGAGCGGCCCGATGACCGCTGCCGCGCCCAGGCTGAAGATGAAAGCAGGGACCAGCCAGTCCATGCCCAAAAGCATGCCCAGAAGCGCTCCGGCAAAGGCTGCGTGGGCCATGCAGGTGCCGATGGCCGTGATGCGCATCGTGACGACGAGCACACCCGTGACCGCGCAGGACGCGCCGCCCAGCAGCCCGGCCAGATAGGCCTTCTGCATGAAGCCGTATTCCAGAAAGCCCCAATCCATCTCCCCTCCCGCCTCTAGAAGAGCAGCCGCAGCCGCCCTTCGTGTTTCAGCACCTGAATATCCGTGCCGTACAGGTCGCTGAGTAGGGCCGCATCCGCGATCTCCTCGGGCGAGCCCAATCGTTCCAGTCGGCCGCGCCGCATGCAGGCCACGAGATTGCACACGTCCGGCAGGCTGTTCAGGTCGTGGGTGACTATCAGACTGGTCAGGCCGAACCGTTCGTGCACGGTGCGAATAAGACCCAGCAGACCGCGCTGGGCCTGCCAATCCAGCGACGCCGTGGGCTCGTCCAGAAGCAGCATTTCCGGTTCCTGGAGCAAGGCCCTGGCAATGGCGGTGCGCTGCCGCTCCCCGCCGGAAAGATGACCCAGGGGACGATGCGCCAGCCCGCCCAACCCCACCAGCTCGATCAGCTCGTCGGCCCGGCGACGGTCCGCATCTGGCACGCCGCGCAGCAGCCCTAAACGGCCATAGCAGCCCGTGAGCACGCTTTCCCGCACGGTGATGGGCAACAGCGGATCGAATTCCTGCAATTGGGCCACGTAGCCGATGCGCCGCCGCAAGGCGCGCGCGTTGCCCGGCGTGACCGGAACGCCGAACGCCTCGGCCCGCCCGGCAATAATGCGGCCCAGACCGTTGATCACGGTGAGCAGCGTGGTCTTGCCCGCGCCGTTGGGGCCGATCACGCCCAGAAAATCGCCCTGCGCGAGCTGCAGGCTCACGTCACGCATGGCCACATGGCGGCCATAGGCCGCGGCAACGCGCTCCAGAGTCAGAACGGGACCGATCGCATTGGATTTCATTGGTGACCCTGTTTGAGCGCCAGGATCAGCCGCTGCACATTGCCCCGAAATGCGGATTCCCAATCGTCCTCGCCCGGGAGCGCTCCCGGAAAGGAAGTCAGGTCGGCCTGCCCGGCATCCAGGGATTCGGCCAGCCCCCGGCCGGCCCCCGGCCCGGACTGGAGATTGTCCAAGACAACGCGCACATTGCGCTCCCGGCCGATGAGGAGCAATTGCTCGAAGTCCTCCGGCGCCATGCTTTCGGGCCGCAGATACTCCATGGCCACGGCCATGCCCGCCCAACAGGCAAAGGCCTTTTGCATGGAGGAACACAAGGCCGTGGTGCCGAGCGCGTTTGCTTTGTGCAGCTCGCGCCGGGACTCGAACTCGACCCTGTCGATGCGTCCGACGCGTTCGGCCACGGCCTGTTCCAACTCAGACCCACGCTCCGGCCAGAGCCGGGCCAACCGGGCGGCCAGGGCTCGTGAATACACGCGTTGCGTTTCCGGCAGCATGCCGGCCCCGACTCCGGGCATGACCAGCGTGTTCAGATTCTTGTTCTCTGCGGCGCGCACCAAATCCTGCATGTTGGGCAGCTCCGTCTGAAAAGGTTCCAGCACGAGCAAATCGGCATGGTGCAAAAAGCGCAGATCGCCGGGCCGCAGATCATAATGCCCGGGACAGGCTCCTCCCGGAATCAGCGAACGGACCTCGGCCCATTCACCGCAAAGGTCCTGCAGCACATCCGCCACGATGCTGGTCCCGGCCAGGACAAGCACCCTGCTTTTCTCGGCGCGGGCAGGAACTGCCAGAACAATACCCATCAAAAAAACAAAAAGAACTCGCCGCCACGACATGAACTTCCTCACTCCTGCTATTTCAACGCTTGCGGGCTACTATAAGACGGGAGTCCAGGCGGTCGCCGAACTTGCCCACATTGGGCGCGGCAAACGCCTCGGGACCGTGGTCCGCCAGAATCTCAAAGCGCGATTCCAATTCGGCCCGGTAGGCTTCGTAACAGAGATCACCCTGAAAACGATACACATTCGGCCCCTTGGAGACGCCTGGGAAAGCGGTCATGCGCCATTCCAAATCCACAAGCGGATCCTTGGAGCCCTCGTTCTCGGAATAAAATGCGTGCTTGGAGACGAAAATGCCGCCCGGAGCAAGACAGGCATGGATACGCTCCAGCAAGTCGAACCGCTTGCCCCCGGGGTTGTAGAAGAGCAATACCGCGTCGCGGTCCGTGCCAAGGTCCGAATGAAACACATCCCCGGACGTGAAGCGCACACGCTTCGCGCCAAAACGGAGCATATTGGCCTCGGCAACAGGCCGAACCTGGTCCAGGTCCATTATCTCGGCCTGAAGATCCGGATTGCGGGCGCACAGGGCCAGGGCGTACAGGCCGTGCCCGCCGCCCAGGTCCAGCACTTCGCGCACCTGCGAGAAGCCGGGCACGGCAGAGACCAGGGCGGCGGTCCGCTGCGCTTCGCCAGCCAATGTCTCGGCCGCCAGTGCAGGCAGGAACGCCCCGCCGAACAAGCCCTCCTCGAAAGGGTTCAGCGGCCCCTGCTTGAGCGCCCGCCACAAGCGGCCCCAAAGGGCAAACGTCTCATCGATGTTTTCCAGCACCGCGCCTTGATACAAAGGAGAATCGGGCACCAAATAGGTCCGGGCGTCATCCGAAGTAAACAGCTTGCCCCCGCGCTCGTCCAAAAGCCCTTCTTCAACCAGCAGGGCACACAGTCCTTCCAGGATTTGCGGATCAAGGCCGAGACAAGCCGCCAATGCATCGGGCCGCCCGCCCTTTTGCAGACGCTCGAAGATTCCTGCATCCAGGGCCACGCGCAAGGCCAAGAAGCACTTGTAACCCCGGGCCGCGTTGCGCAACAGCGCGTACAGGTGATCCGGCGCGGCCTCGGGCAGTTCAAAAAGAGTATGCTTTTCAGTCATGCTTGCCATTTGGTTGAGCGGGGGAAGGGCAGCCTCCCCCCGCACAGGAAGATCAGAAGGAGAGCTTCAGGCCCAGCATGCCGTTGATGCCGGGCATGGGGTAATCGGGCTGATAGGCGTATTCCTCGTCCAGGATATTTTCCAGGGCAAGGTAGACCTCGCCGTCCGATGCCAGCATTTCGGACTGAAAATTCCAGCCGATGCGGGCGTTGGTCACGAAATGAGAGTCCACCTCTTGGGTGTTGAGCGCTCCGGCAGCCCGCGCCTGACGCAATACGAACATCTTATCCACGTACTGGCAGTCCAGATTGAGCTTGAAGTCCTCCAGGAAGCGCCAGGCCAGACCGCCGCTGATGGTGGTTTCGGGCACGTAGGGCATGTCGCCGGGCGTGGCCTCCTGAATGGTCAGACCCGCAAAGAGCGAGAGCGTATCCAGAGGCGTGACCGTGAGCGAGGTTTCCCAGCCATGGATATTGTACTTCTCCACGTTGCTCCAGGTGGGGCCGGGGAAGCGGAACACATAGCGATTCTTGCCCTCGTCGTAGAAGTAGGTCACGTCGATCGCGGCGAACTCGCCAAAGGAATGGGACAGGCCCGCCTCGAAATGGTCGGTTTCCTCGGGCTTGAGGTTCTGCCATTGGGCGTCCGGGAAAATGGAAATCACGTCATGGCCGGGATAGACGATGCCCTTGGACACGGATACATGCGCTTCGGTATCGGCGTAGCCGAACACCAGACCGAAGTTGGGCGCGGTTTCGCTGTCAAAGCGGTTGTGCTCGTAGAAACGGACGCCCATGGACGGCATGACATGCCAGCCGTCCTCATCGCCCAGGTATTGGCTGAAAGCAGCATAGGGCATGGTCAGGGAAAACTCGGGCAGAATGATGGTCTGGTCGGGCGCTCCGCTGTAGAGCACGTTGCGGATGCGGCTGTTCCACCAATCCTGGTCCAGGCCCACGGAAAGATCCCCGCCCTGCCAGGGGTGCAGAGTCTCCTTGAGGCGAACGCCCCAGAAGGTGAAGTCATTGTAGTTGTCGTCCGTGGCACCGCTCTGGTCCTTCCAGTTGCCCTCGCCCGTGTTCACAAAAAACTTGGCCTCGCCGTCGAGCAACTCATAGTCATGGGCAAAGCTCAGGGAAACCAGTTGGGCATTAGTGCCATAGCGACCTTCCTTGACCGAGGGCGTCAGGTCCGGGCCGGGATCTTCGACGCGGTTGGAAACGCCCAGGGCATAGACGCGGGCCTGCCAGGCGTCATCCAACTGATAGCCGAGATTGGCGTAGTACCCTGCCTTGACCGCTCCCGAATCCTTGCGATGGCCGTCCGAACGGATAAAACTCTCGCCCAGGTAGTAGTCGAAACCGCCGTCGCGCCCGCCATGTTCCGCGGACTGGCTGAACGTGCCGAAACTGCCGCCGGCGAACTTGAGCGTGGTCGTGCTTTCCTCACCAAGCATACGCTTTGGCGTGATATTCACGGCGGAAAGCGTGTCGCCGAAGCGCTGGGGCTGGGGTCCCTTGATGACCTCCACGGATTCGGCCGCGTCCACGGGCATGAGGTCCATGAGCGGATGGTTCCAGGGGCCCATGTACATGGGCACGCCGTCCACATAGGTCTTGATCTCGGAACCGGGCCGGCTGGAGCCCTTGCCCCGGATGAAGATCGCGCCGCCCTCGCCGCCGCCGAAAGAACCCACGTGGTTGAAACGGCTGATGGTCACGCCCGGACTGCGGCGCAGGGCCGAAGGCAGGTCCAGGGCGTTGAGGTCCTCGATCTGGTCCTTGCTGACCACCGTTGTGGTCGCGCCATAGCGGTCCACCACGTTGCCTTCGATGACCGGGCTGGCCAGGACGTTCATTTCCGGCAAGCGCAGTTCATCGGAATGCGGCTGTTCTGTTTCCTGCCCAGACTTGGCAGGTTCCTTTTCTTCTGCCCAGGCCGGAACATCGATAAAAAGCAGGGCAGCGGCAAGCAATGCCAAGGGAAGAAAACGGAGACGCAACACGGAAAAGGAATGCACGTTCATGGGGGACACCTCGGGACGCCAAACGGCAGCTATTTTAAATTTACTCTTTTCATGTTATGAGTTTAAGATTTGATGTCGGCATGTAACACCAAAATAAAAATCATGCAACCAAGCATCTTGTATTGCGACATCAGAAACGGATCAAAACAATACAATCCCGACCAGGAAAGGAGACTTTCGCAAAGAATACGCTACAAATGCGCTCTTCTCGCTCCTTTTGCTCTTTGAATTCTGCTCCCCGCTCTCAGGCATAGTTATATTTAAGCTTTCACTATAATGACATTTTAAAGATATTGATATGTGCTTCATTATCCTTTTGTGTTACTCATTTTAATTTTGTGCTTGAAATCATGTTGCTCCTGTGGGAAGGCTTGCCTTGAACTTGGCCGCGCTGGCCGGTAGCTGAACGCTTTGCCTGAGGTCAAACATGTCCACCATTTTTCCTGCGCTCCCTTCCCTTGCTGTCATCCTGTCGGCGCTGGCATCAGTCGGTTCTGCCTTTTCCCGTCTGTTCCGAATTTCTACGCTGTTGTTCCTGCTGGCGCTTACTGCTCCATCCCAGGGTTCCGCGTACCAGGCAGACAATCCCGCCGACACCGTGGAGGATATGGCCGACGCCCTGCAAACGGCCAGCGAAGCCCAGCGGGCCGCACAACATTGGGCCGCCGAACGGGAGGCGCTGCTGGAAGAACTGCGCGAAAAGCAGCGCTACTCCCTTTGGCTCGACCATCAGCTGGCCAAACATGAAACATACATCAGGGAGCAGGAACAGGCCGTACGCCTCTTGCAGGAACGGCGCACCGAGGCGGGAAGAATTCGGCTGCTTCTGGAACCCTATCTGGACGATATGGCCGCACGCCTGGATCAGGCCGTACGCAACGACCTGCCCTTCCTGGCCGAAGAACGCTCCGACCGCATGGCCGCGCTCCGCGCCATGCTCGACGATCCGGACGCAAGCCTGGGCGAAAAACTGCGCCGCACCCTGGAGGCCTTGCAGATTGAGGCGCAATTCGGTTCGGAAACCACGGTGGAAGAAGGCGTGATCCAGACCGACGGCGGCGCGATGCAGGGCTGGACCCTGCGCTGCGGCAGGCTCGCCGCGCTGTTCCTCTCCCGGGACAAACAGCGCGCCTGGAGCCTTGCCCACGACGGCTCGGGCTGGTCGTCGCTTCCGCAGGAGGACGCCGCCCGTCTGGCCGAGGCGCTGCGCATGGCCCAACGCACCGCGCCGGCCGGATTGGCCCTGCTGCCGGTGGGAGGCATGCGATGAAACGCCTTGCCGCGCTTGCGCTTCTGCTCTGTCTTGTCGCGCCCTTGGCCGCCGCGTCCCAGGACTGGCCCCAGGCTTCCCGAGCCGTGCAGGCCGAGGCCGACACGGTCCGCGAACAGGCGGCACTGGGCAGGCAGGAGATGGAAAAACGGGCCAGGAGCCTGCGGCAAGAAGCGGAACAACTACGGGCCGACGTGGCGGAAAAGGAAAAACTCCTTGCCGAACGCAAGGCGCGCTTCGAAATCTTGCGCCAGGAAGAACAGAAGGCCCGCCAGGAACTGGCCGAACAGGAAAAGGACCTCGGCCTGATCGAAAGCGCGGGTCTCAACGCGGCACGCGACGCAGAACAACTGTTCCTGCGTTCGCTGGGAAGCGGCATGTTCCCGCATAGGCTGGCAGCCTGCCGCGCCATGCTGGACGGCGAGGGCCTGCCAAGCTTCGATCAAATCAAAAATCTTGCCGAAGCTCTTTTGGAGCAGATGGCGGACTCGGGCAGCCTGGAAAAAAAACAGTCCGTGCTGCTCGGCCTTTCCGGCGACCAGGTCCGGGCCGATGTGCTGCGCATCGGAGAAAACGTCGCCTACTATATGCACGAAGGGCGCATCGGCGGCCTGACGCTTCTGGAGGGCGGTCTGTTGTCCGCCTCTCCCGCCCCGCTTCCGGATGAGGCGGAAGACGCACTGGCCGCTGCTTTTGCCGATTCGTTGGATCGCACGCACGCGGGCCGTTTGCCCCTGGATCTTTCCGGCGGGCTCTGGTTCGACGTCGCACCCGAGAAAAACGGTTTCTGGGAGCATGTGCTTTCCGGCGGCTTTCTGGTCTGGCCCATCCTGGCCGTGGGTCTGGCCGGACTGCTCATCGGTCTGGAACGGCTTCTGGTCCTGTCCCGTTGCCGCATGGCCTCGGCCAGCATGTTGGACCGCCTGGAAGCGCTGTTGGGGCAGGGAGACCGCAGCCAATGCCGCACGCTCTGCACGGCCGCGGCCGACAGCCCGGCCTGCCGCGTGCTCGGAGCCGGACTGGACCATGCCGGCGCGTCCCGCGACGTGCTGGAAAACGTATTCCACGACGCCATCCTCAAGGAAGTGCCCCGGCTGGAGCGCTTCCTGCCCACCCTGGCCGTGCTCGGAGCCGTTGCCCCGCTGCTCGGCCTGCTCGGCACGGTCACTGGCATGATCAACACGTTCGGCATGATGACCCTGTTCGGCAACAGCGACCCAAAACTCATGTCCGGCGGCATCTCCGAAGCGCTCGTCACCACCCAGCTCGGCTTGTGCGTGGCCATCCCCATCCTCCTGCTGCACCACTTCCTGGAACGCCGCGTGGATGGCATCGTGGCCGACATGGAAGAAAAAAGCGTGGCCTTCAGCGTGACCCTGCTGCGCAACGGGACGGACGCATGAGCCTGTGCGGCGGCGAAGCCGAACTGGCCGGCTATTTCGCTTCCGGCGGCGGCGTCATGTGGCCCCTTGCCGGGCTGTCGGTCTGGGCTTGGTCCTTGATCCTGCTCAAGGGCGGGCAACTGGCCTCCTGGCGCAGGACCGAACTGCCCGCGGAGGACGCTGTTGCCGCCGCGCTGGACGGCCAGGACCTTCAGGGCTGGCAGGGCGACATGGCCCGGGAGTTCCTGGCCCTGCGCACGGGCGACAGTGAATTGGACAGCAAACTTTTGCATCGCCTGAGCCACCGCCACGGCGACGCGGCCATGCGCGGCGTAGGCACCATCATCGTGTTCGCCGGGCTGGCCCCCCTACTCGGCCTGCTGGGCACGGTCACGGGCATGATCGGGGCTTTCGACGCCCTGGCCGCCTGGGGCACGGGCAATCCCCGCGCCCTGTCCGGCGGCATTTCCGAGGCGCTGGTCAGCACCCAGACAGGCCTGCTCGTGGCCATTCCCGCGCTCTTTGCCGGACACTTCCTGCGCCGCCGAGCCCAGACCCTGCATGACCGGATGGAACGGTTCTGCACGGCCCTGGCCAGGGGCGCGACGCAGGAGGCCGCATGAGCTGTTACCGTTCCCTGCGGCCCCGCCGCAACCGGGCCGTGGAGATCAACATGGCCCCGCTCATCGACATGATCTTCATCCTGTTGATATTCTTCATTGTCACCACGTCCTTCGTGCGCGAGTCCGGCATCGAGGTGCAGCGCCCTTCAGCGGAGACGGCCCAACAGGAGCAAAGCCCCTCGCTTCAGATCGGCATCAGCGAAGAGGGCGTGGTCTACGTGGAGGGACGCGCCGTGGATGTGCGGTCCGTGCGCAACCGCGTGGCAGCGTTCCTGGCGGACACGCCGGACGGGGCAGTGCTCGTGGTGGCGGACAGGGCCAGCCGCACCGACGGCCTGATCAGGGTAGTGGATCAATGCCGCTTGGCCGGTGCCCGGAATATCGGTATTGCGGCCCGGAGGCCGCAATAAAATGTGGTCGCCCGGAGGCCACAATAAGATGCGGTCACCCGGAGGAGCTACCGGTCCAAAACGCATTATCCCGGCGCTGGCCGGAGGCGCGGCCCTGACCTATCTCCTGCTCCTGGCCCTGCCCCTTCTGGCGGTCCGCGAACAGCCCGAACCCGAGCCGGATCATGCGCCGGTCGCCCTGGTTTACAATGCTGCGCCGGAATGGCAGCGCACGCCCGAGCAGCAGCAGTTCACCCCGGAGAACTACCAGCCGCTTCCCCTGGACGTGAACCTGCGCGACATTGCCGAACCCGCCCCCAACCTGTTCACTCCCGAACCAGCGCCCGGCGGTCCCGGACTGGCCCTGCATCTCGGTCTGGACCTGGACGCGGCAGCCAATGCCGCCCCTGCGCAATCCTTCGGTCCCGCGTCCTTTGAACTGGGGCAGGTGGACCAGGCCCCGCGCCCCCTGCACCAGACCCCGCCGGAATATCCGTCAGCGGCCCGGCAAAGACGCCAGACAGGCAGCGTGGAACTGCGTTTTTTGGTGGAACGGGACGGCAACGTGTCCCAGGTGGAGGTGGTCAAGGCTGATCCGCCCGGCGTGTTCGAGGACAGTGCCGTGCGCACCGTGCGCAAGTGGCGTTTTTCTCCGGGCATGCGCCAGGGCGAGGCCGTGCGCACCTGGGTGCGCGTGCCCATATCCTTCAATCTGGAGTAGTCCGATGCGATGCGTGCTGCTGCTCCTGATCTGCCTCTCGACCGTAACAACGGCCTGGGCCGACGCTCCGCCCTTAAGCCGCGCAGACACCTCCCTGCTACGCCAGGTTCGCGACCTGCTGGACCAGGATGACCCGAGTGCGGCCCGCGCCCTGCTCAAAACCCGCCTGGAACAACCCGAGGCAGGGACCGAACCGCCTCACCCGCTGTTTTTCCTGGCTCTGGGCAACGCGCTCTACATGCAGAACGACCCATCCGGAGCCTACAAGGCCTATGCCCAAGCCAGACAGGGACTGCCCGACGATCCGGCGGCCTGCCGCAACATGGGGCTTGCCGCCTATGCGCTCCAGCGCTGGGAGGAAAGCGGCGCGCTCCTGGAACAAGCCTATGACCTCGCTCCAGAACCAGAGCCCGCACTCCTGCGCCAGGCCGCAACCGCCTGGAGCGCAGGGGGAAAACATGCACAGGCCGCGCGTCTCATGAGCAGGGCCATGGAACTGCTGTCCGAGCCGGACTCGGACTGGTTGCGCTGCAACGCCCGAATGCAGACCCGGGCCGGAATGCACGAAAAAGGGGTGCGCCCGATTCTCGCTCTCCTGGAAAAAGCTCCATACAACGCAAAGCTCTGGCTTTTGCTTGCCGAGGTGGAGACCGAAGGCAAACGCTACGGGCATGCTGCGGCGGCAATGGAAACAGCACTGCATCTCCACCATGAACCGGCCATCCATGACCGGCTGGTCCGACTCTATGCGGGTACGGGCCTGCCCGATCAGGCGGCCCGAAAGTTGAAGAAACCTGCCTGCCGAAAAGATGCGGCCCTGCTGGACCGCATTGCCGGGCTTTGGGCCCGGGCGCAAAACCCCCAAGCGGCGCTTGAGACGCTGCAAGAAGCTCAGAATGTTTCGCCCAGCGCCGCGCGGCTGCGGAAAATGGCCGAACTCTGCTATGTCCACGGTCTGCACAGTGATGCCGTGCGGTATTTTCAAGCCTATCTGCAAAAAAACGCCATGGACCAGGATGCACGCATGCTCCTGACCCAGGCCGCGCTCTCGGATCAGGACACGCAGGCAGCGCAACGTGCCCTGCAGGACATCCCCAAGGACAGCCGACATTTCGAAATCGCCCGGGACCTATTGCGGCTGCTGGAACCTCCGACGGAAAACTGAACCAAACGAACGCCCTGCCCCTGTCGCTTTCCAGCCTTTTCCTATTACGAACAGATTGCCGAAAACACGTTTGAGCCAGCGTTCACTGCTGTGGATCAAAACCTCCGGGAGCACGAGTTGGGACGGACTTTCTTCATTGGGACCAGTTCACCAAGAAAATGCGCTCCCGGAGGAGGGGAAGGAGTTATTCCGGCGGCGGACCGTGAAAACGACCCTTGTGTTCCTTGATGTTCACGACCAATTCGTCCAGTTTGATGCGTTGCGCATCATCCAGGCTCGGTTTGAGCTCCGCCGCGGCCTTGTCCAAAATGGCGTCAAGCCGAGGCTTCAATTCGCCGAGCGCCGCTTCCACCTCTTCCCGATGCGACTCGAATATCCGTTCGGCTTCAGCCTTCTGCGCATCGGTCAGACCGATATACCGCGACAAATCCCTGACCATATGCCGCGCCGGGGGCGGCCCCTCCGGCATGCGATACGGCATAACTCGCATGGTCGCGTAGGAGCCCACTGCCGCACCTGAGGCAAAGACGAGCAACAACACGACGATTGCTTTCATATTCTTCATGCTCTCCTCCCTGAGACGCGTGAAGGCGTTCAATATTCGCTTCCGTAAAACCCTTGGCCAAGAACGTCCGCGCTTGCCGACGGCAGGTCCCCTGCCTGAAACACGAACAAGCCCGCTGCAAGCAAGGCCAACAGGCAAGCAGCCGGGAGCAGGTCGCCAAGCCGGGCAAACCATCCGGCCCCGGGCTCTATGACCTTCTCGGCCCGCGCGGCACACATCACCCTCCAGACCCAGGCAGAATCCAGACGGCCCTCGGATTCTTTTGCCCAGTGAGCCTGCCGCAAGACGTCGAGAACATCCCTGTTCTTTTTCGTCATGGTCTCTCTCCCATCTGTTCTTCGATCAGACGTTTGATCTTTTTTCGGCTACGATACGCGCGAACCTTGACGTTGACCGTGCTCAAACCAAGCAGTGCGGCGGCTTCGGCGACACTGTGACCCTCAAACGAGGTCAGGGCAAGAACCATACGGTCCAGAGGCCCGAGCCTGCCCAAAGCCCAATCCAGCACGGCCAAGGCTTCCCTCTGCGCGGTTTCCTGCTCGAAAAGCTCTTGCGCTTCGGCTGCCGTGGCCCGGTCAAGCCAGGCCTGGGCATTCTCCGAAAGCTCCGCCAACGGCCGTTCCCGGACGGCATATTCCCTGCGCCAGAAATCATGACAGGCGCGCACGCTCAATACGGACAGCCAATGGGCAAACGGCTTGTTCCCCTTGAAACTGCCGAGGGAAAAACAGGCACGAACGAACGCATCCTGGGCCACTTCCTTAATGCGATCTCCGGGGACATGGCGCGACACGATCCGCTCCACCAAAGGGGCATGGCGCTCAACGAGGCCTTGAAAGGCCTCCATGTCCCCGTTGCACACCGAGGCTATGTCGGCTCGATCCAAATCCGTCCCGAACGTGCCTCCCATTACCTTCCCCCTCAAGTCCGGGGGGGGGCTGATCCCCCCGGACAACTCCCTTCATACAGATCTAGACGGCCACGCTCAACTCGCCGGAGTTCGGGGAAGGCATCTCGCCTTCAAAGAACATGGACATGCTCGGCGCTTGACGCTGTTGTTCCTGGTAGGCTTGGCTGGCGCGAAGACGCCGCCCGCCGCCTGCATTTTCGCTGTTCTCCATTCCAGGCATGCCCGGAGCTTCGCCATTCGAGTTCGCGGCCATGTTTTCGGCCATTTTGGTACGCAACTCAGTGAAACGGGCATTGACGCCCGCATTGAGATCTTCCGCATCCACCGTGCCGTCACCATTGGTGTCAAGCTCGGAGAACACATCCTCGGACAATCCTGTCTCCTCAAGGGAAAGAATGCCGTCGCCGTCAGCGTCCTGTTCGGACATCATCTGCTCCGACATCTTTGCGGCCATTTCCTCCGAATCCGGAGGCGGCCCCTTGGGACCGCGCATGCCGCCCATGTTCTGCATGGCCGCAGCGCTCTGCATGTAACCAACACCACTGATTTCCATCGGCACTCTCCTTATGGAGGGGAATGTCTCCCCAAACGGCTTGCAGCCGGACATGATGCCCTACCGCAACCGGAACAGCGCCCTCGTTCGCCGTACACAAGTAAAGTCGCACGACCACCTGAAAAAGTTACAGGCACAAAGAAATAATGCTGAACGGACATGAAACGATGCTTTTCTCTGTTCCGAGAGTTGCAATCTTTTGATTGGAACTCTATAGGATATGGTAGAAGATACTATCCATACGAGGGGCATTATGTCTGATCAGCAAGAGGACAAAGGAATTCTTCTGGAAAGCGGCACAAACGAGGTGGAAGTCCTTGAATTCTACCTTGGCGGCCAAAGTTACGGCATCAACGTTTCCAAGGTGCTGCAAATCACGTCTTTTGACGAAAGCCGCTTTACCCGTACGCCGGATGCGGACCCGTCCATGCCCGGAGTACTGCTCTGGCGCGAAAAAACCATTCCCTTCATCGACTTGTACGCCGCCTTGAACGTCAGCACGCGCAAGGAAGTGGAGCGACCCATTGCGCTGGTCACGGAATTCAACGACCTGATCTGCAGTTTCTTCACCGACGGCGTCAACCGCATCCACCGCATCAGTTGGGACAGGATCGACCAACTCGACGCCTACATGAACCAGTTCTCCTCCCATTTCACCGGCTCGGTGCACGTGGACGACAAGGACATCCTGCTTGTGGACTTCGAGTACATCGTGGCCAACCTCTTCCCGGAGACCAAGCTCGACTCGGACATCCAGATGATCCTGCCGAGCGATATTTCCCCGGAAGTGCGGAGCACCAAACGCATCACCCTGGCCGAAGACTCTCCGTTCATCAGGCAGACCATCCTGACCATCCTCAAGCAGGCGGGGTACGACAAGGTGGACGCCTTTGAAAACGGCATGCTGGCCTATAAGCACTTCCAGAACATTCGCGAGCAGATACAAAAAGAGGGCAAGCCCACCTCGGAATTCGTCAACCTGCTCATCTCGGATATCGAGATGCCGCAACTGGACGGCTTGACCCTCTGCCGCAGACTCAAGGAAAGCCAGGACTTCGGCAAGCTTCCGGTCATCATCTTCAGTTCGCTCATCAACGAACAGATGACGGTGAAATGCCGGGAGGTGGGGGCGGACGCCTTCATCACCAAGCCGCAGATGGCCCGGCTGGTTGGCCTGCTGGATTCCTTGCTTTTCGGAATATAACGCTCAGTCCGCCTCGAGACCGCGTTTCAACACCAATGTGGAGATTGGTTATGCTTTGGAAGCTCCTGATTGGCCTTATCTCGATCGTTTCCCTTTTCTGTCTGCAACCGGCCTTTGCAGTTGCAGACGTACTGGTACGCACAGTCAACTTCACAGATTATGTTGACGGTTCCATTGAAGACTGGCTCGCCCAAAAGGGCTTCCGGCTCGAGCAGGACGCGACAAAGCGCGACCGTATTGATCTTGATGTTGGGCCGAGAGGGTTGGTGCTCACGACAAAACGCCCTTCCCTTGGCCTGCTGCCCAACGAATCGATCGATATCCCGGATTTTTCCTACATGGAAATCGACTGGGGCGTGAACCGGCACCCCGCTGGCGCTTCCTATGAGCAAAGCGTCCGCAACGAAGCCATCATGGTCATCACCTTCCTTGGCGATGAACGGCTTTCCAGCGGTTCATTGTTCATACCGGACAGTCCCTATTTCATCGGCCTGTTCCTGTGCTCCGGCGACGACAAAATCAACTATCCCTATGTCGGCGCGTATTTCAAGAAAGGCGGTCGGTATATCTGTGTTGATCGGCCACAATTGGGCCAGATCGTGACCTCGCGCTTCGACATCATGACCGCCTACCGCTCCTACTTCGACAAGGAAGGCGACGACGACCCGGCCATCTCCGGAATCGCCCTGGCCCTGGACACGCAAAAAGCCAAGGGCAAGGAAGGCACCGAAGCTTTTATCCGCGAAATACGTTTCTACCGCTGATTTTCGTGCCGCTAAAAACAAAGCCGTTGGTCGATCCCCTGAAGGGTCTGCCAACGGCTTTATTCATTGTGTCCGTGCGAATGCGGCAGGTTCAATCCGCCCCAAGAAGCTTCCCCCTGAAAACAAGGGGGGGAAAACGGAAGAAATTGCTCACGCCTGACGCTCACAGAAAGAAAGCGACCGCGTTTACCAGGACGACACGCGCACTCCGGAACAAGCGCTCCGAAACGAGCAGGCTAAAGGTGGCGGCGCAGAGCGCGGCAGAGCTGGTCCGCGCAGGACGTGCTCTTTTTACCGCAGGTAATGCCCTCAAGGCGTTCCAGCACGTCAGGCAGATCCATGCCGCGCACCAGGGCGGCGATGGCCTTGAGGTTGCCGTCGCACCCACCGGTAAACTGGACGTGCCCGAGCTTGCCGTCCCGGACTTCATAACGAATAAGCTTGGAACAGACGCCTTGGGGAAGAAATTCGCTGGTGAGGGAAGAGTCGAAATCGCCACTGGCCGCGCCTGTGCAGCCCGAAAAGAAAGACATGGGAAGATCGCGCATCGTGTGTATATTTTTCCAAGAATAGTTGCAGGAAGCCCGCATCGCGCGGACGGGAAAAAAGGATACCAGCGCAACGGCTGATATCCTTTTGATTGCCATGGTACCGGGAGAGAGACTCGAACTCTCAAGGCCTTGCGACCGGCGGATTTTGAGTCCGCTGCGTCTACCAATTCCGCCATCCCGGCACGGGGAGGTCATATTTAGGAGAATGACGGCGGCGTGTCAACCGCATTTGCCGTGAAACCGTTCCGAGCAAGGCCCGCCTCTTTTGCCACCAAAACAAGGCGGGCCGACATTCCGGTCATTGGGCACAAAAAAGCCCGCCGAAGCGGGCTAGATCGTGGAGTGCCTACCGCCTAGTAGCGGGGGCGGCTCTCACGGGGCTTGGCCTCGTTGACCTTGAGGTCGCGGCCCTGGAAATTCTTGCCGTTCAAGGCCTGAATGGCTTCCTGGGCACCCTGGTCGTCCATCTCCACGAAGCCGAAGCCACGGGGACGGCCGGTCTCACGGTCCTCGACGAGTTTGACGGAAATGACTTCGCCGTACTGCTCAAAGGCCGCGCGGACATCGCTCTCGGTGGAGCTCCAGGACAAATTGCCGACATAAATGTTCTTGGACAAAGGAATCAACTCCAAAGGTAAAGTTAGGAGAGCAACACGCGGCTCACGTTTCCCCGCTCCATGCGGAGTTTGCCACGCCGTTCTCTCAACACGAAGGTCCAGCTATATCCCAGCTGGAACGGGAGTCAACACATTCTTTGCATAGACACGCAAATAATCATGCCCATCGACCTTCAACCCAACAGGCCGATTCCGGACGCTTGCGCCGGAAACGCCAAAGGGCTATTGCTCCAGCACGCTACACTTCAGCCCGGAGATTCCCATGCTGCCTGTCGGCTCCATCGTCAACGCCCTGGCCATCATTGCCGGTTCCATTCTTGGCATCGTGCTGCACAACCGCTTCCCGGACCGCATCCGGATCGTGGTTTTCCAGGGACTGGGACTCTGCGTCCTGGTCATCGGCTTCCAGATGGCCTTCAAGGCCGAAGACATGCTGCTGGTGATCTTTTCCGTGCTGCTCGGCGGCATCACGGGCGAACTCCTGCACCTGAACCGCCACCTGGACTCTCTGGGCGACAAGCTCAAACGGCTGGTGCGCTCCAAAAACGAACGCTTCACCGAAGGACTGGTCACGGCCACACTGATCTTCTGCATCGGAGCCATGGCCATAGTGGGCTCGTTCGACGAGGCCATCCGGGGCGACCGCACCCTGCTCTACACCAAATCCGTGCTGGACGCCTTCGCTTCCATTGCCCTGGCCGCGTCCTATGGGCTCGGCGTACTTTTCTCGTTCCTGCCCGTGCTGCTCTATCAGGGCCTGCTCACGTTTTTCGCGGGCATTCTCCAGGCCTGGTTTTCCCCGCTGCTCATCGCCCAGCTCACGGGCACGGGCGGCGTGCTGATCATCGGCATCGGCATCAACCTGCTGGACATCAAACAGATCAAGCTGGCCAGCCTGCTGCCCGCCCTGGTCTACATCGTGCTGCTGACCCTGGCCAAGGAATGGTTCCTGGCCGTGGGCTGACTCGGCGCCTGACGCCCCGCTACTTTCCGGCGTATTTGAGCAGATCCTCGTAAACCCGCTGCACATCGGCCACGGGCAGGTTTTCGGCGATACGCAGCCCGGCCACATAACCACGCCCGAACTTTTCGGCCCAGTCCAGCTTGCTCAGATCTTCCCAGGCACCGCGTCCCGGCGTGTCGATGAACGGCGCGTTGTTCTGGCTGATGGTGACCTCGAAGGCCTCGTAGCCAAAGGGGTCGTCCAGAATCTCCTCGGGCGTGCTGGCGTGCACGTCGCTGGCCTGCACGGAAAAGGTGAAAAACGCCCCTATCTTGATTTCCTTGAAGGTTCGGCCCCAGCCCTCAGTGGATCGGGTCTCCTCCACAAGCAATTTCCTGAAGTCTTCTGCCATGTTCGCTTCCTCTTTGTATCAGTTGCAGCGTGCGTTATTCTATTTCAATTTGCGTAGCCCGGCCCGTGACGGCCGGCAGCCGTGCGTTACTCAATGGTCTCCATGGCCGCGAAGCGCGGCTCATGCAGGGGCAGCACCTTGTCGGCCAGTCCCTTGGCCCGCAGCAGAATGTCATAGGCCTGCTTGGTGTTGATATGCGTGCCCGGAGGAATAACCTCCATTTCCATGCCGCGGATCGCCGGCGGCGGATTGAGATTTTCATCAATGGTGCAAAAACCGCAGATCAGGACCGAGCCCGAAGGCGTATCCACCAGCACGGACATGCCCCCCTCGGTGTGCGCGGGGGTGTGGATCATCTTCACGCCGGGCAGGACTTCGATATCGCCGGAAACCGTCCGGATTTGCCCGTTCTCCTCCACATCCTCCACAAAATCCTCCAGATAGCGGAAATCCAGCGGATGCGGCGAATGCACGTTTTCCATTTCCTTTTCATGCACGTAAATCACGGCATTGGTGCACTTGAAATCGTTTTCGCAATGGTCGTTGTGCAGATGCGTATGAATGATCACGTCCACATCCTCGGGCTTCAGGCCGAACTTTGCCAGCCCTTCCTCAAAGGTGTGGATCGGGCCGCCAATGGCCTTTTCCCGGTCCTCGGACTTGATGGGGTGCATTTCGCCGGTGTCCACAAGCACGGTTTTGTCGCCGCCCTCCAGGTACCAGACATAGAGCGGAATCACATACGATTCCCCGTAGCCGTATTGATGGGTCATCATGCCCTTGTCGAACACCTTGGTGCCGACAACGATGGGATGGATCTTGTATGTCATGGCGTTCCTCCGAAAGACCGGTATGCCACTGGCGGGCCTGCGAGTCCAGGACCGGAGCGGTTCAGTAGAGAATGCCTATGACGGCTCCGGTGCAGAGAGTGGCGAGCACTCCGGCCAGAATAGAACGCGGCCCCAGGGCCACGATCTCGTCACGCCGTTCCGGCGCCATGGCCCCGATGCCGCCGACCATAATCCCCAGGCTGCCCAGATTGGCGAACCCGCACATGGCGTAGGTCATGATCATGGTGGAACGGGGCGAGAGCGAGCCAGCAGGCAGGGCGGCCATATCAAGATAGGCGATGAACTCGTTGAGCACGATCTTGGTGCCCATGAGCGAACCTGCCGTGCCTGCTTCGTTCCAGGGCACCCCGGCCAGCCAAACCAGGGGACTCATGAGCAGACCCAAGAGGCGCTCCAGGGAAAAGGGCTGGCCCTCAAGCCCGAACACCGTGCCGGAAACCCAGCCCAGAAGTGCGTTGAGCAGCGCCACCAGGGCCACGAAAACCACGAGCATGGCCGTGACGTTGATCAGCAGACGGATGCCTTCGCTGGTGCCCTTGACCACGGCGTCCATGCTGCCGGACGCCTCCTGCGGCGGAATCACGTTGCCGAGCGTGGCCTGGCCGCTTTCCGGAACCATCAGCCGGGCAATCATGATCGAGGCCGGAGCGCTGAGAAAGCTGGCCACAAGCACATGGCTCAGGGAACCTTCCACGACCGGTGCCAAGATGCTCGCGTACAGCACGAGCATGGTCCCGGCAATGGTGGCCATGCCCGAGACCATGAGCACGAACAGCTCGCTGCGGCTCATGCGTTGAATATATGGACGGATGAGCAGCGGCGCTTCCACCATGCCGATGAAGATGTTCGCGGATACTCCCACGCCCAACGCCCCGCCCACGCGCATGGTCTTTTGCAGGCAAAAGGAAAAAAAACGCACGACCACGGGAATCACACGCCAGTAATAGAGCAGCCCGGAAAGGGCGCTGATGACCAGAATCAGGGGCAAGGCCCGAAAGGCCAGGACAAAAGCGGTACCTGGTCGACTCTCCTCAAAAGGCAGAGGGGCGCCCCCAAGATAGCCGAAGACAAAGCCTGTGCCCGCGTTGGTCGCTTGCTGCAACGCCTCCACAACGCTGTTCAACGAAAGCATCCATTCCCGGACCACCGGGACCTTGAGGAGCAGCAAAGCCAGACCGAACTGCAAAACGAGCCCCATGAGCACGTCGCGCAGGGCGAACCGGGAACGGTCCTCACTCATCAGCCAAGCCAAAACAACAAACGCCGCCAGTCCAAGCACACCTTGCCACATAGACAACAACTCCCAATGTTTCGCAATGCGCAGCATGTACGTGTTTTCCGCGTTCCAGACAAGGCCGGAACCCTTTGCGGCCCTTGCACCCCGAGCAAGATGCCCGCAATGGACCGTTTCCCTTGACCACACTGGCAAGTGAAAGGTAAACGATGTAAACTCAATACTTCATGACGCTCGAGAAGAAGAGGGGCGTGGAAGGTCGTTGACGACCGGCAACGAGTGTGGACGCGAAGGGAGTCTTTTTTATGGATGTGGCACTAGCAAAACCTTTCATCAAGGCCGCGGTGGATGTTCTGTCGACCATGGCTGCAATTACGCCTGTAGCAGGCAAGCCTTATGTAAAGAAAAATAATGTTGCGCAGGGAGATGTTACAGGGCTTGTGGGCTTTACAGGAGAAAAAAACGGCAGCATTTCCATTACGTTCACCAAGGGGCTGGCCGTCACCATCGTCAAGAATATGCTGGGCGAGGATGTTCAGGACATTCTCGAAGACGTCAAGGACGCCGTGGGCGAGATCGTCAACATGGTCTCGGGACAGGCGCGCGCCGGGCTGGCCCAGCAGGGATACGTTTTTCAGGGCTCCACCCCCACCGTTATCCTGGGCGACAACCACACCATCTCCCATGTAACCACGGAAACGATCATGGCCATTCCCTTTACCGCCGCAAACGGCAGATTTACCATCGAGTTCTGTTTCCAGTAACCGTGAGCCAAGAACGCGTATGAGCATGCTGGAAGGGTTCCGGAACAAAGATTTTCTTGAGCAGATCACCCTCCTCAATGATATCGCCACCAGTCGGCCCGCTGCGGCCCTGCCGGATATTCTGGCTCTCTTCGCCGATCCGTTCGGCGATGCGTCCATCGATTCCATGGTGGTCATTGCGCTCAACGCGCTTCTGGCCGACAATGAAGCGTTCACGGTTCGCGGCCTTGCGGAAAAGGATGCACGACTCCGCACCCTTTGCATCCGCACGGCAGGCGAACACCGTTTCCGCAGTGCCGTCGCCCCCCTGGCCGACCTGGCCCTGGATGCCGAAGACCCGGAGCTTGTCCTTGAACTGCTCTCGGCCCTGGCCCGCATCGCCGCGCCCGAATCGCTCCCGGCCTTCCAAAAGCACCTGGACAGCACGGACAGCCTGATTCTCAGCCTAAGCATCGAGATGTCGGGCTTTTTCCGGGATGAAACCGCCCTGCCCCGTCTGATGGACGTAGTGGAGCAAAGTCTTGCGGAGGACAAGTTCCAGACCTGCGACGTGACCACCTGGAAGGCCATCCAGGCGCTCGGCGATCTGGCCACGGACGAGGCCATCTTTTTTCTTGCCGAAAAACTACACCACAAGAATCCCATTGCCCGGCGCCTGATTACCGATGTGATGGTGGATTTGGGGGAAGCCGCCCTTGAACCGCTACTCGGCATCCTGCAGGCTCAGGACGAGGACGAACGCATCCTGGCTGCCAACGTGCTCGGCTTCATCGGCTCGCGGCGCGGCGCGGACGGCTTGGTAGATGCCCTTGACCGCGGCTTGGCCGATGCGCCCAACGTGCGTTACGCCTTCTACGAAGCTCTGGGCCGCATCGGCACCATGAAGGGTGTCATCTGCCTCATGGACGGGCTTGGTGAAACGGACGAACTTCTGCTCATGGCCGTGGTGGGAGGCCTGGAGAGGCACGTCAATCCCGGCTTGCTCAAAACCGTCTCCACGATTCTGGCCGGAGAGGAAACACAGGCCGAAGCGGTGGCCAACGCCATTGTCGCCTCTCGGGCCATGACGCTCTTCCGGGCATTGTACCAGGAACAAGCCGTTGCCCAAAAACTCATGGCCGCGCTGGCCAAATCCCGCGACACGGAAATATGCGCTGCATTCCAGGCCGTTTTGGAAGACATCCGCAGCCCTGAAGCCGCCGCCGACCTGAAACGGCTGTGGGCGGCACAGCCAAACCCTGAGCCAGGCCGCAAGGCCCTGGCCGTGGACGACTCCCGCTCCATGCTGGCTTTGCATCGGGCCATTCTCACTGACCTCGGCTTCGAGGCGGGGCTGGCCTCAGACGGACAAGAGGCCCTGGAATTCCTCCGGGAAAACGGCCCCGTGGCTCTGATCGTCACGGACATGAACATGCCGGTCATGGACGGCATGGAATTGGTGGAACAATTACGCCAGAACCCGGACCACGCACAGACGCCCATCGTCATGGTCACCACGGAAAAAGAAGCCTCGCAGAAAAACCTGGCGGAAACCGCCGGGGTCAGCGCCTTCATCACCAAACCCTTCCGCCCCGAGCAGCTCAAGGCAATGATCGCCTCCCTGCTCGCCCTCTAGTCCCCAGGCTGCCCTATTTCCCGGAAGAAGCGGGCTACGCGCCGCGCAAGGGGCCGATGGTATATCAGCCCCACATGACTCACGCCGATGCTCCAACGCTCTTCGCGCCACCCAGGCTTATGGATACGCAGACACGGCTCCGGCATGACCATACTGTCCAACGGTGCAAAAATGGAAAGACGCGGCACGTCTTCCGGCTCCGGCAAAGCGCGCAACGTATGAAAAAGAGGGTTGTCCGGCCTGAGGCTGCGCCCCAGCCGTCCTATGGCAATGCGACCCAACGCGCTGCCCTGATGCGGTGTACCCAGTGTGACCACTCCGGCAAAGCAGCCCTGAAAACGCTTTTCGGCCAGAAGTCCGTGTATCACCAAGCCACCCAAGCTGTGTCCCACGAGCAGCACCTTGCTGCCGGGGTTATCGTGGATGATGCGCTCCAGGACACGGCCCACCTCCTGCACGATCTCGGGGTAGGTGCGCGTAAAGCTGTTGTAGGAGACGGTCGTCAGGTTATCGTAGCCTTCCCGTTGCAGCCAGCGGCCGAAAAACAGCCAGGCCGCATGGTTGTGGTAGAGCCCATGTACGAGGAGTACCGGCACGCCCTGCCCGGTGCCCTTGCGCGCCAGCAGCCGCTGGAAGGGATAGCTCGCGCCGATAAGCGCGGTGGACCAGATGCTGTTCAGCCATCCACACACGACTTTCCACCAAAATCCTGGCGTTTCCGAACGAATACGCACAAGACTGCCGTGACGCTGGTTGACCAGAAGCGTGCAAAAGTAGAAAAAGAGTGGAAAGAGAACCACAAGCAGGACGAAAACGCTCAGGAGGATGACCATGCGCCGAGAGTGCGTCAGCCGCCCGGCCCAGTCAAGCGACATTCCTGGGCAACCGAAGCCCGGCCCAACCCAAAATCGGGCCAAGGACAACCAATGACCACATCCATTTCCTATGCCGAATTTGAACAAGTGGACATGCGCATCGGCCTGATCCTGCGCGCCGAACCCTTTCCCAAGGCGCGCAAGCCCGCCTATCGGCTCTGGATCGACTTCGGCGAAGAATTGGGCATCAAGAAGTCCAGCGCCCAGGTCACGGAACACTATCATCCCGAAGACCTCCAGGGACGCCTCGTGGTCGCCGTGGTCAATTTCCCGCCCCGCCAAATCGCGGATTTCATGTCCGAGGTGCTCTGCCTCGGCGTGGACGGCCACGGCAACAGCGGCGTGGTCCTGCTTGAACCGGAACGCGACGTGCCCCTGGGCAGCCGCATATACTAGGAGGATTACTTGCAGCGTACTCTGATACTCGATATCGGCTCCGGCACCCAGGACGTGCTTTACCATTTCCCGGACCGGGAAATCGAGAACTGTCCCAAGTTCGTGCTGCCCGCACCGGCACGGCAAGTGGCCCGTCGCATTCGCGCTCTTGCCGGCAAGAATATCTGGCTGCATGGCCGAAACATGGGCGGCGGCTTCATGGGTGCGCTGCGGGAGCATCTGGCCCTGGGCGGCCGGGTCGCAGCCCAGACCTCCGCGGCCTATTCCATGGGCGATGACCTTGAACGGGTAAAGAACATGGGGGTGGCCATCATGGAGGAATGCCCGCCGGACCATTCCCCGGTGGAGCTGGCCGACTATGACGCCGCCTACTGGCGCAAGATTCTTGAAGCAGCGGAGCTGCCTCTGCCCGATGCGTTCATGGCCTGCGCACAGGACCACGGCTTCCATCCTGGAGAATCCAATCGGCGCGGCCGGTTCCGTCTCTGGGAACAGTTGCTCCTGGAGGCTGGAGGACGTCCCGAATCCATGGTCTATACGGAAGTCCCGGCGCAATTGACCAGACTCAAGGATCTCCAGACGAGCATGGGCGGCGGCCTGGTGGCGGACTCCGGTTCAGCGGCAGTCCTTGGCGCGTTGTACGTGCCTGAGATTGAAGAAGAATGCGCTCGAAGAGGCATCTGTGTCGTCAACGTTGGCAACAGCCACACCATCGCTTTTCTGCTTTTTCAGGGACGCATCCTGGGGATCTACGAACACCATACGGGACTCGTGGACGCCGACGGACTGTGGTCGGATCTGGCCCTGTTCCGCCAGGGACGGCTCCCCTTTGAGCAAGTTTTTGCCGATCGCGGCCACGGCAGCCTGACCCTGAACCTGCCGCCGGAAGCTGCCGGTTTTGCGACAACGTATGTACTCGGTCCCAGGCGAAATATGCTCGCGGGCAAACCAGCCTTTTTCCCGGCGCCGGGCGGGGATATGATGCTTGCAGGCTGCTTCGGATTACTCAAAGGTCGTCAACTGCTGCACGGTAGCACAAACAATTAATATGTATGCAGTATAGATTCTGATTTACAATACGTACTCATCTTATCCCACAATATCAACGCCTGTCCGTCTCCTTACAGGAGAAGACAGGCGTTTTCTCATCATTTTTCACCCATTGCCCAACGCATACAACAGTACTTTTTTGTTGCCCGAAATATTAGGGGCGGATAGACTGCCTTAAATGTGGTCTCATGTTATCCCAATCAATATTATACACCAATTATTGGAGGACGCATGCACTGTAAAAACTCAGCAATGGCATCCCCCCCCGGCAAAGCCGGGCGCTTCTTTACCGCGCTTGCTCTGGCTCTATTATTGGCAGTGACACTTCCCGGACCCGTCTTCGCCTGTAGCGGCGGCGGGGGCGGCGGAGGTGGCGGTGGTGGCGGCGGCGGTGGTGGAGGCGGCATCGGCGGTATCGGGGGCAGCTCCGTCAATGTCGGGCCGCTTGTGGGCATCGAGAATCAGCTCATCACCCCTGAAAATCCTTGGGGACCGGCCCAGGCCAAGAAGCAATACAAGCCTTCACCCAAATCAGACAACAAAGTTGCTGAACAGATCGCTGACGTCGTCAAAGACAAGATCGTGGACAAGATCATCGACTCCATCAAGTTGGCGCATCCAGCCTTGGGCACGGCCCTGCAAGTCGCAAAAACGACGTACACGGTCGTGACAACAGCCAAAGACCTGCACAAAAAGCTCACCAAAGCCAAGAACGATTATACAAAGGCTGCTATCGGCAATCTTGGCAGCGGGCAACTCGGCTTTGACCCCGGAGCGGAGATGCCCAGCCCGGTCGGCCTGGGACCGGGCACAACGGGCGGCGGCGGCGCAGAACAGAACCAGCATGAACTCGGCTACTGGTAGAAAAGGAGCGTAGAATGCATATCCATATCAAAGCAATCATGACGATCCTTCTGCTCGGCCTGCTCTGCATTCCGGCTCTGTCGTTTGCCGAAGAATGGCCCAGCGATGCCCACGACGTCGCAGCTGCCATCCTGCAAAGAATGTCCGGCGACTATAACGAAAAAAGCAACATTCACTTTGACAAGGCAGGCGAACAGGCCATTGAAGGGGACGGCGGAGGCTACCTTGGTTTTGAAGGGGGCAATGCGTTCCTGCTTTACTACAGCAACGACGCCAAAGGAAAGACATACAATGCGGAGCTCCTCGGACTCTATAACATCAGCGATAAGTATTTGCGCACTGCGGCAGTACGATTCTGGACAGAATACAAGGTGATGTGGAAAGACATCCTGGTCAAAAATTGCATTTCTTCCACCGTTTCGCCCCCCACCATAGAGATTCAGGTCTTTTGCGTGCCGGCTGAGGCTTTCAACGATGCCGCGGCAGCCAATGTGACCAGTGATTGGGAAACCCTTTACGCCTTTGCCGCCAAGAACGCCTATCGTGAAGGCCAGTCCAAAGCACCCCGGCAGTATTACGTGCTCAGCTTTGTCATGAGCAAATTGCCGGAAAGCGCCAAAGTTGAGCCCATCGTCTCGGTCAACAAGTCCGCCAAAAAAGAATCGCAAAACGACGCGGCAACATTCCAGAAATGGTTGGACTATGACGGTTGGCGCGTGCACATGTTCGCGAGCAAATTCGAGCCCAGCACCATGCGCGGCCGTTTCTATGTGAACTACTACTATACCCCGGGGCAGGATATCCCCGAATCAGAACGCGAACGCATTCTTGCGGCCAGATTCGACAGCAAGCTCTAACGGTATTCCCCGCACCAGAAGAGCCCGCTTCGGAAGTATTCCGAAGCGGGCTCATTCTGTATCTGACTCGGCACTCGCTCTGGAGAGACGCTTCTCAGCCCCGAGGAAGATTGAGATAAAACAGCGTTCCTTTGTCCTCGCTCGTACGGAAACCAACCGTACCGCCCAGATAGCGCTCGCCAAGAAGCTTTATGCTGTGCATCCCCATGCCGCGCCCTTTGCCTTTAGTGGAAAACCCCCTACGAAAAACATTAAGACGCAGCTCCTTGGGGATGGCGGTTTCATTATGCACGGAAAACTGTAACCTCTCGTCTGCGGCATCACAATGCAACGTCACCACCTGATTCGCCTGCGAAGCTTCCGCAGCATTCTTGATCATGTTGCCCAGGACCCGCCCCAGCAAGGCCGGGTCGGATAGGAACTCTATCTCCACACACTGAGGAGCGACTCTGATCTTGGGCCCATTGGGCCAGTATCCCTGGTACAGGGTTGTCAACTCTTCCAAAAACCGACGGCTTCTCAACCCCTGATCAGACCGATCCAGTTGGCCGTTTTTGGCTTCGCTGACCACCTTTTGCGCCCGAATCTCATTGATCAAGCGCTCGGTAGCGGAGAGCACTGTTTCAGCAGCCCGTTCGTTGTACTTCCGCAGTGGTTCGTTCATGATCTCCATCATGCCATGTACGCCGCCGGCAAGATTGAGGACATCATGAAAAAAGATCTGCTCCATGGCTTCCCGTTCACGATTCTCCGTCTCGTCGATCACGGAAAAAACAATATAGTCCTGTTCCCCATACGCCACACTGACCGCCAGCACACTCAGGTTCAACGTTTCCGGGCAATCCGCCCTGACTCGAAAAAGATTGCACTCTTCCCTGCCCTCTCCGGATTCTTGCGCCTTGTCCAGAGCAGCCACCGCACCGCACTGCCTGCAAAAACGGCTCGAATGACACCCCATGGGGCCTTCTGCCACATTAAGGCATCCCAGAGCCTCTCCAGGGCGCAACCCGAGGCATTCCTCCGGTGTTTCAACGGCCAACAGGTTGGTGGCGCGAGGGTTCACATATACGATCTGTCTTTGTGGATTAAGTATAAAAATCACTCCGGAAAGTGCTTGAATAAACGAAAAGCATACGTGTTCTTCAAAGACCTGTCGTTGCCGTTGAATTTCATTGGCCGACAACCTTTTTTGAGGATCAAAAGTTTGTTGCGATTTCACGGTACTACCCAATTTCTTTGTAAATCAGCTTTACGGAAAAAGTTCAGACGTAGGATTTGCGCGTTGTCTTTCTTAAAATTCCAACAGGAGAAATGCAAACCAAACCCCATGACATGTTGCGTTATACCATAGACCTGCGATCACCTTCAAAATCTCACGATTGGCTGCCCGTTGCCGAAGACGCCATGGGCACGACCAAGCGCAGGACAGCATATCCAAGCACACCGGCAACCAAAGACGCAAATAAAACTGCTATTTTGGACTGTTCTACCAATAACGGAGTCTGTGCGAAGGCAAGATTGGAAATAAAAATTGACATAGTAAAGCCGACACCTGTGAGGCAACTTGCTCCATATAACTGCTGAAGGGTGGTTCTGGCTGGATACTCCGATATTCCGAGCTTTTTAACGAGAACACAGGCTCCTGTAACACCAAGTTGCTTTCCTAGCACAAGAGCGAAAATCACTCCCAGAGACAAAGGCGAAGTCAAAGAATGCAGAATATCGCCATCCAAGGAAACTCCCGCATTGGCCAGGGCGAATATGGGCATGATGCAAAAGGAAACCCACGGATGGAGCGTATGCTCAATATTTTGCAATGGTGTCGTAGCGGCCTCGTATGCGTGTTCCAGGGAATGCAGTGCCATCTGCTGTTCCTTGTTCGTCAGGACTGTCTTGCCTGGAGTGATCGCCATTTCAAACGTATCTGCAGCACGGCGGAGATTCTCTACAAAATTCGTGCAATCCATCTTTGTTCCGGCAGGAATAGTTAATGCAGCGAGAACTCCGGCAATGGTAGCATGAATACCTGAAGCGAGGAAGGCAAACCATACAACAATGCCAAGAATCAAATACGGAATGGAATGACGGACTCCACAACGGAGATTCAGTACAGCCATGCAGCCCAGAACAATAAATGCGGCACCAAGCGCAGCAAGATCCAACGAGGATGTGTAAAAAACAGCTATAACCAGAATGGCGCCAATATCATCGACAATGGCTACCGCCGTGAGGAACAACTTCAGACTGATCGGGACACGATCCCCGAGCAGCGACATGATGCCGAGAGCAAAGGCAATGTCGGTGGCCATGGGAATACCCCATCCACCTGCAGAAGCTTGATCGGCATTGAATAACAGAAAGATGAGAGCGGGAACGACCATCCCCCCAATGGCCGCGGCAACAGGCATTATGACCTTGCTTGGTGTGGACAAGCCGCCCACCAGCATTTCACGTTTGATCTCCAGCCCAACCACGAAAAAGAAAATGGCCATCAACCCATCGTTGATCCACAAGATCGCTGGCTTCGACAGAGTCCAATCGCCCACCCCCACAGTCAGGCCAGTATGCCAAACAGCTTCATAACTGGCGGCCCAAGGCGAATTGGTCCAAACAAGCGCTACAATGGTACAGAGAAGTAATACGATCCCTCCTGCCGCTTCCATTCTGAAAAACGTATTGAACGAATTCAAGAGAAACTCAACAGGAAGAATGTTTTCTGTTTTTTTACTCATTGCCTCTCTGTCCAGTGTTGACGCTTTCCCCTCCGGGATTGCGACGCGCCAGTGTCAAGCACAACCCCAGTGAACTTTATCTTCATATCGGTCTTTGAGGCTAACAACCGCACCAAAAACACGTCAACACAAACAGGAGGATTTAAGGGCACGACCCAATGCAAAGACAAAGGATGTCAGACAGGCAAAACCGGACTGTGGCTTTCCATTCATACTGAAGACAAAGCTGCCCGTGGCCTTGCGCGGTAAGCTCTTAGCTGTTATAAATTTATGGGCAAAAAAGTATAATACAAATTTCAGCAACCTTCATAGCCTTGCCCAAAAGGAGTCCGCTATGCCTTTACGTTCATATCATGTCTTACTGACTATCTCTCCTGATCACAGGAGCGAAGTGACCCCATCAATAAATGACCTCTTTGATTTGTGGCGAAAGCAGGCAGATGATTGCGAATGGACGACTGGTGGCTCTTGTGAAATGATCTTTCGATACAACAAGGACAACGGCGATTTCGTGTTCGAGTCTGGCGGGGAGCGAGATATTCCTCTGCATATGATTGACGAAACCGTGGCCATTCTCCGCGATGTGGGACGTCATGCCACTTGCCCTACCGTCGTGAGGGTCACATCAGACGGCAAACAAATGGATTTCGCAGTAGGCACAGCAGAAAAGCAAAAGGAAGCGGCTTTCATGGCCAAGCTGGAAAATGCCGTCGAAGCACTCCAGGAAATCAAGGACGACCTTGACACGGAATTTGCTAAAACAGTTGAAAACACCCAGGTCGCCCTTCAGGCGCTTCTGACTTGCAAAACCGAATAAAAAAACGCAAAGCGAAAACAACGAAGAACGCCCCGCATTGATCTATTCATGGTCAATGCGGGGCTGTTTTTCCCCAAGGCAAGACACTAATGAGATATGACTCTTTCCTTGAAAAACGCCTTTTACTCCAGACTTGTTGTCAACCTAAAGATTACTATTCCAGTCACAGAAACTTTTACTTGCCCTGTAGCCGTACGACCCGACGCCATAAGACTGTGGTTCCTCAGGCTGTTCTTTTCTTCTCGAACTCGACGACAAAAAAGACTGCCAAGCCGCATAGCAATATCTTGATCCAATCCAATAGATTGATCGGAGCGCTTGCAAAAAGTCTGTTCATCACGGGCAGATATGTAAACAGAACTTGTAATGCCATCATGACAAAAAAGCCCCCCAAAACCCAGCGATTGGTTGCAAAACCCAACTTGAAAGGAGAACGGGTGAACGACCTTGCATTGAACAAATAGAACCCTTCAATCACGACGAACGCATTTACGGCGATCGTTCGCGCTTTTTCCACAGTTGCACCGTTCCACAGTTCCCACTGAAAAAGGCCGAAGGCACTGATAAGCAACAAAGTACTCACAAGGCCTATCCTGCGAAGGATGATTTTA
>JAZHDD010000063.1:0-132219 GCA_036541255.1 Desulfovibrionaceae bacterium | reverse complement strand
GAACCCGCGACTTCAACCTTGGCAAGGTTGCACTCTACCACTGAGTTATTCCCGCTCAGTCAAGGGACGCTCTTTTTACTTGCGCCGCCCTCGACTGTCAACCCCCGGTTTCAACTTTTTCTAAGAAAGAAAAGCACCAGGATATTTGACCTTATTCGATGACTTTACATTTGGCGACTTTCTGATATATCCACACACTTCATTCGAGCGCGGCAGACCGGAAGCAATTCCGGCTCCGACCTTCCCCTAGGAGTTATCTGGTATGGAAGCAAAAGATATCCAGTATTTCCGCGAGACTCTTGAGAGCATGCTTGATGACATCATGCAGAAGAGCCAGGAGACCCTCGAAGACATGACCGAATCCGGCGAGGTATACGCCGATCCTGCCGACAGGGCGACAGCCGAATCGGACAGGGCGTTCACCCTGCGCATCCGCGACAGAGAGCGTAAATTGGTCCGTAAGATCCAGCAAGCTCTTCAACGTATCGAAGACGGCGACTTCGGCATCTGTTCAGAATGCAGCGACGAAATCGGCACGGCGCGTCTCAAGGCCCGCCCCATGACCACGCTCTGCATTCAGTGCAAAAGCAAACAGGAAGAGGACGAACAGGTCCGGGGCGACTAGCCGCCCTTTAGCCATGGAGGCGAACTTCTTCCGCCACCTGGCCGCCGAGGCCGGGAAACGACTGGTGGGGCGACGCATCGAGAAAATCTATGCTCCCGCCGAAAACACATGGACTCTCTGCCTTGATGGCCGGGAGCAGGATACACATCTGCTTTTCAGGCCCGCCAAAAGCGCGGGCCTTTTCTTTTTTTCCGCACAAAAACCCAACAATCCTGGAACGTCACCTGCTCGAGCCATGTGGTTTCGCAAACGGGTCAGCGGCAGACGGATTCTTGGCTGGCACATGGACTGGCCCAGCCTTCGTCTGGCTCTGAAATTGACTCCGTCACGCCAGGAGAATGCCGGAACATACCTTGTTCTTGATCTTCGTGAAGGCCTGTTCCTCACCGACCATCTCGATTCCGCCTTTGACAGGGAACCGGATTGGCCGGATTTAACGAGAGTGCTCTCCGACGAGACCGTCTGGCGGGAGCATCCTCAGATATCGCCGCCATTACGCAAGCGACTGGCTTCGCTGGATATGCCAGACGCACAGGAACTGTACCGCCATGTGGTCATGGGCATACGCCCCGAACGCTTCCATTCACCGGAAACCGTCCATGGACCGGACATACCCTTGATTTGGCCTTCGCCCGGAACAAATCAAAGCTTTGCCACGGCTCTGGAAGCCGCTGCCGCCTGGGGTATGCACCTGCTCTTTCCTCAGCTTGAACAGGAACGGGAGCAACCTGAATTAATCCAGCTCAAACGGCAGCGGAAAAAGACCGTCAAAGCGTTGCAACACCTGGATCAGGAAAAAAAACGGCTCGATGAAATGCTGGCCCGCCACTTGAAGGCAGAGGCGCTCCAAGCAAATCTCTATCGCTTCGGCAAGCAGGAATTACCCTCTGTACTGCAACTGGAGCATCCCTCGGCAGGGTTGATAGACGTACAGCTGGACACGACGCTCACAGCGTCACAAAACATGGAACGGCTCTTCAAGCTGGCCGCCAAGGGACGCCGCGGCTATGAGCATCTGGCCCGGCGGCGCAACGAATTAGGCAAGGAACTCGCAAGACTGGACGCTGGAGGAGCACCTCTCCCCGGAAACCCGAAACGCAACGTCTCCGCCCCGCAAGCCCTCCCGCGCAAGTACAGAGACCTGGCCGTATCCCTCTTTGTCACGGAAGACGGGTTCCACGTCATTCGCGGCAAAAACAAAAAAGCCAACCATGAAATGCTCTCCAAGGTAGCCAGTCCGTTCGACTATTGGTTTCACGCCGTCCAGGGTTCCAGTTCCCATGTCATACTCAAGCGCGAACATCCGGGCCAGGACGTTCCCGAACGCAGTCTTCTCCAGGCTGCCGCGCTCTGCGGTCTGAAAAGTCGGCATAAAAACGATGCCCAGGCCGACATCATGTTCGCCCTGGTCAAGGATGTGCGTAAGGTCAAGGGATGGGACCAAGGCCAGGTCGCCGTGGACCAGGTCCTGGGGACACTCCGAACGCCGCTGGACCCGGAGTTGGAAAACAGGCTCTCAAGAAAAACGCATTCCCCCGACTAAAGCCAAAAGCCGCCCGTTGGTTCGGAGCGGCTTCTCACATGGCTTCAGAATCACCAACCAATCAAACCAAACGGCTGACGCCTCCGCCAGAGAGCATGGCCAACGCTAGCTCTTTTTCTTGATCCATACGGCTACGCACACTGTTCCGCACGCGTCTGCTGGAAGAACCGAATTGTTCCTTGCGCGAGTCGTAGACCTCGCCGATAAGCTTGCGGACAAAATCCGGCTTGCTGTCAACTTGGCCGCTTGCCGCAATGGCGTCCTTGAAGATTCCCGCTGCGCCGGATGCCCCGTGTTGCACTGCCGTGCTCCACAGTACCTCTCGGGCCGCCAGCGGCAGTTGGTCTACATCGATGCCGGTCCGGGCCAAAATCTTCTCTCGTGCAGGGCGATAATGATCCTCTCGGATGAATTCCCGTTGCAGACGCTCAAACCGTTCCGGGGCTTCGGACGCGATCTTGGCCCACTCTCTAGGCATACTCCCCCGGCGGGACCCGGTATTGGCCGGGCCGCTCGCCCTCAGACGCTCGCTCCATTCCGGCGCCGCACTGTCCAAAAATTTCAAAAACCGATCCATGGTGCCGGTGCGGGAAGCGATCTGAAACTTGCCATAGGAAGTACCGCCCACACGGTCGTACCCGATGGCCTCAACTCCTTTTTCACCGGATTCAAACTGGGCGGAAAGAGCCCCGGCCACAATCGCGTTCTCCTGGCGTTGGGGCACACTGCCGCGAACAACATTCGCAGGAGCGCGCACCAGTCCGTTGTCGCCGTGCATAATTTGCGAAATACTGGAAAGCGCGTCGAACAACAGGGCGTCATTCATGAGCGTGCCACCCAGTTGCGGAGACGGGGACCGGACTTCGCTCTCATTGCCGGAAAACAGACGCATTGCCATTTGCATCTGCGTCTGAAAGGCAACCTCCTTGGCCTGCTCACGATTCAGGCTGCCCGCGCGGGGCATTCCCGTACCCGGCTCCAAACGAGCGCTTCCCCCAAGGGCCTGCATCAATTGCGAATAGTCCGAGTTCGCCATAACGGCACTCCTCCTGTCAAATTCTGGACACGGCTGGCCGTGTTGCCCATGTTGAGCAGGTTCCGTGCCAGTAATCAGAATTCTCAGGAAGCAAGCAGAGCTATGAATTTCGGATCAGCACGCAGGTTTTCTATGAAACGCCTGTGCCCGGCTGGAAAAGCGAATTGATCCAGTTGCTCAAGGTTCACGAACCTGCCTTCCACTGCTTCGTGGCAGGCAGGACGGGTATAGCCGTTGCGATAGCGCATGTAGAAACAATGCAGGGTTACGCGAAACTTCGTGTAGGCGTACTTGACCACGCCGCTCTTGATCACGGGCTCAGCCTGCACTCCTGTTTCCTCGAGATATTCGCGAACCACGGCCTGTTCCGGGGTTTCGCCCTCTTCGATCCCGCCACCGGGAAATTCCCAAAGACCGGGCCAGACGTCATCGGAACGTCGCTTTTGAATATAAACCTGGCCATCATAGATTAGTGCTCCTGTGGCGACTGTGACGCGTACGACTTCCTGCTTTTTCCCGAGCACTGGCCGCTCATGTTCCACCCCCAAAGCGCGGCTGCGGCAGCATGCAGCCACAGGACATCCCCCGCAGGCCGGTTTTTTCGGAGTACAGACCAACGCCCCCAGTTCCATCAGGGCTTGATTGAACATCCGGGCGCGCCCCTCGGGAATCAAAGCGCGAGCGCGATCCTCGATAAAAGCCTGATTTGCGGCATTACGCACTGGCTTGTCCAGATTGTAGAGGCGGGCAAAAACACGCTCCACATTGGCATCAACGGCAGGACACGATTCATTGAAGGCCACGCTGAGAATGGCACCTGCGGTGTAGGGACCGATGCCGGGCAGAGCAAGGATATCTTCATACGTTCGGGGGAAGCCACCCAAGGATGCTACCACGCGTGACGCCTTGTGCAGATTGCGGGCCCGGTTGTAGTACCCCAACCCTTCCCACAGCTTGAGCACCTCTTCCTCATGCGCTGCGGCCAGAGACTCCGGATCCGGAAACCGGTCCAGCCAACGCTTGAAATACTCCACGACCCGGCCCATCTGGGTTTGTTGGGCCATTATCTCGGAAATCCACACTTGATAGGGATCGTAGCCATGCCGCCACGGCAGGTCGCGTCCATGAACGTCAAACCAGTCGCACAGGTCGCGAACAAATCGCGCCTCGTCCATGACATCTTTGTTTTTCATGGGCCGGATGTAGCGTCTGCGCCCGGCCATGGCAAGCTCAGGCCTTACCCTGCCCGGCAACCGCATTTTGTGCGGCGGCCACGGCCGCGGGGTCACCCAGATAACGGCGAGCCACAGGCCGAAGATCCCGATCCAATTCATAAAGAAGCGGTACGCCCGTGGGGATATTCAGCCGGGTCACGGCCTCTTCGTCCAAATCGTCCAGATACTTGACCAGCCCGCGCAGGGAATTGCCGTGGGCCACCACCAGAAGCCGCTTGCCCGCCTGGATTTGAGGGGCCAGGACCTCGAACCAGTACGGCATGGTCCTGTCGATGGTCAGCTTCAGACTTTCCGACAACGGCAATTCGGCCGGACTTAAGTCAGCATAGCGGAGATCATGGCCTGGCCAACGCTCGTCCGATCGCTCCAGTGCCGGAGGCGGCACATCGTAACTGCGTCTCCAGACAAAGACCTGCTCCTCTCCATACTTGCGGGCCGTCTCGGACTTATTCAACCCCTGAAGCGCACCGTAATGCCGTTCATTGAGCCGCCAAGTCTTGCTCACGGGCAGCCAGTGCCGATCCAGTTCCCGTTGCACGACCCAGAGAGTCTCAATGGCTCGTTTCAAAAGCGACGTATGACAACAATCGAAATCCAATCCTTCCCGGACGAGTTCCCTGGCTCCGGACTGCGCCTCGGAACGCCCCTGCTCGGTCAAATCCACATCAGTCCAACCAGTGAACCGATTCTCCAGATTCCATTGGCTCTGTCCATGCCGGATCAACACCAGCCGATGCATCACCCCATTGTTTCTGATCATTTTTCATCCTGCCCCCGCTCAAAGAGAGCCTTTTTCTTCCGTTCAAAGGAAATGGCGGTTTTCAGCAAGGATAACAAAAGAGCCATAACGCTCAAGATCAAAATGAGGCCTTTTTGGAATTCCCACTGCTGATCGCGAATCATATCCACAATCCAAACGTTCTCCATGCCCCTCGTAAAATAGATGGCCGCAGGCAACCCGACAAGCCCCAGCCCCAGTCCGATGAGCTCGAACCAGATGAAGGTGCGGCCAAGCAGGAGAACGAACAACGTCGTGTCACGGACGATACGCAACGTGACAAGCCGAGACTTGAGCTTGGCCAGATGCGCCTCCACCTCTCCGATGTAATGCGCAGCCTGGCGGAAATTTTCAGCGGACTTGATGTATTGGTGGTTGATCCAATTGATCTTTTCCACACATAAGTTGAAATCTCTGTTGAACTCTCGCAACAATTTGGGGAAGGGGAACCAGGAAGCCTCCTTCTGCACATCTTTGATGCGCTCCACCAAAAAGTCCACACGCTTGTGCATGCGCTTCACATCACGATCAACCTGCCGCTTCAGTTTGTCCTCGAACAAGGCCAAATCACGACTCAATTCCCTGAACGCCACATAGTTGTTGATGCCCGCCAACTTCTTCATGCGTTCAATACCGTGCCGCGCCGACTCGTAAAATTCGTGATCCTCGCTGAAGCGCTGGTCTATCTCGGCATCCAACTCCTCGACGCGAGCCCGCTGCTCAACGAGATCCACAGCCGCATCGGCCCAGATATCCCACATGGCGGAAAGCACATGCGCCCGCCCGCGCTCCAATTCCGGATCGATCAGAATGCGGTTGAACATGTCGGGCCGTTGCTGCAGCAAGTCCATAAACAGATCAATGGCCTGGCCGGTGAAACCCAGCTTGACCATGCAGACTGCCGCCCGGTAGAGCGGCTCCAACCATTTGGGAGAAGTGGCATAAGCCCGTTTATAAAAAGCAGTAGCCTCCCTGTAATCGCCTTCGATTTCCAGGCTACGGGCCTGAAGGAACATGAAATACCCCTGTTGCAGCGGCGTATAGCTGAGCCTTTCCGCCTCTTGCCAATAAAACCGAGCCTGATGTTGATCCCCTGCCTCCATAGCCAAAAAGCCCTGCAACGACAGCGGGATATAGCTTCTGGAATACTTCAGGCGCAATTGCTTGAGCATGGCGGCTGCCCCTTCAGCATCCCCACTGCGAAGCGCTGCCAACGGTTCCTGGATGAATTGCCCTTCCTCTGTGGCGGGTTGATCCAAACCCATAGGCCACTCTTTGCCACGGCTCCGCCAGACCCGTTGGAGCAAGCGGAACTGAACAGATCCGTTGATCTCAAAGATGGCACCGGTCAGCAGACCTTCCAGGTCCTTGCCCCGATTCAGCAACGCGGTCAGTCTCTCCGGGCCGCCTTTGGCATCCAACGCTTCATCCAGCTTGGACAGGCCTTTCGGGAAGTCCTTGACGTCCATACGCGACAACGCCCCCCAAATACCGGACCGGGGTTCGTCGAGCACACGGGAAGGACACTCGTTGGAGACATGACTGCGCAACCCACAATAGAAACATTCCGTTGGATACAGCGAGAACATGAGCCGCCGGGGGAGCATAATCTCGGCTTCACTCTTGGCTCGACCCTCTCCTTCCCCACCAAGGCTGACATTGCACCAGGAATCCAGGGATTCTTCTCCGCCGTACCGGGCTTCATTGACCTTGAAGCCCTCGCCGAGCATCAACGCCTCACGATAGCAGAGGTGCGGCGCATCCGGAGTGAGCTTGCTCCAGTCCAGATTGAACTTATGCAAGGATTCCTCGGAAAATTGCTTGCCCACCTGGCTGGCTGCGGCCATGACGCACGGCCAATAGGGATGCTCCGGCTTGACTTTGGATTCCTGGATAAGCTTGAGCACTTCATGGCAAAAAGAACGCAAAGAACGCAGTCCCTTGAGTGAAATGACCAGCACTTCCTCACGGGTACCGACAATGTACTTGAGACTGAGGCGGGTAAAAAGCTTCTTAATCTCCTCCGACCATGCCCGCCATCCCAGGATGCTGTCCTTTTCGCCCATGCGCCCTATCGGCTTGAGCACAAAGAACCAATCCAAATGCGTTTCGTAATTCAAGCCTTCATCGGCGTCGAAAAGCCGCCAGTCCACGTTGGCCAGACCCGCGATAGCGCCGCGAGGCTGCAAGGCCAGTCCGGAAATACGCTGTACGTTATCTGAAAGGCGAGGATGCACACAGACTTCAAAATCTTTGGGGCTTTCAATGCTTTGCTTGGCAAGTTCCGGTGGCAAGGCCATGGAAAGAGTCAGATCGTATCCCACCTGCACGGTTGCCGGCATGACCAGACACAGCAATGGCATGGGATTGAAGCGCGCCCAAATCTGAAGTCTTGCCAGGGCGCGAAATATTTCCGGCGTTGGCGACAGCCACAAGGACTGGCCTTCTCCGGCTGCCATTGGTATCACACCATAATCTTTGAGAGTATGGGAGACAGCCGTATTGAGGGTTCCTTTCCAGACAAGCCACAAGCCATACCCTGACCCGATCATTCGTGACTGGGACACCTTGGGAAGGGCTTGCAAAAGAGAAGAAATACTGCTCATCTAGACACCTCACAACCAAAGGAGACGCAACATGGATATTTCCAAAGCCATTGCCGAATTGAAAAAGGAACCCGGCTTTGCCGACAATGTCGGCATGATCCTCATCCATAACGGAGTGGTCCGGGGTTGGTCCAGAAAAGACAAGACCCCGGTATCCGCCGTGGAGGTTCACCCGGACCATGCGCGCATCAGCGAACTGGTCCAGGAATATCAGAGCCGTCCCGGCATCTGGCGCATCATAGCCAAGGCCAACGAAGGCCGACTCTCCACAGGAGACGACCTGCTTTTTATCATCGTTGCCGGCGACATACGCGAAAACGTCAAACCTGTCCTGTCCGAAATTCTTGACCGTATCAAATCAGAGGCCGTCGTCAAAACCGAAGTCTTCGCCTAAGGTCTTGCCAGAAAAATGACCCCCGTTTCGAGGGGTTGCAAGACAAGTTCCAATGGAGTTCAACAAGTGGCCCCTGCCTTCTTGCCAAGTCTGAAACGTTCCGTCACAGTCTCCGGCGATCTTGTCGAACCGCATGCCCGGTATTGCCCCGTCCGCAAGGAGCAGGAAACCAAGACATGAACGTCATACAGGTCATCAACGTCCGCTGGTTCAACGCTACGGCATGGTATGCCCTCTACCTCAGCCGCCTGCTGCGGGACGAAGGGCACCATGTCCTGGTGCTCGCCCTACGCGACACTCCCGTCTTTGCCAAAGCCGAGGAACTGGGACTACCTGTAGCCCATGTGGACTTGAATACCAACAACCCTCTTACCCTTGCCGGCGCCTTGGTGGACATGGTCCGACTGGTGCGACGCTTCCGGCCCGACATCGTGAATTGCCACAGGGGCGAAGGCTTCTTCCTCTGGGGGTTGCTGCGCAAGCTGGGCATGGGCTTTCAGCTTGTCCGCACCCGCGGCGACCAACGATTGCCGCGCAGCGATTTTTTCAACCGCTGGCTGCACCGCTCCGTAGCCAGTTCTGTTGTGGTGACCAACAAACGCATGGCCACACATTTTCTCAAGACCATGCGCACACCCGAACGACAGGTCTGGTGCATCCACGGCGGTGTTGATGCCGCAGCTTTTCGCTTTGACGCGGCAGGGCGGCAGAAGGTCCGCGAAGAATTTGGCTTTGCAGCAGAGGATTTCGTCGTCGGCCTGTTGGGCCGGTTCGACGAAGTCAAAGGGCAACGGGAACTGGCGCAAGCCGTCGCCCGGTTGCGCACTGAGCCAGGCATGGACAGGGTCAAGCTCTTCTTCATTGGCTTTGAAACCTCGACCAAGCTGTCAGAGGTACAAAACTGGATCGACGAGTTGGGGTTGAAAGATATCGCCCACATCAGCGGTCGCAGGACCGACGTTGCAGCGTGTATCTCCGCATTGGATTTGGGAGTGGTGGCTTCGCTCTGGTCCGAAGCCATTGCCCGGGCAGCGCTGGAAATCATGGCGGCTGAACGGCCGCTGATCTCCTCAGACGTCAACGTCATGCCCGATCTGGTCCCATCGCAGGGTTTGTTCCCGGCCGGAGACGAAAGCGCCCTGCTCGCCCAATTACGCCAAGCCGTCACAAACGACGACTACCGCGACACACTCGTCAAGCTGGAGCGCAACACCATGTCGCAACTGACAGGGCGAGACTTTCTGAACCGTACGCTGACCCTCTATCAAGGCCTGCTTGAACACGAAACGCCCTCCTGATTCGAAACCCAAAAAAAGGACGTCACCCTTTTCGGGGACGTCCTTTTTGCGGTCATATAGTACCGATCAGAGACGATCCATGGGAATCCAGGCCATATCTTCTTCAAATGGCTCATCAATCTGATCAGCTATCTCGCGCAGCTCCAACGTGGCCCCGCAGGACCTACAACGCATAACCACCCAAGGGCAACGGCGCGTAGCGTAAAGTTCGCCGCCACAGGCATCGCAAACCTTGGGGGCTCCAGCCGGACTCTCGCCCTGAAGACGTTGGAATTGCACTTATTCGGTCTCCAGGCCAGGATTTTTCTGTCCCATGGCGATATACAGCTTGGACAAGGCATTCTGATAATCCGCCATGGCCTGGATCAACTGCGCCTCACTGGAGGAGACATTGGCCTGGGCATCCAGGACATCCGTGTTGGTGCCGACCTGAGCCTGATAACGAGCCAAAGCCATACGATACGCCTCAGTGGCGGCGGCAACGGATTTGCGCGCCACAAGAATGCGGTCGCGGGCATCTGAGATATTCAGCAGGGCCTCTTTGACCTCAAACCCGGCATTCAGCTTGACGGTTTCAAGTTGCGCCTGCATCTGCTCCACATTCTGGTCGGCCTTAAGCGTATCCAGAACCTGCGTGGCACCCAGAGCGCCCAAGGTATAGTTCATGCTCACCCCGGCGGTCCAAGATTCACGGGCAGCAACATTCCAATTATTGGCGGAGTCGGAAAGATCGGCACCGTTGCCGTACTTGGTATAATCCAGGTCGGCCCCCACCGAAGGCAACAGGTTGCTGGTGGTGATATTGAAATCCTTGCGCGCGATAGCCACGGACTTCTCGCCGATAAGCAGATCCGGGCGATTGGCATACGCACGGGTCAGACTTTCCTTGAAATCAAGACCGAACGGCTTCTCTGCAAGCTCGCCCACATACTGCACGTCAGCTTCCAAGGGAAGGTTAAGCAGCGTGTTCAGTTGGGCATGCTGGGTCGCCACCTGGTTTTGGGCCACAAGCAGTTCCTGCTCGGCAGACGCCAAATCGGTCTCGGCCTGAAGCACGTCCAGCCGGGGTTTGAGGCCTACCTCATAAAACGCTGTCGTGACCTGAAGCTGCGATTTAAGACGCTCCAGCGAATCCTCGGCGCTCTTGACGTTCATACGCCCCTTGAGCAGCCCCAAAAAGGCAGTCTGAATCTGGCCGATGAGATTCAATTCAGCTTGACTCAGTTGCGCAGCAGACTGTTCTTCCTGCAGCAAGCCCTTTTGCCAAGCATTCAGCAAAGAAATACCCGGAAACAAAGGCTGGTGGATATTCAGTTTGAACGCCCAGGCATCTCGTCGGCCAAGGCCTTCACTTTTATGCCGGTCGCTGTGCGTGTAGCCATAGCCCGTAGTCGTTGTGGGCAGCATATCCGTAAAAGTGGAATAGCTTTCGTATTCGGCTCCGGACAACGCCGCACGGGCCGCCACAATGGACGGATTGGCTTCCAGCCCCCGCTGCACGCAACCTTTCATGTCATACACCATGGGGGCGTCCGGGACTGCCGCCTGAGCAGATTCGGGCATATTTTCCTGGGCCGAAGCTGCCGCAGCAAAAACCAACAGCGCCGCCAAGCTCGCCCATATCATCCGTTTGAGCATGTTCTCTCCGTTGTTTCAAAACCCTTTCGGGATACCGACTCGTTCCCCGACAACATTCAAACACGCGTTTAACACCAGCAAGAACCACTGGCAAGTCTTGTGAACGATATTATCGCGCCGCGCAATCCGAAGGATCACCCTGCAATTTTTCCAGGGCATGCCGAAGCGCCGGAGCCACCGCCCCCAGGCATTCGCGTACGGCCTTGGGACTGCCGGGCAGATTGAGCAATACGGCTTTGCCCAAAGTTCCGGCCACGGCACGAGAAATAGCGCCATGCGGCGTCTTGGAAAGACTCTCCATTGTCATGGCCCGTTCAAAACCTGGCAGACGTTTCTCAATGACCGCCAGCGTTGCTTCGGGCGCAAGATCGCGTGGGGCCAATCCGGTTCCTCCGGAAGTAACGATCAAATCAAACCCCTGGGTCAAGGCGAGTTCGGCCAGAAGGGCTTTCAGTGGACCGGGGTCATCCGAAAGCAAATATCCTGAGGCAAGACAGAGTTTCAAACTCTGGCCCGCGATAACCGGCACAAGGGGCCCGGCGGTGTCCTCGCGTTCGCCCCGCGCACCTTTGTCGCTGAGCGTAATCCATGCCAGGGCATATCCGTCATGCGTGATCCGCAGATCGGCAAGCGGTCCCGCCTGCAGGCTGCGCAGAGCCTCAAAAGTCCAGGCAAATGTGGCAGGGTTGGTTGCGTCACCAGGAAGCCAATGCCGTGAAAGGGCCTGCAAGGCAGGTCCGGAAACATCCACAAGCGTATCGCCCGCACGCAGTTCAGGTAACCGGGACCAGGGAAAAACGATATGTGAGCCTGCAACGGCATCCACTTCAAGACTCGCTATACATTCAGTCATGACCACCTCCATCACGCTGTCGAGCGCAGGCCTCGGCCCTGGCCAGGAATCCCTCCATGGCCCGAGGGTTGCGAAGCATTATCTCATCAGCAACAGGGATTTCTGGGAAACGCTGCATAACAGCCCGCGCGAACAGGCCATAACTCCGTCCGGCGACCCTCCCGTCGGGGCCTAGTATATATTTAGGTGTTACAGCTGCGCAACTGGGCGAATTGCTCTTGAGCACGAAACCATGCACGGGCCTCCGCGCGAACTCTTCAAGTCGGGTCCGCACCCAGGGCATGAGTTGTGAAGTAAGGTTGCGCCCGGTGTGGACGCAGACAAAGGCGGGTGCCAACGGAGAACCGCCGATCTCGGCCGGTTCGCGCGGAATGGGCATTCCGCACTCTGCTTCGGGACAAACCCCCACGAGGCTGGCGGCGGATCGCAGGGGCTCAATCACCCTGGCGTCGTAAGTGTTGCCGCCGTCATAGCGCACGTTTTCTCCCAAAAGACAACGACTAACAGCGATTATGAGAGTAGACATGGCCTCGGTTACGCCACAAGTCCAGCCGCAATGCAACCGAAAAAAATACCCCAGAACGTGGCACCTCCGCCCAAAACCAGCCGTGGGATGTCCACCCGGTTACGGTAGGCGGGAAACAGCAACGGGAGCACACCACTGCCGAGAATCGGCCCAAGCACGGCTGCGGCGAAAGCGGCCGAGGCTGCAAACGGGACCTCTTGAAGCATCAGCCCGGCAAGCACGGCGCAGAATGGCGGCAACAGCAGAGGCAACCGGGGGCCCTGGGCGGGCGGATAAGTTGTGGCGGCAAAGCAGACCGCAGCCGCAATAACTGCGGCGCCCACGGTCCAGGCCAGTGCGCCCGGCTCGTTTGCCATCCGAGCGGCAAAAAACACGGTCATGGCCAAGGGTAACACGAGGCCCCCCAGGCTTACGGCAAAACTCTGGCGTACCAATTCGTCGCCGTATCCGTGCTCTTCCAGGTTGCTGCGGGCATACCGGCAGCACGGAAAAACCCGGCCAGAGGCGTCCCCTGGCCCAAAACCTCGCGCACCAAGTGCTCACTACGAAAAACCGTATAATCGACGTTGCGGGTCAACAGCATGGCCGCCAGAAGCGCCAATCCCTGCAACGGGGTCAACCCGAGGCCGCGGGCCGCATGCGCTGCGATATTGGCAGGCAACACCACGAACACCAACGCCAACAGGGCCAGCATGACGAGCAAAACAAGAAAGGAACCAGGGCCGCCGGAGCGGTAGATGATCGGCATTGCGACAAATCCTCCAAGTGGCGGGAAGCGGCGCGGTTGCATTTTCACAAAGCCCGCGTCATAGTCACTTCCGGTCGGCAAGGCTGTTATCTCATGCCGCCCGGCAAGTAAATGAAAAGCGAGGTTGGCCCATGAAAGGCATTATTCTGGCGGGCGGTTCCGGCACTCGCCTCTATCCCCTGACCCGCGTCGTGAGCAAGCAACTTTTGCCCGTGCACGACAAACCCATGATCTATTATCCCCTCTCCACCCTGATGCTGGCAGGCATCCGGGAAATACTGATCATTTCGACTCCCACCGACCTGCCTCGCTTCAGGGAACTATTCGGCGACGGCTCCCAACTCGGCCTGTCCCTCTCCTATGTTGTCCAGCCCAGCCCGGACGGGCTGGCTCAAGCCTTTCTGCTCGGCGAAGAATTCATCGGCAACGATTCGGTCTGCCTTGTGCTCGGCGACAACGTCTTTTACGGCCAGGGTCTTCCCACCATTCTTGAAAATTGTTCCCGCCTGGAAAAAGGCGGCCTCGTTTTCGCCTACCCGGTCAAAGACCCGGAACGGTACGGCGTGGTAGCCTTTGACGCGGACAAAAAAGCCGTGAGCATCGAAGAGAAACCCGCCCAGCCCAAGTCACGCTATGCCGTGACCGGCCTTTATTTCTACGACAACAGCGTGGTGGATATCGCAAAAGGCCTTACCCCCTCACCGCGCGGAGAACTGGAAATCACCGATGTGAACAATATTTATCTGGAACGCGGCGAATTGGAGGTGGAGGTCCTGGGCCGGGGATTTGCCTGGTTGGACATGGGGACGCACGAATCCCTGCTCCAGGCCGCCAACTATGTCAACGTCATTCAAAAACGGCAAGGATTCGTCATCTCCTGCATCGAAGAAATCGCCTACCGCCGCGGCTACATCGACGAACCGCAACTGCGCGCACTGGCCGATCCCATGCTTAAAAACGATTATGGGAAATACCTGTTGGACGTCATCCGGGACGTCAATGAAGGGATGACCCGGCGCTACTAGCGCGCGGCATCGCTGCAAACAACAAAACCCCCGCGACTTGGAGCTGCGAGGGTTTTTCCGTTGAAAACAACGCGCCGTTCGCACGGCTGAAAAATGCTAGTGGTGATCCGCCTGCTTGGTCTCTTTGATGCGGATCATGGCAATGGCCACGATCCAGGCAAGATAGACAAAGATCAGGGAGACACCGACAAAGCCCTGCGTGGAGCTATGCGCCATTCCGCTCAGAAGTTCACCAATCATAGTCCCTCCTCCAATTTTCCAGCATGAATTCTTAGATTTCCTTTGCCGGAACAGAAGAAAAAGTCAAGAGGAAAACCAAATTGGAAGACCTCTTTCTTTGTTCTCAACACCTTGCCTTTTTGTTATAGCCCGCATATTGTTACGGCAATACCTACAACCACTTGAGCGATATGAGCATATTCAGCTTCCTCAACTCGCTTTTCAAGCCCAAAAAGAAAAGCAAACCTTCCCAGCGACGCCCGGACGCACGCAAGGGAAATCTTGAGGTCGGCCTTCCTGCCGAACTGGATATCCAGCTGAAAAAAAACACTTCGGCAAAAAAGAAGGCACCGAAGGAAAACCCGGAATCATCGCCCGAAACACTGGGGTTCAAGGTCGCTTGCGGGCGTCCCGATGGCAAGCAAGAACGACGGCAGGGATACCGTGTCTCCTACCCAGGACTTGTGGCCAAAATCCACGAGTTGACCAAGGTGGTTCGGGTACGCGACATCAGCGCTTGCGGTATCGGGCTGCTCTACAAAGAAAAAAGGATCAAGGCGGGGACCTTGTTGCACCTCAGCTGCGGCGCGGAAGGGAAAGTCCTGGCCAAGAAGCTTGTCCTGCATGTTATCAGACATGAAAATGGCGTACTCGCAGGCAGATTCCAAGACCTGGACCGTACCCAGGAAGACGCCTTGGCCCAGATCGTGCTTGATGCACAGAAAAAGCGCACTGCCGCCTCTGGAAAGCAGAAAGTCTAAAAGCCAGGCCGCCCACCTTCTTCCACAACACTTCGAATGGCTTCCAGCAGCCGGGCTTTGGGCACGGGCTTGGTGATATAGCCGTCAGCACCGGAATCCAGGACACGGCGACGAATCTCGTCCGAGGCATGAGCCGTGACCGCAATCACCGGCACGGGAGCCTGACCACGCTCGCGTTCCACTTCCCTGATGCACTCCGTGGCCTGATAGCCGTCCATGCCCGGCATCTGGATATCCATAAGCACCAAGCCGTAGGTGTTGGCACGAAACAGTCGCACAGCGTTCTCGCCGTCTTCGGCCACATCGATGTCGCAAGGGTAATTCTTGAGGTACAGCCGCATGATCAGGACATTGTCCTCACTGTCTTCGGCAAGCAATATCTTCAGTCGCTTCCCATCGTTGGAAATGCTGGGCAAATTCGACTCCTTGGTTGCGAGATCAAAAGCACAACAGAAAGATTCTGTATTTTTCTATTTCGCCAAGCTCCGAACATGACCTGCAAACGCTTCCAGATCGTTGTCCTGGCCGGGCCGATGATCTTCAGGATAAAGAAGTGCAGACATATAGAATACACTGCCGACTTTCAAGGCGTTGAGTGCGCTGGCTGAAAATTTCTCCAGACGCTCCAGGAGAGGGTCGGCTTCGTCGCCAACGTCTTCAAGCAGAACAGTCCCGTGTTCGGCCAGTCCCGCCAACAATTCGGCCTTATCGCGCATGAGACGCTCATACCCGGCCTGATCGCCTTGCTCTTCAATGACGACACGGGCTTTACGCTCCAACTCCCGAACCGCCTTGGCCTGTTCATCCAACCAATCAGCGGTGATGCGCAGATAGTCTTTGACCATATTTTCTCCTTCTCTAAGGGTATCTAATTACGTTCCCGGGGCATGAAACGCAATACCCACACAAAGCTTTACACCTGAGCGGATTATCACTACCCATACCGGACACCCCCAAGCAAGGAGGAAACCGCCTTGGGCATTCTGTCGGCAAGCACGGGTCTGACCCGCTATCGCATCATGGACGACGTTTCGGCCGATCTTCTGCGCCGTGTCCCGGAACTGCTGCGCCAGTTTCACTTTCAGGACATCGATGCCTCGGCGGAAGAGCGTTCCTTTGGCTGGGCTAATTTCGATGACATGCTCGACGTGGACTGGTCACAGTCTCCACCGGAAAAGGCGCACTTCCTGGCTTTCAGCCTGCGCCTGGAAACACGCCGCGTTCAGCCCGCCGTGTTCAAGAAACACTTCCAGATCGCCTTGAAAAAGGAAATGCAACAAGCCAAGGAACAAGGCAAAAACTATGTCTCCCGCAGCCGTAAGCAGGAAATAAAAGAGCAGGTCATGCTCAGGCTCCGCGCTCGCTCCCTGCCCATCCCGGCTGTTTTCCAGGCTGTCTGGAATACGCAAAACCACCGTATTTTCCTGGACACCACCAATGCCAAGGCTCGTGCCCTGTTCGAGGATTATTTCATGTCCACCTTTGAACTGCGCCTGGAGCCTCTGACGCCATTTTTCCTGGCCATGGACCAACTTGGCGAAAAGTCTGCCCACACCCTGGAAGACCTCGAACCCACCATTTTCATTTAAGGGGACCCCATGGACCTGCAACTCGTGGAACGTGAAAACCGCATCATCGGCCAGGAATTCCTGACCTGGCTCTGGTTTTTCGGCGAGACTACCGGCGGCTCGTTTCAGGCAAAGGATGGCCGGGGCTTTTCCGTGGTCATGGAGCAACGCATTTCCGTACAGGGAGGCGAGGGCGAGAATGTGGCCACAGCCACGGTCAGCAGTCCGCTCGGCGACCTCACAGAGGCTCTCAGCGGCCTGCGTATCGGCAAAAAGGTCAACAAGGCCCAAGTCCGCATCGAGCAGGACGGCGAGACTTGGCAGCTCACGCTCAAAGCCGAGGACTTCTGTTTCAGCGGGCTCAAGACACCAAAAATCGAAACGAGCGGCTCCAAGGATGATGAAGACCCGGATGGTGCGTTCCTGGAAAAGATGTATCTCCTGGAACATTGTCTGGACATGCTCGACGCCGCCTTTGCCCGCTTCCTGAAGTCCCGGCTCGGGCCGGACTGGAACGAAGAATCCAAGGTGCTTTCCGCCTGGGTCAAGGGAGAATAATATGGCTCCGTTGCGTATCGCTTGTTTTGGAGACAGCCTTACCGAAGGTTTCGGCCTGCACGATTCCCAGGCCCTGCCTGCCGTGCTGGAACAGCGACTGCGCGAGCAGGATTTGGACGTACGTTGCCTGAACCTGGGCATTTCCGGCGAAACCACGGAAGACGGACTGGACCGCCTTGATCAGTTGCTGGACGCCCGGCCTGATCTGGCCGTAATCCAGTTCGGCACCAATGATTTCTTTGTCGGGCTGGAGCCGTCCGAAACCGAACTCAATCTGACGGATATGCTTGAGGCCCTGGCCGATAAAAACATCCGCACCGTACTGGTGGGCGTATGTTGTCTGGCTGAATTCGGAGAGGGATACAAGGCCGAATTCGACGCGGTCTTTCCCCGCCTTGCGGACCGTTTCGGCGTGCCGTTGCTGCCGGATCTACTCGCGGCCTATCTGCATGACCCGAGCCTGTTGCTCATCGACCAGCTGCACCCCAATACCGCAGGTGTCCGAGCCATGGTCGAAGCACTCGCGCCACTGGTCATCAAGGCACTTGAGGGCGTCCGGTCCCGTTGACGTAGCTCGACGAAAACGCTACCCGAACGGGAATATCCGCGGCTCTGCGAGGGAAACAACGTGCCCACCCGGGATCACCTGTTCATCTATTTCTGCCTCAGCCCCAGGCTCAAGGTGGCAGCCTATCTCCTGGGGCCCCTTGCCGCATGGCTCACAGGCTCCTGGTTAGCTCTGGCCCTGAGCGTCCTGCCCCTGTTCGCCGACCTCTACGGCGCGCATTTGGTCCGCGTCTATCATCCTTCCCTGGAAGAAGATCTCACCGAACATCTGGTGTCGGGCTGCCATACGGCCTGCGGCATCCACCCCGGCGAACATCATTATGTTTTCCCGGACAGCTCGGGCAGCATCGACCATTGGCGTCTGCACGACCTGCCGGACCAACTCAAGCTCAGCGTACTCGCCCCAAAACGCGATTACGCGGTCATGGCCACCCGCGATGGGCGCATTTTCCCGCCCCGGCAGTACGCCCCGCCAGCTTTTAACCATTCCGACCTGGGATGCGTGGAAATCTACTATCACGACATCCAATTCGTAGAACTGACCAACGGGACCATGCGCCTCCACACCGTGGGGGGCGGATCGCACGAATTCCCGGCAGGAGGCGCGGCGGCCGACGCCGCACTCTACCTGCGCCAGCGCCTGCGCGACTACAAGGCCCTTTCTTCCGAAGTCAGAGCAGGCTAAGACAACGGCACTTCGAGTTTTTTTGGAACCAACACAAGGATTCACATGCGCTACGAACTGAAACACATGGACACCGTGGCCGGTGTGGGCTGTTTCGCGGCCATGCCCGGGCCCAATCTCAGCCTGAACCAGGTTCTCGACCATATAAGGGAAGCACCCTTCGACGACTTCATGCACCAATTCGCCCTACAACAGTTGGGCAATCTGCGCACGCGCAAAGTCGAACAGTACATAGCTGCCGTCACCGACAATACAGGTGACATGGACCGCGTGCTTGCCGCCCTGCTTCTTGAGGCCTGCCTCAATCATCAACGTTTCTTCCACCTGCGCCCCCGTCTGGACGGCCTGGACCATGAGATGCTGGCCTGCAACAGTCCGGCGCTCTATCTTCGTTCCCATCTCCAGCCGGACCAGCCTCTGCATGCCGCATGGGCAAAACTCTTTGCGGCAGCGGCAATGGACCACACCCCGCTCCCCGCCCCGGAACAATCCGGATTGCAACTGCCCTATACGACCGAAGAGATGCAGCGCCCCCCCCAGCCCACGGCAACACACATCCGTGCGGAACTCGCAGAAGGCCTGCCTCCGGCCAGGGAACGCATGCCTGCCCTGGAAACCGCGCTGCACGCGCTGAAATTGTTGGACAAAGCCGGAGCGTTCGCCACGCCGGAGATGCAGCATAAAGCCTGCCTGAGCCCCTTTGCCCGGTTGCGCCATTGGATGTTCAAAGTTTCCACCAAGAACGGGCGGCACGACCATACTTTTGAAGGCATGCAGACCAGCTACGGACGCGGCCTGGACGAAAATGCAGCGCGGGCGTCCTATGCCATGGAAGTTGCCGAACGCTTTTCCTCCTACGTCAGCGTGGGACAAAAAGGCGTCACCGGTCTGGCCGGCAACGGCGAATTGGTCCGGGCAGACCTGAACAGCGCCCGGAAGCAAATGGCTGCGTTGAACCTGGAAAAATTGCGGCTGGAAGTGCCCTATCAAAGACAAACTCTGCATTGGCTGACGGGCGAAAGGATGACGGAGGGCGGCGCAGAGCCCGTCTTGATCCCGCTGCAACTCGTCTCCCTGTTCTGCAACCTGGACGAGCAAACGCTTTTCAGCGCGCTGGGATCAACCGGCCTGGCCTCCGGCAATACCATGGCCGAAGCGCGACTTTCCGCCCTCTGCGAAGTGCTGGAGCGAGATGCTGACGCGGTGCAGCCGCTGGATATGCGTCACTGTTTCCGCGTACAAACCTCGGAACCAATTCTGGCCAAACATCTTGCCGCGCTTGAAGAATGCGGCATCCATGTCTGGTTCCAGGATATGACCCAGGAATTCGGCGTGCCCTGCTACAAATCCATGGTGCTCGGGATTCGCGGCGACGTGAACCAGGGCACGGGCTGCAGCCTGAATGGGGCTCGCGCCCTGATTTCCGCCCTGACAGAAACCCCGTATCCTTTCCCGGGACCAGCTTCCGGGCAGACTCCCGAGGGACTTCCGGTTCGGCGGCTTGAAGACTTGCCCGACCTGTCCACAGGCAGCGCAGAAGGCGACCTGCTGATTTTGGAAAAAACGCTCCTGGCAGGCGGGTACACGCCCCATTATGCCGACCTCACGCGCCGCGACCTGCAAATCCCGGTTTGCCGAGCCATTGTGCCCGGTCTGGAAATCGTCAGTGACTACGACAGGTTCACCCGCCTGAGTCCGCGCCTTTTCCGGAACTATCTGCGCCTGTTTTCCTAGGATGGAGGTCTATTCTACTTCCTTGGTGCGTTTGCATCCGCCCTTATTGAAAGGGGATACGCGGACATAGCCACGCTTGAGCATGCACTCGTCCTTTGCTTCGGAACGATCCAACCCCTTGGCCTCGGCCTGGGCCGCAATGTGATCACATTCCCGGTAGTCGACATTCTGCTGGCTTTCCGTCCGCGTGGGGTGGCAGAGCATTTGACCGCAGCCGGGAAGCAGAGACAGAGACAGCGCCACAAGCGAAACAATAATCATCACGCGTTTCATATCCATTCTCCTTCTCAGTCTCCTCAAAATGAAGAGTTGTACGCTTGTTGTGCACCAATCTGGGGACCATGGTCAACGCCGTCTCTTTCTGACGGCCCATGAAGACATCAAGCGAACCGTTGACGCCTGCAGCCCTGGCAGCTACACAGACCTACCCGTGCCCGGGTGGCGGAACTGGTAGACGCAAGGGACTTAAAATCCCTCGGTAGCAATACTGTGCGGGTTCAATTCCCGCTCCGGGTACCAAGAAAAACAAGGAGTTATGCATAAGCATGACTCCTTTCTTTTTGTTCCTCTTGTATTTTTGTTCCATTTTTGTTCCACTTGTTCCAACAGGAGCGATGAAATGGCGAGCATAAACAAGCGCGGAACCAAGCAGTGGAATGTCCGGATCAGGCGCAGGGGCTACCCTCTCCAAACAGCCACCTTCGAAAAGAGAGAGGATGCTGAGGCCTGGGCGCGAGACGTGGAAAGCAAAATGGATCGGGGATTCTTCCTCAGTACGAAGGAAGCCGAGCGCACAAGCCTATCTGAGGCTCTTGACCGTTACATTGAGGAGTATGCCCCTTCGCTGGCCGAAGCCCAACGCGAGATCAACCGAGCCCGGTTCCTCCAAAAGCGCAATCTTGCTCAACTGTCGCTCGCCAAAGTTCGAGGGATGGACATTGCTGGCTTCATCAAGGAACGCGAAGCTGAGGGAGTGGCCGGCAACACCATCAGGCTTGACCTTGCAACCCTCTCACGGCTCTTTGAAACCGCCCGAAAGGACTGGGGGATGGAATACCTCGACAACCCGGTAAAAAAGGTCAGGAAGCCCAGAATCTCTCGAGGAAGAGAAAGACGCCTTGAAGAAGGGGAAGAGAGTATCTTGCTCGAGAATGCTCCAGCAGGGTTTAGCCAGGTCATCAAGTTTGCCCTGGAGACCGCTATGAGACGTGGTGAAATTGCGTCCCTGGAATGGGAGCATGTTAACCTCCGAGCAAGCACCGTCTTTCTTCAAAAGACGAAGAATGGCCAAGCACGGACTGTCCCGCTTTCACCGACCGCTCTGAATATCTTGAAGGAGCTTCCAAGGGACATCAGCGGAACGGTTTTCAGGATGTCCGCAGACGCAATTACTCAGGCAATGAAAGCTACGCGGATAAGAGCGAAGATTAAAGATCTACGTTTTCACGACCTCAGACATGAGGCCGTTTCTCGGTTGTTCGAGCGGACCAACCTGGACATCATGCAAATAAGGATGATCACAGGCCACAAGACCCTTCAGATGTTGGCCCGGTATACCCATCTACGGGCTGTTGACCTAGTCAAACAGTTAGCCAATAATTCAAACCAGTTCAAAATCTAACGACAGGAGATCCACTCATGATCCAATTCATAGGCTGCTTCATGTTATTTGGAGTTCCGATATTAACAATGATCTGCTACGAACACTTTGGCATATTGGGAAGCGTTGCTGCTGTTGTCATACCCTTAACATGGATTGCATTGTACAGTAAGAACGATGAAGCCAAGCTGAAAAATAAATTTGAAGTTTTTCGAAGGGAAAACAAGCTGACGTTCGACATTATTGCGCTTGGCTACCAAAACGGCTTTGCAATCGACTTAAGCAAGGAATTATTTGTTTTTCTGCCAAGGCATGAAAAATTCAAGACAATCTCCTTTGAGGATTTTCAGTCTGTTCGTCATACAAAAGAGAGAAGCAAGAACAAGCTGATTTTCCAGGTGAAAGACATTGAATCTCCTCTGATTCAAATAGATTTTCCTGGAAGAGACTCTGATATTGCCATGGCCAGAATGAGGGCTGCTGAAATCATACGTTAAAGGGGGACCAGGGGGCGATAGCCCCAGGATGGCTCTTGCGGCGATCCCGACGAAGGAGGGCTTGAGTCGCTTTGACCGCAAGATGTATGACGGAATGAATACATTAGGGCATACCGCATAGAAGACGAGGGCGAGAAACTGACCATTCACGGGGGTTCTTCCGCTATCAGGTGAGCATGTTCCCAATGATTACCGCCAGCCCAGCATACACCAAGAGGGCTATTGCTGCTTCTGTCCATTCTGTCCATTCTTTTCGACGAATTTTGGCAGCTAACTTAACAACAAGCTGCTCAGATTCAACATAACGATGATATCCAACGGCCTTTTCACAACACGTGTAAATATCTATGTAATCATCGTTTATTGCTTTTGCTGCTTCAAGAACAAGCACCCGGAGAGCTTTTAAAGTTGTTTTAGGACCATACTTTTTAAAGCAGAAACATGGTTGTCTTTTTTCATGAAAATTATAAAATCGAAAAATTGACTCTACATCTTTTTCAAGTCGCATTAGTAGAACTGTATTAACAATTGAAAATGCGATTCCATGACCTCTATATTCGTCATGATTAATTGATAAGAACTTGTGTGCACATTCGTGCGCGTACACATGTGCAGCACATTGTCTATACTCTACACGTTTAAGACAAGCTTCAAGTTCTTTCCATGAAAATTGATATTTTTGCAATTCTGCTTCGTCTTCGATAGAACTGAAATACAGATCAAACCTGTTACGAAGCGCTGCTTTATTAATAAAATTTGCAATATTAAAATAAACATTCTTACGATCTTCGTTGTACGAATAACTACATCCACTCCACGAAGCATATTGCTTGTTTACGAAAACTATCTCTATAGGATGAGGCGATCCCCACGCCTTCATTGCAGCATGTACGTCTACTCTTTGAGTGCGCAGAGCTCGCCTCTTCAGATAACCATGAAGGCTGTTTCCCATCTAAACACCTAAATCATTGCGGCATGTATTATCATACAGGCTACGTGCATCAAAAATTCCATGAAGATACCCCCACATTGTTGTCTTGCGGACTTCTTGTGGAGCACCATCAAGCAACTCTTTCAGGGCAGTCAGCTTGCAAAAAGGACCGATTGCATCAGCCAATTCCGCAAACTCTTCTACATTATTAATTTGCTGTTGCATTTTAGTACCCCATAGATGGCATATGAGAGTATAAATCATCAAGATTTGTCTCATATCCGATCTTCATCAAATATTGCTGGAGTGCTTCCGCCTGTTCGATGCACTCAATTTTACCCACTTCCGATTCAATAAAGGCGTCCATAACTTTGGGATTGGGATCTGCTTGAACCCCCTGCTGGACCATTGCGTCAAGTTTGGCGCGAAGATCTGCCTTTTTTGATTCGTTTTCGTCGCACTCTACGAATCCTTCAAATTCGATCAACTTTTCAAGAGTTTGAGCATAGTCGGTAAAGACAACAGAGGTAGGAGTGCCGCTCCCGGACCCGGACGGCCTTGAGATCTCAGCTACAGGATAGCTAGCAAGGCCCGTTGCGAGCCTTTCAAGTTCCTCGCGGTTAGAGATGGGCACGCCGTGGTCATCAGCTGCCTGCAGAAACAATTTGGCTATCTCAGGGGTCTTGCATCGTACTGCTACTGGACCTTCCCAGCGCTCATGACCGTAGATGAGCGCCGCTGAAATTGCTTGATAGGTATTTTGGTTAATTTGAACTTCTTTACCAGAAGGAGATTCGTAGAATTCAACTGTTTCAGTCTCGCCATCGCCATCAACTGATGTGATAGATGTGAATAGTGCCCATTCATCTTCTTCACCGAACTGAATATCAGCAAAAAGCTCAGGACAACGCCTTTTCGCGGCTTCGAACGCCTCCGTCCTGCTCCGCTTCACCACTATTTCTCCTCCAGGGGACGAAGGAGATATGTGGATTGGTTCGCGATCCACTTTCTTTATTCCGTCAGACAAAATGAGTTTTTCCCGGATTGACGACCAGGGAATCCCGACCTCATGGCCCTGAAAATGCTCTCCATCACAGTCAAGCCCGAAGCCCATAATCCTTCGTAATTTATCGTTATAAAACAATTTTGCCTCAACATCCCACTTCCCCAACTCCTGGACAAATCGCTTGGTTTCAATTTGGTCCTGTTCAGCCAAGATTTGTTCAATAGTTTCCTGTACCTTTGACCGGACTAGTTCACGTTCCATTCCAACTTCCTCCACTAGTTCATGAATAGGTTTTTCCGGATCCATTCTTTTGTTTCCGGAGGCATTTTCTGAAAATTTTGCACGACCATGTCCCAATTCGCTGCTTTCTCTGCCAAGGGCTTGGCTCGAAGTTCCTGCCATCCCAAGATTCCGACCAGCAGAATGCCCCCGATTATCATGCTGGCCAGCAGCGTATGCTTCAGTTGCTGCTCTAGAGTCCGTGAGGGCTCCTGTCCCTGCTGCCCCTGTTGCGTCTGTGTCTGTATGACCGTCAGGACCTCTGCGAGGCGTCGATTGGTCCGAGTTAGACCTTGGATAATCTCGCTCAAACGGTCTTTCCCAGCTTCCGCCCTGGCCGCTGATTTCATTTGGTCGATCTTGCCCATTAATATTCTCCTCAAGTCGCCGTGCGACATTCTTGAAAGAATAAGATTTCCCGATGTCACTTGCTTTATAACTACACTCTTCGCCTGTCGTCGGTTCCAGGTAGTTCAAACGGTAGCCCACCCCCCGCTCATTACGCTTCAACTCTATCCCGCTGATGGACAAAGCAGCGGTCAGATCCTCCCAGGATTTTGCCTTTTTCAAAGCTTCGTCGATGCTTGCGGCAATCAAAAATTTTGGAGGAATCTCAACGCCTTTACGCCGCCACATTTCAGTTTCTTGTTTGGTGCACTTCACTGTTGGCTGGGGTATAAAACGAGGATTCCTGCGGTTTCGCGTGATGGCTAGGCCCAAATCATGCTCGATGCGGTCAGTCGCGTCTTGGACAAGACTGGCTTCATGCTGACCATGCCAAATTGAACCATCCAGGCCGACTCGGCTCGCATAAATGTGCACATGGTCATGAACGGCATCGCCATGCCGAACGGCCACATATTGGTGTTTTTCAGGGTTCATGCCTGCAGATTGGAGAAGCAACTTTGCGGCCTGCCCCCATTGCTCGGCGCTCGGTTTTTCTCCCTCAGGAGAAGAAAGGGAGCAGTGCCAGACTGGGCGAGTGCAATCAGGCCGCAAGGCCCGGGAAACAGCAAATTCAGAGGCCAACTCTTTCGGATTTTTTCCATCAAGGTTGCCGCCCACTATCTGGGCGTGTTTATTGGGGGCCATGGCATAATTCAGCGCTCCACGAAACCCAGTGCCTCTGACCACGTTAGCCCTCATCTTCCACCCTAACCCCAATAAGTTGCCGTCGCACGTCACCTACAGCCCCGCGTAAATCAGAAAGCAAACTTTCATCGATCGTCAGAATTCGGCCTGATTTGGCCTCTTGAACAAAGAAGGTCAGTCCACCGGCTAACTTGGCCAAGTGGGACCATGCTTCACGATTTACCGCCGGGATGAGCCTTGGAGGACGCTTCATCGCAGCCGTCCGCAGCCATGCTCCACGGGAAAGGCCACCCCGGTGTGCGTCGAGAGTTTGCAGCTCCTGATCAGTCAACCGACAGTTGACCTGATGTTTTCGCAACTCGGCATCTTTTTTGGGAATGGGACCGCGTTTCGCCATCACAGCTCCCCGCTCGCCGCAGGCGGGACCAGACAAGCATCATCGCCAGATGATAGCGAAGTTACAGGTCCCTCCTCGCCTTTTCTTCGTTTCATTTCCACGTACTTCATCGTTTTTTGGAGGTGTTCTTTTTCTTCCTTTGCATTTAGTTCTTCGATCATTTTTGCCCTCCGCATCGCCATTTCATTTGCTTTAATTTGCTTGATCTCCTTGGCTTCCATTTCCCTGAGTTCACTCAGCCTGGAAATATCCAGATCACCTTGCCTTGCTTTTTCACGGAGGACCCTTTCGAAAGCGGATGGATTTTTGGTCGCCGCATATTTTGTCAAAAGGCGAATGCAGTCTTCTTCGTCACTGGAAATTTGACAACAACTACCAACCACTGCGCCCGGTGAAAGGGAAGAATTGGTAGGTGTAGTGGTGGTGTTTTTTAAAGAAGTAGAAAATGAAGAAGTAGTAGAAGAAGAAGGGGTTGGATTTTGATTATCCTTTTGGTTAAGCAAATTTGGATTACCGCCGCGCTTCCCAGCGGCCCTTCTAGCTTCCGTAAGTCGCTGATCTCTCAGCATTCTATTGCAGTAGACCGCACCGTTTTCATCCTGTTTTAAAACTCCAGAATCGAGCAATTCACGTAAAAGTTTTTGAAATTTTTTCGGCGTAATTCTGAAAATTTTCGCACATTTTTTTGCAAAATCTTGATCTGCAAATGGATCGCTTTTCGCACCAGAAATGCACAGGACCCCGTATTTATCTGAATCGTGCACGACACAAATAAAATTTATCAACAGGGCCTGAGCTGGGAGGCTGCACCCTTGTAGGTCCAGATCATTTCGCCAGTCGCGCGGGTAAAACTGGAAGGAGGGGCGGGGGTTCATTCTACCGCTTCCTCGGTCTTCCTGGACCACGTTTTGCGGGCACTTGACCAACGTCGATGTCAGCTATCCACGCCTGAACATCACTTTTCCTCCAACGCACCAAGCGGCCGAGCTTAAAGCTCGGCGGCAGACTATCTGGTTTTTTGGAGCGATAGGCTTGGACAGTTGTACGAGACAACTTCAGCAACGATGCAAGTTGTTCCGCGTTGAGTAATTCATCGTCAACAATATAATTCATCATTAAAACAACCCCGGTCATCATGATAACTTCAACACATGCAAAACACCTCCATAATACCACTTGATTCATTTTTGTCTAACAGCACAAAGACCCCTATTTTTCAAAATTTATACAGGTACCATTTGAAAATCAGGCTGTTTTATGGGAATTTTTCAAAATTTATACAGATATTATTTGAAAAGTAGATCAGAAATCATCCCAGTAAAATTTTATATCTTATAATTTTAGTATGTTACATGATTGAATGTAAAAAAAACGTCTTTTTTTGGTTGTAGACCAGACTTGCTCAAAGTTTTATATTCAGAATCATGCCACCAAGTGGAAATGCGGTGCCAAGAATGTTAGTTCTCATCAACTACTAACACGATAAGTAGATATGAAAGTATGTTACACACTACCGGCGCGTGGAGTACTCAGAATAAGTGATGCACAACCAATAGTACTCTATGACTGGAATTTCTTTTTTCAGATCAACGAACATACTCAGTTTGTCGATAGAATAATTGTCGAAATTCAAAACGTGCCTGAAGAAAACTGGCCAACTCTTCACACTGTCGAACAAGATCCAAATGCTATAATCCCTCGATTTCCATTTGCCGTAAATGAGGATGCTTTAAAATATATTGACATACATGACAAAATTGTTGCTTTAGAAAGCATCTTAAGCGTGTTCGGACTTTGGGCCATAGATTATTCTAAAATGGAAGAAGAGTGGATACCACAAGAAGGGGATAACAAAACTTCAATAATGGGCGGTTGGAAACTTAGACCTAGAGACAATTGGGACAATACAGAGCCTGTTAATAATGGTATACTGGCTAGATGTATTATAGCAGCTGGTGCAAAACCTAGAGATTATGTTTCTGCTGCCCACTATCGTCTAGGTCGAGAGCATTTTGAAAACTGTCGCTATATTGAAACGGTTCGCCATCTTTTCTTTTTTCTGGAATATGAATATGGAGAAGGTCAATTTTCAACAAAGGGCTTGGTATACAGATTCAGTAATTCAACTGAATTGAAGCAAGTTCTAACTGAAGAAATAAATCAAGAATCAAATGTAGCATTGCGCCGTATCTGTAGTAAGCTTAGGGCTACTGGTTCAGAAATAAATGAAACGGATTTGATTAAGTATATAGTTGACCTGAGAGGAAGCATCCAACACGCCAACAAGCATACACATAAAAAGTGGCATCCTTCTCGAGACGAAGAGTTTGAATATGATGCAGTTTTTTTGATGAATGTAGTCGGGACGATTTGCCACTCCAGAGTACACCAAGCCATAGCTGGAGTGCCAACAAGTGACCAATAGCGCGTCAACCATCCGGCCACCAAACGTCTTCAACTCGCCTTAACTCCACTCTTAGAATATAGGCATCAGCGGAGAAAATTCATATTCACTCTACTGCGCATTGAAAACATATAAATTACACCAGAGACGGCTTAGCCCCCCGAAGCTGTTCCTCCTTGCTTAACGCCTTCAATCAAACACATATACGAAGCCAAATGTGCTTAAAGGAATATGGCAACAAATCATAAAAGGATTATTATAAAATGCTAGAAATGCATAATATTATAAAAGATACTTCCGTCGTTTCAACCTTTATAATTCCAGGTGTTAGTTGTCTTATTTCTCTTCTCGCGTACTTAAAATCGAGAAGAGCTATCAAGGCTACAATTCGCCATCAAAACGAAATAGAAAAACTACAAAAAGAGTCCTTGCAATATCAAGAGATAGCTCTTCAGTATCAAAAATTAGAATCACAGAAAAATTATTTTGAAATTTCTCGGCACCATCAAAAAACACTGAACGAAGTAACTGGTGAGTTAAAAATTATTGTCAAGGACCTCATAAGTGTCGCAGGGAAAGCATATCAAAAAATCTACGATCATTTTGACTTTTATGATCCTCCCGGATTTGAAAAGCACCTGAGGCACAACTTTCATGCCATAACCGAAGCAGTTAAAGATATTTATGACCCAGCTCTTGACTCAGAGTATGGTATGGGCATTATTAATAGTCTTCAATTTCTCACGAGACTCGAAGAGGACTTGAAGGACTACAAATCACAAGCTCCCCAATCCTACTGGGACCGAATTATAAATACCTTTAAAAGGTGCCAGCGGCCAAGTAGCTACAAGGAAGCACTTTACCGTCACCCAATGTTTTGTGAAAATGTTGCGACCTTGTTTGATGCATTTTCTATCGAGCAATCAATGGAGATGTATTCAGCAATATACCCGCAGATTAATGAATTTCTAACCCTTCACGCCAACTCATATGACCAACTGAGAGAATTAGAGGAACGTTTAGAAAGAGCATTAAAAGTAAATAAAAGTGAACCTTTCGATTTATTGGGAATCCCCAAGCTTGGCTTCGCTTTTCAGCGGACACAAAAAGACATTAGTAAATTCTTACATCTTTGGCCATTGGCCCTTCATAAACCAGACGACAATTTCCGAATTCACTGCATTCCCAAAGTGGTATATGCATGCTCTATCCTTCGAATTGTTCGGTACCCAGACTTATGGGGGCAATGGCAATCAGGCTATGGTGACAATATGAGATCATATTCATAGCGACCACTTACTTGACTTACTAGAATGCACACAGGGATTGCCTAAACGTAGGTTCACTTCTTTGGACCATTTTGCGGCAAGATTGCGAAATGCAGATCTATAGGCTATTCTGCTTTTCTGGGGTTGTGAGAGAGTAATAAAGTCTTTAAGCAAGTAATAAAGAACTTAAGTGAGTAATAAAGTTCTTTAGGAAGTAATAAAGTTGTTAAGTCGAGCCGCTTCTGGGGGACCTTTAAAAGGAAACAACCAGGAGCGGCTTTATCTATAGCGATAAAAACTATTCGCCATCGGAAACTACGTTTCTACAGAGGATTAAGTCCATGCCCGCATGCGGGGGGGGAGGGAGGGCCAAAAAAAGAAAAAGCTAAACCAGTAACCTCACAGGATAACCCCTTAATATGTCCAGGTTACTTCAGAACCGGGCGTACTGGTGGCTAAGACAATCAAATAACCGTTACAACTTCCAGAAGCACCCTTAATTCTCTGCCAATTTATCATCCGACCAACACAGTATGGAATATTAATTCAGCCAGATATCATTGACATATAGACGGCGTGTATTATTTTCGGCTATCCGGGGCAACACATAAGAAATGGAGGAGAAATGTCTCTCGATCTTCAAAAACATTTCGTAAAATTTCACGAGGCCATTGAACTGGGGAATCTGGATGACACGAGAATCCTGCGCGAAAAACGGGAGCTGCTGATCGCCGAGCTCAACGAGAAGCTTGAGGACGGGCTCAGCTTCTCGCATTTCAACCAGGGCTCTTATGCCATGGGCACCGGCATCGTCCCCAAGGATGGCGACTATGATATCGACGTCGGGCTGCTTTTCAACGTGACCACTGATGATTTCAAGAACCCGGTGGAGCTCAAGGAAAAGGTCTATGACGCTCTCGACAGGGCTAGCCGCAATGCCGATATCCGGCGCTCCTGCGTGACTGTCCAATATGTCCGTGAGAACGTACCTCAGTACCACGTTGACCTAGCCATCTATGCAAAAGACCCCAACGAGTATTCCAACGATATCCACATTGCAAAGGGCAAGCGGCACTCTGCTGCCGACAAAAAATTCTGGGAGAAGTCCGACCCCAAGGGGTTACTTGCCAAGGTGAACAAATATTCCGACAACCCGGATGAACGCGCCCAGATGCGTCGTGTCATCAGGTATTTGAAGAAGTGGCGCGACAAGGCGCTTGGTAGCCAAAAACCCTACAGCATCACCCTGACGGTCTGTGTCCTGAACCACTTTACTCCGAAGCGAAACTTTAATGCGACCTACAACGACCTTGAGGCCTTGATCCTCCTGGTCGACACCCTGCTGTTCGTCTGGGGGGACGGCCTCAAAGTCATGTTGCCAGTCGAACCGTTCTGCGACCTCAACGCGGATTTGACCGATATTCAGATGGACAATTTTAAGGAAGCCCTGGAAACCCTCAAAGTGGCCTTGCTTGAGGCCGCCGACTGCGATCTTGAAACTGACGCCTGTAAAATCCTTCGCAAGCAGTTCGGCGACGATTTCCCGGTACCGACTGCGGCAGAGACGTCCCATAAGACCACGCGGGCTGTCGCCCCGGCCGGAGCGAGTGCGTGAATCTGGATCTGGATCAGGTTGAAGAATGGTTAGCCGAACATCCAGAGGTCCACGACGTCGCAAGGAGAGAGATCCTTGATGGCAAGCCTTCTTTTGAGCACGAGAAGACCTGTCTGGCTGCATGGGATGTGACCTGTACCATTGATGGCGAGCCGCACGAGCTAGTCGTCGTCATCACCAATCAGTTTCCGGCGGACATGCCCAAGGTCTATCTGCGTAATCCGGAAAAGTACGAGCTGCTCAACCATGTGAATTGCCTTGGCGATATCTGTTTCTGGGATAGGCGCGCGGGTGGATTCTTTGCAACCTCTCGCCCTCAGGACATTCTGTCGTCCGGCATATCCGCTGCCCTTAAGAGGTTGGAGGAAAGCCTCAAGGAACCAGATCCAGACAACCTGGTCGACGAGTTCGAGGGATTCTGGCGCTGGCTCAAGGGTAAGCGAACTGTTGCCTTCTTTGCCCCGCCAGCCAGGGAGTCGGTTCGGATGACAGTCAGGTCCACTCCAGAAGGACTATTCACTATCTCATATGCCGGGGAACTTCCGTCGACGGCTTATGCCCAGCGTTTCAACAACGGTGATCCCAAGACAGCCTGGTACTTTCCCCTCGACACTCCTGTGTTGCCGCCCTCCTCTGACGCAGTGTCGGCGGCCTATGTGCGCTCGCTGTTTGGTTCGATCAAGGTGAAGACTTCCGAGTTCGACGCCTGGATGAAAAATGGAAAGTTCCGTAAAAAGCCGTCAGGGAAGAAGTCCAAGTTCAGAAATAAATCGAAGAAGGGCAGGTCCAGGATATCCCAGACTCAATACTATATCTTTTTCTTCTCGACCCCTCGGCCCGCAGGCGGGCATGCCCTCTTCGGAGTCCACATAAAGGGCAGGAGCAAGGAGAATTTTTTTGAGAGCGACAGCGAGAAGCTGTGGGAGATCACTCCATTTGAAATCGAACACCACTACAGAGAATTCATGACCGAAAGAGCTGGCGCAGAGTACGACCTTTCTGAGGTGTCCGTGGCCGTCGTCGGCTGTGGGGCTGTCGGCTGCCGGGTGGCCGAGAAGTTGACGCTCATGGGGGTTGGTGAACTCGTCCTTGTAGACTCCGATTATTTCACTCATGAGAACGTCTTTCGTCATTATCTCGGGAGCAGTTCGATTGGAGCAAAGAAGAGCAAGGCGCTTGCCGAAAACCTGGCCAGTGAACATGTCGGGCTTTCGACCGTTTGGAGACATATGGATCGGAAGAAATGGCTTGAGGGCCACGAGGGCGAAGCAAAACGAATGGATTTTATCGTCGACGCAACCGGAGAATTCAGCGGAATGCGCGAAGTCAGCCGGCAGCGCGAGGGAATGGGGCTGCCTCCAATACTTTTCACCTGGGTGGAAGCCGCAGGAGTCGGCGGCTTCGCCGTTTTGGACGGCGATACCAAGGGCTGTTTCAACTGCCTGGTCAGGGATCGTGACCAAGGCCCGTACATGACCTGCCATTATCTAAAGCCCGACCAGGTCGTGGCCAAGGACTTGACCGGTTGCGGCAGCTTCATACCCTTTTCTGCCTTGGATGCCGAAAAGACTGCTATCATGGCCTGCGAAATGCTATGGGACACCATCAATGACCCAGAAGGATCCCCGAGCATATACCGTTCATGGCGAGGCCGGGCAGACGTTGCTGAAAAGATGGGGCTTGAATTCAACCCTTCCTTTGGGGAGGACTCTCCTCTCTCGGTGTATGATTCCCGGGACTTTGCAAGTGTCATCTGTCCGGTGTGCAGGGGGAGATGATGAGGATGAATTTTGCGCTGTCAGGCGGCAAGCTGATTCTTATGGAGGAAGCTGTCGAACAAATGCTCGGGTATCGCCAGATTGACCTCAAGGACAAGGAGGCCGGTGGCTTGCTCATCGGACGCTTCCCCCTTCAGGGGAACCATCGCGTTGTCGAATCGGTGACCGTCCCGCATTTCCTGGACCGTCGTCGCAGGGCGTTTTTCTTCCGGTCCTGCTTCCACAACCTGAAACTCCATAGGGCATGGAAAAGATCAAGCAGCACACTGACGCTTCTTGGGGTATGGCATACACACCCCGAGCCGGTACCCACCCCATCTTTGACTGACCTGGAGGACTGGAACGGTCTTCTTCGAAAAGGGAAATACGAGGGCTCAAGCCTCGTTTTCCTTATCGTTGGGACAGAAAGGACCAACGCCTGGATCGGATTCAAAAACGGCGTCTGCAAACAACTCGCGGAGATATAAAATGAAAATTTTTAAGACAATATGGAACGGGATCACGTGGCTGTTCACCATGTGGCTGAAATACAGATCTATGGATCCGGGCCTTAGAGCCGCCAACGGGGTGTTCTGGGCCGGGACGCTTGGGGCAGGCGGGACCGGGTTTTGCCTCAAGGCCGACCTCAAGCTTCCTGTCTTGTCTTCGGTCACCGCCTCGTGGGGCGACCAGGCCCCGCTTTGGATGTCTATCAGCCTGATGGCTGTCGGCATTGTCTGTTTCATCCTGCGCATCAAGCATTGCGAGAAGAAATGGTTGACCGCACTGGTGTATGTTCGCGGCCTATCCAGGATGGCTGAGGCTCCTCCAAAAGATGACCTGCCATCCAAGTACACCTTGGGTCGTGTAATCCCCTTTTCCTATCCGATCATTGACCGAGCAACTCCAGAGGAGCGACTCGACGAATTGAAGCAAATTGAGCGGGATCTGAAACATCGGATATCCTCCGAGGAACAAAGCCCCAGGCACGTACTTTTCGCCGGTTTGGGAGATGTCCCCCTGCTGTATGCAGCAGGATGCCTTCTGGGGACGCGCAAAGGCCTTGAGGTTATGGATTACGACCGCAATGTACTTAAATGGAGCACTCTTGATGAGTGCGACAACGGCAAACGGATTGAGATAGTCAAGCCTAAGGAACTCAAGGAAGACTTGGCTATCGTTATCCCCTTCACTATTCCCATAAATGACGAGCAGATCCCAGAGCACCTGCGTGGCTGCATTGCCCGGGTCGAGCCTCAGTGGAACATCAAGACCGACGCAGTCCTTTGCGAGCGGCAACTCGCGGAGATTACGGCTGCAATCAATGATTACATCCGTGACGTCCGCAGAAAGATCGAGCGGGTGCATCTCTTCCTCGCTACCGGTGCTTCGAGCGCTTTCAAGCTGGGGATGTATTATCAGGAAAACGCCTATCCCGAGACGTTCGTTTACCAGTACGACTCTAAGACCAACCAGTACGTCTGGGCGGTCAGAGTAGATAAGGGGCGGCAAGAAATAGTTCAGGGGTAACTTACATCGCGACGAACAATTCAGTTAGAATCTTTATTACTCAAAAAGCCGCAGGCAAATCGCCCCACGGCCTCACGAGTTAAAAACATTATTAATCACCTCGTTTCAGCTATTACTGAAACACAAGCGAGACGAGCTACTCCAGTAAAGAACTTTATTACTCACCCACAGGGGTAAGCTAGATGGGAACTTGTTCCAATTTGTTCCAAATTTGTTCCACTCGGCATTCAAATCCATGTAGTCAGGTTCATTTTCATTCAAGTAGATTCATCATAATCTCAAGAACATACTGATATTACCCTGTAATTATAAGCAGTTAAGATGCGACTTAAAATCCCTCGGGCTTCGGCCTGTACGGGTTCAATTCCCGTCCCGGGTACCAATACAATTAGACCAATATGCAAAAAGGCTGAAACCTCTTTGTCCTTTTCAGCCAAGCACTGCCTCATTAGGGTTGCATAATACAAGACTTGCAGGGGAATTCCCCAAAACTTACTCGCGCCCAAATTCCTGACCGGTAAATGTTGCCTTTGAAAGAAAAACGCCCCCGGAAACATCCACAGCAATCCAAGCACAAGCAAACGCCCAGACCCGCAGCGGCGAACCGTTACGGGTCTGGGCAATTCAAGTCCAAACAACAGGCCTTATTTCTTCCGGAAAACAGCCAAGTAGAAGCAATCCAGATTCAAAGACTCCGAAGCTCGGAATCCGCATTGTTGGGCCAGAGACGATAGCTCCTTTTCGGCAATACGCTGCTGCAGAGGAGGACCGAATGGCATGGGCTTCCTTTTGATCTCCAGCACGGCAAGAATGCCTGTGGAAACCAAAACCCGATGCGCCTCGATCAAGAGCGCCCTCCTCTGGCCATCACCGCGAATACTGTGCAACACCGTACTGAGGAAACACGTATCCACACTTTCAGCTCCAAAAGGCAAGGGGGTGGTGATATCCCATGTTAAGGCCTGAATATTGGGCAGACCGTTCTCCAAGGCTTTTTCCGTGAGTTGAGCTACCATCTCCCGGGAGCGATCTACAGCCAAAACCTTGCCCCGAGGGCCAACCACCCGGGCCGCATGGATTGAGTAGTCCCCTGGCCCGCAACCCAGGTCCAGGAAAACAGACCCTTCCGGCCTGGCCAGCTTTGCAAAAACGCAGTCCGCATCAATCAGCCCATAACTGCCCGGCCCTCTTCCATGAACACGCCGACTGCATTCACCATCCGTATTCCGTATCATGCAATCCCGTCCTTGCCTCAAAGGTAATAAATAAAAGACTCGGTCTTAGTACGATCATTCTCATTTCTGGTCCCGTCAAAGGTCAAGTCCAACCAGGGAATGGTGCGCCCTTCGGCGAGTCCCTTATGCAGGATGCCAAGACTAATGCCGGTGTTTTCATACATGGACGCCACGCTGATCAGACCGTCGGTCCCGGCTGGAGGAGTCAATGCACGGGCAGCCCGATAGCGGCCAAATGCCCCGGCATACAGACCGATGGCTTCATCCGCGATACGTCGGAGCGAGTCAGGATCTTTCGCATACGGAGTGAATTGACCCAACGCTTGAGAAACCATGCCCATGAGTCCTGCCAAATGGTCCAAAAGACGTCGCAACCGCTCGCCGTTCTCAGGCCGGTCATGTTCGAGGTGGTCCATCCACAGAGTCCACAGGCACTCGCCAAGCGGGGCGCGAACAACCCGGTGCCCGGCTTCCTCCAAACGTTGAAAGGTATGATCATTAAGCAGATCGTTATACAAGACCATCGGCTCCCCAACCGCGAACACTGCTTTGCCCTTGGTCCCGCTTTGCTGAAACTCCGTATTATCGCTGCGGGCCTCTTGAGCAAGGGCCACAAGGCTCCCTTGCTTCAAGCGGCCGTTGCGAACATGCTGTATGGCCTTAACCAACAGTTCGCCTTTTTTCGTTCCCCGAGCACTCGAAACCACGTCTCCAGCCAGGAGGCAGTAAAATAAATCTTCGACATCCCTGTCGGACAGATTTGCCAGATCTTCCAAGAATGGAGACACTACCTCAACATCCTGGTAGCCTTCCGCGTCCAATTTGCATCGCAGGAACCGTGCATATTGCCCGTCCACCTCGGCCCCCTGGTCCTGGGGGATGAACACGGCCCGGGGACCCGTGGTCTTTTCCTGAACCAGAGAAGTCAACACATCGCCCAAGAGGGCCGTCATGGAATAATATTCGTTGGTTACGGCATGTTGTCTGCCCGCATCAATGGAAGCTGCGGTCGTGGGCAGGACCAGACGAGCGTCCAGTTTTTTGGAGACCAAGAGTGCCTGCGCCAAGTCTGCATAGGGAAACAGCCGCGGAAGATACACCCTGGTTCCGGAATCAAGCTTCCCGATACCGGCCAGGATATTCACCTTGTCAGCCTCCAGGCTCACTTCCGGCACATGGTCTCGGGGCTGCAGGGCGATGTTCTTTTCCAGGCTGTTCACAAAAGCTTCCACTCTCGTAATGACGCCCACACCCGAGGAGTGCTCGTCCACCTCTATGGCTAGATATGGCTTATCGCCCATGATTTCGCGGAAATAATGCGAAAGAACGGTATCAGGCCCGCAGCCATGGTGAGTCAAAAACACGGCGTAGAGGTCAGGATGAAGTTTCACCTGTCTGGCGGCCTCCAGAATGTGCTGCCCAAAAGGCCAGTACATGTTGGGATGCTGTTTGAAGATGTCGATCTCGGGAAGGTCCGGAAAGGCCAAAACGTCATAGCCCATATCAGCCAGCTTATCCGGAATACCCATATTCAACGCTTGATCCCCCACACCATATATCTTGGAGATAAGAACAAATGTTTTTCTGCCTGGAACCAGGTTGGCCAGGGTGCGTTTGGACCGTTCTTCCAGTCCAGCCTCAAAGGCCCGATACGATTGCATGGCCGTTTGCAAAGCCAGACCGATATCCTGGTCGCTCTTACCCATCTTCCGTCCCATCTCCATGAAGGTTTCCCTCATGAACTCTGGACCCTGATTGAATGCTATGGTTGGGGCCAACAGGGTAATGCCCTTGCTTGCGAGGTCCATGGCCTGGTTGATGATCTTAAAGGCCAACTGCATGTAGGCGCAGCCATAGTCCAACCGGGAAAGTGACCCTGGATGGTACACTGTATGGAGGTCCGGGAAGAAAATGAAATCCACTTTACGGGCAACCAATTCGGCCACATGTCCGTTGATAAGCTTCACCGGCCAGCACGTTTCATCCAACGAGGATTCCTGGGCCTCACGAATTGTTTCCTCGCCTGTGGGGCCGGAAAGCAACACATTACATCCCAATGCTTTGAAAAAAGCCCCAAACATGGGAAACATGCCAAAGGTAAACAAGGCTCGTGGGATACCAACCGTCATCTTACCGGGGACTGGAGTTTCATCGTGTCCCTGAAACACCAGGTCGTTGATCCGTTGATTGAATCCGCTGAGGCCTTGAATTTGAGAGGCATTACGTTGATGCGCACCCAACTCCTGGTCCACCGGTGGGAAAAACCCCTTAAACGCAGTGCCTTCCTCTTGATCAGCCATCGACTCGCGGGCAAGGATGGCAGCCCCGTAAGCTCCGGTGACACTAAAGAAGGGCGGCACTGTTATCTCACTCCCCGTGAGGACGCGGAACGCGTTAATCACGCCCTGATTGTACCCCAACCCTCCTTGCAGCATGACAACCTTGCCCACACGCTTGCCGCTCACCACACGGTTCAAATAATTCTTAACGATGGAATAACACAACCCGGCAGCAAGATTATCAAGGGCCTCCCCTTGGGCGAGATGTGCGGCCACGGAGGCTTCCATAAAGACCGTGCAGCGCTCGCCCAAGTTGACTGGACGCAACGCGTCCAGTGCCAAAACGCCGAATTCCTCAAGAGGCAGGTTTAATTTCTTGGCCTGCTCTTCAAGAAACGACCCCGTACCAGCGGCGCAAACCTTGTTCATCTGGAAATCCGTAACCACGCCATTCTCCAAGGCTATGAACTTGGAGTCCTGTCCACCAATCTCAAAAACCGTATCCACCCTGGGATTGATGGCTACGGCCGCCCGCGCCTGGGCCGTTATCTCATCGCGCACCAGGTCCGCGCCAACCAGACGACCGATCATGTATCGGCCAGAGCCTGTGACGGCCACTCCCTGCACGGAAACAGCCTCCCCACGAGCCTCGGCAAGCCTGCGTAAACCTTGACGCACCGCTTCGATCGGATCTCCTGCCGTTCGCAAATAGAGGTGATCCACGATGCGGTCCTGATCGTCCGAGAGTACGAGATTGGTACTGGTGGAACCTACGTCTATACCCAACCAGCATGGAATTGGGCCTTGGCCGGTTACAAGACCGACCGTGTCATGCTTGCCTGCGGCGTCATCCGTACCGAGCCCCGCCAAAGACGGCAAAGAAAGAGCCACCGATTGATTCCGATCATACGAAACGTCCTCTTCCGACAAATCGGTCAACACGGCAACGTTCAAGGCAAGGCGATTGTTCCGGGCCAAGGAGGCTGCGCCCACTGCTCCGGCCATTGCCGAATATTCATGGAGCAACAAATCATCCGAAGATATTTTGAGGATCTCCCGGAGAGCGGACACGATGGCGCTGTTACGCGCCACCCCGCCCGTGAACAGGATGGGAAACTTTCGCGGCAGCCTGCGCATGACTGCGCTGCGAAAATTCCGGGCCAGGGCGTGGGCAAGTCCTTGCAGGATGTCCTCCATGGGGACGCCCTCCTGTTGGTGATGGATGATATCCGTCTTGGCAAAAACGCTGCACCGTCCAGCTATGCGAGGGACCGACCTGGCTCTGGCCGCATAGACCGAATAATCCTCGCCGGCCAAGCCCAACCGCGAAACCTGCTCTTCCAAAAAGGAACCGGTGCCTGACGCGCAGTTGGAGTTGATGGACACCTCCATACGGCTCTTGTCTTCGGGGGAAAAGCCGGTCACATACTTTGCGGTCTGACCGCCCATTTCAATTACAGACCGTGCCGAGGGGGCCAGCAACAAAGCCCCTTCAACCAGTGCGGCCACCTCGTTAACGTCCTGGATCAGGCCAGGACCAGCAAGCAATGCCACACCACTGCCAGTGACCGCTCCATACGAAATGGCGGCTGGATCGTTTCGTTCATATAGACGTGCTATCAACGTCTTCATGGCTTTGGCGACCTGCCCCGTATGCATGGAATAATCGCAGTGCCGAATGCCGCCCTGCCTGTCCACCAACGCAATTTTAACGGCGGAATAGCCGACATCAATACCCAGGCTGAACATACCGATCTCCTTGATGCGTTCCGCGTCACCCACGCGGTCTGGACTGATTGAAAACCCAACATGGTAAAGAAGCTTAACCATGCAAAGAAAAAAAATTACTCGCCGAACAACTCGCTCATGCGTTCACGCATGATGCCTTCGGCAGCTTCGAGAAAAAGGTCAATTATACGGAGTTGTTCCGGAGTAAAAGAGGCTAGACGGTCCATCAACGTTTGCATGTGCCGCTCATGAAAATTCTGATGGGCCTGAAAGGCCCCCCAACCTTGCTCCGTAAGAAAAACCAAAATTTCCTTATCATTATCAGGCGCAGCCTGTTTAACGATGAATCCCTTGTCGGCTAATTTTCCGCTCATTTGCGAAGCCGCACTTTTGGTCACCCCGAGAAGATCACCAATGGTCTTGACGTTTGACCCTTGATTCTGGCCGATAGCCTGAAGACAATGCACCTCTTTGGAAGAAAGGGCTCCCCCCCCCTTCAGGGGAACGGGGAGTTCATCAATTCTCGCATGAGCGCTGATGATACGCTGTAAACGACCAAGAATATGATTTACGGCTCGACGGTCAGTGTCCATGTCTGATTAGTAAAGGCACTTAACCATACAGTCAAGACAAAAAACGCTTTGAAAAAGGACTTGACAGCATGGTTAAGCTCCTTTACCTTCCGCCGGTACAGAATTGCTTCTTTGAAGAAATGGCCTGACAAGTAAGGATAAGCTGGAAATGACATAATCGATGTTCTTCATTTTCGGTCGGAAAGCACACGGATCAAGAGGTCTCGTGCTAGCCGCAGACGACGTTTCCGAAAGGAGTCGTGTTTTTTTACACAGATAGTTAAGCATCTTAACCATAATTACAGGAGAACACAGTGCGTTCGCTGAAAGCTAAAATCGTCAGCCTGTCCATCAACCACTACAAGATAGTTCTGCTCACCCTTCTGGCGGTCACGGTATTTCTCGGATCCTTTATCCCCGGCATGGTCATGGATACGGATCCGGAGAACCTCCTTGAGCATGACGAGCCTGTACGAGTTTTCCACAACGAAGCCAAGAAGCGGTTTGACCTGAGCGACACAATTGTGGTCGGAGTGGTCCGGGAAGATCATCCCAACGGGGTATTCAACCCGGCAACCCTGGCGCGCGTCTATGAATTGACCCAATTCGCCAAAACATTGCGTTTCGAAGATCCGACACACCCCGGGCGAACATCGGGAGTCATCGAGGTCGATATGGTCGCTCCATCCATGGTGGACCACATGCGACAGGCCGGGCCAGGAACCATCGCTTTCGAATGGCTCATGCCCAGGCCCCCGACCACGGACATGGAGGCCCTCGCCATACGCGACAAGGCCTTGTCCAACCCTTTGCTCGTGGGACAGATGGTTGCCGAAAACGGCAAGGCCCTTTGCCTGTATCTTCCGCTGACCGACAAAATGCTGAGCCACGACATCTATACGGCTCTCCTGGAAAAAATTGAAGAATTTGGCGGGACAGAGCAATACCACATCGCTGGACTGCCTGTGGCAGAAGGCGCCATCGGAGTGGAAATGTTCAGCGAGATGGTCTTCGCTTCCCCGCTGACCATGCTGCTCATCTTCGGCATGCTCTACGCCATGTTCCGCAAATGGGTGCTGGTGGTGCTGCCCATGCTCATAGCCACCATCGTGGTCGTAAGCACGCTGGGGATCATGATCGCCCTTGGCTTTCCGGTGCATATCCTGAGCTCCATGATGCCCATTTTCCTCATGACCATATCCATATGCGACTCCATCCACGTCCTCTCGGAATTCTTTGATGGCTACACCCCGGAAAAGGGACGGAAGAAAACCATCAAGGAGGCCATGAGCCACCTGTTCATGCCCATGCTCTATACTTCTCTGACCACGTCGGCCGGCTTCTTCTCCTTTGTCTCCACGGATATTCCCCCGGCCCGCGTTTTCGGTGCCTTTGTGGGCATCGGCGTCCTATTGGCCTGGTTAGTAACGATTTTGCTGGTTCCGGCCTATATTATGTTCATCCCCAAACGGATGTTACGCGGTTTCGGCCTGTCCCTGCGCGAAATAGAGTCCGACAGCCTGCTTACCCGCTTTTTACAACGGTTGGGCAGACTGGCCTGCAAGCGGGCCAAACTCGTCCTGTTCACGGTCGCCCTTATCACGGCCGTCTCAGTGGTCGGGATCACCAAAATCAACATCAATGACAACTACGCCAAGCGGTTCGCCGTAGGACATCCGATCCGCGACGCTGACACGGTGCTGAACCAGCTCTTCGGCGGGGCGTATTGGGCCTCGCTGGTGCTCGAAAGCGAGGAGAAAGAAACCTTCAAGCGTCCGGACGTGCTCAAATACATGGCCGGCATGCAAACATGGCTCAAAGACGGCGGGTACGTTGGCAAAAGCATTTCCCTGGCCGACATTGTATGCAAAGTGCACCAGGAGCTCATTGACGGCGATCCGTTCAACTACCGAATTCCGGACTCTCCGCAGGCCGTGGCAGAGTGCGTCATGCAATACCAGCAAGGGCACAAGCCCCACGATGTCTGGCATTCCGTAACTCCGGCATTCGATACGACCAACATCTCCATGCAATTCAGCAGCGGCGACAGCACGCGCACCGAGGCGGCAGTGAAGGCGGTCGCCACCTACATGGAAAGAAATCCTCCTCCTGTTCCGCTCGTGAGCCGTTGGGCCGGACTGCATTACGTCAACTACATATTCCAGGAAAAGATGTTCTGGGGCATGCTTTCATCCCTGGCTGGCAGCTTCGTCATCGTCTCTCTCATGATGATGATGCTTTTCCGCTCTGTGGTCTGGGGGCTGGCCTGCATGGTTCCGCTGAGCCTGACCATTCTGTTCATCTATGGGACGCTTGGATTCCTGGGGCTCAATTTCGACATGCCCGTGACCGTGCTCGGAGCCATCTCCCTGGGCATAGCCGTGGACTTCGCCATCCACTTCCTGGAGCGCAGTCGGCAATTGAGCACGAAAACAGGCTCCTGGAGGATTGCCGCCCCCATGATGTTCGGAGAGCCGGCCAGGGCCATCAGCCGGAACGTCATCATCATCGCCTTGGGCTTCCTGCCCATGCTGATCGCTTCCCTGATTCCCTACAAGACAACCGGCATCCTTCTCTTCGCCATCCTGTCCATCTCCGGAGTGGCCACCTTGTTCGTGCTGCCCGCCCTGCTGACCGTGGCACGGCGGTGGTTCTTCAAGAACGAACCACGATCCGAAGAAACACACAACAACGTGAAGAAAAAAACCGCGGATGTTCCGATTCGATCTGAGTCATAACCCAACTCGCCGCATACGCGAGGTCACACTACGGACCGTCACCGGACGGTCATGGAGAAACAGCATGAAAAAAGCATTGAGAATCATTGTAACGGTACTCGGCATACTGGGCTGCGCCGGAGCCGGCCTTGCCCAAGCCAACCTTTCGACAGAGGAAATCGTGAACCGCTCCAATTACATGGCCCTCTATCAAGGCCAGGACTTCAGGGGAACGGTCAGCCTGACCATCATCGACAAACAGGGGCGGATGCGTGAGCGCCAATTCAACATGCTGCGCATGAACATGGACGGCAACGACCTGGACCAAAAGCACTACGTCTATTTTCTCGAGCCCGCGGACGTTCGCAAAATGGTCTTCATGGTACACAAGCATGTGGGGCAAGACGATGACCGCTGGATGTACTTGCCGAGCCTCGATTTGGTGAAACGCATTGCAGCCAGCGACAAGCGGACCAGCTTCGTGGGGTCGGACTTCTTGTATGAAGACATTTCCGGGCGCAGTCCGGAAGAAGACACACACGAACTTCTGGAAACTACAAATGAGCATTACGTGATCAAAAACGTGCCTGTGGATTCTGACGGCGTGGAATTCGCCTATTACATAGCGACCATAGACAAGCAAACCTTCCTTCCGGCCAAGATCGAATACCATAAATCTGACGACCGACTCTACAGAGTCATCGAGACGCTGTCCGTGGAGTCCGTATCGGCCACGGAAAACGGAACGCCAACGACCTATCCCACAGTGATCCGGTCCGTGGCCAGAGATTTGGAAAATGAAAGCTCCACCGAAATGGTGCTCAGCAACACGCAGTACAACCTTGGCTTGAAGGAAGACATCTTCACCGAGCGGTACCTGCGCATGGCACCCAAGGAGGTTATGCCGTGAACGGAGGCACATGCTTCCTCCAGGCCGGGATCCGATGGGCCATGACGGCCTGCCTGATCCTGGCCGTTTGGGCCGGCCCCGGGGCCCGTGTGTGCAGAGCCGAATCCTTTTGGGACCAGTTCAGCCCGTTGCAATTCCAAGGGTTCGTGGAAACCAGAGTCGGGTGTCACACCCAAGACAACGCCCATGAGGAGGAGGCCTCCGTGCTTGAAACCCGGGTACAGGGGGAACTCTCCACAAGTACGGATTGGGCGCGATTCAAATACAAGGGCGACGTGTGGTATGACGGCGTACAGGAAGAGGTGATCTACGACACGCGGGAAGCTTGGATGATCACCCGGCCTCTGGATGAGCTCGACCTGAAGGTGGGACGTCAAATCTTGACCTGGGGTACCGGCGACCTGGTCTTCATCAACGACCTCTTTCCCAAGGACTGGCAGTCCTTTTACATCGGTCGGGATGCGGAATATCTCAAGGCTCCCTCGGACAGCGTCAAGGTGAGCGGTTTCTTCGAACTCCTGAATCTGGATATGGTATACACGCCACGCTTCGCCGCCGACCGCTTCATCACCGGCGAGTATGTCTCCTATTGGGACGGCAATACCCGAGCCCTGGCCGGCAACGAATTACAATTGGAATATGACCAGCCCGACAACTGGTTTGAGGACGACGAGCTGGCGGTTCGCGCCTATCGGACCGTGGGCGCTTACGAGGTGGCCCTTTACGGTTATTGGGGATTATGGAAATGCCCGGGGGGGCAGGATGAGTCCGGCAAAGGGCTGTTCCCCGGCCTCGACGTGTATGGCGGAAGCGTACGCGGGCCATTGGGGCCAGGCATCGGCAACCTGGAAATCGGATACTACCATTCCTGGGAAGACCCGGACGGCAACGACCCCCTGATCAACAATTCAGAAATGCGCTATCTCGCAGGATACACTCAGGAAATCGCGAAAAACCTCACGGGCAGCATGCAATATTATGTAGAGCAGATTCTGGATTATGACCACTACCGCAAGGACACGGAGGACGAATACGCGCGGGACAATTGGCGGCATGTGGCCACGCTCCAGCTAACCTGGCTGCTCATGAACCAGGATCTCGACTTGTCGTTGGAAGGATACTATTCCCCATCGGACCTGGATGCGTACCTCCGGCCCAAGATCACTTACAAATATACCGACCACCTCACCCAGGAAATCGGTGCCAATATCTTTTGGGGTGAGCGAGAACATACCACCTTCGGACAACACCAGGACGACACCAATGTCTTCATGGCCCTGCGTTACAGCTTCTAGCCGTGGGAGCCGTTGGACTTCGGGTCTTTTTTCCAGGTCCACCTTGCTGCGCGGACCACCTCTGTTTCTCCGCAGCAATATGGATGTCCTGGGGAAACACAAAATCTGACAATGTCCAAGGCTCGTTGGCCAGTCGGATGTCAACACGGTACGCCTCGGTCTGAAGCCCCACGCCGTCCAAGCACCGAGGATAGTCAATGCCAAGAATCCACGCATAAGGATCGATATCCCCCATAGTGCCCTCCCTGAATTCCACTTGGCTCAACTTCTTTCACGCGGCAAACCCGGAGGGACCTCCAAAACGGAGTTCGGACAATAGGACAACAAATCTTTTTCCCAACGTGATCATTCACTTCTATCCCAAAACTCCCACAACCGATTGTCAAAAAAACAAGTACTCACGGCAGGTTGAGGGCACCGTGCCACCCGAAACGTTGCCGAAAAACAAATATGCATGCTCTATTGGTTAGCTCCATCAAGGCCGTCAACACTCACATGGGAGTTATATTTATACAACCAGACGAAGAATGCTTGACAAAATTCCATACGCTTCAATATAGAATCAATGAAACACCTAGGAGGCTACACATGGTTAAGAGCGCAAATCATGGTGGTATTCGCAAAATTCAGGTCAAAACCGCACAGGGCATGAGCGAACTCTCCTTTCCGACCCTCCCCACGCCCAGCAAGTCCGACAAGCTGGCAAACCTTAAAATTGCCGACCGATTCGACGAAATTCACCATGCGTCCTGCGGCTGTCTCTGCACTCCCGCCTCATCGGCTTCTTTGCTGACGACTGAGAAATAGGCACAAGCCAAACGGTTTCCCGCCGTTACGCAACAGGGAGCATCTGGTGCAACATGGATCAGTTCCCATTGGTTTTCCCCTTCCGCACCGATGACAGGAGATACGTATACGATTTAGGGACAAACGACTTTTTTACTGTAGATCAAGAAATATGGGACAATTTCGTCCAGAGAGAAATATCCGTCCTCACCAGGAAGGATATTTCTGCTGTCCTTGCTGACGGCATTTTTACAGTACAACAAGCAGAACAATTCATCCTGCCTTCTTATGCCGCCCTACAAAACAAGCTTGAACACGATCTTGGATCATTGATCCTGTGTGTTTCTGAGAAATGCAACATGCGTTGTTCCTATTGCACGTATGGCGGAAATTACACGTATACCCGCACGCATAGCGACAGGACCATGAGCCTTGACGTGGCCCGGCGCGCACTTGATTACTATCTTCCCCGGGCCCCAAAACCCACACTCGGTTTCTTTGGAGGTGAACCGCTGCTGGTCCCTGCTTTTATGGAAAAGATTCTCGAATACGCCCTCAAGAAGGTGGACTCTATTGATGTAAATCTGACAACCAACGGCACCTTGTTGCGCGGCGCAGTCGTTGATTGGCTTGCCTGCAACAAGGTGAACCTCCTGGTCAGCATCGACGGCATACAGGAAACTCACGATCGAAACCGAAGACTTCGCTCAGGCACTCCAACCTTCTCGTTGATTTTGGACAATCTTCGGAAGGCCGCTGCAGATCACCCTGAGTGGTTCAAGAAATCCGTCAGAGTGCACATGGTGGCAACACCTCCCTACGATTTACGCCCCTATGAAGAACTCATACTCAACAACAGGGACTTATTTGAGGATTCCTTGGCAATCTCGCTTTCCTTCGTCAACACGCAGGACACGGACGCCGTGGAGTGCAGTCCGTCCATTGAGGCAAACAAAACCAAAGAAATAGAACGAATGCGGACACAATATTTTCATGCGCATGTTCAGGAAAACCGCTCTAAATTGACGGTTGAATCGTCGTTGTTCGACACAGAGATGTTCAAAATTCATCGCAGAAAAATATTCGATACTGGAAATGGAATCATTCCTCTCAACGGAGCCTGTTTACCAGCACTCCGTCGTATTTATGTTGACGTGGATGGTCGCCTGCACATCTGTGAAAGGATCAACGGCAGCATGCCTGTCGGCTCTGTATATGATGGAGTAAGCGCTCGATTAATTCACAACATTATTGAGAATTATGCTCATATTTCTTCGAAAGCATGCCGCAATTGCTGGGCAGCACGCTATTGCCCACTCTGTTACGTGCACGCTGCTGACAATGAATGCTTTGACATCAAGAAAAAAGAAACTCGATGCGAGGCAATACGAAAAAGTATATGCGATTCATTCATACTGTATAACAGCATAATGGAAAGAAACCCTGAAGCATTTGCATACATGCATGAGTTTTTTATGCTTTGATTTTCGGGATAATTCCCTAGCCGAACGTCAAAAAAAAGCAGACAGACAATGCACCTTCTATTAAAAAAATATCTCAAAAAAAATAAAATAGTTAAACGGAATACCGCCACGCCCAACCTATCCCCCAGTCTCCCCCTACCAAATCTTTCAAACAAGCCTTCCCGAGAATGTCTTCCTGCTCCCATCTTATTTAAAGCAATGTACGCATGCCCTGCGCAGCAAAGTAACGATATCGAAACGACAGTATCGACGATTTCCACGAAGGAAATGATCCGTTGCCGAAATGACGAGGAGGCAGAGAAACGTCCTATTGTAACAGCAACTTTCATCCCTCAAACCCAAAAAATGGGGATAATTAACCACAGGGTTTAACCGCGTGGTTGACAGACCATATCCTGCCGAGTATACCCACTGCGAACCTCGCAAAGGAGATAGGCGATGCAGATGAACCAACAGGACGGTTCGCAAACCAAGACCAACCTCATCGAAGCCGGAACACGCCTTTTCGGCGAACTGAACGGTCACGAGGTCAGCAATCGAAGACTCGCGCGGGAAGCTGGAGTAAACCACGCCATGGTCAACTACCACTTCGGCAGTCGCGACGGTCTTTGTGAAGCAATTTTCCAGCATTGCCTTACCCAGTGGAAAGAGATCATGCGGCCCATCATGGACCACGCATCTTCCCAGCTCGACCACGAGCCCGACAAGAGAGGCCTGGGGCGCGTCGCCGACAGCCTCGTGAGAGGCATGATAGAAGCGGTTACCGGCAAGGAGGGGGGAAGGTTCCTTGCCGTCCTGCTCAACGAAGACCTTGTTTCGCCGGAGCAATTCTACCAGCGCCTCTTCAGCGACGTATTGGAACCCTTCCACAGGGTCGCTTCCCGACTTGCCGCCGCAGCCCTGGACCAGGAAAAGGAATCCCTCGCGAGCGCCATTCTCGGACAGGCCATCATGGCGCAATGCATGACGTTTTTCCGCGGCCGCGTCCTGCTGATGCCCTGGCTTGACGGACAAACGTTGGACGCGGAAAAAACAACGCTCATAGCGGACACAATCGTTGCGTCAGTCCGCAGGGCTCTTGCCTTGCCGCTGGAATAGGCAGGCCTGAGTCAAAGAAATTTGCATCTTTTGATTGAAAATGACTTTCAAAATCATTATAGACCCAGAAAACAACGCGCCTTCCAGGCCTGAGGAGAATGTGATGACGGCAAGGACCCCTTCAAAAACAACCAGTCACCCCCCGAACGAAATAGGCAAGCTCAGCCTGATCCGATCCAGCGCCAGCCAACAGGACGCGGCACAGTATTATGCCCGCGAGGACGGTGACCCGTTGAGTCAGGCCTTTGAACGAAAGACCGCTGTCCATGCGGGCATGTCCGGCAACGCCCTGTCCAGCGAAGACATTGATGCAACCTTCCAGCGGCTCCTGGACGCGAAGCGTACAGGCAAAAGCGCAGTGTACGTGCATATCCCTTTTTGCGAGACGCATTGTCTGTATTGCGGATTCTACTCCACCCCTTACAAAAAGGAACGTAGCGCCGCCTACGTAGATACGGTGCTGGCGGAAATCCAGGCAGAAAAAGAGCGCACCGCCGTAAAGTCGGCACCCATCCATGCCGTGTATCTTGGTGGAGGCACTCCCACGTCCCTTGAAGCCGACGATTTGCGACGGTTGCTCCTCGGCATTCGCGAACATCTGCCCTTGGCCAACGATTGCGAAATAACGGTTGAAGGCAGGGTGTTCCGCTTCGGGCCGGAAAAAATGCAGGCCTGCATCGATGGCGGGGCAAACCGTTTTTCCCTCGGCGTGCAGACCTTTGACACGCGGATACGCAAAAGCATGGGCCGCATCTGCGAACGGAGCGAAGTCATCAACGCCCTGGAGCATCTGATGCGCCTGGACAATGCCGCAGTGGTCATCGATCTCATCTACGGACTGCCGGGACAAACCGCTGAGGAATGGGAACATGACCTTAAAATGTTCGACTCCCTGGGCCTCGACGGCTGCGACCTGTATCAGCTCAATATTTTCCCCGGCGGAAAACTGGACGCGGCACTCAAAGCCGGTGAAGTCGCCCCTGCCGCCGACATCGCCGGGCAGAGCAAGCTGTTCCGCCAAGGCGTGGAATTCATGAACTCCCGCCGCATGCGCAGGCTTTCCATCTCGCACTGGGGCAGAAGTACAAGAGAACGCAACATTTACAACCCGCTCATGAAAAGCCGCGCCAATTGCCTCGCGTATGGAGCCGGGGCCGGAGGATCGCTGCAAGGTCATTTTTATTTCGTACAGTCCAACTTCGAAGAATATATGACCCAGAGGAGCAAAGGCCGCAAACCCGTTGTCATGCTTATGGAACCGCCGGCCAATGCCGCCCTGATCCGCTCGCTCACCGGCCAGCTGGAATCCGGCGTGCTGGACCTGAACCGCACATCCCATGAAACCGGCATGGCCGTGGACACGCTTTACTCCCCCCTCCTGAACCAATGGATGCACGCCGGGTTGCTCCGTCGCGAAGGCGATTGGGTCGAGCTGACCCTGGCGGGTCAGTTCTGGCAGGTGAACATAACCCAGGCTCTTATTGATTGGCACACGAACCACGCAACGGAGATCTAACTATGCTGCTGCGCCGCAAAAAACACCGCATGGCTGGAACGCTTCTGGTCGCTCTCTTCTGCTTCTTTTTTGCCGAACCAGGACAAGCGGAAGATGTAAACAAAATCAAAACCGGTCAGGTCGTGGTTTCGGCCACACGCACGGAAAAAGAGCTTAAGGAAACCGCAAGCACCATCAGCGTCGTGACGCAGGAGGAAATCGAACGCAGCCCGGCCCCGACAGTGGCGGACCTGCTGCGCGACATACCCGGAGTCCAGATCCACGACCAATCCGTGGCCGGAGTCAAGCGCGTCACCATCCGCGGCGAATCCGCCTCCAGGGTGCTGGTGCTCGTGGACGGACAAAAGATATCCGAGCAAAAATCCATGGACGGCGCCGCACTGCTCATGGACGTCAACGACATCGAACGCATCGAGGTCATCAAGGGCCCCGCGTCGGTGCAGTACGGTTCCGAAGCCATTGGCGGCGTCATCAACGTCATCACCAAGAAAGGCGGAGAACGCCCTGTCCAGCTCGAAGTCGCGGAAACGTACGATTCTTCCGTGGACGGCCTCATCCAATACTTGTCCGTCTACGGCTCGGCCGAGGGCTTCAACTACCGTGTATCAGGAAGCTACACCGACGCGAATGACCGCTGGGCCACGCAAGGCCGGATTTCCGACTCCTCTTATCTGAAACGCAACCTTTCGGCTTACGTGGACAAGGAAATCGGCAAATTGCGTTTCGGCGGACGCTGGGAAAGCTTTTGGAGCAACGAGAACGTTCCCACGGCCACCAGTGACGGAACAACTGTCGAACTGGACCTTCCAGAATGGTCTCGCGACAAGTACGCACTTTTCGCTGAAGTCACTTCCATCGGCGAATACCTGAGCAAAATACGACTGGATGCCGCTTACCAAAACACCTTCAAGGAATTCCACAACGACATAGACCCGCCGGGCCCGGTCGCCATCGCATTGCGGACCAAGAACTGGCAGGACACCACGAACCTGAGCGCACAGTTCGATTGGACACTTGGCGAGGATCACTATCTGGTGTCCGGCCTGGAGTATGTCGTGGACGACCTCAAGGCCAAGGAACGCAAGACTGTCAACTTTCCTCCTCCGGGCAGCGACACCACCTACACCACCAAGGCTCAGCAGGAGACATACGCCCTGTTCCTGCAGGATGAATGGAACTTCGCGGACGACTGGGTGCTGACGGCTGGTCTGCGCGAGACAATGATCCGGTCGGAATTGAAGTCTTCGGAAGACCCGGGGCTCGACGTCGGCAAATCCAGCGGGAACAAACCCGTCATCAGCCTGGGCCTCGTGTATTCGGGATTCGAGGATTGGCGGCTGCGCGCGCAGTATGCCCAAGGATACCGCTACCCAAGCCTGCAACAAATGTTCATCGGCACGGCTCATGGGGCTGCCAACCCTACATTTGGCAATCCCAACCTGAAACCCGAAACTTCGGACAACTACGAGATCGGAGCCCGATTCAATGACGGTGCCTGGGATGTGGACGGTGCGTTGTTTTACATGCTCGCCGACGACTACATCACGACCATTGACATTGGCGGCGGTTCGCAGCAGTTCGACAACGTCAACAAGGCCACAAGCTTCGGCGCCGAACTTAGTGCGGCCTACACCTTCGAGTCCCTCGGGCTGACGCCGTATGTGAGCGGCACCTGGCTGCGACGCGAATTCGAAGCCAACACTGATACGACCAAACAGACGGGCGATCCATCATTCACGGAACGCCTGGGCGTGCGCTTTGAGCACGAGTTCACAGGGGACGCCGTGTTCAACGCGGACCTGTACACGCGCCTGGCCTCGCAGGGCAAGGAACTCGTGTCCGGCGATGTGGAGAAATACAATGCCTGGCAGACATACAATCTGGCGCTGGGCATGCAATGGGGCGACGCCGCACAGTACAGCCTCTCTCTCAACCTCAACAACCTCTTGGATGAAGAGTATTCCGAGGCTGGCTCATCCCTGGATGCACAGGGCCGTCATGCCGTGGTCCGCGTCGGCCTTCGCTTTTAAACGCATTGAGAATGAAAGTCCTTATCCCTGGCCGGGGAATGCCCCCGGCCAGGCTGGGAGAAAACAATGTTCTGGAAAAACTGGCCAGTGCGAGACCTGATCATGATCGGCATCTTTGCCGCCATAATCAAAATTTCCAGCTTGGTAGTGGCATTCGCGGGCGGCGGGATGAATCCGTTGACCTTGCTGCTCAAGAACGCCATCCACACCACGCTGCTTGTCGTGTTGCTTTACAAGGTCCGACGCTTCGGGACGTTGACACTTTTCGTCTGCGTTTCCGCCGTGGTCGGCCTGCTGCTCATGGGCGGCGGCATCACCCTGTTGCCTGCCATGATCGTGGCCGGGTTGCTCGCCGAAGCGTTCATCGTGCTCTTCGGCGGGTACGCCAACACATTTGCCCTGTTGTTCGGAGTAGCCCTGTTCGATTTGCTCACTAAAAGTCTTTCCCTGGGCATGTCCTGGCTGATGATGCGCGAGCAGCCCGCCCTGCTCGTAACCGTGTCGCTCATGGTCACGGTCGGCTATGTCGGCTCGCTCATGGGGCTTGGAGGCGGAGTCATGTTTGTCAAGGAGCTTCGCCATGCGGGCATTGTACGCAGATAATCCCAACACATCGAAAAGCTTTCCGGCCCGGCTCAATGTCAAAACCAAGCTGGTCCTATGCGTGGTTTCCTCTCTCTCGGCCATCGTGCTGAACGCGCCGCAGGCCCTGGGCCTGCTTGTATGCGCCAGCGCCTTGTACGCCTTGTCAACACGCAACCTGCGCGGCATTCTGCTGACCTACGCGGCAGTGGGGGCCATGCTGGGCATGTCGGTCATCTTCGTCCTGCTGCTCAGTCTAATCTGGCCCGAGATCGCCAAGATGGATACTCGTGCCTTTACAGCACCTTTTCTGCGTATCATCTTGATGATCAACGTGGTGCTCGGGTTGGCATTGACCTCGCGGATACAGTCCATCCTTACCGCGCTCAAGTCGTTGCGGCTGCCGGGTTTCATCTACATCCCCGCGTCTGTGATGATCCGCTTCATCCCGACCTTCGTGAACGATCTCAAACAGATCAACCAGACACTGAAGATCCGGGGCTATCCGGTCACGCCTAAAAGCCTGGCCCTGCACCCTCTACGCAGCGTGCGCGTGCTCTTTGTCCCGCTGATTTTCCGGGCGCTACGCTCTGCCGATGATCTGGCAATGGCCGCGGAGCTCAAAGCCGTGGGAAACGCGGCCGGCGTCACCCCCTTCCGTAGCGAGTCGTTTTCCCTGCGGGATTATGCCGTGTTAGCGGCAGCCTTGGCGGGCATTTGTGGTGCCGTGGCCCTGCAGATCCCGCACGGTTTTGGTTCCGGAATGCACTAACCACGGTACGGAGTGTAAATGATTCGCTTAAATAACGTTGGGTTCACCTATCCCTTTCAGCCTGAACCGGCAGTGCGTGAAGTCAGTCTCGCGGTGCAGCCGGGCGAGGCCGTGCTCCTGACCGGGGCCAGCGGGTGCGGCAAATCCACGGTGGTCCGACTGGTCAACGGCTTGGCCCTGCACCATTTCCAGGGGCGGCAGACCGGACAGGTGTTGATTGCCGGGCAGGACAATCAGCACCGTGACGTACCCACAATCGCCGCCGATGTGGGCACGCTGTTCCAGGACCCCGAATCCCAATTCTTTGCGCTCAACGTGCGCGACGAACTGGCCATGGCCCACGAGTGGCGCCGCATCCAGGCGGAGCGCATCGAACAGCGGATCGAAGAATCTGCGAAACTCTTCGGCATTGATCATCTGCTGGACCATTCCACACTGGAGCTTTCCGAAGGGCAAAAACAAAAAGTCGCCCTGGCCTCCATCATGTCGCTCTCGCCCAAGGCCCTGGTGCTGGACGAACCCACAGCCAACCTGGATCCCGAATCTACGGAAGCGCTGGCCCAAACCCTGGTCGGGCTCAAGGCCCAAGGCGTGGCCATCCTTATCGTGGATCACAGGCTGTACTGGCTGCGCGATGTGGTTGACCGGGTCCTGGTCATGGAAAACGGCACCATTGCGGCACAGGGTCCCTTCTCTTTGTTGGATGATGGCGATTTGCGCACCAGGCACGGCCTGCGCCGCAGCAGTATCGCGGACCCACGAAGCAGCCTTCCCGAACTGAACGGCGACGGAGGGCATATCCGGCTGGAAGGACTACGTTTCGCCTACGGCGCTGCCGCGCCGATCTTCGACGATCTCTCCATCAACCTGCCCGCGGGTAAAGTGGTGGGGCTGATCGGTCCCAACGGCGTAGGCAAGACCACGTTCGCCATGCTGCTCACCGGCCTGCTCCGCGCACGCCAGGGACGATTGTCTCTCGCCAACAAGACCATCCGCCCCGGCGATTTGCTGCAACGGGCCGGGCTGATCCTGCAGAACACGGACCACCAACTGCACATGAAAAGCGTCTCCGAGGAAATCAATGCCTCATTTCGCCCTTCCAACGACAAACACCAAGCAACCACACGTGCGGAGCTCATGGCCAAATATAATGTTTCCCATCTCGGGGAGCGCCATCCTCAATCCCTTTCCGGCGGGGAAAAGCAGCGGCTCGTCATGGCCTGCGGCGAAGCAAAGCAACCGGACATCATGATCCTGGACGAACCCACCAGCGGCCTGGACGGCGCCAACATGCACCGAATCGCCGACTGCGCCCGAGAATTCGCGGGGAGAGGCGTCTGCGTGCTACTCATCAGCCACGACCTCGAACTACTCGGAGAGGTTTGCGACGCCAGACTGACCTTTCCTCTGAAGCACAACTGAACGACCAGACAAGGAGAAGAGACATGCATGACAACACGCTCTTGAAAACCGAGATCCAGGCCAGAATAATAAAGAATCCCAGTGAACATACCATGAACTTGGCCGAGGAATTCGGCGTCAGCGAAGCAGAAGTGGTCAGGTGCCTTCCCGACGAGATGCGAACCGAAGCTCCTGCCTCGGACTTCGAAACGCTATGGAACACCATGACGAAATGGGACAAGGTCACCTTCATCTGCCGCAATGCCGGTGCCGTGGTCGAGGTCGTGGGCAAGCTGCCGCAGGGCAACTTCGGTCATGGTTTCTTCAACCTGAACGACAAGGATTCCGCGCTGCGTGGCCATCTCTTCGCGGACCGCGTCGGCAGCATCTGGCTGGTCTCCAAACCGTTCTTCACCATGGAAAGCCATTCCGTACAGTTCTTCGACATTGACGGAAACGCCATGTTCTCCGTCTACCTTGGCAGGGATGCCAAACGGCAAATCCTGGAAAGCGTGCGTACGGACTTTCTCGCCCTGCGCGAAAGATATGCCACAGGGAGGGCCGCCTGATGCGCTTGCTGGTGATCTATTCCAGCCGTACAGGCAATACCCGGCTGGTGGCGGAACAGGCTTTGGCCGCCTTGCCGGGCGAGGCGGAATTGCATCCCGTTGAACAGTCCCCGGAACCGGACACATACGATGCCGTCGTGATCGGATATTGGGTGGACAGAGGCATGCCCGACCAGAAAGCCAAGGACTACATGCGCAACCTGAAAGGAATGCGAGTGGCAGCTTTCGGCACCTTGGGCGCCAACCCCGAATCCGAGCACGCCAACGACGTACGGCGCTCCGTCATGGAAATGCTGGAAGGAAACGACATCCTGGGCTCATTTCTCTGCCAGGGCCGCATCGATCCCGCCCTGCTCAAAACCATGGCCGCATCGCCGCACCACCCCATGACTCCGGAGCGCCGTGCCAACATCGCCGAAGCTGAAAAGCATCCTGATTCGCGCGACTTGGCTCGGGCACGCGGTTTTTTCAGAGAAATTCGCAACAGCATTACCCTGCAGGAGGCACCATGCGAAAGATGACGCAGGCAGAAATGACGCAGCTGATACATGAATCCAAGTGGGCCACGATCTGCGCTACGGGCCTGGACGGTTCCCCTTACGCCATTGAGGCGACGCCATTCTTCATGGACGAGGATATTTGCTTCATGATCAATCCGCGCGGCGGCGTGTATCGCTGCATGGCCCGAGGGGACATGGTTCTGGTGAAATTCACGGACGCATCGCCTGACCTGCGTTTGTGGGGCGGCGTGTCCTGCCGCGGCAGGGGAACCTTTGTCCGCGACGCGAACGTACGCAAGGAAGGGTGGAGGCTTTTGGGCCTAGTCATGGGGCAGGATTATTCCAAGGCTTCGGAGGTCCTGGACAAGGAGGACCGCTCCCCGCTGTTCCGCATCCGGGTGGAAACCATGACGGGCCGCTGCAGCGGAGCCTGGGGCCGTGGACGCACCTTTCCCGAGGCCGTTAAAGCATTGCCGCGCATGGGAGAAACCGGATGAGCAACCTGTATTCGCTTCTTGGCCCCACAGGAATGGTGCTCATCGCCCTTTCCTCGGTCAGCCTCTATCTCTCGGTGAAGAACACCTTCTTTCTTTCTTTGGTGCACCGGGATTTCCGACGCAAATTCCAGCGCATTGAAAACGGCACCGGCCGATACAGGGAACAACTTTGCGGTGAAGTGTCAAATCCGCTCATCGACATCATCTCCAGCATCGTCAAAACCCATTCCGCCCACTCCGACGATATTCGGGCCGAAGTGGCCTATCTGTTCCATCGCAATTTCGAACGGGTGAACAGGGGAGTCACGCTACTGCGCCTGATCTCCGTAATCTCGCCGCTCCTGGGCTTGCTGGGAACCATGCTCGGCATGGTGCGCGTCTTCCAGGTCGTAGCCGAGAGCGCCTCCCCGGACTCGGCCCTGCTCGCCTCCGGCATCTGGGAAGCACTCCTGACCACGATCCTGGGCATTTCCGTGGCCGTACCGACGTTGGTTTTCTATTATCTGCTGAGTCTTAAGATGAAGGGATTCCACATCGAGGCCATTGAGCACAGTTATAGAGCTCTGGAACTGTTCAAAACGACTTGCCCTCTGGGAGAAGGCTCGCGCCAACTGCTGAAGCGTCCGAACCTGCTCGCAGCCAAGGCCGAGGGAGCCGCATCATGACGGACGAATTCGCGTTCGAGTCACGGATGGGAGACAGTCTGGACCTCACCCCCATCATCGACGTGGTGTTCCTGCTGCTGATTTTCTTCATCATGGCCACCACGTTCATGAAGCCGGCAGTCAACGTGTTGTTGCCTTCCGCAGCGTCGTCCGGGCCGGTCCAGAAAAATACACAAACGATCGTCACCATTGATGCACACGGCGATATCCATGTGGACGGCACCGCCGCGACCCCCGAAGATTTGCCGAAAATCCTGTCCCGACATCCGGAAAGGCCCCTGACCTTCATGGTGGACCGCGGCGCGCCATTTCAAGCCTTCATGGGCGTACTGGATCAAGCCAGGCTGCAAAACAGAAATGATTTCAACATTACCACAGAGAAGGTCGATGCCCGCCAGCCATGAAACACACAGCCGGGGCGCAGGTCTCGCCGTCACCCTGGTCCTGCACGGCCTTCTCGCCTCGCTGTTCTTCTTTTCGGGTTGCCGTCATGAGGCTGCTACGGTCTGCCTCAAGGCGCAGCCCAGCGTCCTGACAATGCACGTGATCCCTGCCCGGCCTTTGCTTGTCGCTAAACCTGTGTCCGCGCCTGAGCACACCCCTTCCCAGCCCTTAAAAAAGGCGACCCCACGGCCCGTTGCACCACGCCGCCCAGCGCCGACTCCTGCACCCATTCGGGAAGAAAATCCCGCGCCACAGGAGGCTGTGAAAACACAACCGACCACACCTCCCCAGCCGATGCAGGCCGATACAGAGCCACAAAGGACACCTGGAGAAGCGTCATCAACCGCGTCACAGGCCCCACCGCAAGTTGCTCCCGCCCCGACCCCGGAGCAGGAATCAATGATCGCGGCCAAACTGGTTCAGCGTATTGAAGAAGAAAAAAAATATCCTTTTGCCGCACGCAAGGCCGGCACCACCGGAGTAGTTTCCGTTCTGGTGCGCATTGCAAAGGATGGGCAGGTGGTTGGATACGAGATTCTCAGCACAGACACTGACCGAAACCTGACCGCCGGTGCGCGCAAGACGTTGGAGGCTCTCTTGGGGGAACGGCTCTGCGAAGCCAGTCTTCCCAAATCCCTGCACATCGAAGTGCCCATCCGCTATGAACTGCGTTGATTCCGACACCGGAATACTTCTTTCTACAGTACGCCATGGTAGTCCGTTCATCAAAACGGCACATGCCACACGGGCAAACGACACTTACGCCCGTGTGGCATGACCAGGGAAAATAGGCTGTCGACTTTGACTTTTAGAAAGACACCGCTTCCGAAGCCGCCTGCCGGAACGTCTCACACCAAAAACGAAATGTAGGAATAACCGGATATGTCGAGATGCCTGACATCGCGAGCATATTCGGCAAAAAGCATCATGCCGAGCTGCTTCAATTCCTCTGGCTTCGCACTGAAGAAGCTTTCCGGAACGGCGAAGTTATTGATATCATCCATTTGATGGCCACAAACGACTTCCGTATGATAGCCATCTTCAGTGCGTGCTATGCGGAATGTCATGAAACGCTCTTCCTCTTCTTCCCCATCACCGATCATGTAGACAAAGACTTCCTCGCAACACAATGACAACGCATTGAATGTCTTGTCATCCAACTGAAGCTTTTCCCGCCCGGACTCCAACAACTCCTGCACCCTGCGCAACTCATGTTGCTTGGCCTTGAACGTCCCCTGCAACGCCTTGCGCGGCATGATATACGCCAGGGCGCTGAGGGAAAAAGCCGTAAATCCGCCGACAGCAACGCTGTTCTGAAGCATTGGCGCCAAGGACGCAGGTACGACGCCGGGAAAATATGTTCCACTTTCAGCCACAAGACCGACCGCCAAAGAAAGCCCGACAATAATACCGTGTTGATTGCTCAACTTGTTCATCGTGATAAGCCCGAATCCGGCATGAAAAAGCAGCGCGGCGATAACAATCAAAAAACCGCCAAGTACGGGACCGGGCATATCCAACACAAAACCACTCACTTTAGGCATGAAAGCAAGCAACAAGAGTATGGCCGCCCCCCACATACCTGTCCGGCGGGAGGCCACCCCGGTAATCTCTATCAATGGTAAATTATCGCAATAAATCGAAGGCACAGCGGTTCCCATCAAGCCGCCGGCCACTTTGCTCAAACCATCGCAATACAATCCACCCTGAACTTGATCATAAGATACACGACGAAAATCGCGTGTTGAAATTTGTTGAACCAACATGATGTTTCCTGTGTTTTCAATCATGCTCGCCATCATGGCCATACCGAATGCAAACAACAGTGGGATGTGCATTCCAGTGATATGCACTTCCAGCCCCGGCCATTCAAATGGCGGTAAACCGATCCATGACGCATGCAACGCATGTTCAAAATGCAATTGACCTGTAAAATATGATATAATGTATCCACAAAAAAGAGCAATTATCGGACTCCACAACTTGAGCGTGACATTGCCAAAGAGCATGAAGAATGTCAGAATGACTATAGTAACTGTACCTATTGCAAGTCTTGCAAACATAATATCAGGCGAGGCGTTTCCACCGCCAGACCAAAGATCAAGGCCGATGGGCACAAGAGATATTGCGATAAGCAATACAACGCATCCACCCACCGCAGGCGTAATGACATGACGAAAAAAACGTAAAAAATAGGTATAGATGAAAACAAGTGGAACAGTGAGCAAAGACATAGTGGCCAGCGTTGCAAATCCGCCCATCTTGACTGCATCCATGGAACAAATCAAAAATGCGCTATAAGAGCCGGTGAAGAGAATAAACCCCGCTCCTATCCCGCACCTGCGTCGACTTTGAAGGAATGTGAAGACAGCAGCGATAATGATTGTACCAAAGGTGACAAAGCGTAAGGTGTCGGGCGGGATTGCGACAGTTTTTCCCAAGATATTGGGTATAAAGATAATACCGTCAAAAATAACCAGAACATGGGTAAGCGCAAGAGCCAAACACAACAGCGGCGGTGGATCTTCACCCACTTCAAATCGGATTTTGTCACTCAGCATTTCATATCCAAATACATTTTTTTATTTTATTACAAGATATTATATTACCAACCTTAGCGACATCTTTTTTCGCAGGCAAGCAAAAATCACTACGCCCAGACAACATCTCTATCTACGACATTCTCTTCGCTCTCCCTGCTCAGGAGGATGCGCTATAGACATGTTCACGACGATATTCCTGCAAAACTGCTGACATGTCAGCACGACAATGAACAAATGGCACATGAACAACAAAATACTATTTGAGCACAAAGAACATTAATGTTACAATCGTAGCGCCTATCAAACGAAATACATACACATCACATCCAGCTACAACAACACATTAACACAACATATATGAACTACGAAGCAACAAATAAAAGCACACATGGACGATACAATACAAGTATAGACTCGATGCGCATTCTCGCAAGTATATTCGTCGTATTCATTCATCAATCGCCGTTTGTTTCTTTTGAATCAAACATATCACTTGCTGCAATTTCAAAACTACCAAATTATTCTGCAAGATTTGCAATACCTTTCTTTTACATCATTGCAGGGTACTTTTTTGCTCGGAGCAGCAACCTTTGTAAGGATTATGCCGTCTTCAAAAAATATTGCGTGAAGATAGCACTTATCGCCTTATTTTGGTCACTATTCTATTGCACGTACAAAATGCCACTCTTAATTCTCCTAAAAAAGGATTTGTTCCCTTACAGCTTCTGGCAAATTGTTTTTTCAGGGGGGAAAGACCATCTCTGGTTTTTGATGTCCCTGCTGTATGGATTAATCATTTTAATGCTGCTTTCCCCTCTAGGTGACAGCATCCTAACAGCAACAGCATCTGTACTATTTTCAGTTGGCATATTTTTTCAGAGCTACCAGCACCTCTTAATTTCCGAACCAGTATCTGAATTTGCCACGAGAAATGGTGTCTTTTTCAGTTTTCCCTGTCTATTCTTGGGGTTCATGCTCTATAAAGAAAAAATCACTATTGGGCATAAAACATTGCTATGGATGGGCACAATATTTTTCCTGACTGAATTCTATTACTTTCACATTTTCAAAAATATACAAGTATACAACTACTACTTCTGGACGTTTTTATTTTCTCTTGGCCTTATCAAACTACTTCTAAAACATCCCAACAACGGCATGAACGGGCTATACAGGCTCGGAGTATTTTCACTCGGCATATATTGCGTTCACGTCTTCTTTCTTGAAATATTATTATATGCATTCAAAATCACAAATTTTGATTACACAAACTCACTCCAAATCAGCATAGTTCTTCCATTCGTAATTTTCTTCCTCTCATTGTTTACCTCTCTTGTTTTTTCCAAAAACAAATACCTTTCACGTTTCTTCAAATCATAAACAAAAGAATGCCCATGCACTGCACGGACATCCTCTTTCCAAAAGCTGAAGAATTGCTGAGTGTTTTCCGGGCTCGACTAGTCTTCGAAGTTGTAGTTCACGTTGCGCGAGAAAGGCAGCATCTTCGTTATGAATTGGTCGATAAACTGGTTGGCCTGTGCAATGCCAGTCTTGGGCACAAAGACAACATCCTGAGCAGTCAACTTGAGATCGTTGATAGATGTACCCTTTTCAACGGTCTGATTCAGGTTGGTACGATAGACGATCAACTCAGAATCAGGCCCACGATGCACAACAACAACCTCTCCCAGACTTCCTTCGTCTGTCACGCCCCCAGCCTGCATGATGGCTTGCAACGTGGTCAACCCGCTCGTAATGGGATAACTGCCGGGCTGTTCCACCTGGCCACTGACATAGACAACTCTGTTCGCCGACTCCATAAAGAATTGCGCGACCTGGATAGGATGGCTGAAGAGTTCCTCCAACCGACTTACCACTTCCGCACGAAGATCCGACAGTTCGCGGCCCGCAGCAGGCACTTCGCCGATCCGCGGTAAAAGAATTGACCCAAGAGGGCCGACTTCCACTTCCTTGCGGAAAATGACATCCTGTTTGCCCGTGACCTTGTTGGGCACAACAGTCGATTCGATGTGGCCAGAAAAATGCTCGCTCGCGGTCATGGCCAGCAATTGCGCAAAACGTTCGGGAGAAAGGCCGGCCGCATGGAATCTGCCCAAAATAGGGATATACACATTACCGTCCGGCAAAACGACGAACTCCCCGGCCATGGTCTGGATGGCGAACGGGTCCGGCTGAACCAGGGTCACGGTACAGCGCGGCACTTCTTTGAACTGCCTGTACGATGCGCTGACGCTGGCCGCCAGGCTCCGCGGCGTTTTGCCTGAGGCTGCCAGTTCGCCGATGCCAGGTACGGTGATGCGACCGTCAGGCCGCACAATCACCTCGAAATCCATATCGGGCTCAGTGAGAAAGTTCACGCGCAGCGTATCACCGGCCATGACTTTGTATTCATCGCGACCGAAGTTGAAACTCACGGCGATCTCATCACCGAGATCAAGAACAAAATGCTCGCCCGGCGTTGATTGAAATGTTGCTTCGAAACTCAGGCGATCCCCGACCTCCACCCGATAGTTTTCCAGACCATCCGGCAGAAGGCTGTCGTCGTGACTATCGATTTGCCGTGGCGGCTGTCCATCCAGCAACACGGTCAAGCCATTGTGCCCAGCACACGCGCTCATGAGCAGGACAACAAGCAGCAAGCTCCCCATTGAACACCAGGTTTTTCCCCTCATCTTCAGCATTGCCTCTCCATCCTGTCGATTCATACGGCTTGTATTTCTTTCTCTTGTCATCTTTCAAATTCCAAAACAACCACGCTGTGCGGCGGCAACGTCACGGACCCGCTGACATCCCACTTCTGACGTTCGATGCGGACAGGACGCTCCCAGTTTTCCTTGCCCCCCGGAGGCTCTGCAGGGAGAGGCCACCAGTCGGGCAAATCAGGGCCATTGTGCGCTGTCGGCGCCGGGCCTGTTAAAACCCAGGCCACAGCCTTGCTGCGGACACCTGGAAAATTCTGAATATTGATCTGTACGCTGCGCGGCTGGTTCCAACTCCGGCTGACGATATTCACATACAAGCGATCACCCGCCTCATTCAAGGCCGCAACCGATGTCAACTCAGGCACGCGGGATTCGGCACGAGCAAAACCGACTTGTGTGGACTCATATGTCGGACCATTGATACCGGACTGCACCAAACGCGTACCAAAATGTCGCGAAAAAAGTTGAATTACATAATATGGGACCTTGGGCTCACCTTGTCCAGAGACCCAGCCCATAAGGTTGTCATCTGTAAACTTGAAATAATTCGCGAGCTTCACCTTGGGGTGGGCGAGAAAGACCTGCATGATGCGTGCGGCATAGACAGCTGTTCCCAACGTCTTGACATGGTCGGTCCAATGCGGATCATCAAACGCGTAAAACGCACCCCACTCCGTAACCGCGATGTTGATCTCACGCTGTTTCTCCACCTTGGCTATCAAAGCCTCAAGCTGGCTCAAGCTTCGCCCCACAGCTTCGGGGGCGGCCCAAAGAGACTGATAGACTTGCTTCTCCCCCCATTCGCGTCGCGGAAAGAGAAACGGGAAGTAGGCGTTGTGTATGGCTACGTAGTCCGCTTCCGAAGCAACAAGCGGCAAGACCGTGGGCGACCATTCGGAAGAATAAGGACCAAAGGGGATGGAATACGAAGGTGCGATGCCCAGCGCCATCAGCTTGATGGTGGGATCAACATGACGCATGGCCCTCGCATACTGCATGAAACGATTGGCATATTCCCGGGGCGACGTGGAAATGGATTTTTCCGCGACCGATCCATCAAGATACAGCTCGTTGCCCACTTCCCAGAGTTGCACGGCATAGGCATCAGGACTGCCGTCCGCGACTCGTTGGGCATTGCCGGGGGTATTGCAGTAATCCACCCAGGCGGCCGCCAACTCAGGATCATTGTTTCCGGCGTTCACTGTCAGTAACGGCTTTGCACCGATGCGGGAACAAAACTGCATCAACTCCAGGGTGCCAAAAGGATTGGGTGAACTGCCTGGATCTGTATGATGCGGACGCCGGGGACGCATGGAACGTGGACCGACTCCGTCCCGCCAATCATAAAAGTCCGACAGCGTTCCACCGGGAAACCGTACGGTTGTAACACCTTGTTCCCGGGCGAGACAAACGAGATTTTCGTCAAGCCCGCCCTGCTTCCACAGCCCGTTGGCGTTGTTGAACCATTCCACGTTGGTGCCGTAGATTCCGGGCGGTACGGTTCCCAGCTTTACACCGGCATCGACCGTACACACAGCATCTACATTCTGCGTCCCCGCGGCCAAAGCAGACGCGAAACCGGGCAATACAAACAAAAAGAGTAAAATTATCCAACGACACATGCGCATTTGCCCTTCCTTTGCCGACGCAGCCGAGCTCACGATCGGTCGTTCGCTCCATCGCCCAATTCCCGGTACACCCTAGCCGTCAGTTCTGCTGTCCTTTCCCAGGTAAAACACGGTGCCTGCTCCAATCCCCGTTGCCGGAGACGGTTCCACTCTGTTTCATCTCCCCAAGTATCCACCAGGACTTGTGCAAGCGCATCAGAGGACGTTGCGTTAAATAAAATGGCGCTCTGCGCAAACAACTCCCGATGGACAGCAATGTCGGAACAGACAACCGGCACACCGCAAGCCATGGCTTCCAACGGCGGAATGTTGAACCCTTCGCCGGTGGATGGAGCAACAAGAATCCTCGTCTCGTTCAAAAGATACCGGTACTCACCATCTGCCACATATCCCAAGAATTCGACATGATCAACGATGCCGAGATCAACAGTGAGATTCTTGAGGGATTGCAGATAGCCCAGAGCTCTTTCTCCGCCGACTATACGCAACTTGCCTTCAGCTATGACAAAACGAAAAGCGGCAAACGAACGCAAAAGGGTTTCCACATTTTTCCGCGGTTCAAGCGCCCCCACGAAGAGCAGGGTCTTGCGTTCCGCCCAACCGGGATCATTCTCAGTCAAATGGAACATCCCCATGTCCACGCCATTATGAATAGCGACCACTTTTTCGGCAGGCACATCAAAACGACCTACGATCTCATTCCGCACCACGTTGCTGACGGTGAGAATCCTTCTGGCCCGCCGCACACTCCCTGGAGTGAGAAGCCGGACCAGGGTACTGTTCAGGCCCCGATGCTCCGAGGGATTGGTCAGCGGCAGCAAATCATGAATGGACACGACCACTTGGCAGCCAGGGAAAGGCGGGGCCACCCGCTGCACATGAAGAACGTCGAGAGCATGGCGCCTCGCAAGAAATGGCAACACCAGGGAACGCTCCAGCAGCGGATTGGCCGTGGGCAAATCAACAAAAGTCATATTCGAGGGAACAGGAGCTGTCGGCCTGTACCCCCCGCGAACAAAAACCAAAAATTCCAAATCAGGGGCAACGCCCGGCAGACGCTCCAACAGATTGGCAAGATAGCGTTCTACTCCCCCCTTGTTCTTGCCCAACACATGTGCATCAATGCCAATTCGCATCACTTGCTCCCCTCGACATCAAATCGGCATCCCCATAGTGCAGCCAGCCGCAATCCCGAAGAGCGCAACAACAGGCTCTTTTTCCGTCCATGCAGCAACACTTGCACGGCACCAGCTGCAATACGAAAAGCAAGCCCCAAACTCAAAATCAGCCGCGCAGCCGCCATACGCAGCCATCCCATATCACGGCTCAACATTCTCAAGAAATAACGCTGCTGCATCAGGCTGTTGCGCAGACGTTGCGCATCCGTTTTGCTGCTGCCGCCGCAATGATGGACAATGGGATACTCGTCCACATGGACCACGCCCCAGCCGAAACGACGCATGCGCAGGCAAAGATCAATATCTTCACAGTACATGAAAAATTCGGGATCAAACCCCTCGACCTGCTCAAAGGCCTTGCGCCGGATGAGCATACAGACGCCGGACACCCAGCCCACTTCCGTCACCCGTTGCGTTGGCCGGTCATCATGCAGCCCCTGAAAAAAACGGATACCCGGAAAAAGTTTGTCGAGCTTGAGGGCATCGTTGAACATGGCCCGCAAACTGGGCACCGGACCGCAAATCATGGGCTGGCGGCTGTTGTCTGACAACAATACCCGGGGACCGGCCACGCCTGTCTCCGGCCGCTCTTCCAAAACATGTCGCAAGGCCGTCGCCGTGTCTTCCCGCAATACGGCGTCACTATTGAAAAGAAAAAGATATTTCCCCGAGCTCTCCTGCACTCCAAGATTGTTGGCCCGGCCAAATCCAAGATTCTCCTTGCTGCATATCAATCGGACTTCAGGGAATCGTGTCTGAACCATCTCCCGGCTGCCATCGCTGGAGGCGTTGTCCACGACAATCACCTCGACTTCCGTGGCAGGCAAATGAGTTCGCAGACTCTCCAAACAGTCGGCCAACAATTCGCGGGTATTGTAGTTGACAATGACGACGGAAAGTTCACAGATCATGCGGTTCCATCCTGTCCAGAAGTAGCCGAAGGACCGCCATCGACGTTACGCATAAGAGTACGCGCCGGCACGCCGACCAACACGGCATTGTCTGGAGCATCTTTCCGAACAAGTCCATTTGCGCCCACAACGACATTGTCACCAAGCCGCAGATTGCCGATAATGCGAACTCCGGCTCCAAAGAATGCTCCGTCCCCCACCTGGATCAGACATTGATCGTCGTCACGCCCCCGAACCCAACCGGAAGCGATGCACACTCCGACGGACAGGATGCATTTCTCGCCTAACGCCACCCGGTCGGAGACAAACACACAATTGGGATGAATGACGACAAGACCTCCGCCTATGGACGCCTTCGGAGAGATATCCACGGTAAACAATGCCACGCCGACCAACCGGAGTAATCCCGAGAGAGGATACAGCCGCAAGCCATACAGCCACCGCTGGAATCGACAACATACCACGGAAAGGCCGCCTGGGTTGATCAACAGCTTGAGCCAATAAAACGCGTTGGACTCCCTGCCGTCGCTCCAGGCACGGGTCGCCACATCCTGGCGAATAAGTCCCAATGTGGTTCCCAGCGTGGGCCGCTGTCCGGCACACTCTCCCTGCACCTGCGCAGCCCGAATACGTTTCTCCTCGGCTTCGGTCCAGGGAGGCAGCAGCCGGGAAGGGTTCCCCACAACCACACCGTGCTCCGGGACATCCGCATCCACCACGACTCCAGCTCCCAGCAGGGAGCAGTTGCCGACAGTCACGCCGGAGCGGATTCGTGCCCCGACCCCAACCAGCACGCCATCGCCCAGCTCAATGCTTTCACGCCCATTCGATTGGCAGAATCCCGCAGCCAGGGTCACATGGCACGAAAGCACACAGCTTTCCCCCAGACGCACGCCACGTCCCACAAAAACACCGAAGGACGTTTGCAAGACCAAACCCTTGCCGATACGGGCATCAGAACTGAATTCGCTCTTGAAAACCAGACGAATCAGAAAAGCTGGCAACCAGGCAAGAGGGCGCAATCCCGCCCCCCAGGCCCAGGCCTGCAAACGGAAAAGCTGTACCACCATGACCGAGGGATCAAAGAAAAGGCACAACCAGGTCCATAGTCCGGGAAGCATGCCCTCAATCAGTGCCTTGGCCCGAAAGTCGGCCTCAATGGCTCGAAACGTCCAACCCAAGGTGGGACGAACGGTTTTATCTTCCTGACTCCGTTGAGACACGGGCAGCAAATGGGAAAAATCGGACTCGCCTGACGCAACAGGACCAAGAGCCTGGGCAGGATTACCGCCAACTCGCGAGCCCGGCGGCATGTCGGCCAAGACCAGTGCGTTTGGCTCAATATGGCACCCCGCCCCTATGATTGTTCCCGAGCCGACAATGCGAGCGCCAAAACCGAGAACGACATCGTCTTCCAAAATTGCCAAAGGTATGTCTGGCGGAGTGTCCTCGCGAATCTGCACCCCCACACTGGTGTGGTGCATCAAGGTACAATTTCTGCCCAACACAGCCCGGTCATGCACAAGGACAGCCTGCGCATTGAGAAGAACAAGTCCCCCGCCAATACGGCTGCGCGGACTGATCTCGGTGGAAAAGAGGACCATATTGGCAACAGTCAGCAGCTTGGAAACAACGTAAATATTTCTAGCGTAAAAATAAGAAGACAGCCGATACACAATCACAGCCATGGCAGGAATCGAAAACACGGCGCGTACTGCTGACCAAAATCCCTTGGTACGGCCTTGAATGACGATGCGTCGTTCAATATCTTCTCTAATCAACAGTCGTATATCTTTCCAACGCATATAAATTCCCTTTCAGCATTACACCGCCCGCATTACCGCGCTTCGCCCAACGATTCCTCTTGTTTGCTGTTTGCAACCAAACGTGCAGGCACTCCGACCAGCACGGCATTGTCCGGAGCATCCGCAACAACAACCGAGTTCAATCCCACGACGACATTGTCACCCAAAACAATATTCCCGATAAGCATAGCGCCGGCACCAATCAGGGCGTTATCGCCCAACACCAGTCGATCCGCTTCCGGGCTGCTGTTCCTGCGAGGCCCTGTTGCCAAGGTGGAAGCAAGGTGCAAAATGCAATTTTCCCCGATTTCCACATGGTCTCCGATGACAATGCCGTTGGCATGCGCAAGGATGAAGCCGCCCCCGAACCTGGTCCGGGGTGAAATATCCACTTTGAAAAAAACCATGTTCACGAACCGCAGCAAACCGGAAAAGGGATAGAGCCGCAAACCATACAGCCAGACCTGAAGACGGTAGTTGATCACGGCAAGTCCGGGCGGGTTGAGCAACAATTTAAGCCAATAGAAGGCATTAGCCCGTTTGCCCTCTATTTTAGCACGCATTCCTATATCCTGACGGATCAAGCGAATCGTCCGCACAAAACCGACCCTGGACCACGGCACAAGACCGGCACAGGGACCGGGATTGCGTGCCTGTTCTTGCTGCGCAGCGGTCCAGGTCGCGAGCGGACGGCCCGGGACTCCCGCCATGACGCTGTTTTCGGCAACATCAAAGGTAACAACAGTGTTGGCACCCAGAATACAGTTGTTCCCGATACGAATATTACCCCCTACCCGAGCGCCAGTGCCGATATAGACATTGTCGCCAAGCACGACGCGATCCGTGAGCGGATTCATGCCCTTGCGCGGACCGATGAACAAGGTGACGCGGGGGGACAAAATACAGTTTTCGCCAATACGCGAGCAACGATTGACCAGTATCCCTTGGGCGCTTCGCAGGACCAAGCCCTTGCCGATACAAGCAGTAGAACCGATTTCCACGGTAAACAGCACGGTATTCAGATAAGACAACACCTTGGCGACAGGTCTGAGTCCCAAATGATACAGCCAGGATTGAAAACGAAATACGACCACGGCCAACACCGCAGGATCAAAGGCCAGACAGCACCATGTCCAGACGCCGGGCACGCGTCCCTCGACCCGCGCCTTGGCCGCCACATCCGCCCGGATCAAGCTGAAAGTCCGCAGCAGCCCGATTCGGCATATCTCCTCATCCTTTCCCGGTGCCCGCTCTATGTACGACTCCGCGCATTGCTCCCCGACCGGATCGTATGGCCGAACAGCCGTGGCTGGTATGCCCAGAACGACCTGTCCAGGCGGCATGCTCTTGAGGACCACGGCATTAGGCCCGATACGGCACCCTGCGCCAATACGGATGCGGCATCCCATGATTCTCGCCCCTGCGCCGACCAGGATATCATCTTCGAGCTCTGCCAATGGCCCGCCGGAGTCCTCTCCCTCCGGCAATTTCACTCCAATGCTGGAATGATGCATCAACGTGCAATTGCGCCCCACTTTGCTTCGGTCATGCACGGTAACACCCTGGGCATGACCCAACACAAAGCCGCCGTCGATCTGCGCACGGGGACTGATTTCCACGTTGAACAGGACGATATTTAAAACAGATAAAATTTTAGTAAAAAAATACAAATTGTTGGAATAAAAATACGCTGCCAGACGATAAATCAACACCGCCATGGCCGATGTTGACAGCACCAAGGCCACCCGGCAGGTCCATCGATCGGGCCGCTTGTCGCTGGCCAGCTTCCGTGCATGGTCTTCCCGAATCAATCGTCGCGTTTCTCGCCACGTCATACCGGACGGCTCCTCTGCACTTTCGCTGCCATCAGTGTCTTGAGCGCGGCACGTTCCACGCGGTCAACCCCCTGAAAAACAAACAAGGCGACGCCATATGCTGCAACTCCAACAAACCCGGCAAGCACTGGATGCGGCACGAAAGCCATGCTCAACCACATAACCCCGCCAGCGACAAGGATGCGCCATAACCGGGACAGGACATGCAATCCAGGAATCACGTCGCGAGAAAGGAACAATCGAGCCCCCATGAGCACCACGCATCCGCCAAGCACCCCTGCCACCGCGCCCAACGCGCCGTAAACGGAAATGAGCGGATATAGCAAAAGCAGGGATGCCGAGGCTCCGGCAAGAAGCGCCTTGAGGTCCGCGTCCTGACGGCCACGCGCAATGGCTGCCGTGGACAACACCTGATCCAGGGCAAGTAAAAAACCTGCCCAGATCAACACCTGGAGCAACAAAATTGATGGAGTGAAATCGGGTCCGAAAAGCAGCATCACCACAGGCCCGGCCAAGCAGGAAAGCATTACCGTGGCAGGCAGTACCGCCAGCGTCATGATCTTCAAGCCCAGGCCGCAAACCTGCACGTACTCATCCTCGGATTCTTTGACACGCTGGGCAAAAAGCGGCATGAGATTGATGGAAAGCGCTGTTGGGACAAGCAAAAGCAGATCCAGCATCTGATACGCCACGGCGAAATGGCCAGCGGCTTTGTCGCCATACATCCAGGGCAACATGACCTGAGCGGCAAATCGGCTGACAAGATACAGGATCAGGATACCTGCAAAGGGTGGCACTTTTTTGAGAAAATCACGAAAATAATCAGCGTTGAAAGAAAAAGCCCCCTGTTCCAATTCCGGGACAACCCGCCACCAATAAAGGGCCACCACGAGATAACGAATGACGACAAAGCCCGTTACCACTGCAAGCACATCCGCACCGCACAGCATCAAAACGATGCCTGTGCCTGTCCGGCAAACCACTTCGACTCCCTGCAGCAAACCGAATTCCACGCCGCGGCCAAGCCCCACGAGTATGCTCTGCCCACAGCAGACAGCGGCAGTGGCGGGCAGGCTGACAACGAGCAACAAAAGCCCCGATGAGACCACGGGGCTGAACGAGCCATACCCAGCCACGCCCCAAAGCCCGAGAGCCAGCATCAGGCAGACTCCCAGGGAAAAGACGAACGAGGACACCAACAAGCTCCTCACCCCTCCGCTGGCAACCGAAACTTCACGGATCAGGTATTGATTCATGCCGAGCAGCGAGAGGAACTCCAGGGACAGAAAAAAAACAAAGATGGTGCGGAAGGCGCCCGCATCGACAACGGACATTCGGGCGATGACCCAAAACAAGGCAAAGGCACATCCGGAAGCAAAAATGCGCATGGCCGCAATGGTCGCACTGGACCAGAACACCCCGGAACGCTTCACTGCCCCGCCCTTTCCCCGGATCGGGCCAAGCGGTCCAGGATCATGGCCGCCACGGGAACAAAAAGCAGTATTTCAACGGATTTGTCATCGGAAAAAAGGTCGAGATTCATGTAGCATTGCGTGGCCCAAAATGCGCCCATAACACCGAGCGAGGACCAAAGCAGGACAGGGTCGGCCTGTCGCGCCGCGCTCAAGGCATGCCGAAAGACCCGCCACTGGAACCAAAGGAACAAAAGCAGTCCGACAAGACCCATTTCAGCAAGCACCAGAAGATACTTGTTATGCACCGGAAGGGGCACCAAATACACATCGTCGGTCTTGCTGAAGGCCTTGGTCATTTCCAAACGGCCAAACTTGCCGGCCAGTTCCGAAGGAATCTCCCCACGCTTCAACCACTGCACCTCCTGCCGGGTCGGCGGGAAAATGCGCAACATGGCCATGGCGAAATTCCCTGCCCCCACACCCGTCACCGGATACAGCTTGGAAAGGTCCAAGGCTTGCTCGATAAGGCGAATCCGGGAAGAAGTGGCACCATCGTCGCCACGCATAAGACGGTCCGAGATGCGACCACTGAACACGCCGAGGACAAGCAACCCGCCAAGCACAATGGGGAAAGCGAATATCCAGAATCGGTCCCCAGCCCCCCATCGCCGCAAGATCAGCCAGCACACTACTGCGCAGGCCACAAAGATGGCCAGCCACGCGCTGCGCGAATATGTCAGGATCAAGGCCACCAACGTGCCGCCCATAACGCCCGCTGCAGCCAGCCTCCAGGGGGTATTGCGCGCAGCCAGCAAGCCAAGTAGCGGCAGCACGAAAAACGTCATGTAAGAAGCTTGCTGGTTCACGTGGCCCACAGTACCCGTGATGCGGGTATACATGGACTCACCTCCGGAAAACTGCATAAGTTCGCCGGTCATCTTGCTGGAAATGCTGAAGGCCTTGTGCGTGACTAGTGTCCGTCCCATGAAGCCGAGCTGGATGGACAACGCCGCAAGAATTGCTGCCAGGACAAGCAAATACTCCTCGCGTGAGCGAACCGCATTGCCCAATACAAAAAGGTAAACGAACATCTTGACATTGTGGACATTGGCCAATGCAGCCTCGGTCCCTCCCCCCAGAAACAGGTAGACCAACACTCCCCAAAGCACATAGAGCGCAAAAGGCGTCAGGGCCTTGGACCAGGACCAGACGCGCGGCCCTTCTGCGAGCAGCGTCAGAGCCAACAGTCCGAGTGCCACGTCCGACGCCGAAATGACCATGGCGGGGGGAAAAAAATCAGGGAATGCCGGGGTGCCAACCTGGATAACCTTTTCAACGCTCATGGGATGCAACAATATCCAGGCCACCACGAGCATGATGCGACGTTGCCCGATGATGGTAAAAAACGACACGCCAAGCAATCCCACCAGCATGGCCGCGGAATACAACGGACGCAAATCCGAAGCGGCCACCACAACAAAGCCGCCGACAACGCTGAGCGCCAGAGCGCCAAGAGTTGAAGGGGTGAAGATGTTGCGATCCGCTTCAAAAATGGCCACGCCGCTCGGCTCCTAACCGTAAAGGAACTTGGGGATGGGATATTTCCTGAAATTCATGACCACGCCCAGCGGACGAACTCCGACTTGTTCCAATTGCTGTACGGCATTCTGCAACGGCTCACGCCGGGTGACGCCATAGCGGATCACGGCCAGGACACTGTCGGCCTCCGAGGCCAGGATCGTGGCGTCGGAAGTGGTGTGAACCCCGCCTGTATCAACGACAATCAAGTCATAACGCTCACGCAATCCACGGAAAAGTTCTCGTAGAGTCTTTCTGTAAAAACCGAGCGCGGGCCTGTCCGCCACATTTCCCGCAGCCATGAAGGCCAAATTCGGAACAACCGTGGAAGCCACCGTGTCAGCAAACCGGGCTTCCCCCTTGAGGATATCCACAAGGCCGGCATTGCTTCCAGCAGCTAGCATTTTCGAAATGCTGTTGTTCTCGAAATTGCCGTCCACAAGCAGCACCTTGGCCCGCTTGTCCCGTGCCAGGGCCGCAGCGAGTTGCAGGGTGATGAACGTTTTCCCCTCGCCTTCCGCCGCGCCCGTGACCAGCAACACCTTGCCGCCGCCCTCGCCGAGGAGATCCAACTGCCCCAACACCTGAACCACGGCCCGAGAAGCTTCACCCAAAGGAAGCCGTTCCAGGCTGGCACCGGCGATTTCACTTTTCGAAAGCGGTGGGATACTCCCCACCAGCGCCAGGCCGCACGCCCGTGACACGCCCCAGGAGGAGTAGAGCCGGCGGTCCACCGCTCCCAGGAAAAAGACCAAAGCCAGCCCGAGCGCCATACCGCCCACAGTGGCGGCAACGCCAACAACAACATACCGCAGCACGCGCTTGGTCATGGAGTCGCGCGGAGTCTGCGGTTCTTCCACTATCGAAATAGGAATAAGGCGATTCTTATACAGCTGGAGCGTCATGTACGCCTGTTGACGTTTATCCTTGAGCACGCTCAATACGAACTTGGAAGCTTCTTTGCTCTCCAGCTCGCGCAACAATTTACGTGCTCGGTCCAACTCGGCCTCGACCTTGCGCACTTCCGTGGAATCGCTGGTACGGGACCCCGCCAGCCGAGATAGTTCCAATTCCAGATCCGCGACCTGCTGCCCCGCGCTTTCGATCATGGGATTGGTCATGATCTTGCGCTCGCCCCATTGGTTCATGGCTGAGCCGCTGCCCAAGCCTTCTTTCGCGTCAGTACCGGAAACAAACATATCCGCGTCCGCACCCGACTCGACGCTGCGCACTTGCTCGTCCAGGTAATGAAAAGCCTTGGCCGCTTCCGCCTCGGAAAGGCGATAGTACTCGTCAATGAACTCCAAACAGACGAGCCGGGCCATGTCCGCAACCTTGGCCCGGTTCGGGGAAGCCACAGAAACTTCCAGGAGTTCATCATTGACCTCGCGGGCGCTCAATTCCTTGCGCACAATCTTGACGTCGATGGATTCCTTAAAATCCTCGCCTACGCGAATAAAGGGATCCTCTTCGGAATCGCCGCCGGCATCACTCTTAAACAAGCCCACAAACGGTTTCGCAATCTTGCCCAAAGCGACCTTGAACGCGGGGCGCGCTATGTCCGAATCCTGCAGATCCAACTTCCGTGCGACTCTCTGGCACAATGAAGTGCTCTTCATCAGTTCGGCATTGGTCTGCCCGGATATAATCTGCCCCTTGGGACGTGCTATCTCTGAGAAAAAAGAGGAGTTGGCATTATCATATTGCAGCAGCACCTTGGCCGAGCTGGTAAAATTCGGCGGGACAAGAGAGAGCAGAGACAACGCCACCAGAGGAACCGCCACAACGCAAATCACCAACAGGTGAAAACGCAGGAACAGTTTGGTGATCAGTTCGCGCGGCGACCCGCCTTCAAGGCTGTCAATGTTTGCGGCCACGAGGCCGGGAATTCCGGAATCTTTATTCTGCATGGTTCGTTCCTCCCTGCGGCGCCTTCTCCCGAGAGGATTTCCCCCCAGAACTGGAAACCGCAAGCGTCCATTCCTCTATGGCATCATCCACACCGGAAACAAAGTGCGACCAGTCATATTGTGCGGAATGAGCACGGGCTGCCGCGCCCATTTCACGCAGGCGTTGCGTTTGTTCTGGCAAGCTCGCCAGCAAGGTGGCCCAGGCCTTGGTCTCGGGCGGCAACAACCAGCCTGTTTCACCGTCCACGACGCTCTCCAGCGGTCCCCCTGCAGCATTGGCAATCACAGCCTTGCTTCGGGCCATAGCTTCCAACGGCACGATCCCCCAATCCTCGTTCAGAGGCGGAAACAGCACTGCAGCGGTTGAACCGTACAATTCCTTGAGGCGTTCGTCACTGGGGTTCTTCTCGAAAACGATCCGTGGGTCCCCTTGTGCCAACTCCTTGAGCTCAAGAAGATAGGACTCGCTTTTTCTATCCACGAACCCGGCCACTACCAACCGCCAATCCTGCGGCATGTCGGCCTCAAGAAACGCCCGCACCGCCAGTTGGATATTCTTGGTCCACATGATCCGGCCTGGCACAAGCAGCATTTTTTCATAGTCAACCTCGCCGCCCATGGCCTGCCAGTCAATCCCCGGATAACACATGCGCATGCGCGGCCCGTCCGCATACAGGCGGCCCTTGACGATCCGCTCCCGGACCTCGGAGCTCGTGGCGATGACTCCGCTGAAACGACGCCAGGCCAACCTGTCCACGGGCACGAATACGGACTTAAAAAAATGATACAAAAGTCGCCCCAGAAAACCTCGCTTGGACAAGGCCTGCTCTTGGTACACGGGATCATAGACCGCACGCAGAGGCGTACTGCAGATGTTGAAGGCGGGGCGGGAGGTGTTGCCAAAGGTCACAAGGCTGCCGAGCCCGTCACACCAGACAACCAGGGCATCATATTCCTGCAAAGGGATTCTGTGCCGCAAAATGCGCAAGGCCACTCCGAGCACGGCCCCAATGTTGCGGTTGACCGATAGTTTTTCCAACTCCACCACGCGATGGTTACGAAATTCAGGGAATGTGGATTCAGGTTGATAATTACCCGTATACACGACCCACTCATGCCGACTGCGCGAGATCAGTTCAAGCAGCGATCGCTCCAGGCCCCCGCAAAGGTAAATCCATGGCTGATAGAGCGCTATTTTCATTTGACCTTTCCTTGACTAACCACTTCAAGATAATATTCTTCCTGCATTTCGGCGATTCGGTCCCAATCATATTGCTTGGCGGCAGACCCAGCCCGTTGCCCAAGCCGCAAACAATGCTCGGGGGCAGCCCAAAGCTCACAGGCGGCTTGTCCGAATTTAACGGCATGCTCCTTTTCCACCAGCACGCCCCACTCCGGTCGAACCAGTTCGTTGAGATGCGGGATATCAAAGGCCAACACTGGGCGGGAAACGGCCATGGCCTCCAGGGCCACCAGGCCAAACGTTTCGTCACGAGAGGGCATGACCATAAAACGGCAATTCCGCAGCAACTGTTCCTTGGCATCTCCCTGCACACGCCCGGCAAAACGCACAAGATCCGACAATCCCCGCTCCCGCACCACGGCTTCAAGCCATTCGCGGTCGGGTCCGTCTCCAGCCAGCACCAGTGGCACGCCTTGTGCGGCGCATACAGTGGTCCAGGCCTCAAGCAGGCAGTCAAGCCCCTTTTGCTGCACTTCCAGACGACCGAGAAACAGCGCGTATTCTCCGTCTGTATCGGCGTCCCTGAAAGCGTCCTTACCTATCCCGCAAGGAATCTTGCGTATATCCGCGCCAGGCACGAGTTCGGAAAAAATTGCGCCCATGGCCGCGGTCTGGACGATAAAATGCAGATATCTTTTTTTTCTCGCCAGTGCCCGCATCCAACGAGAAAACGGCAGATGATAACGCTTCTCCCAAAATTCGAAAAAAAACCACTGCACAATGCAAATAACCGGTTTGTCCGTCCAAAGCGGCAGCATACTGAATCCTGCCGGAGCCATGAACTCCTCCACCACCAAGTCATGCGGGGTACGCCGCAACTGGAAACCAAGCGAGGCAAGATAGCTCAAATGAGGAGAAAGGCCCAACGGAGGCAGGTAAAATCCCAATCGTCGATAATGAACCCCGGAACGATCCAGCGCACGTTCCTGTGCACCGGGGAATGTGGCCGTGCACACCGTAATGTCATGGCGGGGAGCCAGCCTGGAATTGACCTCATAAGTTCGGACCGGCTGCCCACCTCCCAGGGGATTAGCGAGATCGTCTGTATCAGCATGGAATATTCGCACTCGCAACTCCAGAAAACCATAGGGACAGGCAACCTTACCCCGATGCGCAAACAACAAGACGCGTATTAATCAGGAACCAGTCCCCTTGAGGATGGCCGGGATGGTCCGAAGACAAATGCGCACATCCTCCAAAAGGCTCCAGTTGGCGATGTACTCCATATCCAGATGCATCCAGTCCTCAAAGGACATGGAGTTACGGTGGTCGGAATACTGCCAGTAACAGGTGATTCCTGGACGAACGCTAAAGCGTTTGCGCGGCCAGTCCGTCAAAAAAAGATTGTAGTCACGCAGAGAGAAAGGCCGTGGCCCCACGATACTCATGTCGCCAACGAGCACGTTGAAAAGCTGAGGCAGTTCATCCAGGCCATACCGCCGTAGGACATGCCCAATACGGGTGACACGCGGATCATTGCCGATCTTGAAGACCGGACCATCCATTTCATTGAGCTTCTCGACCTGCTCCTGCATCTCGTGCGCATTACGATGCATGGTCCGAAACTTAAAAATGGTGAACAATCTCTTGCGGTACCCTACCCGTTCCTGAGTGAAGAGCACAGGACCAAAATCCGAGAAGAAGATGATCAGGGCTATGCCTATCATCAAGGGGGAAAAAAACACCAGAGCGATCAATGCCACCGCTATGTCGAACAAGCGCTTGACCAAGCTTTTCCAATCCTCCAATGGAGAGGAGTAGTACAACACGGAGGAAACGTCTCCCCCGGCATAAGGCTTGATCCCGCACATCTTGGGTTCAAAGGGCGGGTTCAAAAAACATACTGTGATGCCCTGTTCTCGGGCGATATCCAGCAGATCTTCAATCTGGTCGTAATAGGAACGCATCGGCAGATAGATGATGACGACATCCACCACGCGCCGGGTGATGATCGCGCGAAAATCCTTGAACGTCCCCAAATATTTGTTTTCGTCAGGCTGATGGTTCACATCGTCAATGTAACCGAGAAGCCGAAATCCCAAGAGGGAATACGATTCCAGATATTCGCTGAAATCTACGGCCTTGGAATTGGTCCCCACAATGACCACGTTGAGCCGTGTCATGAGTCGATTGTTGATGAACCAGACAATGAACATTGCCACAAACTGCAGCACAAAAAAGCAGCCAACGGCTGCGATCATGAAACAGCCAAGGCGAATCCAGTGATCCGGATCGTCGCTGACAAACGAAAGCAGAACGGCAACGGGGAAAAGCACGGCAACAAAGCACGTGATGTTTTTTTTCATGGATGGCAGCCGGAATACGTCACGAGCATAACACCAGGAAAAGAAAGCGGAAAAAATTATATAAGCAATAATGGAAACGGTCACGATGCGGACCTGCAACGCCAATCCAAGCTCACCTAGATTGGTCTGTGCCCAGACAACCCCAGGGTACAAATATAAGCTGATGGCATATCCAGCAATCAGAGCGGATATCTGGACCGCCTTCAGCGCCGTGGTATAGTAACTTCTTCTATTTTCAAACATGTCATTTTCTTTTTTATATCATTCCCTTTTCAAGACAGTAGACCGAAAGTAGGTACTTACATCCTTCTTCCTGAGCTATTCACCAAGGCTCTCCCCCATAACACGCATCTCCATTTCCCCTGTATAGTTTACTTCTTAAAAAAAAACATAACGAGAAGCGATTATATTTTAAAACTATCTCATCGGCATGCATGGACAAACCGCGTTCAGAGTCTATTGCGCCTCCCAATAAATCCGGAGCGATCTGGCCGATAACAGCGCCACAACAAGAGGAGAACACGGAACGCAGCTATCACACTGACATAAAAACATTTCCTGGTTCTGAACGCTCTTCAAACGAACAACGTCCTAGCAAGGAATATCCCCCCCGCACCCGGCCGCAACGACAGGGCCCCTCCGCGGAACGCTCTACTTCTCTCGACCGTACACATCCTCAAGCCGGACGATGTCATCCTCTCCAAGATAGCTGCCGGTCTGCACTTCTATCAACTCCAACGGCGTCTTGCCTGGATTCTCCAGACGATGCACATGACCAAGCGGGATGTACGTAGACTGGTCCTCATGAAGCAGCAACTCCTGTTCGCCATTGACGACCAGGGCCGTGCCCCGCACCACGATCCAGTGCTCCGCTCTGTGATAATGCTTCTGCAGCGACAATTTCTGACCGGGTATAACCGTAATTCGCTTGACCTGAAAACGGTCCCCAAGGTCGATTCGTTGAAACGATCCCCACGGACGATAGTCCACGGGGTGCGATACGGCTTCGCTCCGACCTCGAGCCATCATGGCCGAGACTATCTTCTTCACGTCCTGGGAGGAGTTGCGGTTGGCCACAAGCACTGCGTCGGAAGTCTCCACAACAACGACATCACGCACGCCCACCGCGGTCAACAACCGTCCAGTGGAATGCAGGTAGCTGTCGCGCACATCATGCTCGATCACATCCCCCACCAGGGTATTGCCCTCTTCATCAGGATTCCCGGCTTCGTGCAACGCGCTCCAGGAGCCCAAATCGCTCCAGACCGTATCCAGAACAACCATGTTCAAACCGGTTTCCTTTTCAAGTACGGCATAGTCCACGGAATCCGAAGGGCACGCCTCGAAAGCGGCCTTATCCACACGGATAAAATCAAGATCCGCATGCACCCCGTCTATAGCAACGCGACATGCGGCGAGCATCTCCGGGGCATGACGTTCCAAGGCCGCCAGATAGGCGGACGCCTTGAATAGAAAAATACCGCTATTCCAGTAACAATCCCCACTCTCCATGTACGTGCGGGCGGTTTCCAGATCGGGCTTCTCCTCGAAACGCAGGACCTCCCGCACTCCTGAAGGCGATGGTTCCCCACAACGCAGATAGCCGTAGCCCGTTTCCGGAGACAAAGGCTTCACGCCGAGACATACCAACCGCCCGGCATTGGCCGCTTTCGCGCCTTGCTCCACCGCCCGAGCCAAGGACTTGCTGTCCTTCATGGAATGATCCGCAGGCAGTACCAGCAGGACAGGATCGTCCTCCAGGGCGCAAAGCGCGGCAAGGGCCACGGCAGGAGCGGTGTTTCTCCCCACTGGTTCGAGAAGAATTCGGCCCTGGACCCCTTGCGCACGAAGCAGTTCGGCAGCCATGAAACGGTGCTGCTGATTGCAAACCACCAGCGGCTCCTGCCCTTTTAAAAAAGAGATACGCTCAAGAGTATCCCCGAAGAGCGTGCGCCCCGGAGCGAGCTCGACAAACTGTTTTGGCCTGGAATGACGCGAAAGAGGCCAGAGGCGTGTCCCATCCCCACCGCACAAAATGACTGCCTGTATGTTCACTGGTATTCTCTGATGTAAAAGTTACATCTCACGCAAAGCTATCGACCATACCAAGAAGCTCATCGGTTTTTTGCCGCATAAGCCTTACATCTCCTCGAGACTCAACATTCAGCCGCAGTAGCGATTCGGTGTTGGATGAACGTAGATTAAAACGCCAGAGAGGAAACTCCATACTCAACCCGTCAAGGTGATCCAATGCAGTGGCTTCTGTAGCGTAGTGCCGCCCTATCATATCCATAACCTGCTCCGCATCGGGTACAGCCCTATTTATTTCCCCACTCACCGGGAATTTCTCCCGGGATTCATCCAACAAAGCCGACAGCGACAACTTCGACCCACTCAACAGTTCCGCGATGAAAAGCCAGGGAAGCATACCACTGTCGCAATACCCGAAATCCCGAAAATAATGATGGGCGCTCATTTCCCCACCATAAACAGCGTCCACGTCACGCATGGCCTGCTTAATGAAGGAATGCCCTGTTTTAGACCGGACCGGCCTGCCGCCGCAATGCTGCACCGTGTTTATCGTGTTCCAGACCAGTCTGGGATCATGGACGATGTTGGCCCCGGGGTTGCGGCCAAGCATCAATTGGGCAAGCAGGCCTACGAGGTAATACCCTTCAACAAACTCACCGGTCTCGTCATAAAGAAAACACCGATCGAAATCTCCATCCCAGGCCACCCCGAAATCACAACCCTGCTCACGCACCAAGTCGGCTGTGGCCTTGCGGTTCTCAGGCAGCAAAGGATTCGGGACACCATTGGGGAACGTGCCGTCAGGCTCATGCTGAATCTTGCAGAACTGAAAAGGAAGCCGTTTCTCCAGCTGGTCCAGGACCGGACCGGCGCAGCCATTGCCTGCATTCACGGCGATCCGCAGAGGGCGCAATTCCTCGACGTTGATCATCCCGAGCAGATACGCAACATATTGATCGCGCAGATCACGCGCCTCAATCCGTCCATATTTCGGGGCGTCGATAAAACGGTTCTGGAGGGCCAACTCCCGCACTCGCTCCAGCCCATTGCCCACATACAACGGTCGTGCACCCTGAGCGACGAACTTCATGCCATTCCACTCAGCAGGGTTGTGGCTGGCGGTAATCATGATTCCACCATCCAATCCCTGCGAAAAAGTCGCATGGTAGACTTCTTCGGTTCCGCAAAGCCCAATATCCACGACATCAACGCCCATAACGCAAAGGCCATGCCGCAAGGCGGTGGAAATCATCCCGCTGCTCAAGCGTATATCGTAGCCAACGGCTACGCGACGCGGAGACAGAGCAACAGCATAAGCGCGACCAATACGTTCCGCCAATGCTTCGTCGAGTTGCTCAGGAACTTTGCCACGTATGTCATAGGCTTTGAAACAATCCATACAGCCAACCTCATACAAATCAACCACAATACAACCATTCTATAATTACTATCATAGTACACTATTTCGCGAGAGAATGCCACATAACCACTACAGAGTAATAAAAATGCAAATCGCTTCATTACATCCGCAGAAAAACATAATTCCGCTATCGAGAAGAGTACAAACAAACATCACCAATATCACATACCATCCTAAGGGAGCAAAAAGTTCAAAAAACCAGCGGCATGCTCCTAACTACACAGACACATTCTTCATAATTTTAATACTACATATCTTCTCTTTGAGAGCAAGCAATTCTTTGCATGCCACAGCCAAAAGCTGCGGCCAAACAAAGCCCCCCCGCGAGAGCGTTGGCGTCAAAGCGTTCTTTTTTTCACGACAGGGCTTGACATAATACTTTTTTCAGAATTAGGTATGGGAAATGTTACTAATCTAAAATAAGTAATACCGGAGGTGTTCTCTGTAATTTGCCTTTTTTTCAACACGTTCCAAGGAGGAAATCACATGTTGGAAATGGAAAATGTCATGATGAAAGGGTCTGTGCCTAAGAACACTGACCCGAATTCGTTCTCCTTTGTGCAGGTTGACGCTGTAAAGTGCCAATCGTGCGGAACCTGCGACGACGTCTGCCCCACCGGAGCAATCCAGGATGTCGGCAATGGTATCCGCCAGGTCATCGATCCCGTGGCCTGCATCAACTGTGGCCAGTGTCTCGTGAACTGTCCGTTCGGTGCCATCTACGAAGAAGTGTCGTTTGTCGACGAAGTGTTCGCGGCCTTGCGCGATCCCGACACCGTAGTCGTGTCCATGCCCGCTCCGGCCGTGCGTTATGGCCTGGGTGAAGCCTTTGGCATGCCTACCGGCACCTATGTCGGCGGCAAGATGCATGCGGCTCTGCGCAAGCTCGGCTTCAACCTGATCTGGGACAACGAGTACACTGCCGACTTGACCATCATGGAGGAAGGCACCGAACTCATCAACCGCGTCAGCCATCCCGATCCGCATCACCCGCTGCCGCAGTTCACGTCCTGTTGCCCCGGTTGGGTTAAATTTGTTGAAAGCTACTACCCTGAATTGATTCCCAACATGTCCACCTGCAAATCGCCCATCGGCATGCTCGGCCCGCTGGCCAAAACTTACGGTGCCCAGCAGGCCAAGGTGAACCCGAGCAAAATGTACACGGTTTCCATCATGCCGTGTATCGCCAAGAAGTACGAAGGTCTGCGCCCGGAGATGGCTGCCAGCGGCTACCGCGACATCGACGCGACCATCACCACGCGCGAACTGGCTTACATGATCAAGAAGGCCGGCATTGATTTCGCGAAACTGAAGGACGAAAAGCCCGATCCGGTGTTGGGTGAGTCCACTGGTGCTGCCACCATCTTCGGCACCAGCGGCGGCGTCATGGAAGCGGCTCTCCGCCTCGCGTACGAAGTGCTTTCCGGCGACAAGCTGAAAGATCCTGAGATCAAGGCTGTCCGCGCCCATGAAGGCATCAAGACCGCAGCGGTCAACGTGCCCAACTTCGGTGAAGTCCGCGTGGCCGTGGCCAGCGGTCTGGAAAACGCAGCCAAACTCTGTGAAGAAGTCAAGGCGGGAAAATCCCCCTATCACTTCATCGAGATCATGACCTGCCCCGGCGGATGTGTGAACGGCGGCGGCCAGCCCTTGGATCCCAGCATCCGCACCGCGGACAACGGCTCCCGTCTCTTTGCGGAACTGAAGGAACGCTTCGGCAGGAAGCAGGCGTAACAAGGAGGAAGACATGAATAGCGTGCTCGAAATTACCCGGAGGAACTTCCTCAAAGTCGCAGGGGCAACCGCAGCCGTGGCCATGGTCAACGGCGGCATTTTGGTCCAGGATTCGGAAGCTGCCGCCATGGACTTTGTCGGCGAACGCCAGGCCTCGGTCTACAAAGCCGATGCAAAGGTTTACAAGATCCGCAAGTCTCAAGAGAATCCCATGATCCAAAAGATCTACTCCAAAGACGGATTCCTCTCGGATGGACCTGTAGGCCACAAGTCGCATCAGCTGTTGCACACGTACTATTATGATCGCAGCGCCGGGGTGAAGGCCCTCAAGGCCAAAGGCGCCACGCTGAAGATCTAACACCGACCAGTAATCACGACACCTCCAATGCAACCTGAGGTAAGGGACGTTCTGACCCATAGGGTTGCATCTTCAAAAAAGCCGCTCACTTGCCGAGCGACTCCAAGGCTTCCGACACATACGCTTCGATCTCTTCTTTCTGGTAGCTCACAACAACGGGAAGCTCCTCCCCTCTTTTCAAATATTGCGAAAACAGCTCGAACTCTTTGAAGGCCCGTACGCGCGCAGCTTCATCTCCGGTTCTCTCGTATTCCTGCCGCAAGGCCTTGGCCAGATTGAATCGTGCCAGTGGATAACCGTTTATTTCCAAAGCTTTTTCATACTCGGCATGTGCTTGCCGGGTCCGGCCCATACGCATGTAGGTCACTCCAAGATCGTTATGCGCCTCGGCGCCATCAGGAGTCCCTTCGCAGCAGGCTATCACTTTGGAATAATTCGCTATGGCGGCCTCGTACTTCCCCATGGCCAAATACCGCTCCCCGCGCTGGATCAGCACCCGGGAAAGTTCCTGGCCCTGTACAGGGAGAACCGGGAAAGAAAGAGCGCAAACGACTAACAGCAACACTTTTCGAAAAGTCATCCATCCCTCCGGCCGCCACAGCGGACAAATCAATTTGTAATATTATTATTAAATTCGTATCACATTTCGACATACTATTTATATACACTGATTATGAAAATTGAACAATGTCAAGATCAGATAGAACTTTTTTTGCCAAAGAATATTGACTTTATTTCTAAAAATGCCTAACCCGATTGTGTTACCTTTTTAATTTTAGTAACACATATTAATACATTATTTTTCCTTTTCCCTGGAAGGTCTATGCAATCATCCTGTGCAGATAAACGATTGGCAATCGTCGCCATCTTCTCCGCCCGGACGACGTGTAACAATTCAAAGATATTGAATATTTTGAACGAATTCGACGACATCGTTATGTCGCACAACGAAACGTTGGTCACGGAATATGGTGGAAGCGTTCTTTCCATAACTATTAGGGCAACCACCAATGAATTGGGAGCATTTACAGGCAAGCTTGGCATGCTTCCCGCCGTCAAGGTGAAATCCATCATGTTTAAGGAGTTGCTATGAATGCCAAAAGGCCTTTCCCCTTGAGCCCATGCTGTTATCGGCGACAAACCGCCCGTTTTCTATGCCGTTGCATGACGTTGTTCTTCGCAACCATGATCCCGATGACAATCCCGCTCTTTCTCCACGCAGCTGAGCTGGAAGATGTGCAGTTGGAAAAAGTCGTCGTGACAGCGCGTGGCATTGGCGCGGAAGTATCCCGTACTCCCGGCGGAGTGGGTGTCGTCACCCTTGATGAGGTGCGCGCAACAAGCCCTATCGGAGTGGCTGACGCTGCCGCGAGGATACCCGGGGTGGACATCTCCACAGACTCGCCGTGGGGAGCGGATGTTGTCATCCGCGGCATGGCCCGCGATTCCGTCGTGTTTCTCATCGACGGCTGCCGCATGAACGTGACCACGGACATCAATGGCCGCTTTGGCTTGATCAACCCGCAAGACATTGAGCGCATCGAGGTACTCAAAGGCCCCATCAGTACCCTGTATGGCTCAGGCTCCACCGGGGGCGTTGTCAACGTCATCACGCGTCAGGGACATTTCTCGGAAGAGCCGGAACTGCACGGCGAAGTCATGGCCGCCTATGCGACCAATCCCGCAGGCCCGGACACCTATGCCAATCTAACCTATTCCTCGCCTTCCTTCTGGCTCTGGGGTTCGGGAGGCTGGCGCGAACATGGAAGTTACTACGACGGTGGCGACAACGTCGTCTCCAACAGCCAGTTCCAGGATTTCACCGGCAAATTGGCCGGAGCATACGCCTGGGACTCTGAAAACGTGACCACCCTTCAGTATCAGAGCGTTGATGGCAATAATGTGGGCATTCCCGGTACGGGTTCCGCTCCGTTGCCCACAACCGCCGACGTCAGCCTAAAGGAAAACGACAGGCGCTTTTTCCAGGCCAGCCACAGCTATACGCCGGAAGGCAGCGTGTTACGTGAATCGACGTTGACGTTTTCCTACCAATTGCTGCAACGCAATCCGCGCATAGACAACTTTACGGCCGGTCCCATGAACTGGATCGAGCCTACCGCCGACCATGAAACTTACGCGGGCAACTGGAAAAACGTCCTGGACCTTGATGATCATGTGGTCGTGGTGGGCCTGGATGCCTGGAACTGGAACATGATTTCCAGCAGACGGCGGGTAACCTTGGGCGGAGCAGTGCTCGACGACAAGCCCACCCCGGACACCGACCAGTTTTCCGGCGGCCTATTCGCCGAAGACAATTGGCAGATCAATGACGCCTGGGCATTGAACTTTGGCGGTAGACTGGACGGCGTGCTCATCTCCAACGAAGAGACCGCCACCGTGGATGCGGGGTATAAAAACAACCTGGACTGGGGCGGACATGTGGGCCTGACCTGGGCTTTTGCACAAGGCTGGACAGCAACAGGTCTTCTTGGTGCGAGTTACCGCACGCCGAACATCCTTGAACTGTTCAAAAACATCAACCTGGGCGGCGGACAAAGCGAAATCGGCAATCCCGGCTTGCGGGCCGAGCGTTCACGTTTCATGGAAGTTGGACTGCATCGAACGCAAGGCGAATTGCAGGGCTCCTTGTCAATATTCCACAATCGTGTGGATGACATGATCACGAGCAGCACGGTCAGTCCAACGGTTTTCCAGATGGCCAACATTGCCGAAGCGCAACTCACCGGCGGTGAGTTGGCGTTGCAATGGTACCCCATTGACGGCTGGCAAGTATATGCCGACGCGGCCTACACCGAAGGACGCAATGAGACCACAGGAGAATGGTTGCGCTTTGTCGCCCCTCTGAACGGCATGATCGGTGTCCGCAACGACCTGGAATCCGGTTTCTGGTGGGCCGTGGAATCCGAATGGGCCGCTGAACAGCACCAGGTTCCGGAAGACGCCCTGACCACCGATTCCTGGGCCATCCTCAACGCCCGTTGCGGATATGCATTTGAATTCCAGGAATTGAACAATGAACTCATCCTGGAAGCCAAAAATATCTTCAACACCCAATACCGCAATCATCTTGCCACGTCGCGCGGCATTGAACTGCGCAACCCCGGCATTGATCTCAATGCCAGTTGGCGTGTCAGCTTCTAATTAACTCATCCCGGCAGCATAAAATGCGCCCCGTACGAAAACGGGGCGCATTTTACTGGGTATCTGCTAACATACCCCCATTCCAGAACCTCGCCCTAAAGGCAATATGCGTAACAGGCTCTTTGTTGCCTGGTTTTCCAGTTGCACTCTCTTCCGATAACATTATGATATGGCATCCAAGGAGTATGCATGAACGCAGACAATGTCTGTCGCCCGGAAGTCATCACGGACATTCTGAACACTGGAGAAGTCCAAATATTCTTCCAGCCGCTGGTGGCGGTGGACACACGTCGGGTTGTGGGCTTCGAGGCCTATGCCCGCGGCATTATGAGCCAGGGAAATGACGTCATCTCTCCCCAGGCCTTGTTTGGCGCATGCGTTGACATTGATCAACAACTTGCGATCGACCGCCTCTGTCGAGAAAGCGCCCTGGAAAAGTTCAAGGGCATCTATACCCAACACGCTGGCATTCTGCTGTTCCTGAACTTCAACATCGACATTCTGGATTCCAAAAATGTCGACCTCGATGCCTTGTTCAACCTGATTACGGGAAAAGGCTACAAACCCCGTCATGTGGTCATCGAAATGGAAGCTTCCAAAATCAACGCGGAAAAGCATACGGAATTTCTTCTTCATCATCGTCAAAAAGGCTTCAAATTCAGCCTGGATGACCTGGAAAATCTGGACCTGGAGTTGATGCATCTTGTTCGCCCCGATTTCATCAAGATCGGTCGCAACGGTTATGCAGACTTGGCGGACAATACGCTTCATAAAAACGTGCTGAACACCATTCGCAAGGTAGCCCTCGACTTTGGTTGCCAGTTGGCTGCCAAAGGCATTGAGTCCGAAGAAGAAGCCTTCCTGCTCCTGGACAACAAAATATATCTCCAACAAGGTTTTTTCTTTACTAAAAAGGAAATTGACACCGGCCAGGACGCCAGCCAGATTTTTCAGGAGACAATGCAAGAAGTTCATCTACGATATAAAGACAGGACAGCCCAGAGCATCAAAGCACACAAGGCCCGGCTTGAAGGATACAACCAGATACTGGCACGAGCATTAGCTAAATTTGAAAAAACAACTCGGCGAGAATATGGCGATACAACCCGTAATCTAATGCGCAATTACCAAGAATGCCGGACCATATTTGTCCTTGACGAAAAAGGCCGTGAAGTCGGAGGATATTTCACCAAAACCCCCGACAACGAAGGTAAGATGAGCCTGCAGGAACTGCACTCGGAAACGGATCATTCCATTCAGGATTATTTCTTATATCTGCAAACGGGGTTTGAACGCTTCGTGACCAAACCCTTCACCTCTCCCATAACCAAAGAACGCCACTGTCTGATGTCCCGACGCTTCTTCAACGTGGAAGGGCAGCTTTATGTGCTTTGCGTTGAATTTCCGTATCAAAACGACACGGACTGACATCCAAAAAAAAGGCACCTCGCAATGGAGACGCCTTTTTTATCGTTGTCTTTCTTTGGAACAGGACATTCAGATGGGACGATCCAGAAAGGCCCCGGCGAACCCCTTGATATTTGCTGAAAGCCGAACAAGTTCGTCCTCGGGAATCTTGCGGATGACCTTGCCGTTCTGCGGGTCACGTACTTCCACCTGAACCGTGTCCGCTTCCTCGCTCAACTTGAAGTGCAATTCCACTCCACGCTTTTCCATCTCTTCCTGTGCTTCATGCAGCATCCGTTCGACAGTATCGCGGTCCAGACGAACTGAAGCACTTTTCTTTTCCGAAGGCTCCGCAATCCGTCCTTGGGCCCGAGGATTATCGCCCTTCTGCTGCTGATCTTGGGTCCGCTCCGAACCGCGCACGATATTGGCGTGCGGGTAAGCCGCCTGCGCTTCTAAATTCTTGTGCACGTCCATGGCGATGCCTCCGATAGTCTAAAACAGGAAGGGATTCATCCCTTACGCTTCTCTTATCGGAAGAGTGCATAGATATCTTTAGGGGAGGCGATAAAAAAACTCACTCACCGCAAACATCCTTCGCCTGCAGCGCTTCTTGATACTCTTCGCTATAGATTTCAAGCATGACCATTACAAAGGAGAGGATCAACGGTCCATAGAGAATCCCCTTGAAGCCAAAGACCGTAACGGCGCCAAGGATGGCCAGGAAGATGTAGAAGGGGGAGACTTTTTGTGCGCCGCGCAACAACATGGGGCGCAGGAAGGTGTCAATGTTGACCACCAGGCCAAGACACCAGATCACGAGAAAAGTTGCCCAGCCCCATTCACCATTCACGGCAAGATAAATCACCGCAGGCCACCAGACGATACTCGCTCCCACCACAGGCACCAGGGCGGCAAAAGCCATCATCGTCCCCCAGAAAAGGGCCGGAAAACCCACAATGGCAAAGCCTATTCCGCCGGCAAATCCTTGAAGTGCGGCCACAAACAGACTGCCCAAGAGCACGCTGCGCGAGACCCGTTGCAGACTGTCGATAATGATGTCTTCCTGGTAAGGCTTGAGCGGACAAAGATCCTTAAGGCGTTGCACCATGGCTGTCCCGTCCAACAGGAAAAAGAACACCATAAACATCAACAGCACGAACTTGAGGAGCAGACCTGCCGCATCACGCAGCAACTCCTTGCTCATGTCAATAAGATATTGAGCCAACTGCTCGGAGTAGCTCAGTAATTTTGTCTGAATATCCAACTGCCCGACCTTGAGGAAAGGTAAATTTTCCTTGACCCAGGCAAGATAGCCGTCAAACGCCCCGTCCCCAAGCCAGCGGTTCCAATCAGCGTTGAGCGCCCATTGATGGATATCCCGCAGGGAATGCGCCCCTTGAACAGCCAACCCGGTAACAAGGAAAAACATGGGCACGATGATCAAAAAGCCGACCACAAGAGTGGTCAGCAATGCGGCAAGCGTACGATACTGGCCCGTGTGCTTGAGTATCTTGGTGAAGAGAGGACCGGCAATAATCGTAGTTACCGCCGAGAAAATGATCGTGTTCAGGAAGGGAGAAATGATCAGATAGGTCAGATATAACGCGAACAACAATAATACCACGAGAAAATAGGAATATATCCTCCCGCTGAACAAAGGTTTTTGTTCCTGGATATCCTTTGAATCGTCCTGCCCTTGCTTCTCGTGCTGTTCCAACGCCGACCCCCCGCGCTGAAGCGCGTTATTTCTCGTCGCTTTTCCGTTTCTTCTCTTCCCGGCTTTCCAGCCTGTCCCGGAAACTCAAGCTGGCCAGACATCCACACAGCATGCCCAATCCGAGCGCCTTGGGGAAAGGCAGGATATTGGTCCAGCCCACTATGGCGCCAAGCGAACCGCCAAGAAAAATGCCCTTGACCATCACTTCCATGGTCTTCCATGTTTTGTCAGCCATCTTGTCCTTCCTTGGGTAATTTCCCAGCAACAGGGAACAATTTCTTGTGGCACAAATCGCCTTACCCCACAAGCTTTGCCGCTATACCGCCCCCAAAAACGGCATGACGCTTTTCTTTCTCCGTAAAAGCGCCTACCTTCACCCGGTCGGAGCAACCTCTAGACCACTCCTGAGATCTTCATGCTGCAACGCTTGTTTCCCCACCTGCTCGTGCTGTTCAAAGACGGTACTTCGGCCACGCTGACGCTCTTCAAGGTCATGGTCCCCATCGTCATCGCCGTGCGCCTTCTTCAGGAATTCGAACTGATCGCTCTGCTGGCAAAACCTCTAGGTCCAGCCATGCGCCTTGTGGGCTTGCCCCCGGAAATGGGGCTCGTATGGGCAACGGCTCTGCTGAACAATATCTATTCGGCCATGATCGTTTTCCTCTCGCTGGTCGAACACACGCCCGTGACCGCCGCCCAGGCCACGGTGCTCGGCGTCATGGTGCTCATCGCCCACGGCCTGCCCGTGGAACTCTCCATTGCGCGCAAATCCGGCCCGCGGCTGGTTTTTCAAGCCTTGACCCGTCTCGGCAGCGCCCTTTTTCTGGGCTGGTTGCTGCACATGGCCTATGGCCGTCTGGACTTGCTCCAGGGACCGGCCCGCATCCTGCTGCAGCCGGAAGCAGGCGCCGGGCCGGTTCCGTGGATGCAATGGGCCATGGACCAACTCGTCAATTTCGCATCCATATACGCCATTATCCTTTCCCTGCTCGGACTGATGCGGCTCTTGGAAGCCCTTGGCGTTATCCGGCTGTTGAACAGCCTGCTCAAACCCATACTCAGCCTCATCGGCATCGGCCCCAAAGCTTCGGCCATTACGGTCATCGGCCTGAGCCTGGGCATTTCCTACGGCGGCGGCCTGATCATTCATGGTGCGCGTAGCGGCGACATCGACCGGCGAGATGTGTTCTATTCCCTGACGCTCATGGGTATCACCCACAGCCTGGTAGAAGATACCCTTCTTTTGGTTATGCTTGGCGGCCATCTTTCCGGCCTGCTTTGGGCACGCTTGTTTTATTCACTCGTATTCGTGGCTCTTCTGGTCCAAATCGCGCGGCGGCTTCCTCCAGGATTTTGCGACAACTTCCTCTGGGGCCCCGCACAAACCCAAGGAGTACGGCAGTAATGAAAAAGATCGACACCTTTCACACTGACAAGGCACCAGCAGCGGTTGGCCCCTACTCGCAGGCCATAGGCTTTGGAGAGATGCTTTTTGTCAGCGGTCAACTCGGCTTTGACCCCGCCACAGGGCTCTTCGCTGGCGGCGAAGACGACTTCGCAGCCCAGGCCAGACAGGCGCTAAACAATCTCTCTGCGATTTTAACAGCTTCCGATTCGAGTCTGGAAAAGGTCCTGGCTGTGGACGTCTTTCTCACAAACATGAAGCGCTTTGCCGAGTTCAACTCCATTTACGAAGAGTTCTTCCATTCCCATAAACCGGCACGCGCCGCTATCGAAGTCTCCGGGCTCCCCAAAGGGGGACTTGTCGAGATCAAATGCGTTGCTGTACGCATGCAGGGTTGACAAGCAAAACGAATGAAGGATATTAAATTTATATGAACCACCGTAACCGCAGTTTCTTCTTTTTTGGTTTTTTCTTTTTTACGAGCGCCTGCGGCCTCGGGTGGTAACGTTGTAACTTTCATTATACAGACGACCGCCTCAAGGGCCGCGGATTGCACCGCGGCCCTTGTTTTTTTATAAGCGGGGGAAGCGGAAAAATTCGGGCACATCCGGCGGCGGCAAAGGAGAATGACCATGCTGCTCGGAAAAGCCATTCGAATGGAACGCATCATGAACCGCAACAATCGCAGGATCATTGTGGTACCCTTGGATCACGGCGTGACCGTCGGGCCCATCTACGGACTTGTCGACCTGCGCGAAACGGTCAACCAGGTCGCGGACGGCGGAGCCAACGCCGTACTGATGCACAAAGGCCTGCCCCGCTGCTCTCACCGAGGCGCAGGACGTGACATTGGCCTGATCATCCATCTCTCGGCCAGTACGGCCATGTCGCCCTATCCCAACGCCAAATCCCTGGTCGGCACGGTTGAAGACGCCATCAAGCTCGGTGCCGACGCCATCAGCATTCACGTCAACCTTGGCGACGAAACGGAAAGCCAGATGCTGTCCGATCTGGGCGGCCTCTGCTCACGCGCCGGGGATTGGGGCATGCCGGTGTTGGCAATGATGTATGCGCGTGGCCCTAAGATCAAAGACGAATACGCTCCGGAAATCGTGGCCCACTGCGCACGGGTCGGCACGGAGTTGGGCGCGGACATCGTCAAAGTCAACTACACGGGCAGCCCGGAAACATTCGAAAGGGTCACGGAAGCCTGCTGTGTACCCGTAGTGATAGCGGGCGGTCCCAAAATGGATAGCGAACGCGAACTCGTGCAGATGGTTTTCGACTCTGTACAGGCAGGAGGAGCCGGCCTGTCAGTCGGACGCAACATCTTCCAGAACCGCGAACCCAAATTGCTCGTTCGCGCCCTGAGCAAAGTCGTTCATGAAGACTGGGGCGTTGACGAGGCATGCGCCCTGCTGAGCGATACAACAGAGTGAACCGGTCCCACACCACATCCTTCATACCCAAGAAGGAGAAATCCTGTCTCTCTCCACCAGGGGACAGGATTTCTCCTTGTTCTTGATCCGGGTAAGCATGCGCAGATTTAGCCACACGGCAAGGTGTACACCAAAGTTTGTCGGTGACAGGAGCCAGAGCACTCCAGCACACACTTTCTCAATATAAACTGTCAGATTCATTCCGCAAACGTTCATACGCAACTTGCCGAGGTCAAAGGGAGGCCCTCTTCAAAGTCATAAATTATATTGAATCATTCTTGTATGTTGATCTTAGAAACCAAGAGGAATATACACACCACTGGTATTTTTTCCCTCCTCCCATTGCATTCCATATAGAATTTATCTAGATACAAAGCATTACGAAACACAAACTCGTTTCCGGTCACAAGGATTCGTGAGCCGTTTCGATGAACAAGGGAGGTTCGAAAATATGCCTGCTAGCAAAACCATGAGAATCCTGGTGGTTGATGACTTTTCAACCATGCGCAAAATCATCAAGAATATCTTGCGCCAACTGGGATTCGAAAACGTTGTCGAAGCCGACGACGGCACGACGGCCTGGGAAACGCTGAACAAGGATAATATTGATTTCGTCATCTCGGACTGGAATATGCCCAAGATGACGGGAATAGAACTGCTTCGCAAGGTCCGCGCCAGCGAGGAGTACAGCGACGTGCCCTTTCTCATGGTCACGGCGGAAGCGCAGCAGGAGAATATCATTGAAGCCGTTCAAGCCAAGGTCTCCAACTACATAGTCAAACCCTTCACGCCGGAGACCCTGGGCGACAAAATCAACAAGATTTTCGGATAATCTCAGTTCGGGCGGAGTCACGGCTCCGCCCCTTTTTTGCACTCGGGATTGCCTCTCTTCACATCTCTGCACAATACGTGCACTTTTATGCACATAGCCAGTCCCACATTCGGCGCCAGATAGACATATCATTCTTATTTCATTGCCTTTTCAACATCGGCACGGTCCATGCTATTCTTTTCCACATCCACTCGTATCCGGCTTCATGGAGAACGCATGTCCCGATCCTGCCCCATAGTCCTAGCAGCCACCCTGTTAGCCGTATTCGCGGTTGCAGGAACGGCTTGGGCTCAAGCTCAGGAAAGCGAATTGAAAACGTCAGGCGAACATTGGCCTGCATGGCTAAGCGCAAGTGCTTCCCCTTGCGAACGGGACAAGTTGACACCACGTCTGCGCAAGGAATTTGACACACTTCTGGTCAGCCACCAAACACGCATTCTGATTTTGGGCCGGGATCTCTATACCCGCCAACTCGAGTTCGACGCGCTCCAAGACTTGAACGATCAAGACGAACGGCTTCCCGGACTCCTCGAGGAGATGACGGGACTGCGCCACTCCATGCAGCAGGAAGACGCTCTTTTTACAACCACGGTCAAAACCCGCTTTGGACTGGACCTGTCCAACAGCGGCCAATGCGCGGCCCACTGAGGCCCATTCAAAGGAGACCCCCAGCATGTTCGGCCATACGCTCTTTACTGGTGCCGCCTGCGGCCAACCGATTTTTTTTGGTTCCGGGCCGACGTGGCTCGGCGGATTCCATTTCCCGCTCAGCGGGCTTGCCCTGCTTCTTTTATTGGCTGCAGCGCTTGGGTTCGTCATATTCCGAACCCGTCGGCCTAGCGAAGTGCGTGCGGTGCACCCTGCAGAATTACTCAAGCGTCGCTATGCCAGTGGCGAGATCAGCAGGGAACAATATCTTACGGCGCTCCAAGATTTGCATTCCTGACCCAACGGTCAGGCAATACAAAACCGCCCGTCTCAATCATGCCGAGACGGGCGGTTTTCTTTTTTTGGGGGGCTCAGCTTTTTCTGTCCAGAAAACGAGGATCTGACGCGGACGGCGGGAGGGTGCGGGCACCATAGGCTTCGAAACGCTTGCGTTCTCCCTGTATGCGCCGCAGTTCATCACGAACCAGATTGCGCTGCGTTCGCGTTTCCCCAACAATCTGCTCATTCAGATCACGCAACCGTTGCAGTGCCTGCCGCATCTGTTTCTTGTCAACGGTTTCCCGCATGCGCCAGGCACTATCGGCAAGCTCGGCACGATGCTTGGCAAGCTCTTCCGCTTGATCAACATCGCCCTCGGCAAGCAAGAGCAACTCCTCGCCGGCTACTTCCAAGGCCTGCTCAAGAAGAGTCAGAGGATCTTCCACTCTTACCTCGCGGCGGCTTGATCGATATCCTGACGCAGCAATTCGATAACCTTTTCCCACTTGGCCACGGCCGGCAAAAATTCATACTCCAGCAAGTCAGCCAACAGCACCCAGTCCTCATTGGACAAGACTTCGGTCATCTCACTAAACAGGGTGGACAACTCTTCGCTGGCGCTCTCGAATTCAGGACGTCCATTGACCGCAAATTCGTCACGCAAAATGCCGATCATCAGCAAGAAACTGCGGATCACGTCCAGCAAGTCCTGATACGTTTCCAAAGCCTCGGCATCGTCGGCCTGCCGGAACAATTCGGCCACTTCGCGACCGCCCTTGCTCATCAATGTCACAACTTTAAATAGTTCCTGGGTGATGTCGGCAGCCATCTGGTTCATGGGCACGGAACGGATCTCGACATTTTCGATTTCCCCGGCCTCGATGTCCTCAGCCTGATGCGGATAGATTTCAGAAAACGGCTCACCGTTCAAGATAACGTCGGTAACAACGCGATCTTTCAAATCATCCTGTTCCAATATGCCGACCAGAAGCTGCTCCAGATTTTCATAATCCTTCACAGCCAATTCGCTTTGACGGCCGTCGATAACGATCATGGGTTTCTCCTTTCCCTTGGCGGTTGCGCTGAAATTTTTTCCCTTGAGTTGCCTCGCGACCATGTTTTCAAGAAACGTGCCGGACTACGTCAGGTGATTCAGCAAAGCCTCCGCAAGACCGCGATAGCGGCGTATCAGGCCGGAGAGGTTCCCCAGTTTGTCTCCCTGTATTTGGGACTCGAATGCCCACAGTCCGCCCAACACTTCAAGAGCTGGATCCCCCTGCAAAAGTCCCTGAACACGCTGCCATCCTGAAAGAAATTTTGTTTTCATTGCGGGCAGGGGCCGCACGGCCAGCACCTCGGCCTGCTGCTCCAACAGCAGAAGTAGGCCTCGCACATCCCCCAGCGTAGATCGCAGGCGCGTCACAGTAGCCGCGCCCAGACCATGCCCCCACTCCGGGGGTTGCACGGCGTCCCCGTCAAGGAATCGACGGTAATGCCAACGCTGCACGGCAATCCAACGCGCTCTCTCTGAACAGCCGTGGTCGGAAAGGGATTCCAGGTCCATCAGTCCATCCTCGTCCCGAACGCTGCGCCAAGCCCGCACGCCGGGCACCCTGTCCTCGCCCGCCACATAACCGTACACGGCCTCGGCCGTTATCACTTTCCGACATTCTTCCTTGCGCGGACATGGCACCCCGAACGCGCAGGGATGGCAATCCATGTCCGGCTCAAAGCAAAGGCTGTCTTCGCGATACGGGCCAGTGTCAAATGGCTGGGCCGTGGCCAAAAATACGGCGGCAACAGGCGTGCCCAATCCCGCGGCAAGATGCATGGTGCCGGTGTCGTTGGTCAAAAGAAGATCAAGCCGAGTGAGCACGGCGGACAGCAGCGGCAGTGAGGTTTTTCCCACCAGACTGACTACGGGCGTCCGCCCGAGCCGCTCCAAGTCCTGCTGAAAGCGCTCGCCGAGTGCGGCTTCGGACGATGTGCCGAGCAAGACGGGCACCAGCCCCCGGCGCTCGTAAAATAAATGGGCGCACTGCGCAAAGCGCTGCACGGGCCAACGGCGACGGTCCTCGCTGGCACCAAGCTGCACCCCAAGATACCCCGAAAGCGACGCGCCTTCCGGCAGCAAATCCGAAAGCAGGGTTTCCGCCTCGTCCAGAAGGCCGCCGTTCGTTTCCCCTATCCCGTCAGGCAAAGCTAGACGAAACGAAGCGTCTTCGTTGCGCAGGCCAGCGGCACGGCGGAACAAATCAACCACGTTGAACGGGCTGGCACCGCGATTGCCGGACGCAGTCTGAAGAAAGGCGGCCCACGGCGAAGAGTCGGCATTGAACCCAAACGCGTCCAGACCAAACCCTCGCACTTCCCCGGTCTCGCCCGCCAAGGCCCTGGCCAGGACACGCGCCGAAAGTGACGGAGTGAGATTGACCACGACATCCGGCGCAAAGCGTTGAGCCACATCCTGACGGACATCCTCGAAGGCACGAAGGGATTCCCGCCAGTCGCGATCCAACGCGGCGAGCAGCCGAGAACCGGGAAAGACCCGCAGCCAGGAAACGCCAGAAAGCAGACCGCCCGCCGAGGCGAAGTTGTCCAGGCAGAGCAGGCCCACCCTGTGCCCTGCGGAAACAAAACCGGCCACCACGGGCTGTGTCTGGATCAAGTCGCCGAAACGGGTCAAGTTGAGAAGAAGCACATTCATGAACGTGCTTCTTACCGTGAACAGACGTTCTTCGCCAGCACGGAATAATAATGTTCCCTGTTTGCCGGTTCAATTTCAGTAAGATATATGATGGTTCTGTACGGACGGCACCTTTCCTCAAGCGGCAGGATGTGCACATAAGCGGCGCAACCTCCCCCCTGAACGGTGCTTCCGCCAAAACGAAAAACGCTGAGTGTGCTTGTCCCGCCGTTCACCGAAAAGAAGGTGCGCTGCGTGAAAAGCTTCTGCTATGTAGGTGCTACAGAGCAATTGCCGGCCTGGACGCAGGCGCGGAAAGGTTTTTATTTCAAACTCGTACGAGAGGAGAGCAGAAAATGAGCGATGAAAAAATCCAGAGCTTGAGCACGGAATCCCGACTCTTCCAACCCCCTGTCCGTAAAGATGCGGCAGTGGGCAGCATGGCGGAATACGAAAAAATCTACAAGCGTTCCATCGAAGACATGGACGGCTTTTGGGCCGAACGCGCCGACGAGCTGCTGACCTGGGAAAAGAAGTGGGACAGCGTTCTGGATTGGAATTTCGACACCCCGGACATCAAATGGTTCTCAGGCGGGCGCATGAACGTGGCCTACAACTGCCTGGACCGCCATCTGGAAAGTGGCCGCCGCAACAAGGCCGCCATCATCTGGCAGGGTGAGGCCGACGCCGACGTCAAGGTCTACACCTATCAGATGCTCCATGACGAGGTCTGCAAATTCGCCAACGTGCTCAAGAAAATGGGCGTGAAAAAAGGCGACCGGGTTTCCATCTACCTGCCAATGATACCCGAACTGGCCGTGGCCATGCTGGCCTGCGCCCGCATCGGCGCGCCCCACTCCATCATTTTTGCGGGTTTCTCGGCCAATGCCCTGCGCGACCGCATCAATGACTGCGGCTCCAAAGTCCACGTGACCGGCACCGCCGTGAACAGGGCCGGACGCAAAATCCCGCTCAAGCCGAACACGGACGAGGCCCTCAAGGAGTGCCCGGGCGTGGAGCAGGTCGTGGTTGTTGATTCGGCTGGCGGATATGACGGCGAGATGGTCGAAGGCCGCGACGTCTGGTGGCACGAGGTCATGGCCGGAGACGAAGTGCGCGGCGGTTGCCCTTGCGAATCCATGGAATCCGAGGACCCGCTGTTCATTCTCTACACCTCCGGTTCCACGGGCAAACCCAAAGGCGTTTTCCATACCCAGGCGGGCTACCTGACGTATGCCGCCCATACCTGCCAGTGGGTCTTCGATCTCAAGGACGACGACGTGCACTGGTGCACCGCGGACATCGGCTGGGTTACGGGCCACTCCTACATTGTCTACGGTCCTCTTGCCTTGGGCGCGACCAGCCTGATGTTCGAAGGCGTGCCCACCTACCCGAACCCGGACCGGTTCTGGCAGATTTGCGAAAAATTCAAGGTCAACATTTTCTATACCGCGCCCACGGCCATTCGCGCCCTGATGCGTGAGGGCGATCAGTGGACGCAGAACCACGACCTTTCCAGCCTGCGTATCCTGGGCACCGTGGGCGAGCCCATCAACCCTGAAGCCTGGATGTGGTATTACAAACAAATCGGCAACGAGAAGCTGCCCATCGTGGACACTTGGTGGCAGACCGAAACAGGCGGCCACATCATCTCCGGCCTGCCGTACGCCACGCCCATGAAGCCCGGCGCGGCTTCCCGGCCCTTGCCCGGCATCGACGCGGCCATTGTGGACAAGGACGGCAAGGAAGTCGGCCCCAACGAAGGCGGCTTCCTGGTCATCCGCAAACCCTGGCCCGGCATGTTGCGCGGCGTCTGGAACAACCCGGACCGCTTCAAGTCCACTTATTTCGCCGGCTTCCCTGGAACCTACGAATCCGGCGATGGAGCGCGTTGCGACGAGGACGGCTACTTCTGGATCATGGGCCGCGTGGACGACGTCATCAACGTCTCGGGCCACCGCCTGGGCACGGCGGAAATCGAATCCGCCCTGGTGGCGCATCCGTCGGTTTCCGAAGCTGCGGTCGTGGGCATGCCCCATGAAATCAAAGGTCAGTCCATCTACGCCTATGTCACGCTCAAGGCCGACGTGGACGAATCCGACGAGTTGAAAAAAGAACTGGTCATGCACGTGCGCAAGGAAATCGGACCACTGGCCTCGCCCGAGGTCATGCAGTTCGCACCGGGCCTGCCCAAGACCCGGTCAGGCAAGATCATGCGCCGCATCCTGCGCAAGATAGCCGAAGGCGACACTTCCAACCTGGGCGACACCTCCACCCTGGCCGATCCGGGCGTGGTGCAGGACCTCATCGAGGGCAATGCCGACATCATGAAGCGCTGACAAGGCGCCGCTACGAGGGAACAAGGCCCCGCCCCTTCGGCGGGGCCATCACCAAAACCCATGGGGGGATAGATTATGCAAGACAAGATGCAACAGTACTGGAAGACGAACCTGACCTACATGGTTGTCCTTCTCTCTGTCTGGGCACTGGTCTCCTTCGTATGCGGCATTCTGCTCGTGGAACCGCTCAACGCATTCCACATCGGGGGTTTCCCGCTGGGCTTCTGGTTCGCTCAGCAGGGTTCCATCTACGTATTCGTGGCACTCATCTTCATCTATTACGTGTTGATGAGGCGTTTGGACCGCAAATTCGACGTGCACGAATAAGCGTGTGGGTACACACACTTCTTTCCCGATAAGGAGCAGGACATGAACGATATACAGCTCTGGACATACGTGATGGTCGGCCTGACATTCGGCATCTACCTGACCATCGCCTGGCTCTCCCGCGTCAAGGACGCCAAAGGCTTCTACGTGGCCGGAGGCGGCGTGCCCGCCATGGCCAACGGCCTGGCCACTGCGGCGGACTGGATGAGTGCCGCGTCCTTCATCTCCATGGCCGGCATCATCTCCTTCATGGGTTACAACGGCAGCGTCTATCTCATGGGCTGGACCGGCGGCTACGTGCTGCTCGCCCTGTTGCTCGCGCCCTATCTGCGCAAATTCGGCAAGTTCACCGTGCCGGACTTCGTGGGCGACCGTTACTATTCCAACACGGCTCGTGTGGTGGCCCTGATCTGTGCCATCTTCGTCTCCCTGACTTACGTGGCCGGGCAGATGCGCGGCGTAGGCGTGGTTTTTTCCCGCTTCCTGGAAGTGGACGTGAACACCGGCGTGCTCATCGGCATGGCCATCGTGTTCTTCTACGCGGGCATGGGCGGCATGAAAGGCATCACCTGGACCCAGGTGGCGCAATACTGCGTGCTCATCCTGGCCTTCCTTATCCCGGCCGTGGCCATCTCCATGAAAATCACGGGCAACCCCATCCCGCAGCTCGGCTTTGGCGGACTCATCGCCTCGGGCCCGGACGCGGGCCAGCCCCTGCTGGGCAAACTCAATGAGATCGGCGTGGCTCTGGGCTTTGGCGGATACACGTCGCCCTTCACCAACCTGTCCATGCTCAACGTCTTCTGCATTACCATGGCGCTGATGGTCGGCACTGCAGGCCTGCCCCACGTGATCATCCGCTTCTACACCGTGCCCAGCGTGCGTGCCGCGCGTCTCTCCGCGGGCTACGCCCTGCTGTTCATCGCCATCCTGTATACGACGGCCCCGGCTGTGGCGAGCTTCGCCCGCTACAACATGGTCTCCTCCCTGTCCCAGGTGGACTACAAGGCGGCCCAAGCCGCCCCGGTGCCTACATGGTTCAGCAACTGGGCAGCCACCGGTCTCGTGGCCTGGATCGACAAGAACCAGGATGGCAAGGTGCAGTATGTCGGCCCCGGCAAGGGCGGGGGTGAAGCCATGGTCGGCAAGCCCAAGCTCAGCATCGGCATGATGGGCGACTACGGTCTGCCCAAAGTCGAAAACGAGCCCACGGACAACGCCAACGAACTCTACGTGGACCGTGACATCATGGTGCTGGCCAATCCCGAAATCGCCAAGCTCCCGGCCTGGGTCGTGGCCCTGGTGGCGGCGGGCGGTCTGGCCGCGGCCCTGTCCACGGCTTCGGGCTTGCTGCTGGTCATCGCCTCAGCCATCTCGCATGACCTCTACTACAGGATCATCAACCGCCAGGCCTCGGAAAAGCAGCGCCTGCTCGTGGGCAGGATCATGATCGGTGTGGCCGTGTGCATCGCCGGCTACTTCGGCATCAATCCGCCCGGCTTCGTGGCTCAGGTGGTGGCGCTGGCCTTTGGATTGGGCGCGGCCTCCTTCTTCCCGGTCATCGTGCTCGGCATCTTCTGGAAACGGACCACACGGGAAGGGGCCATCGCCGGCATGGTCGTGGGCATCGGGTTCACCATGCTCTACATCATTCAATGTACCCCGGCCTTCATGGGCATGAAGCCCTGGCTGCTGGGCATCCAGTCCACCGGCATCGGCACCGTAGGTATGCTGCTCAATCTGATCGTCACCGTGGCGGTCTCCCTGGTCACTCCTCCACCGCCCCAGGAAATCCAGGATATGGTGGAAAGCGTGCGCATTCCCCGCGGAGCAGGAGCTGCAACAGATCATTGACCTTCATCCAGAGGAAGCCCTGCGGGGCTTCCTTTTTTTTCTGTCACGTGTGAAAACAACATGACAGAGCCCTGCGCAGGCGACCACAACAACCGAGGAGCAACCAGCCATGGCCACCTTGCCCGGCGAAAAGCCCTCCGTCGTCATTGACTTCCTGAAGCGCACCCTGCCCTTCAGCCTGTTGGACCAGGAACTACTCGCTTCCGTGGCCCAAAGCTGCAGCGTGGACTTCCATCCTTCGGGCACGCAACTTCTGGTGCAGGGCGTAACCCGCATGAAGGATTTGCTCGTGGTCCAGAAAGGCGGGGTCAAACTGACCTTGCGCACCGCCCAGACCCCAAACGGACAGGAAGTCCAGGAAACCTTGCTGGACTATCGCGGCGAAGGCGGATTCTTGGGCGAGTTGTCCCTGATCCAGGACCGGCCCGCCCAGATCAACGCCACCACCGTGGAGGACACGTTTTTCCTGCGTATCGGCAAGGACGTCTTTCTCTCCCTGATCAAAACCCAACCTCTGGTGGCGGAATATTTCCTGCGCGACTTTTCCGAAAATTACCTGCCGCGAGTCTTTTCCGAAATGCGCTCAAAGCAGGCAGGCCTGACCTGCGACAGCGGACTGTATCTCTTCAGCACCAGAGTAGGCGAAATGGTCACCCGCGAACCGGTCAGCGCGTCCTTCGGCGAAACAATCCAGATGGCCGCCTGGAAAATGACCAAGCACAACGTGGGGTCGTTACTGGTTCGCGAGCCTTCCGGGGAAATGGCGGGCATCGTCACGGACAAAGATCTGCGCAAGGCCGTGGCCCTGGGCATGGATTATGGCGCGCCCATCGAAACGATCATGTCCACGCCCGTGGCCGGAGTGGACGAATCCGAAGTCTGCTTCGACGCCCTGCTGCGCATGATGACCCGCCAGATTCACCACTTGTCCGTGACCAGCCAGGGCGCGGTCATCGGCGTGGTAACAGCCCACGACATCATGGTCTTGCAAGGCAAATCCCCCATGGCCCTGTTCCGCGACATCCAGGCCCAGGAGAGCATCGAAGGGCTCTACCCTCTGGGAGCAAAGATGCCCCAGGTGCTGCATACGCTCGTGGAGGAAGGAGCCCGTGCCGGACACATCACGCGCATGATCACGGTCTTCAACGACCTGATCCTGGAAAAGCTGCTCAAGCTCCTCCTTCGCGATCTGGGGCCGCCGCCCGCGCCCTTCTGCTGGCTGCTCATGGGCAGCGAAGGCCGCCGCGAGCAAACCATCGCCACGGACCAGGACAACGCCTTGGTTTACAAAGACCTCGACGACGACATTCTGCAACGCGCCGCCGACGTCTACTTCACGGCATTCACAGAGCGGGCCATCCAGCATCTGGTGCGCTGCGGCTACCCGCCCTGCAACGGGGGCATCATGGCTTCCAATCCCAAATGGCGCCTTCCCTACTCTGCATGGCGCGACAACTTCGAGCGCTGGATCATGGTGCCCGAACCGCAGGAGGTGCTCCACGCCACCATATTCTTCGACTTCCGGCCCGCCTTCGGACAGGAATCCTTTGCCACGGAGCTGCGAGACCATATTGCCCGGCACGCGCCGCGCCAGGAAGTCTTTCTCCGCCATCTGGCCGCGGACTGCCTGAGCACCCGGCCACCCCTCTCCTTTTTCCGCAACTTCGTGGTGGAGAAAAGCGGCGAACACAAAAACCGTCTGGATATCAAGCGACGCGGCCTCATGCCCTTCGTGGATTTCGCCCGCGTCCTGGCCCTGAAGCATGGCGTCAAGGAAACCAACACCCTCACACGCCTGCGCGCCCTGCGCGAAGCCGGGCACATCCCTGACGATCTGCACAATGACGCGGCCGAGGCCTTTGAGTTCCTGCTGCAACTCCGCCTGGTACACCAGCTCGTGCTCGTGGAAAACGGAGAAACGCCCAACAACCACATCGACCCGGCCAGCCTTTCGGAACTTGAACGGCAAACCCTCAAGGAATCCTTTGCCATCATTGGCCGCCTGCAATCCTTCCTGCGGGACATGTTCCGCCTGAACATCGCCTAGGGGCCGCCATGCACGAACTGTTGCGACGCACCCAGAATCTGCTCGGAACCGCGCTCTCGCCGCTGTTCGGTCCGTTGCTCGGCCCCCTGTTCGACCCGCCCGGACGCATAACCCTGCCCGCCTTGGCCCAGAGCCGTGATCATTTCCGCCACTTCGACCAGGGCCTGTGTTTGGAAGAATACGAATTTGCCGTCGTGGACACGGAGCTTACAGGACTTTCCCCCCGTAGCGACGAAATCGTGTCCATCGGCGCGGTGCTCATCAGGAACATGCGCATTGAACCCGAGGAGCGCTTTTTCACCCTGGTGCGCCCGCGCATGGACCTGCCCAAACTTTCCACGCTCATCCATCACATCACGCCGAGCGAAGTGGCAGAAGCTCCCAGCCTTGCCGAGGCCCTGCCCGCATTCGTGGAATTCTGCCGCGGCAGGCTCATCGTCGGCCATCACGTGGGCCTGGACATGGGATTTCTGAACAAGGCCCTGCGCAAACACTTCGGCGCGGGCCTGAACACGCCCTGTCTGGACACCATGCGGCTGGCCCAGGCCTACGAGGAAGAATTATGGGAAGGCTTTTACGACCAGTTCAACCGCAAGCTATCCTATCACCTGCCGGATTTGGCCGACGCCTTCGGCCTGCCCCGCTTCCCGGACCACCATGCGCTCATGGACGCCATGCAGGCCGCCTATCTGTTCCTGTATCTGGCCCGCAAGCTGCGCAAGGGCCGCATTGAAACGCTCAAGGACCTTCACCTCGCGGCCAAGCCGCGACGCTTTCTCTGAGGATCGTATGAAGACGTATTTTGTGTTGCTTTGCCTGCTGTTTATCTCCAACTCTCTGCTCCGGATTTGGAATATCTGGCTCGGCGTGCCTCCGGTGCTAACAGTGTCGCATCTGGCGGACATCTCCCTGTTCGGGCTCTGTTTGCGCGTCAGCTATGGCGCGGCCTTCAACCGCCGGTTCTTCGAGCCGCCCCAGGTCCGCCTGATCTATTGGGGCACCATGCTGCTGGGTATTGTTTCCGTGGTCCTGCGCGGACTCGGCCCCAGGGCAGGGCTGCCCTTTGAAGCCGCGCCCCTGCCGGATCTGGTGCTCTGGTTCCTTTCCTATGCGCTTTTTGCCGGACCGGCCGTGCTCCTGGACCGTTCCCTGCGTGAAGAGGATAGGAAGAACAACAGATGAAGCCTGTTCTTACTCCTGGAAAACGAAACGCCGTGCGGCCTTGACAGGCCTTGTCCGAGCCCCTATCTCTAGCGCACGTCAACTCAAGGAGAGATCAATGGCTTACGACATCCGTCTGGTAAAGATGGTCACCGGCGACATGGTGGTCGGCAAATGGAGCGAGGACGGCAAGAGCATCAAAGATCCCGCAATTCTGCAAACCGTTCCCACGCAGCAGGGCGTTCAGATGATGCTGCTCCCGTTCGGCTACCCCTTTGAACAGGACATGGACGGGGAACTGTCCACCGAACACGTCATGTACGAATACAAAAAGTTTCCTGAAGAACTGAAGACCCGCTACATGGAGGCGACCAGCAACCTGACGCTCTCCACTCCCGGCGATCTGCGCAACCTTCAGAATCTGATTCCCCCCGGAGAAGGCGACATTTCCAGCCTGCTCAAAAAATAGGGACCCGCTCCCGACAACCCCAGGGGCGGCCCAGCCGCCCCTTTTTTATTATGAAAAAACTGCTGTCTCTGCTGCCTCGGCCAAGCCGCTACCTCGGTTCCGAATGGGGCGTTTGCCGTAAAAGTCCGGCTGACGTACGCGTGCGCGTCGCCCTGGCCTTTCCCGATCTCTACGAGGTCGGCATGTCCTATCTGGGGCAGCGCATCCTCTATGAAGCCGTGAACCGTTGCGACGGGCTTTCCGCGGAGCGTGTCTATTCCCCTTGCCGTGAAACCGCCAGCATCCTGCGCGAACACGGCGAACCCCTGGCCACGCTGGAAACAGATACCCCGTTGGCCGAGATGGACGTCCTGGCCTTCAGCCTGACACACGAACTCTGCTACACCAACGTGCTCTTCATGCTCGACCTGGCAGGCATCCCGCTACGCGCCTCGGAGCGTGACGCAACGCACCCCCTGGTCGCGGCCGGAGGCGGAGCCTGCTTCAACGCCGAACCCCTGGCCGACTTCGTGGACCTGATGCTCCTCGGCGACGGAGAGGAAGCTCTGCCTGCGCTGCTCGAACAAGTCGGGGCCGCCCGGGACGCGGGCATATCCAGGCAGGAACTTTTGCGTCAACTGAGCAAACAGCCCGGCGTCTATGTACCGTCGCTCTTTGAGGCCAACGGCGCTCATGCGCCTAAGCCGCTTTTGGAAGACTACCAGCGCATCGACAAGGCCGTGGTGGACGACCTGGACCGTGCGCCCTTTCCCACGCTCACGCCCGTGCCCTTTTCCGCGGTGCACGACCGCCTGACCATGGAAATCGCCAGGGGCTGCACCCGAGGCTGCCGTTTCTGCCAGGCAGGCATGCTCTACCGTCCGGTACGTGAGCGCGGCCTCGACTCTCTCGGCGAAATTCTCCGGGATGGTCTGGCTGCCACGGGTTGGGAGGAAACCTCGTTCCTCTCCCTTTCCACAGGCGACTATTCCGCCCTGGACACGCTTTTCACCCGCTCGTTCGACCGCTGCGCCACGGAGCAGGTCTCCATTTCCCTGCCCTCCCTGCGCGTGGGCTCTCTTTCCCCGGACATCATGGCCCGCATGGCCACCATCCGCCGCACCGGTGCCACCATCGCGCCCGAGGCGGGCAGCCAGCGCCTGCGCGACGTAATCAACAAGGGCATCACCGAGGCGGAACTTCTGGAGCATGTCCGGCAGCTTTTTGAAAACGGCTGGCAGAGCGTCAAACTCTACTTCATGATCGGCCTGCCCACGGAAACCAAGGAAGATTTGGACGCCATCCTGGATCTCTGCCGCAAGGTGCGCGGAGCAGCCGGCGGAGGCGTCAAGCGCCTGCAGGTCACGGCCTCGGTCTCCCCCTTCGTGCCCAAGACCCACACCCCGTTCCAATGGGAACGCCAGCTTGGCCTGGACGAACTGCGCGAACGTTTGGCCTACCTGCGTAATCTGTTCCGCGCTGAAAAGCACATCAAACTCAAGCACCACGACCCGCAGATGAGCTTTCTGGAAGGCATTTTCTCGCGCGGGGACCGCCGCCTCGGCCCGGTACTGGAGTCCGCCTATCGCAAGGACGCGCTCTTTTCCAGCTGGAAGGACGAACTGGAGCTCGCTTCCTATCTGGACGCGCTCGCCGAACACGGGTTGACTCCCGAGGAATTCCTGGCCGAACGTGACCCGGAACAGAGCCTGCCCTGGGATCATCTGTCTGCGGGTCTGAGCCGACGTTTCCTGCTCCTGGAACGGGAGCGCGCCCTCAAGGCCAAAATCACCGAAGATTGCCGCTATCATGCCTGCCGCAATTGCGGCGTCTGCAACCACGAAGGCCGAGTCACGGAACTGACCGCCAATGCAAACAAGGACATCCGCCCCAAGTTGGTCTTTGCCCAGCGCGACCAGAACTACGAACAAGCCCCGCCCCCGCCCGTGATCGACGAGAACCTCTCGGCCAAAGGCTGCCATGTGCGCATCTGGTTTCACAAAACCGGCCCGGCCGCATTCCTCAGCCAACTGGAACTCCAGGCCCTGTTTGAACGCGCCTTCCGCCGTGCGGATATGCCCCTGAGCTTTTCCGAAGGCTTCCATCCCATGCCCCGCGTCTCGTTCGGCAAGGCCCTGTCCGTCGGTGTGGAAAGCCGCTGTGAATGGATCAATGTGATGCTGCGCCGCGAATTCACGCCCGAGGACATCTTCCGCAAGCTTTCGGGCCAACTGCCCGAAGGGCTGCGCCCTGCCTCGGTCCAGGCGTTGGACATGAGCCGCAAACAGCCCCAGCCCGCCTACGAAATCTGGGGGATTCGGTTCACAGGCCCCAAAGCCGCGCAGCGGCAAGCGCGCTGGCTCAGCCTCATGGACGAGCCTGAACTCATTGTGGAACGGAAAAACAGGAAGGGAGTGAAACGGACCGATGCACGGCCGCTGCTGCTCTGGGTGGCCGAAGACAGAGACGCCGCCCCCGACGCGCTGGGCATCCGTGCCGCGTTCGACTGGAGCGAGGCCTACGTCAATCCGTTGGGCCTGCTGCAAATGTTGGAACCGGAGATAGTTACGGGAGAGGCAAACCTGATCAAACTCGAACAATCCTTCGAGTCGCCCCACCCCTAGCCAAAGACCGTTCGCGCTCGGACTGTCGCGAAAGGCTACTTCTCCACCGTCACTGTGATGCGCTTGTAAATTTCCACAAGCGAATCCGAACGGCTCTTGATGCGGACCTCCACGACGCTCTCGCCCACGGCCAAAGCCGTGAACTCGTACCGGGCACGGGAATCCTCCTCCAGCACGGTGTCCAGCCGGAACATGGCCGGATCAAACACGACCCCGGCGAACTCGTAGCCGGACAGGCCGGGATCACGCATATCCAAAACCAGGATTTCGCCCAAGGTCACGCTTTCCGTGAATTCCTGTTCGCCATCGGCCTGGACCTCGGAAGGTCCCGGGTCGCCTCCGACCCAGGTGGGCACCATGGAACAGCCCGGCCCGGCCGTGCAGATCACGACCAGGCCGAGCAGAAAGAAAAGCCATACAGGTTTTGAACGACAGTTCATTTAGAGGTCCATACCCCACTTGCGCAACACGGCCATGCCGCCCTGCAGGTTGAACACGTCGGCAAACCCCTGATCCAGCAACGTGACCTGAGCCTCGTAGGAACGCGCTCCCGTATTGCAGATCAGAATGATCTTCTTGTCTCTGGGTACATCAGCCAGCCGCTCGGCCAGTTTGCCCTGAGGGATGTTGTGCCACTTTTCCAGCCGTTCCACGAACGGCCCGGCATCCGAATGTTCCCGGCAATCCAGGAAAAAGCATCCGTCGCCCCCCCCGTTCCAGCACTTCTCGAATTCTTCGGGCATAAGCCCAACATTGCGCCCGGCCAAAACGTTGTCGGCCACGTTGCCCATGGAGTTGAGCACATCCATGGCCGAGGCGAACGGCGGGGAATAGGCCAGCTCCATGGTGGACAGGTCGTCCACTGTGGGCTTGTGAGGCAGGATCGCGGCCACGGCATTGATGCGGCCCACCATGGCATCGCCCGATCCGGCAAACCCCTGGATACCCAGCACGCGGCGCGTGCCCTTTTCCACTACCAGCTCCAAAGTCATGAGTTCCTTGCTCGGATAGAAATGGGCGCGGTCGAGTTGGATTTGCAGCACGCTCACGGCATCGAAACCCGCACGCCTGGCTGCGGCCAGCGACAAGCCCGTGCCCGCTGCCGAGGTCTCGAAAAGCTTAACCACGAACGAACCGAGAGCGCCTTCAAAGCGTTTCTCCAAACCGGCCAGGTTGTCACCGATGACCCGCCCCTGACGGTTGGACATGGAGCCCAGCGGCAGGAAAAACGGCTGATCCGTGACCAGATGGCGAACCACGACGCAGTCACCGCCAGCATAAATGTCCGGGTCCGAAGTACGCATGTACTCGTCCACAATGATGCCACCGCGCTCGTTCACATCCAGGCCGCATTCGCGCGCCAGGGTGTCGTTGGGCGTCACGCCCGCAGCCAGGATGACAAGGTCGGCCTCCAGTTCGCCCGCGGACGTCACAACCTTGCTGACGCGCCCTTCCCCTTCGAGCTTCTGCACGGTCTGCCCGAGCAGGAATTCCACGCCGTTCTCTTCCATATGGCGACGCGCCATGCGTGCGATGGTCGGACTGACCAGACCTGGTAGTATCTGGTCCGTGATCTCCACCACAGTGGTTTCCACTCCCCACATGTCGGACAAGGCCTCGGCCATTTCCAGGCCGATGAAACCCGCGCCCACGATGACCGCCTTGGAGACCTCGCCCTTGGTCACGGCCTCACGGATCTTCTCCGCATCATGCAGGTCGGCGACCACGTGAACGCCTTCAAGATCGGCTCCGGGCAGTGGCAGCCGACGTGGGGAACTGCCCGTGGCAATGACCAATTTGTCGTATGCCAGGGTCTCCTGCTTTCCCGTGTCCAGGCGCGCCACCAGGACATGTTTCTTCGCACGATCAATGGACAAGGCCTTGGTGCGCGGCTGCATGTCCACGCCCTTGACCTCTTTGAAGAAGTTGACGTCGCGCGTCATATGAAAACTGGTATTGCACAGTTCCTTCACGTCGGAGACATCCCCGGAAACGTAATAAGGAATGCCGCAACCGCCATAAGAAAAGCAGTCGTTCATGTCGATCATGGTGACATGGGAGCCTGGCTCCAACCGTTTGAAACGACAAGCTGTTTTTGGTCCCAGTGCCACTGCGCCGATAATGAGAACATTTTGGGCCATGAAATTCCAACCTCGTTTTGCTAGAGTCGGGAAACCCTGGGGGTATAACCGGGTCCGAGGTGTTCTGCAACCCGATACGCGGCTAATGCGTTCTCAAGCCGACAAAAAGCCTTTCAGTGCCTTGCCCAGGCGTGCGATCCCCTGCTCAATCATCTCGGGGGAAGCATTGGAGAAATTAAGCCGAAGCGTGTTTTCCCCCTGTCCCGGCTCCACATAGAACGGCTTGCCCGGCACAAAAGCCACCTTGCATTCCACAGCCTTGTCGATGAGTTTCATGGAAGAACAGCCCTCGGGCAGCGTCACCCAAAGAAACATGCCGCCCTCGGGCTCCGAAATGCTTACGCCTTCAGGGAAATGTCGGCGGATGGACTCGACCATGACGTCACGCTGGTGGCCATAGCGTTGACGGATCATGGCAATATGGGCGTCAATGTCGAATTCACGGAGCAATTCAACCATAATGCGCTGCGTCAGAGACGGCGTATGCAGGTCCGAAGCCTGCTTGACCCGGATCAGCGCGTCGCGCACATCCCCCGAAGCGACTATCCAGCCCAGTCGAAAACCCGGCGTGGCAATCTTGGAAAAAGAACCCAGCAGCAAGGATTCCCCCTTGGCAAAGGCAAACACCGGCGGCAGGTTCTCGCCCCGGAAACGCAACTCGCCGTACGGATCGTCTTCCACAAAGAGAAGCCCCCGACGCAGGCAGAGTTCTGCAACGGCCTGACGCTTTTCAAGCGAATAGGAAAGGCCCGAAGGATTCTGGAAGTTGGGGACCGCATAAAACAACTTGGCAGGTCCCTGGTCGAGCAATTTTTCCAGAGCGTCCAGGTCCGGTCCGTCTTCGTTCAAGGGAATAGCCTTAAACTCGGGCTGAAAAACCGAGAACGCCTGAATCGCGCCCAGATAGGCAGGCCGCTCCACAATGACCCGGTCTCCTTTGTCCAGGAAGACCTTGCCCAAAAGGTCCAGACATTGCTGCGACCCCGTGGTTATCAAAATCTGTTCAGGATCAACATCCAAACCTTTGCGCTGGCGATACCGGTCAGCGATCCACTGACGCAATTCCGGGTCACCTTCGGATGTGGAATACTGCAACGCGCTGACAGGCTTGTTGGCCAGGGCACGCGCCGCGGCATCGGCAATGGCCTGGACAGGAAAACATTCAGGGTTGGGCAGGCCGCCCGCCAGGGAAATGATGGACGGATCAGCGGTGACCTTAAGGATGTCACGGATGAACGAACGATGGACAGAACCCATGCGAGACGCGAATTTATTGATCATGATGCATTTTTCTCCTTGGGGCGGAACGCTACCCTTGAGTCGGTTCGAAGGCAAGACATGCACACAATGTAAAAGGCCGGAAATACGGCCCGGCCAGCACATCACGCAAAGGGACATCCGCGCTTTATCCCATCTGGTCCTGCAACCAAACCCGCACACCACAGGTAAAGGCGCACAGCGCCCCAAGTCCGCCCGCTTCGTCCTGGTAGTCGCGGGGCACGGACAAGGGAAGTTCCTTTCTCCACAATTCCTGCGCATCTTCGACATTACGGCGGAACAAGGATGACGAGCGGTGTTTCGTCCGCATTGCACAATACGAAAGAGTCGGTGAAATCCTCCCTGAAACGAACAGGCTGGGAATGCTTATACTATCGGTTTTCCCAACTTCAGCCACAGGGTCACGGCATTTTCTGCATTCATATCTCAAACAATTTAAACATTTTAGACAATTATCATTCCCCATACAGACTCTTCACTTGTGGCACTGGCAACCAAAGACAAAAAATCCAAGCCCCCCAGCCCGCATTTACTTCTCACCCTATTGAACAACACTGATCAACAACAATGAACAATATAATGAACTTGGTTCGCCTGCCCGGTCAGGGCGAACCAGAGGGCATGCGAAGTGCATGGGAAGAGGCCGGGGGCGAACGTGTCGAAACGAGCGGACGGCACAGTGCAACGGCGAAATCAGGCGGCGAGAGCTAAAATGAGGCGAAGCGGAAAGAGTCGCGGGAACAGGGAGCGCCGGATCAGGGAGAGCAGGAAGGCTGGTCAGGAAAAAAAAATCCTGCCCTATTCCTTGTCGGGAGACCAATTCGGATCAAGATACTTGTCCGGATTGTAGACCCGCCAATCCTGGCCGTCTTCATACTTTTCATCGGCGCCAGGATACGGGACATAAACATGTCCCTTGTGATCTTTGTCGGTTCGTTTTTCACTGATGTTGCAAAAAACTTTTTCCATTTCGGCTTACCTCTTGAGCGATAAGAAATCAGTGAAATCAATCTGTTCCACTGTATGCAAAAGGCCGGCAGAGCGATCCGCCGGCCTTTGAATGCCCCAATTATTTCTCGGGGTCAAGCTTGGGTTTGGCGTATAATTCGCCCCCGTGACAGTCGTTGACCACAAGCAGCGGGAAATCCTTGACCTTCATGGCCCGAACAGCTTCCGGACCCAATTCGTCAAAGGCGATGACCTTGGACTGTTCAATGCACTGCGACAACAACGCACCGGCCCCGCCCGTTGCGCCAAAGTAGACGGCCTTGTATTCCTCAAGAGCCGCCTTGACATCTTCGCTGCGCTTGCCCTTGCCGATGGAGGCTTTCAGGCCAAGAGCATGCAGACGGGGCGCGTACGTGTCCATGCGGTAACTCGTGGTGGGACCTGCAGCGCCGATGGGACGGCCCGGAGGAGCTGGAGAAGGACCGACATAATAGACAACCGCGCCCTGCAACGGGAACGGCGAATCTTGCCCTTTGTCGAGGAGTTCCATGATCTTCTTGTGCGCCGCATCACGGGCCGAATAAATGACGCCGGAAAGCTTGACCACGTCGCCCGCTTTGAGCTGAACCACGTCCTCGTCAGTCAACGGCGTTTGCAACTTGTATTCGCTCATTACAGTTCCACCTCCTCATGCCGCGCCGAATGACACTGCACGTTGATGGCCAGGGGCAGACTGGCGATATGGCAGGGCTCCAGGGCGATCTTCACGGCCAGACACGTGGTCTTGCCGCCCATGCCCATGGGGCCGATGCCCAGGTCGTTGACCGCGGCCAGAAGTTCCGCTTCCAGTTTGGCGATTTCCGGGTCAGGATGCACGTCGTCCAGTTGGCGGGCCAAGGCGCGCTTGGCGATCTTGGCCGAATGGTCGAACGTGCCGCCCACGCCGATGCCCAGGATGGTGGGCGGGCAGGGATTGGGTCCGGCCTCGGCCACGCGCTGGATAACAAACTTCTTGATACCTTCCCAGCCCTGGGCCGGAGAGAGCATGGTCACGCGGGACATGTTCTCGGAACCGCCGCCCTTGGCCATGAAAATGATCTTGAGCTTGTCGCCGGGCACCACGTCGATATGGATCACTGCCGGGGTGTTGTCGCCGGTATTCTTGCGGCTCAAGGGATCACAGGCCGACTTGCGCAGGTAGCCTTCCTCATAGCCTTTTTTTACGCCCTCATTGATGGCGGTCTTGAGGTTGCCCTCCACAAAGACCTCTTCGCCGATCTCCACGAAGAACACGGCCAGACCGGTATCCTGACAGAGCGGCAACTTGGTGTTCATGGCCAGGTCCGCATTTTCCAGGAGCTGGCGGAAAATCTCCTTGGCAGCCGGAGCCTCTTCGCGGGCATAGGCAGCTTCAAAGGAGCGCCGCACATCGTCCGGCAGCTTCGTATTGGCGGAAACGCACATTGTGGCCACGGCCTCGACAATGTCCGCAGTTTTGATGGTTCGCATGTTCTACTCCTGTTCGCCTATTTGCAGCCGCAGCTGAACAGGCTCTTGATGGCGGTGATACCCATCTTGCGGCGCAGGAACGCCAATTGATTCTGCAACGGCAAGTGCTTGGGGCAGACATCCTCGCAGGCCAAAAGGCCCATGCAGCCGAAGATGCCGTTGTCATTGCCGATAATCTCGTAATAGTCGCGCTCGGTGCGCTGATCGCGCGGGTCGATCACAAAACGGGCCACTCTGTTCAGCGCCACAGCGCCCAGGAAGTCGTCGCGCATACGCGCCGTACCGCAGGCGGAAACGCAGCAGCCGCATTCCACGCAGCGATCCAGCTCGTAGATGGCCTCGGCCACATCGTTTTCCATGCGTTCTTCCTCGGCCTTGGGATCGAACTCCTTGCTGGTGTGAATCCAGGACTCGACCTTGTCGTACATCTCCCGGAACCAGGACCCCGTGTCCACGGAAAGGTCGCCCACCAGCCGGAAGACCGGCAAGGGCAACAGCGTGATCTCGCTCGGCAAATCCTTGGTCTTGGTATGGCAGGCCAATCCGGGGCGGCCATTGATGACCATGCCGCAGGAACCGCAGATGCCCGCCCGGCAACAGAAATCGAACTGCAACGACGGGTCCTGCTCCTCGCGGATACGGTTCAGGCAAATGAACAGAGTCATGGAATCCGTTTCTTCAAGCACGAATTCGTCCATATGTGGGGACGAGGCCGGATTTTGCGGATTATAGCGGAAGATATTGAATTTCAGGAGCCGGGCCATTTACTTGTCCCCCTTCTCGTCACTCTTGTCGGCTGCGGGCTGTTCGCCTGCCGCCTGTTCCTGGCCTTCCATGGGGATGATGTCCATCTTGCCATAGCCCCGGTATCCCGGCGGAATTTCAAAGACGTGGGAGAACGGCTCGTAGTCCAGGGTCGGCAGATCGTCCTCGGGTTTCTTCCAGTACGCCAGGGTTCGCTTCAGCCAGTCGCGGTCGTTGCGGGCGGTGAAGTCCTCGCGGTTGTGCGAACCGCGCGACTCGGTACGTTGCAACGCGCCATAGGCCACCATCAGGGCCATCTTGACCTGCCCTTCTATTTTCAGGGCCGCGGCCAGCTCCGGGTTGGCCCCTTGACCATCCGAAGCCAACCCCACCTTGCGGGCCCGGCTCAGGACATCCTGCAATTCGGCCACACACGCCTTGAGATCGGCGTCGTTGCGGAAGATGTTGGCGCCTCGGTTCAGGGAATCCTGCATGGCCGCACGCACCTTGTAGACGTTCTCCCGTCCCTTGGCGCTCGAAGTCAGATCGCTGATCCGCTGTTTCTGCCGTGCGACAGCGTCATCGATCACAGCGGAATTAAAGGAGACTTCCGCTCCCTTCACGTATTCAACGATCTTGCGGCCGACAATGCCGCCCGCCACGACAGTTTCGGCCAGAGAGTTGCCGCCCAGCCGGTTGAAACCGTGCATGTCCCAGCAGGCGGCCTCGCCCGCGGAGAACAGGCCCTGAAGACCGTAAGCAGCGCCGTCCTTGTTGGTGCGCACGCCACCCATGGAATAATGCTGTGTAGGCCGCACGGGAATAAGCTGATGGATGGGATCCACTCCCAGGAAGCTGGTACAGATCTCGTAGACCTCGCGCAGCTTGCCCGTGATGTGCTTTTCGCCCAGATGCCGGATGTCCAGCCAGAGGTGGTCGCCATACGGGCTCTTAACGCCCTTGCCCTCGCGGATATGGTGGGTCATCCAGCGGGAGACCACGTCTCGGGAGGCCAACTCGGCCTTTTCCGGCTCATAGATGTGCATGAAACGTTCTTCGTTCACGTCCAGCAGGGTGCCGCCGTCGCCGCGACAGCCCTCCGTGACCAGAATGTCCGTGGGCACGATGCCGGTGGGATGGAACTGCACGGCCTCCATATTGCCCATGGGCACCACGCCGGTATCGATGGCCGCGACATGGCCGCCGCCGTCGCAGACCACGGCATTGGTCGTGTTCGGATAGATGCGCCCGAAGCCGCCCGTGGCAATCATAGTTGCCTTGGCCAGATACACGCGCAACTCGCCGGTCTTGAGGCAGCGCACAACCGCGCCGTAACAGACCGCGCCGTCATGGATCAGGGCAATGGCTTCGGTCTTGTCGTGGACCTCGACTCCCAATTGGGCGCAGCGGTTGTCCACGGTGAAGAGCACGGAGTGGCCGGTGCCGTCCGAAACGTAGCAGGTACGCCACTTGGCAGTGCCGCCAAAGGCGCGGGCCGTGATCAGGCCCCTGTTTTCGTCCTTCTCGACCTTCTCGAACTCCTTGCCGCCCTTGAAGTATTTTGATTTTCCGGGAACGACGCGATTCCAGGGCACACCCCAATGGGCCAACCGCCGCATCTCAATGGGCGCGCTGTCCGCGAAAAGACGTGCAACTTCCTGGTCGCAGCCCCAGTCCGAGCCCTTGACCGTGTCGGCGAAATGCACATCGGGATTGTCCCCCTCGCCCATGGCCGAATTGCCGAGAGCAGCCTGCATGCCGCCCTGAGCGGCCGAGGAATGGGAACGCCGGGCCGGCACAAGACTGAGACAGATGGCGGAAAGACCTGCCTGCCCGGCCTCAATGGCCGCGCGTTCTCCGGCCAGTCCCGCGCCGATCACAAGAACGTCAGTGTAGATGGTCTGCATGGCGTCCCCCTAGACCTGAGCGTTGATGAACCAGAACCGGATCAGGGTCGCCAGTCCGATACAGATGAAAATCAAAGTCAGGATATTCTCGCCCCGGTGCAGCTTGTCGCGGCCGTCGGCCTTGACGAAACCCCACTTCACGGCGATACGGTAGAAACCGACCCCGACATGCAACTCCACCATGGGCAGCAGCAGCAGATAAAAACCGGTCCAGAAGCCCCCTTGAATACGGGCTGCGGATTTGGCCGCCGTGATGGGCAGATCCGTAAGCACCACCCACATGTGAATGGAACCCATGATCAAAATGATCATGGCCGAGACGACTTGCACGAGCCAGAGCCAGGTGTCGCGATGCCGTACCAGTCTGGCATGCTCGAAGATTGTCTTCATGCCCTCAAAACGGAAGGGAACCTTTCGCGCCGCGAGCAGAAAATGTACGAAAAAAAGCAGGAAAATGAGCGGGCCGCCCACCTGCGCCATGCCAGTGCTCTCGAAAAATTCGGCAATGGCGTTCATGACGCCCGGACCGATGAGTACACTCGCCACCAACATCATGTGCGCCCACATGAAAAGGATCAGGCTCGCGCCGGACAGCATCTGGCACCAGTCCAGTGCGCCGTCCCACTTCGATGGCCTGCCAGCGAGGATGCTGGTTTCAACAGTCATCATTCCCTCCGAAGGTGAAAAAAGTAGTCTCAATTCTGCCTACAAGCGGAACACACTACTTGTCCCCTTGTGAAGTTTTTGTCAACATGCACAACGAGAAAACCATTGTCCCATACGGCTTGACAGGCGCTTCACCCGCCGCTTACATCCCCTCGACAATGGAAAACCACGGCTTATCTATGGGAGAAAAAGGAGTGCGCAACTCATGTTCCGTCATTTTCTACTTTTCGGGCTGCTGCTCATGACCGTATCCTGCGCCGGAAAACCCCTGCACAAGGATGTCCCAGCCGCCACCGGCAACAACTTCGCCCAGGCGCTGTCGCAAGCGGAAGCCCCTCTCGTCACCCGTCTGGAAAACGGCCTCACCGTGCTCATCAAAGAGGATGACCGCTTCCCCCTGGTCAACGTACGCCTCTACGTCCATGCAGGTTCCGCCTACGAGGACCCGGCCCAGGCAGGTATCAGCCACCTGTTGGAACACATGGTCTTCAAAGGCTCTGCCGGCCGGGCCCCTGGCGAAACAGCGCGGGTGATCGAGTCCGTGGGCGGCAGCCTCAACGCCGGAACCAGTTGGGACTACACGGTCTATTACGTGGAAGTACCGGATGAGGAATGGAAACTCGGCCTGGAAACCGTGCGCGACATGTCCTTTCACGCCAACATCGACCCGGCGGAACTCGCTCCGGAAAAGGAAGTCGTGCTTTCCGAACTGGAACGCGGCGAAGACACACCCGGCTCCAAGCTCTTCAAGACCCTGCAATCCATGGTCTGGACCGGCACAAGCTACCAATGGCCCATTATCGGTTACCGGGAAACGGTTTCCGGTCTCCAGGCGCGGGACATCAAAGATTACATTGCCCGGCTCTACCAGCCCCAATCCATGCTGCTGGTGGTCACGGGCAAGATCGACGCGGCGAACGTGCTCAAAGAGATACGCGCTACGTACGGCGGCTATGCCAACACTCGTGGAGTGGAGCCCACAAACCCGATCACCCTGCCCGTCCAAACCGAACCGCAGCTGACCGTGATCCCCGGCAAATGGAACAAGGTCTATCTCGGGCTGGCTTTTCCCATCCCGGATCTCGGTTCGGCCAAGGCCACGGGCCTAGAAGTGCTGGGGCAGCTGCTGGGCGGCGACGACACCTCGCTGCTCTACCGCAAATTCAAATACGACAAACGTCTCGTGGACGACATCTCCACTTATGCGCTGACCCTGGACCGGGTGGGCATGTTCTACGTTTCCGCCACCCTGGACCAGGCCAACCTCGACGCCTTCTGGGCCGAACTGCTGCAAACACTTGATGGCCTTTCGGCCACGGACTTCGGCGACCAGGAACTGGAACGCGCCAAGCTGAATCTGGCGGACTCGCTGTTCCTGGCCAAGGAAACCTTGTCCGGTCTGGCCTCCAAACTCGGATCCTTCCAGTTCTTCTATGGCGGACAGAATGCCGAAGCCAATTACCTGTACGAGCTGTCGCGAGTGGACCGCTCCGAGCTGACAGCGCTGATGCGTGAATATCTGCGCCCTGACCGGCTTTCCGGCGTGCTGCTTGTGCCGGAAGACGCCACAGCCGACGCGTCGGCTCTGAAACAGTCCGTGGAGCAGCACTGGAAAACGCCCACAGACAAAAGCGAAACCAAGACGACCGCAAAAGAAGGCAATGTCACGGAAGTGTCCCTGCCCGGCGGCAGCACCCTGGTGCTCCTGCCCGATCATACCCTGCCCTACACGGCGCTTTCCATCTACTGGCCCGGCGGCGACGGCGAACTGACCCGGGAACAGCAGGGCTTGGCCGTGCTCTCGGCCAATGCACTGACACGCGGCACGGCCAGCATGACCGCCACCCAGATAGAGGACTTCCTCTCGGACCGCGCGGCCAGCGCCTCGGCCATGGCCGGACGCGACACCTTCGCCTTCAACGCCAAGTACCCTGCATGGTTCGCCGACGACGTGCTGCCCCTGTTCGAGGACATGCTCACCGGCCCCACTTGGCCCGTGAAAGAAATCGACCGCGCCAAACAGGATCAGGTCGCCAGCATCAAGTTGCGCGAAGACAAACCCCTGGGGCTGGCTTTCCGACGCATCTTCCCCTTCCTGTTCCAAAGCGGCCCGTACTCTTACTTTCATGCCGGACGCACTGCCGAAGTCGCGTCCTTCAGCCCGGACGCGGTCAAGGAATTCTGGCAACGCCAGTCCGAGCGTCCCTTTGTCCTCGCGGTCTGCGGCACGTTCGACCCGGAACAGATCCAAGGATTCGCCGCCCGACTGGCCACGGAACTGACCAAGCCCGGCGACGACTACGCGTATGTCGCACCGCAATGGTCCACGGACAAGACCCTGGATCTTCAGCTCCCGGACCGCAATCAGGCCCATCTGCTAACGGTGTTCCCGGTGCCTGGCACCGAAGACCTGGAAGCCAGCGCAGGACTGACACTGCTCCGTGCAGCGCTTTCCGGCCAAAGCGGTCTGCTTTTCCGTGACCTGCGCGACAAGCAGGGCCTGGGCTACACGGTCACCTCCCTGCTCTGGCAGGCACCCAAGGCCGGCTTCATGGCTTTCTATATCGGCACCGACCCCGACAAGGTGGAGCAGGCCGAAGCTGGCTTCGAAAAGACCGTGGCCATGCTCCGCGAGGCTCCGCTGCCCGGCATGGAGTTGGAACGCGCCTGGAACGTCATCAACGGCGAATACTACCAGGATCATCAGACCTTGCTTTCCCGCAGCAGGCAAGCCGCCAATCTGCTCGTGCAGGGCCTGGAAAGGGATATGGAAAAGAAACTCATCGACCGGGCCAAGACCCTCACTCCCGAGGATATTCAAAAACTGGCCCGTGAATATCTGATTTGGAAGCAGGGTTACACCGTAAAAGTCCTGCCCTGACAAACCGATCAATGCGACCGGGGGGCTTGCGCCCCCCGCCTTGCATGCGCTACAACGCCGTAACCCAACGTAACGGCAGGAGAGACAGATGCCCCTCATCTTCGGAGCGCCCAAGAAAACGACCCGGCTTCAGGACGACCGCCAGGACCCCCGCGCAGCAGCGGCCCGCGCCCACTATCTTGCCGGACGCATCAAGATCGTGACCACGGATGAAATGCCCAACCGCCAGGTGCAGGGGACTTTCGGAGTGATCGTCTGCCGTTCCTACGTCTCGGACAACGCCTTTTACGGCCTGATTGCCCAAGCCATCGACGTGAATGCGGACGCGGTCGTAGGCTATAGGGAAAGCGTGGCCTTTCACCCGGACGGCGAAAAGTACTATTCCTGTTACGGTACCGCTATTCGGCTCAAGCCGGAAAAATAGCCGCCTAGGGTTTCCCCCTCTTGCCGACCGGAAAAACGGCCCCACTTCCGTGTTAAGCCTTTGCGCTCGGCAGACCCGGCAGGCACTGCAACGAGCCGCTTTCCATCCTTGACAAGCCCGCCGCCCCCTCTTACGTTTCTTTCCCCATCGGCCAACCTTTCTGAAACGAGCAAACCATGCCGGACGCCAGACGCATACGCACCGTCATTGTTGACGACGAGCCGCCCGCCCTCGGCCAACTGGAATACCTGCTCTCCAAATTTGAAGACGTGGACATCGTCGCCGCCGTGGACTCCGGACCGGATGCCCCGGAAATCATCTTTCGTGAACAGCCCGCACTTGTCTTCCTGGACATTGAAATGCCCGGCAAGAATGGTTTTCAGGTTCTCAAAGACCTCGTGACCATGCCACATCCCCCGCTCGTGGTTTTTGCAACGGCCTTCAACGAACACGCAATCCGCGCCTTCGAGGAAAACACCGTGGACTACCTGCTCAAACCCATCTCGGTGCAACGACTCGACAAGACCCTGGAGCGGGTGCGTACGCTGCTTGAAAAACCACTTCAAGAAACGCCGGCCAAGAGCCTTGAAACGCTGCTCACCAAGATGGGCCTTGGTCCGGGCATCGTGCGCATCCAAGCCGAAGACGCAGGCCGCAACCTCCTGCTGACCCCGGACGAAATTCTCTATTTCAGCTGCCAGGATCGCCGCGTGGTGGTGCACACCCCGGACAACGCCTTTTGCTGCCCGAGCGAAACCACACTTGAGAAAATCGAAGAACGCCTTTCCGGCACCACCTTCTTCCGCGTAAACCGCTCCGAACTGATCAACCTCGACTATGTGCGCGGCTATTCTCCCTGGCTCAACGGCAAATACGTCATCACCCTGCGTCACCGCGAAGCCGTTGAAATCGTGCTCAGCAAAAGCCGGGTCAAGGACTTCAAAACCATTCTCGGAATCTGAGCCGTGCAAAAAAACAAGAGGCCAATCCTTCCATGAGAGCGCTCGAACTCGTCCTCATCCTTGCGGAGCGCTTCGGCCTTCTTGCCGGGACAGTGGTTCTCCTGTTGACCTTTGCCCCGGTGCGCAAATTCGGTCTGGCCCGGCGTCAAAACAAACACAGGACGCTGATCCTGACGCTTTTTTTCGGAGCCCTCGGCATCATCGGAACCTACACGGGCAACTCGGTCTTCCAATCCGTGGCCAACCTCCGGGCCATGGCCGTGATCACCGGCGGGCTCGTCGGCGGACCCCTTGTAGGCATCGGCGCGGGCGTCATCGCCGGATTGCACCGGATACTCTTCGACCTGCACGGCTTCAGCGCGATCCCCTGCGGACTCGCCACCTTCCTGGAAGGGGCCGTGGCCGGATACATTGCCTACCGCATCGGCCAGCGCGCCATGACCTGGAAAATCGCTGCACCCCTGGCCATTGTAGGCGAAGCCTTCCACATGATTCTGGTTCTGGCCCTTTCCCGGCCCTTCAGTGAGGCACTCCAACTCGTGGAAGTCATTGCCCCGCCCATGATCATCATCAACGCCCTGGGCGCGGCATTATTCGTGGAACTCATCAACGTCTTCTTCCAGGACCGCGAAAAACGCGAATCGCTCCAGGCTCAACAAATCCTGGACATCGCGAACATGACCGTGAGCCACCTGCGCTCCGGCCTGAACCTTGAATCCGCGAAACAGACCGCCCTGATCCTCTACGCGAACGTCCGCTTGGCCGCCGTGGCCATCACGGACACCCGCAATGTTCTGGCGCATGTGGGCGAAGGCGACGACCATCACCTCGCGGCCTCCCCGATCAAGACCGAAGCCACCCGGGAGGTCTTGCGCACGGGCCGGACGCGCTTCATCACGGATCGAGGCGGCATCGGCTGCGACACGGCAGATTGCCCGCACACCAGCGCCATTATCGTGCCTCTGACCAAGGCCGGACAAATCGTGGGCACACTCAAATTTTACGGCAGCGAGGCCATCCCGCTGAACAACACGCTCTATGAACTGGGCAAGGGGCTGGGCAACCTCTTTTCCACCCAGCTGGAGCTGGAAGACCTACGCATCAAGGAACACATGCTTGCCCACGCGGAAATCCGCAGGCTCCAGGCTCAAATCAACCCGCACTTTCTCTTCAACTCCCTGAACACCATCAGCGCCTTTTGCCGGACCAACGCGGAAAAGGCCCAGGAGCTGATGACCGACCTTTCGCTCTACATGCGCAAAAACCTGGATTCCAGCCGGGGCTTCATTCCCCTTTCCGACGAGTTGGCCCAGGTCCGCTCCTACCTGACCATCGAGAAGGCCCGCTTCGGCGACCGCATCAACGTGGAGTGGCAAATCGACAATTCCCTGGCCAATTGGCCCATTCCGCCGCTGATCATCCAGCCCCTGGTGGAAAACTGCATCCGGCACGGTTTCACCAACAAGATTCGGGGCGCACTCGTTACCATCCGTGCGGAAAAACACGAGGACATGCTCCATGTCGCGGTAGAGGACAACGGCGAGGGGATGAATGAAGCCAAGGTCCACGCCCTGTTGAAAAAAACCGAGCTGGAATCGTGCAGGGAAGGCATCGGCGTGCGAAACTGCGCACAGCGGCTTGAACAGATTTACGGTCCCGACTGCTCCCTGAACATCAGCAGCATCCCGGGGCAAGGCACGCTGGTAAGTTTTACTGTTCCTCAGAACCCCCTGCGCGAGCCGATAGATTCGCCACAGGAGCGGCCTTGCACAAGGCCCTGAATCTTCGGCAAACGGAAAACACACTCCGCCGGAAACCGTTCAAGAAACAATCCGGACGCTTCAAACAGGGAAAAAGTCATTTGAACCGACCCACATTGGAAAAACAAGGCTGACTTCCTAGATTCCTAAAAAAGAACCTTGCGTTCCTCATCAATCTTTCGGAGGTTTGCCATGTTGTTTTTCCTCTTTTGCGTAGCCCTGCTCATCGGCGGCTATCTCATCTACGGCGTATTCGTGGAAAAGGTCTTCGGAATCGATCCGGCCCGGACCACACCGGCCATTTCCATGCAGGACGGCATCGATTACATGCCCATGCCGAAATGGAAGCTGATTTTCATCCAGGTCCTGGACATCGCGGGCATCGGCCCCATCTTCGGTCCCATTCTGGGCGCGTTGTACGGTCCTGTGGCCCTGCTCTGGGTCGTTTTCGGCTGTATCTTCGCCGGGGCCGTGCACGACTATTTTTCCGGCATGCTCTCCGTGCGCAACAAGGGTGCAAGCATCCCTGAAGTGGTCGGCGAATACATGGGCATGTCCGCCCGGCAGGTCATGCGCCTGTTCTCCTTCGTGCTGCTGATGCTCGTGGGCGTGGTCTTCGTGCTCAGCCCGGCCAAGCTGCTCAACGGCATCACCGGCATCGACACCCCGATCCTGGTGGCAGCCATCTTCGGCTATTACTTCCTGGCCACCATCCTGCCCATCGACAAGATCATCGGCCGCTTCTACCCGGCGCTCGGCGTCCTGCTGCTGACCATGACCACGGCTCTCTGCGTGGCCCTGTTCATGAGCGACCACACCGTCCTTCCCAACCTCGACTTTGCCATGAACGTCCATCCCGGCGACAAGCCCATCTGGCCCCTGCTCTTCATCACCCTGTCCTGTTCGGCCATTTCCGGCTTCCACTCCACGCAATCGCCGCTCATGGCCCGCTGCATGAAAAACGAGCGTGAAGGCCGCTCCGTGTTCTACGGCGCCATGATCATCGAAGGCATCATCGGACTGATCTGGTGCACCATCGGGTTGTCCTTCTACAACAACCCCGAAGCTCTGCAAGCCGTAATCAGCGCAGGCTCGCCCGCAGCCGTCGTGGCCGAGGTTTCCCGTTCCCTGCTCGGTTCCGTGGGCGGCACCCTGGCCATCATCGCGGTCATTGTCCTGCCCATCACCAGTGGCGACACCGCATTCCGCTCCACCCGACTGATCGTGGCCGAAACCTTCAAGGTCGAACAGAGCAAGAGCTCCAAGCGGCTGATGATCGCCATCCCCCTGTTCATCCTGGGCTACATCATCTCCACCCAGAACTTCTCCACTATCTGGCGCTACTTCGGCTTTGCCAACCAGAGCCTGGCCACCCTGGTGCTCTGGACCGCCGCAGTCTATCTGGCCCAAAAAGGCAAGCTGCACTGGATCGCCACCATTCCCGCGACCTTCATGACAGCGGTGTGCGTAACCTTCATTGCCAATGCCCAAATCGGCTTCAATCTGGACTATGACACCTCCCTGATTGCAGGCATCATCGCGGCGACGCTGGCTTTCGGCGCCTTCCTGTTCAAGTACGCCCGCGTGGGCAAGATTGCGGAGGACGCCGCCTAGCCTGCTCCGTTCCACGCATGGACAACGATAAAGGGCTGGCCAATGCCAGCCCTTTATCGTTGCCAGGCAACAACGCGCAACGGCTATCGGATGAAACCGATACCTTCGTCTCAACGATCCCGGCCAAGCCGCCTGTCCAGCAGGAACAGATCCGCCAGCACCAGCAACACCATGGCCTTGAGCACCGGGACAATGCGTGGAATGGCGGAAATGTCATGGCGACCACCAATGGCGATGCTCGTCTCTCTGCCGTCCGCAGTCACGGTGCGCTGTTCCAGCGCAATGGACGGAATCGGCTTGACCGCAGCCCGGACAATCACATCCTGGCCCGAGGAAATCCCGCCCAGCATTCCGCCCGCGTTGTTGGAAAGAAAGCCTTCCCTGGTCATGGGATCGTTGTTCTGCGATCCCAGCATGCGCGCCGCCTCGAACCCCGCGCCGATCTCCACGCCCTTGACCGCCCCCACGCTCATGAGCGCTCCGGCCAGCCGCGCGTCGAGCTTGCCGAACACGGGCTCGCCCAACCCCGGCGGCACCCCCAAGGCGCGCACTTCCACGATGCCGCCCAGGGTGTCGCCCTGCTTCTTGACCTCGCGCACGCGCTGTTCCCATGCTTCAGGCATTTCCGGGTCCGCGGCAAAAAATGGCCGCTTATGCGCCTCGGCCCAGCTCGAGCTGTCGCCCCGAATGCCGCCCAGTTCAACGGCATAGGCGTGAACGCTTATGCCCTCGCCACGCAACAACTCCTGGGCAATGGCCCCGCCGGCAACGCGGGAAACCGTTTCCCGCCCAGAAGAACGCCCGCCGCCACGATAGTCGCGCACTCCGAACTTGGATTGAAACCCATAGTCCGCATGACCGGGCCGAAACACCTCGCTGATCTTGGAATAATCATGGGATCGCTGATCCTCGTTGGCGATGTGAAAACCGATCGGAGTCCCCGTGGTCACGCCCCCGAATACCCCGGAAAGAACGCGTACGGCATCCGCTTCCTTGCGCGCCGTGGAGGCCACTCCCTGTCCGGGCTTACGCCGATCCAGCTCGGCCTGGAGCATCTCCTCGGTCAAGGGAATACCTGCCGGGCAGCCGTCCACCACGCCCCCCAGACCGGGACCATGGGATTCGCCATAGGTCGTCAGCCGGAAAATCTCACCGAAACTGTTGCCACCCATGGCCTAGCCCTCCACTTTGATGACGTCTGCCGAGTCGCCGAGGACAACGAGGACGTCACCCTTGCACAGACTTTTATCCGGCTGCGGTACGAAGCTGAAATTCTTTTCATCCTTGCTCTTCCAGGCCACGACCTGGACCTTGCGCTCCGTGGGCAACTGCAATTGCCGCAAGGTTTTGCCGTCCCATTTTTCCACCTCGACCTCGCGCACAAGTACGCCCTCACCCAGGGCCAAATAGTCCAGCAGGCCGGGCACGGCCAGACGGTGGGCCAATTGCCGGGCCACGAACTGCTCCGGAAAAACCACGAAGCTGACGCCGAGCCGCTTGAGCACTTTTTCATGCTCGGAGCTCACGGCCTTGACCCAGATATTCTTCACCCCCAATTCCTGGAGATTCATGGCCACCAGGATACTCGCCTCCATGGAACTACCGATGGACGCGACAACGTAATCGAAATCCTTGAACCCGAGTTGTTCCAGGGCCTTCTTGTCCGTACCATCGGCCTGAAAAACCTGGGTCAGACGCTCCTGGGCATTGCGCACGCGGTTCACGTCCAGATCCACGCCGATCACGTCGTGCCCCAATTCGGCCAGGGTTTCCCCCAGGGAAAAACCGAATTTGCCCAGTCCGACGATTCCGACCTCGATACGTTTCGCCATAACACCTCCAACCTACCCCAGGGGCAGATCTTTTTCCGGAATGCTGTAATGCGGTTTGACCTGCCAGCCTGCCAGGGCCGAAAGAAGCCAGATGGGCCCCAGCCTGCCGACCATCATCAGGACCATGACCACGATCCTGCCCGGGGCCGTCAATGACGGGGTCATGCCCGTAGTCAACCCAACCGTGCCGAAAGCGGACATAACCTCGAACAGGGTCTCCAGGAACATCCCCCGCGCCATGTCGTGCGGCACGTCGCCGCCTTCGCTGATGTTCAACAGCAGCGTGGACGCACAGACCAGCACGCTGGCCAAAACGACAAGGGTCACGGCCCGGCTCAGCGCGCCCCGTTCCAGGGCAAAACGCCCGATACGCACCTGATCGCCTCCCTTGAACTGGGAAACGAAGAATCCCCAGATGACCCGTGCCGTGGTGGTTTTGATGCCGCCCGCGCAGGAACCCGGCGAACCGCCGATAAACATCAAGGCGATCATGAACAGCAAAGAAACATTGGTCATATGACCGATTTCCACCGTATTGAACCCGGCGGTGCGGCAGGTCACCGACTGAAAGAGCGAAACAAGCATGGCTTGGTCCCAGGTGCCGATGCGCAGCCCTCCGGCCTCCTCGGCCACAAAGATGACCAGGGCCCCTCCCAGCACAAGCACCAGACTGGTGGAAAGCACAATACGGCTATGCCATGTCAGCCGTGCGGGAAGCCCCTGCACGGAAATGCCGCGAACACGTTTCTTGAGCGTTGACGTGCAGTCGTACAGCACGAAAAAGCCCAATCCGCCCAATGTGATCAAGGCCATGAACGCCAGGTTTATTCCCCAGTGCGTACGCCACTGCATGAGACTGTCCGCATGCAATGAAAAGCCCGCGTTGCAGAAAGCGGACACGGAATGGAACACGGCCGACCAGAGCGGGAACCCCCGACTATCGAACAGATGTAAAAGAAACGCCCCGGCAAGTTCGATGCCCAAAGTGCCGAGCACCACATGGGCCAAAAAACGGCCCAGCCGGAACGACGGATCGTGCAACAACGCCTTGCCCACGGCCAGCCTGTCCGTAAGCGAAACGCGACGGCCAAGCAGAATGAAGACAAGGCTGGTGTAGGTCATCACGCCCAAAGCGCCAAGCTGGATAAGTCCCAGCAGCAGGGCTTGGCCCAACGGGCTGAAATACGTGCCTGTATCCACCACGGCCAAACCCGTGACGCAGACGGCGGAAGTGGACGTAAACATGGCGTCCAGCCAGGAAATGGCGGGGACTCCCGGATTTCTGCTGGCATCCATGTGCAGCAGCAGCGTGCCCCCGAAAATAGTGGCCACGAAAAACCAGATCGGCAGCCAGAAGGGCGTGAACAGTTTTGACCGCATACCGGCTTCTACTCCCGCGGGCCGCAAAGCTCAAGGTTGCTCAAACTCTTTCATGGTCCTGGACGATCTCCAGGACCGCGTCGAGCAGTTCGGCCATTTCTTGATTCGAAGGCAACACAGCCCAGGCACAGGCGCGATAGAGCGGCTCGCGCTCGGCCAAAACCATGGCCACTTCCTCGGCCAGGGCCTTGCCCGTAAGCGAGGGACGCTGCGCCTCCTTGGGATCGGCAGCAAGCCGCTGGGCCAACACGCCGGCGGGCGCGTGCAAATAGATTGTCAGGCCCTGGGCGAGCATGGCCCGGTTGGCCTCGCGCAGGACAATGCCGCCGCCGCAGGCCACCACCAGGGGCGGCCCGCCGCACACCGAACGCAACGCTTCGGTTTCGCGGTCGCGAAACGCCTCCCAGCCCTGCTGAGCAACATACTCGGCTATGGACATGCCGACGTTCTCGACCACAAGGTCGTCGGTGTCCACGAACGGCTCGGTCAAACGCTCCGCCAGCAACCGTCCCAACGTGGTCTTGCCGCTGGCCCGGCCCCCTATCAAAAAAACCGTACGCCTCATGCCCGATCCTTTTGCGATGTTTTCCCCAATACTACCTTTGTCCCGATACCTGGAGATAGACTCAAGGGCAACAACGGCAGAGTGCGATATGGCGAATCTCACAGCTCGATGCAAAAAAAATGTCCACCGGCCAAATTCGCAAGATACCGGCCTCCCTTTCACCTCGATCCTGCTGCGCATCACTTTGACTACGCTCCTGTCTGTGCTCATGATTGTGGCATAAAAGCTCGTTTCCCGGTATATGGTGTAACGGGCATACTGCGTTCGCTCCTGAGCGGACCAAAAGCCGCGCCCTTTGCTTCCCGGGGCAAATCAGGTACAAGGCGCGAGCCCCTCGGCTCCCCAATCACGCAACAAGGATTTTTTTCATGAAAACCGCAATATTCGGCTTTGCCGGCGCAGGCAAGACAGAGATGTTCGCGGCTCTGGCCGGAGCCGCCGCCCACAGCGGCAACCGGGCCATGGTCAAAGTGCCCGAACCGCGCCTGGACCCGCTCATCAAGCTCTTCACCCCCAAGAAGGTCACCTACTCGGAAATCGAATATCTCGACATCCCTGGCGGTGGAGGCAAGGGTTCCGGCCTGGGCGAGCGTGTGCTCAGCGAGATCCGCGCCCACGACTGCCTTTTGGCCGTCTTAGACGCCTTTTCCGGCCTCAACGACCCCAAGGGCCAATGGCAGGCCATCGAGGCCGACCTGATGGTCTCGGACATGGCCGTCATCGAAAAGAAACTGGAACGGCTCGCCCTGGACAAAAAAAAGAACGCGCCCGGTTACGATCCCAAACAGGAAGAGTTGCTGCGCAAGGCCATGGACGTGCTGGAAAGCGAAAGCCCGATCCGTGAAAACGAAGAACTGACCTCGGCACCGGAACTGCGCGGCTTCGCCTTTCTTTCGGGTAAACCCATCCTATACATCTGGAACGTGGCGGAATCCGGTGAAGAAGCCGCGGCCCTGCCCGAAGCCCGAGCCGGACAGACCCACTTGGCGGTGGCGGCCAAACTGGAACGGGAACTGGCCGAAATAGAAGACCCGGAAGAGCGCCAGATGTTTCTGGACGACCTGGGCATCATCGAAGTCGCCTTGGACAAGGTTGTGGCCAAGACCTACGAGTTGCTGGGCCTGATCTCCTTCCTCACTGCCGGAGACAAGGAAGTACGCTCCTGGCCGGTCCGCCGAGGTTCCAAAGCGCCTCAGGCTGCGGGCGTGATCCACTCCGATTTTGAAAAAGGTTTTATCCGCGCCGAGGTCATCGGCTACGGCGACTTCCTGACACACGGCACCTTCAAGGCCTGCAAGGACAAGGGCTTGGCCCGGTTGGAAGGCAAGGAATACGTGGTGCAGGACGGCGACATTATCGAATTCCGCTTCAACGTCTAACTCTCTGCTTTTCGCGGCTGTCCATCAGCAATTCAACGCCCCTGGTCCGCAAGGACCAGGGGCGTTTCAGCGTCACCCAATCACGCCAAACCGCGCGAACGATACCGGGCTGTAACCAGCAGATCCACCAGTACGAACAAAGCCAAGGGCACAAGGAGAAAGAGCAGCGTCAACGCCGAAGCCACGCTGCGGTCCGAAGAGGCCATGAACGGAAACAGATAGCCCGTGAACGAGGCCACACGCCCCCCGCCGACGAGAAACACCAAGAAATATTCCGAAAAGGCCACCAGAAAGACCACACTGGCCCCGGCCACGGCACTGGGCAACAGCAGGGGCATTTCCACGCGCCAAAGACGCGTCAAAGGACCTGCCCCCAGATTCCGGGCGCACAGGTCGTATTCCTCGCCAAAACTCTGGTAACCGGCCACCAGAGCCCGCAGCATGTAAGGATAACTGAAAGCGGTCAGCGCCAAGACCACGCCAAGCATGGTGTCGGCCAGGCCGATACGCAGAAAGATGACATGCACGCCCATGGAAAAAGTCATGGACGGCACCAAGGCCGGAGCCAGCAACAATCCTTCCACCAGGGCCTTGCCCGGAAAGCGCCGCCGCGCCAGATGGTGGGCTGGCGCCAGGCAGAGTAAAAAACTGAGCAGCACCGTGAGCAGCGAATACGTCAAGGACGAACCGAGATGCCCCAGAATCTGTCCGGATTGGGAACGGAGATAACCCAAGGCGCGCAGGTCGAATTCGGCCGGAAACAGCTCAGGGAAGCGCCAGGCCGGTGCCAGGGCATACCCGGCAAGCACCAACAGTGGAAAGAGCGATACAAGGGCAATAAGAGCAAGATACAGCGCGCTCTTCATGCGGTCCTCATACCTTGCGCTCCCCGCCTTGAAGCCGGGCTGCAATGCGTACGTACATGGCGATGAAGGCGATGGAAAACAGAAACATGCACACGAGAATGGCCATGGCCATGGGCCGGTTCACCAAATCGCGCCGAAAATAGAGATTGTAGACCTCCATGGACAGCATGCCCGGCTCTCCCTGCCCCAGCAGGAAAGGGATATCGAACGCTCCAAAAGCGTACAGGCAAAGGATGATGAACGAGGTGTGCAGCACGGGACGCAAATGCGGCAGCACGATACGCCGAAACACGTACCACTCCCCGGCCCCGAACATGCGCGCCGTTTCCACCAGCCTCAGGTCCATACGCCGCAATGCGGCCAAGGCCAGGAGCATGACAAAGGGCGTGCCCTTGTAGACATAGGCCAAAATCAAGCCCACCCCCCCCCGGTACAACAGGGAAGGGAAATCCCCAGTCTGTCCACATCCTTCTGGAAGCAGTGGTGCGCCTTGAGCGCCTGGAGCACATGGTGC
>JAZHDD010000062.1:0-46725 GCA_036541255.1 Desulfovibrionaceae bacterium | reverse complement strand
GCCTGATCCACAGCCATGTCCTCATGTACCACCTTGGACAACGCCTGTACCAGCCCCACGACGTTTTCGTGCTGGAAGACGTTGCGCCCCACGGAAAGGCCCGCGCCGCCGGCACGCAGCGAGTCCTCCACCATCTGCAAAAAGTCGCGGGTGCTGTCCATCTTGGGACCGCCCGCAATGACCACGGGCACGCAGCATGCGCCCGTAACCTTGGCAAAGCTGTCCGGGTCGCCGGTGTAATTGACCTTGACCACATCAGCGCCCAGTTCGGTGCCCACCCGGGCGCAGTGCGCAACCACGGCGGGATCGTATTCGTTCTTCACCTTGGGGCCGCGGGCGTAGACCATGGCCAGCAACGGCATGCCCCAGCGGGCCGCATCCGTGGCAACCCTGCCCACGTCGCGCAGCATGTCGGTTTCGTATTCGTCGCCCAGGTTCAGATGGACGCTCACCGCATCCGCGCCCAGACAGACGGCGTCTTCTACGGAAGCGACCAGCCCCTTGTAGTTGGGCCGGGGCGAAAGACAGGTGGACGCGGAAAGATGCACGATAAGGCCCACGTCGCGTCCCTTGGCGCGATGGCCGCAGCGCACGTTGCCCTTGTGTTCCAGCACGGCGTTGGCGCCGCCTTCCACGACCTTGCTCACGGCCTCGCGCATGTCCTCCAGCCCGGCAATGGGGCCGACGGTCACGCCGTGGTCCATGGGCACGACAATGGTCCGGCTCGTGTCGCGGTTGAAAATCCGCTCCAGTCGTATGGCTTTTCCGATGTGCATGACCAGTAACTCCTTGCGCTGTGGACCGCAGGTGCCGGAGGGCCTAAAAACAAGGGACCGCCGGCTCTCGCCTGCGGTCCCTTGAAGAGATTGACCCAAAACCCGTGTAATTAGGCTGTACCTCTCCCGTGACCGCAGACGCGGCTAAACCAATAACCAAAATAAAAGGAGGCGAACACGCCAAGGTCACGATGAGGATTCATATGCACATTGGCTAAAGCATATCCGCTCGCCGTGTCAACTTCTTTTTTTCATGCTCTTCACGCAAACGAACAGCTCTATCCTGGCAGCAAATTTCCCTGCGCCCATACTGTTCACAACACCTCACAACGGATTTTGACGTGAAGCAGCCTCCCCCCATAAAATCGATTTCATGAGCGATCACACAACACATGATAAAGCAAAATCAGCAAAAAACACTACGATAAGACTTTCTCAGGCCATTTTGAATGCACTTTTTAACATTCAAGACCATTAATGCGAGCATTCAAGCAGTCAAACTTGCACATAATTCATTTTCTTCTTTTTCTATGTCTTTTTTTAATCTAAATAAAAAATATAATTATTATATGGCTATATACACTTAGAAGTCATAACGGAGAAAACGAATATTCATCGAAAGGCATTGGAAAAGACCTGTTTGTCATATAACCCTCTTTAATAACAAGTGATATACAATATTAGCTTTCGTGTGGTTTAATGTCTTTTGTTATTCGGCTGAATTTTACATTTTTGGAATTTTGATTAATTTGTGAGATATTTTTTAATATCTAATTAAACAATTTTGTTACCAGTAAAACTTGCTCTTTTTCATTTCTGCTTATAAAACAGCATATTACACAACTTGGCACGCAGCTTGCCTTACAGGGTTCATGCTTGACTTCGCTATCAACCCTTTAAGGAGGACACCACGCATGTTCAACAACAATCGGATGCGCAAATCCTTTCCGTCCCGGCTCGCCCGGCAGGCTCTGGCAGCACTCGCCCTGGTGCTGGTTCTGACCCCGACCCTGGCCCTGGCGCAGGACGCCCCGGAAATGATGACCCAGGATAACGCCAATATCTTGTGGACCCTTATCGCAGCCATCCTGGTCATGTTCATGCAGGCCGGATTCGCCTGCGTCGAGGCGGGCTTTACCCGCGCCAAGAGCGCCGGCAACATCATCATGAAAAACTTTGTTGACTTCGGAGCCGGGCAGATCATCTTCTTCCTGCTCGGTTTCGGACTGATGTTCGGTCTTGGTTCCGGTTTCATCGGCATGTCCCACTTCGCCCTTGGCGACGTGGCCGAGCCAGATCTGCCCTGGGCCTACACCTTCTGGTTCTTCCAGTCCGTGTTCGCGGCCACGGCAGCCACCATCGTATCTGGCGGCATAGCCGAACGCACCAAGTTCGGCTCATACATCGTGGTCTCCTGCATCGTTACCGGTCTGATCTATCCCATCTCCGGCCACTGGGCCTGGGGCAGTCTCTACGGCGACGCAGGCTGGCTTGAAACGACCTTTTCCGTGGCCTTCTGCGACTTCGCGGGTTCCTCCGTGGTCCACTCCGTGGGCGGCTGGATCGCCCTTGCTGGCGCGCTCGTGGTCGGCCCGCGTCTGGGCAAGTACACCGAGGACGGCAAGGCCAAGGCCATTCCCGGCCATAACATTCCCCTGGCCGCGCTCGGCGTGTTCATCCTCTGGTTCGGCTGGTTCGGCTTCAACCCCGGTTCCACCACCACTGCGGATGGCTCCATCGGCTTGATCGCCATGAACACGTCCCTTTCGGCCTGCGGCGGCACCATGGCCGCGTTGATCCTGTCCTGGTTCCGTTTCGGCAAGCCCGACATGTCCATGAGCATGAACGGCGCCCTGGCCGGGCTGGTGGGCATCACCGCGCCTTGCGCCACTGTCACTCCGGCCGCTTCCATCGTCATCGGCCTTATCGCGGGCCTGCTGGTGGTGCTGTCCATCGAATTCATCGACAAAATCCTCAAGATCGACGACCCGGTCGGCGCGGTTTCCGTGCATGGCGTCTGCGGTGCCTGGGGCACACTGTCTTGCGGCCTGTTCAACGTGGACGGCGGTCTGTTCTACGGCGGCGGCACGGCCCAGCTCATGGTCCAGGTCATCGGCGTGGCAACCTTCTTTGTCTGGGCCTTCGGCACGGGCTTCGTGACATTCTCCCTGGTCAAGTCCGTGTTCGGCATGCGCGTCAGCCAGGAAGAGGAACGCCGGGGTCTGGACATCTCCGAACACGGTTCCGAGGCCTACAACGGTTTCCAGGTCTTCACGGTCGAGTAAACCGCCCGCACAACGACGACAGAAAGGAGAACAACGATGAAACTGATAATCGCCTATACCCGTCCCGAACAGCTCACGCTCGTGAAGCAGGCGCTCTACGCCGAAGGCTTCTACTCGATCTCCGTGACCAACATCCTGGGATCGGGCCGCCAGAAGGGGTTCACCGAAACCTACCGCGGCGTGGCCATGGAAGTGAATCTGCTCAAGAAGGTCCGCATTGAGCTGGGCATTCCAGCCGACAAGGCCGATCTGGCCGTGGCCGTTATCCGCGAGGCCGCCCAGAGCGGCAAGGAAGGCGACGGAGTGATCTTTGTCCTGGATGTGGCCAAGGCCGTGCGCATCCGCACCGGCGAAGAAAACATCCTGGTTTGATACGCGCCCGGCATCAATACGGACGCAAAACACGACACTACGACAAGGCCGGGACAGAACACCGCTGTCCCGGCCTTGTCCCGGAAAAGGAACACAAATGTTCAGTCTCAAGGACAACACGGTGCGCAGGGTTTTGGACGCAGGCAGCGTGGCCACGCATTTCCAGCCCCTGGTTTCCCTGCGGCGCAACGCCGTATTCGCGGTGGAAGCCCTTTGCCGGGCCACTGACCCGGACACGGGCCGGGCCGTTCCGCCACAGGAATTGTTTTCCCTGGCAGGCAACGTCAAGACCCGTTTGGAGCTGGACCGCCTCTGCCGCCAGCGCGCCCTGGAAGCCTTTGCCCCTCTGTACCGGTCCGACCCAGGACTGATCCTGTCCCTGAATGTGGACGCCTCGGTCATCGATTCTTCCTGCGTGCATTCGCAGGTCCTGAGCAGACAGGTTGCGGACGCGGGCATTCCGCCCGAAAACGTGGCCATCGAGATCATCGAATCGCGGGCGGGCAGTGCCTTGGCGCTCATGGAATTCGTGGTGGACTACAAGCGCCGCGGGTTCATTATTGCCTTGGACGATCTTGGTGCGGGCCATTCCAATCTGGACCGCATCCACCTGCTCCAGCCGGACGTGCTCAAGCTGGACCGCTCGTTGATCACGCGCATCGACCACCATTTCCACAAGCAGGAAGTGGTCAAAAGCTTTGTGCGGCTGGCCTCGCGCACGGGCTGCATGGTGCTGGGTGAAGGAGTGGAGCGCCAGGAGGAAGCCTTGGCCTTGCTGGAATGCGGCGTGGATGTCTTTCAGGGCTATTTCTTTGGCCGTCCCACGCCAGCCCCGGCAGGCTGGGACAATCCGGCCCTGGCCCTGTTCAAGGTGGCCGAAGCGCATAAAAAGGCCAGCATCAAGCGGCTCAACGCCGAAAAGATACGCCATTCCAGCTATCATACGCTTGTAGGGCGGCTCTGCGCCCGGCTGGCCACTCCGGGTCCGGCAACCACGGAGCAACGTTTGGCGGCCTGCCTGGAAGAAGATTCGCAACTGGAATGTCTGTACCTGCTGAACATGGACGGAACGCAGATATCGGAAACGGTCTGCCATCCGGACAGGCTGTGCCGCAACCGTCGGCTGCTCTATGCGCCCGCAGCCAAAGGCGCGGACCATTCCTGCAAGGAGTATTATCTGCCCCTGCGGTCGGGCTTGAGCCGCTTCACCACCGAACCATATCTGTCCCAGGCCTCGGGCTCGCGCTGCATCACGATCTCCACGGTCTGCGCCGTGCAGGAGGGCATGGCCTGCATTCTCTGCACGGACCTTGCCTGCGACTGATCAGTTCTCCAAACGGCAGAACTGGGCATAGTAGGCGCACTGCCCGGCCAGATCGCCCTCGTGCGGACCGATCAAGGCATTCAAGCCCCGGCCGCATTTCATCCAGCCTCCCCGGCCCACCAGCACCGCGTCCGGGTGCAGTCCGGGCAGGTCTTTCAGCCGCACTTCCAGGCGGCCCAATTCAGTGGCCAGGAAAACGGGCCTGCTTCTGTCCAGCCCGGCCACGGCAAAGCATTCCGGTGCCACAAAGGCCCGCTCCGGACCGTCGAGCTGCACGTCTTCGGGAATCTGGGAAAGCAGGTATTCCTTGCGGCCCAGGCTGAGCAGCCGCAACGGATAGCCTTCGGGCGCAGCCGGTTCGGAATGCAGCGCCTCGGGCAGGCGAAACAGACCGTCCGCATGGGCCGAACGCATCCCCTGCCAGGGCAGGGACCGGGGCCGCGACTCCAGCCAGGTTCGTTCACGCAGGTCATCCAGGTCCGTACACAGGTTCGGAGCGTCCAAAGCGCGACGCAACACCTGTTCGGACGAAGGAAAGTCCAGGGGAGGGTCCAGGCGGAGAGCAACCTGCCGGGAAATCTCGAAGTTGGACAGGCAGCCCCGGGGCGGGTCCAGCACCTGGGCGGAATGGTGCACGTAATCATGCACGGAACAGCGCGTCACATCTTCCCATTCCCACATCAAGGCGGGCGGCAGAATAAGGTCCGCGACCAGGGCCGTATCGTTCAGGAACGGCTCCACAGCAATGACAAACGGGCGTTCCAGGGCCTGGGCCAGGGCGCGGCTGTTTGGCGACATGGTTACGGTGTTGGTGCCCTCGATCCAGACCAGTTCCACGGGCTCTCCGGCCCGCTCGGCCGCACGCAGGCTCCCGGCCAGGTCGTGCATCGGGAAACGGCGCGGCGCGGGCGCAGGACGCTCGTGCCAGGAATAATCGATATGGCCGATATCGCCCCGGCTGAAATACACGCCGTTGCCCGTTTCGCCCACATTGCCCGTGAGCAAGGCCAAGGCGTCGATGCAGCGCACGTTCTCCCCGCCGTGGGCATAGCGTTGCAGGCCCCGACCGATGAGCGTTGCCGTCGGGCCGTCCCCGTACGCTTCAGCCACGCGCTGCGCATCCTCCAGGGACACGCCACAGGCCTCCAGCAACCGGTCCAGGCTCCACGCCTGCATAATATTAACAAAATCTCCGTGACCATAAAACCGGCCGGACAAATCAGGCAACACGCCCTGCTCCGCCAGCAACTTGAGCACGGCCAAAGCCAGAAAGCGATCCGTGCCGGGCCGGATGACCACCACATGTTCGGCATGGGCGCGGAAGCCCTTGTCCCCGGGACTCACGGCCAGGACCCGCGCCCCCCTGCGCCGGGCCTCGGCCACGAACCGGCCGCAGATCATGGCGCCCGCGTCCATGTTCCGCCCCCAGTTCACGATATGCCGGGCCGCATGCAGATTTTCGAAGCCGGGCTGGTCCAGCGTCCCGAAATCCAGGCGCGACGCCTCGATGCCCGCGTCCAGGCAATAGTCGCCCGAAGTGTCGGCAGCGCCCAATCGGCCGAAGAGATAGGGCGAGGCGCGGAACAAGACCCCGTAGGAAGCGACATAAAAGATGTGCAGCATGCGCTCCGGGCAGGAACACAAGGCCTGGATGCGCTCCGCGGCCAGGGTCAGGGCCTCGTCCCAGGAAGCCTCACGCAGTTCACCGTCCCCCCGGATCAGAGGGGTTGTGACGCGGTCCGGGGCAAAGAGCCGTTCGCCGAATCGTGCCGTCTTGGCGCAAACAAAGCCATGTGTGACCGGATGCTCGGGATCGCCCTTGACGTGCAGGCCGTTCGCCCGCCGTTCCACAAGCAGGCCGCAGCCGTTGCCGCAATGCCGGGTGCAGGTCGTGCGTATGATGCTCATGCGCCTCCAGTATCGTCTTGCCGGTATCCCGTAAAGAGGGGGTAGGCTGCTCACTACGACAAAAAAAGGCCAGGATTTCCTGGCCTTGCATGTTCACGAAGCAACGCGCCCCTACTTTTCCTTGTGTTCCACCCATTTGTTGATGGCTTCCAGGTACAGGTAGGTTTCAGTGGAGACCACGCCGCCGAGGGCCTGAAGGTCGTCCACCAAAAAGCGCTTCAGGTTGGAACGCGAGGACACGGACAATTCCACCATGAGGTCGTAACGGCCCGTGACGTTAATCACAGACTGCACCCCGCTGCACTGGGAAACCTTTTCCATGATTTCCCGGTCCACCTGCTTGTCCAGGTGAATGCCGATGATGGCCGTGAGGGTGTTCTCGAAATAGAGCGGGTTCACCGAAGCGGAAATGCGCAGATAACCGCACTCCATCATGCGCTCGGTCCGCAAGCGCACCGTGCCGTCCGAAACGCCCAGCTTGCGCGCGATGCTCTTGTAGGAGGCGCGGCCATCCCGTTGCAACTCTTGTATGATGGCCCGGTCGATGTGATCGAGGTTCAGCGGCTTGTCCATGCAATCTCCCTACGCGTAGTTTGCGCATTGCTGCTGCGGTGTCCCCCCATCCGAAGCCGAAGCGCTCTCCACGTCGATCGGTCAAGGGTTTTTGCGCCTGCGAAATGCGATATGAGCAATTTAGACACATTTTTTTTACTTGACAAGAAAAATAATGTCGGCTTCCCTCTCGATCGAGTATATGGGGCAGTAAGCCCCCGCCTACGGAGGAAAGAGACAAATCATGCCGCACCCGCTTATGGAACAGTTGCGCAAACAGACCGATGAGTTGCGCGCCACAGGCCTGTACAAGGCCGAACGTGTCATCACCTCGCCGCAACAGGCGCTGATCAGTCTGGCCGACGGCCAGCAGGCCCTTAATTTCTGCGCCAACAACTACCTGGGCCTCGCCAATCATCCCCGATTGAGGGAAGCCGCACAAGCCGCCCAGGACAAGTACGGGTACGGCATGGCCTCGGTCCGCTTCATCTGCGGCACTCACGAAATCCACAAGCATCTGGAAAAACGGCTTTCCTCCTTCCTCGGCACCGAGGACACCATCCTCTACGGCTCCTGCTTCGACGCCAACGGCGGCCTGTTCGAAGCCCTGCTCGGCCCGGAAGACGCCATCATTTCCGACGCCCTGAACCACGCCTCCATCATCGACGGGGTGCGGCTCTGCAAGGCCCAAAGGTTCCGCTACAAAAACAACGACATGGCCGACCTGGAAACGCAACTCCAGGCCGCCTCGGATTGCCGTCACAAGCTCATCGTCACGGACGGCGTGTTCTCCATGGACGGTATCATCGCCGACCTGCCCGCGCTTTGCGATCTGGCCGAAAAATACGGCGCCCTGACCATGGTGGATGATTCCCACGCCACGGGAGTGCTCGGCGCAAACGGCCGAGGCACACACGAATACTGCGGTGTCATGGGTCGCATCGATATCCTCACCGGCACCCTGGGCAAAGCCTTGGGCGGCGCATCCGGCGGCTACACTTCAGGCCGGGCCGAAATCGTGGAGTGGCTGCGCCAGCGCTCCCGCCCCTATCTTTTTTCCAACACGCTCTGTCCTTCCATTGCGGCTGGCTCCATCGCTGCCTTGGACCTCATGGAGCAGCCCAACGACCTACGCAAACGGCTGGAGGAAAACAGCCGTCTGTTCCGTTCGGCCATGACCGAAACGGGCTTCACCCTGGCCGGGGCGGACCATCCCATCATCCCGGTCATGCTCGGCGACGCCAGGCTGGCCCAGGAAATGGCGGCCCGGCTTCTGGGCGAAGGCGTCTACGTCATCGGCTTCAGCTACCCGGTCGTGCCCCAGGGCAAGGCCCGCATCCGCACCCAGATGTGCGCGGCCCACTCTTCGGCCCAGGTCGAAAAGGCCGTGAACGCCTTTGTCCGGGTCGGCCGCGACCTTGGCGTCATCAAGTAGGGGGAAACATGGCCAAACAGACAAGCAACAAACTCCCCGCCGTCATGAAGGCCCTGGTCAAAAGCAAGGCCGAACCGGGCATCTGGCTGGAAGAGATTCCCGTACCGGAATGCGGCCACAACGACGCCCTGATCCGTATCCGCAAAACCGCCATCTGCGGCACGGATATTCATATTTACAACTGGGACCAGTGGGCGCAGAAGACCATTCCCGTGCCCATGGCCGTGGGCCATGAATTCGCGGGCGAGGTCGTGGCCGTGGGGTCCGAAGTGCGGGGGCTCAAGCCCGGAGACAGGGTTTCCGCCGAAGGGCACGTCACCTGCGGACATTGCCGCAACTGCCGCGCAGGCAAACGCCACCTCTGCCGCAACACCGTGGGCGTGGGCGTGAACCGGCCCGGCTGCTTTGCCGAATACCTCAGTGTGCCTGCCGTGAACGTGTTCAAACTGCCCGAATCCATTTCCGATGACCTGGGCGCGGTGCTCGATCCCCTGGGCAACGCCACGCACACGGCCCTTTCCTTCGATCTCGTCGGCGAAGACGTGCTCATCACCGGGGCTGGCCCCATCGGCATGATGGCCGTGGCCATTGCCCGTTATGCGGGTGCGCGCCACGTGGTCATTACCGACGTGAACGACTACCGATTGAATCTGGCCAAGCAGCTCGGCGCGAGTCGCGCTGTGAACGTGACCCGCCAGGACCTCGCCGAAACCATGAACGACCTCGGCATGGTCGAGGGCTTTGACGTGGGTCTGGAGATGTCCGGCAACCCGGCCGCGTTCCGGCAGATGCTGGAAAAGATGAACTACGGGGCCAAGGTCGCCCTGCTCGGCATCCTGCCCGGTGAGACCGCCATCGACTGGAACGAAGTGGTCTTCAAGGGGCTGCTGCTCAAGGGCATTTATGGCCGCGAAATGTTTGAGACCTGGTACAAGATGAGTTCTATGCTGCAAAGCGGATTGGACGTGGCGCCAGCCATCACCCACCGTTTCCCCATCGGCGAATTCCAGCAGGCTTTCGACGTCATGCGCACGGGCATGAGCGGCAAGGTCATCCTGGATTGGGGAGCTTAAGAGCAACATAGTACTCTTGCAAATAGTTCAGGATGATGGGTTACACCGCGCAACGGACATCCCGTCTACTCCTCCTGACGCGGGCGTGTGAACGACGCCCGGACACGGACTGGACCCGCACATCGTGTGCGGGTCCTTGCGTTTCAGGGTATCTGCCCGAAGACAGCCCGGGATAAAACAGGAACTGTTCGCCACTCTCCCTCTCCGGAGGTGCGCCATGCGTAACCTCCTGCTTTCCTGGTCCGACCTGTCCGGCGACGTGGCCCTTTCCGCGTCCGGCACGGATTTGGCCACGGACGATTCCCTTGCCACCGCCGTGCTTGTGTCAGTCTTCACGGACCGCCGCGCCGACGACGCGGACGAGCTGCCCGCGGCCGAGCCCAGCTTCGTGGAATGGGACTGGCTGATGCAGTACGAGCGGGTGCGCACCGCATGGGACAACATAACCAGCATGGATTACCTCTTTTCAGCAAATGCTAAATCAGAACTCGCAAAAATTCTCGTGGACAACGAGAAATTGACAGGGGGAAGGGAGGAATTTGACTTTATAAACGAACAATCCACAACACTACGACATGGATATTTCCAACATATCACTATTGATAATCAATCTCCTGTGGACGGTTTGACCGCCAGCATGGCGAGATTTGCTCTCTTTGCTGTTGCGAAAGGTTATGTGGAACCTGTTCTGGCGATAGAATGGACGTATCGCATCACGGTGACGAAAATTGCTTTATACGTTCAAGACAATTTCGACTTTGAGGACAACTGGTTTTGGTGGGTTCTGGGTGGGCAGCCGTTAGGAAGCTGGGATTGCAGTGAGTTGCGTTTTGTTGCGCCAGATTTTTCCGGCAACGTGGACAATGCCAAGTTTAATGATTTCAGAGCAAGACATGGGCAAGGAGGAGATTTTTATGTGTTCGCGCCTCCACGGCCCCTTGCGGAATTTGAGGAATATCAATATGTGGTCTAATTATGCGCGGCACGATAGCAAGGTTTTATCTCTTTTTGATAAGTTGCCTTCTGGCGATCATGCTTGTCATGGGCAAACCCCCGATTTTTTCTTTCGGAGGAGCGTCGGCTTTGATTGGGCTTCTGTGCTTGATCTGTGCCGCTTGGAAGCCTACGAGACGTCGTGTTGTTTTATCCAGCATTCTTCCCTTGATCCTCTTGTCACTACTGCTTTATGCCGCTTTCGGCCTAGGGGCTACCATGCCCGGCGATGGCAGTCTTTCGTTGTTTTAACATCCTCTCCCTCCCCGGAGGTGCGCCATGCGTGACCTCCTGCTCTCCTGGTCCGACCTGTCCGGCGACGTGGCCCTTTCCGCGTCCGGCACGGATTTGGCCACGGACGATTCCCTTGCCACCGCCGTGCTTGTTTCCCTGTCTGCGGGCGAGATCTCACGCCGGGGCATGCCTCGGACTGTCCGGCACTCCCCCCGCAAACGGCAAAAAGGGCTCACAGCGGTTGCTGCAAACCCTTTCCACGGCAAAATGGTGCCCCCGGCGCGACTCGAACACGCGGCCTACTGCTTAGGAGGCAGTCGCTCTATCCACCTGAGCTACGGGGGCGATTCCGCGTTGCTTCGCGGGAGGAGCACGGTACTTGATTCGCTCTTCGGGTTCAAGGGGAAAGTCGCGGGATCAAACCCCTGCCTCGAACGTAGCTCATGCGATGAGAATTTCATTCTCAATGCCCCGAGGCTATTTACAAGCGCGCAAAAGGTTTTATACTCCACAACGTACCCGCCACGCTTCCAGCTTTCCCGAAAGCGTAAACGGAGGATTCCTCATGGTATTTCGTAAGTCTTTTCAATTTATTGTGCTGTTCCTGCTTCTGAGCCTGCCTGCGCAGGCCTGGGCAGGCTTTCCCATCTTTTCCGAGGCAAAAGGCCAGATCAGCCTGCCCGACTTCGCCACCCTGGCGGAAAAGGCAGGCAAGGCCGTGGTGAACATTTCCATCACCAAGACCGTGCAGCAGGGCCCGCAGGTTTTCCAGTTCGGCCAGCGAGGTCGTTCGCCTCTGGATGAGTTCTTTGAACAATTCTTCAACGATCCCAGAATGCCCGCACCTTTCCGGCAGGGTCCGCGCGAGCAGAGTTCGCTCGGCTCGGGGTTCATCATCTCCCCGGACGGCTTCATCGTGACCAACAACCACGTTGTCGAAGGAGCCGACACCATCTCGGTCAAGTTGCAGGGAGGCGAATCCTACGCGGCCAAGGTGGTGGGAAGCGACCCGGAAACAGACTTGGCCCTGGTCAAGATCGAGGCTTCCGACCTGACCGTCCTGGAGTTCGCCGATTCCGACAAACTCCGTGTGGGCGAATGGGTCATGGCCATCGGCAACCCCTTTGGCCTGAGCAATACCGTGACCGCGGGCATTGTCTCGGCAACGGGCCGCGTCATCGGTGCGGGTCCCTTTGACAATTTCATCCAGACCGACGCCAGCATCAACCCCGGCAACTCGGGCGGTCCGCTCCTGAACCTGGACGGCAAGGTCGTGGGAATCAACACGGCCATCATTCCGGCAGGCCAGGGCCTGGGTTTCGCCACGCCCAGCAGCATGGCCCGCAAGGTCATCGAGCAGTTGCGCAACGGCGACACCGTGCGGCGCGGCTGGCTCGGCATCCAGATGCAGAACATCGACGAACAGATGGCCAAAGCCCTGGGGCTCAGCGAGCCCAAGGGCGTGCTCGTGGCCGACGTGTTCCCGGGCAACCCTGCGCAAAAAGCGGGCATCAAGCCCGGCGACGTGATTGTAGGCATCAACGGCAAACCCGTGGCCGACATGCACGAACTGGCGCGCATCATTGCCGGCCTCCTGCCCGGCGACAAGGCTGAGGTCAGTGTCGTGCGCAAGGGCAAGACCCAGGAAATGGACGTGGTTCTGGAGGAACGGTCCAACAATGTGGCCCAGGCCGAGAACGGCCAGCCCGCGCCCAAGGTGGAAGCGGCGGACCAACTCGGCCTGTTCATGCGTCCGGTCAACGCCGAAGAGGCACAACGCCTGGGCCTTGAATCTCCGCGCGGCCTGCTCGTAACCAATGTCCAGCCCGGTTCCGTTGCAGCGCAGCAAGGCTTCACTCGAGGCGACGTGATCCTGGAAGTGAACCAGGAGCCCATGGAAAACGTGGAAGCCTTCCGCAAGGCAGTGGATGCCTCGGGCAACCGCCCGGCCCTGTTGCTGGTGCGGCGTGGAACGCGGAACTTCTTCATCACCATCCCTGTTCCCAGCAAATAATAACGCATCACGGGGGCCCTGCGGGGCCCCCTCATATTTCAGGACTGCCCCATGCCCGAGACCGTCATCCTGCGCGCCCCGGCCAAGATCAACCTGAACCTGTACATCACGGGCACACGGCCCGATGGCTATCACGAGCTGGACACCCTGTTCCTCAAGTTGGAAAATCCAACGGATGAACTGCGCATCACCCCGCTGCCAACGGGCGCGGGTTTGGAACTGCTCTGCGACATTCCGGGCCTGCCCACGGAAAGCAACATCATATACAAAGCATGGCAGGCATTTGCCCAACGGACCGGCCACCGGCCAGATCTGCGCGTGGAAGTGGCCAAACGCATTCCCATGGGCGCTGGGCTGGGCGGCGGCAGCACCGATGCGGCCGCGCTGCTGGCCCACCTCAACGCTGGGGCCGGCCGGCAAGCCCTGTCCCATGCCGAGCTGATCGCTCTGGCCGCCACGTTGGGTGCGGACGTACCCTTTTTCCTGCATCCGGAACCAGCGGCGCGAGCCAAAGGCATCGGCGAAAGACTCGCTCCGGCGGAAGTGCGATTGCAGGGTCTCTGTCTGGTTCTGGCCTGCCCGGACGAGCATGTGGACACGGCCTGGGCTTATCGCCAGTGGGATCGCTGCCATCATGAACAGAGCTTCTTGACATCCGAAGAATCAGATACTAAAAGTGCTGGTCCCGAAAACACCCTGGTCCTTCACAACGACTTTGAACCCGTTGTTTTCAGAGAATTTCCAAGGCTTCGGGAGATCAAGCAAAGGCTGCTCGCCAGCGGCGCATGCGGCGCGGCAATGAGCGGAAGCGGAGCCGGGATCTTCGCTTTTTTCCGCCAGCGGGAAGCCGCTGAAACGGCGGTATTGTTCCTCAGGGCGGAAGGGGTTTCCACTTACTTCCATCAGTACTGACATTCTGGGGTGTAGCCAAGTTGGCAAGGCAACGGGTTTTGGTCCCGTCATTCGTGGGTTCGAGTCCTACCACCCCAGCCAACCAGATCAGGGGCTGACCCATGTCTCCCATGCAAGGCGAATTGAAAATCATTTCCGGCTCGGCCAACACCGCATTGTCCGAAGCCATTTGCGAACATCTCGGGACCCGTCTGTGCCCCATGCTGCGTGAAAAATTCAGCGACGGCGAGATCCGCATCGAGATCGGCGACAACGTCCGCGGCGACGACGTGTTCGTGATCCAGCCCATGAGCACCCCGGTCAACTTTCACCTCATGGAGCTCTGCATCATCCTGGATGCGCTCAAGCGGGCCAGCGCCAACCGCGTCACTGCGGTGGTGCCCTACTACGGCTACGCCCGCCAGGACAGAAAAGTGGCCCCGCGCGCACCCATCACCGCCAAGCTCGTGGCCGACTTCCTGACCACGGCGGGCATGGACCGCATCGTGACCATCGACCTGCATGCCGGCCAAATCCAGGGATTCTTCAACTGTCCCGTGGACAACCTTTATGCGGCACCGGTGCTGCTCGACTACCTCAAGAAAATCGACGACGAAATCGTGATCATTTCGCCTGACGCGGGCGGTGTGGAACGCGCCCGGGCTTTTGCCAAGCACCTGAACGCGGGCCTGGCCATCGTGGACAAACGCCGCGACAAGCCCAACCAGGCCCAGGCCATGCACGTCATCGGCGACGTCAAGGGCAAGCTGGCCATCCTCATCGACGACATGATCGACACTGCCGGGACCATGTGCGCCGGCGCCACGGTACTGCTGGACAATGGTGCCAAGGACGTCATGGCCTGCGCCACGCATCCCGTGCTCTCCGGTCCGGCCATTCAGCGGCTTGAAGAATCCGTGTTCACCAAAGTGCTGGTCACGGACACCATACCGCTTACCCCGGAAAAGCAAAGCTGTTCCAAGATTCAGGTTCTCTCCGTGGCCAGCCTGCTGGCCAAGGCGATCAATAACATCCATACGGAAAGCTCGGTCAGCGTGCTTTTCGTGTAACACAACCACCATGTTCGTCCGTCAATGGGTGGCGGCCAGGACGCAAAGGAGCAAAACAAATGGCTAAAGACATTCAGAAACTTACCGTTACCGAACGCACCGCCACCGGCAAGGGCCCGAACCGCCGCCTGCGTGTTCAGAGCATTGTCCCCGGCGTTTATTATGACCAGAAAGGCACCAACATCCTGGTTCAGGTGCCGGAAATGCCCCTGCTCAAGCTCTACAAGAAAGTGGGCGGCAACCAGGTCTTCAATCTGGAACTCACCCGCGGCGGCAAAACCGAACTGCTTCCGTCCCTGGTCTGGCGGATGAAGCACGACCCGGTCCGCCCCGTGCTGACCCATGTCGACTTTTTCGGCGTGGACCTGGACAAGGAAATCAAGGTCAACGTGGCCATCGAAGTCACCGGCACGGCCAAAGGCCTCAAGCTTGGCGGTGTCCTGGCTGTTTTCCGTGACAGCGTCGAGGTCATCTGCAAACCGCTGGACATCCCCGAGCACATCCTGGTCGATGTTACCGACCTGGATGTGAACGATCATGTCATGGTGCAGGATCTGGCCGTGGCCGAAGGCGTTTCCCTTGTCTTTGAAGACAACTACGCCATTCTCGGCGTTGTGCCCAAGTCTGATGAAGAAGAGGGTGAAGAAGGCGAAGCGGAAGCCGAAGCCGAAACCGAAGGCGAATAGCCTCCAGCGTCCCGCATCACACAGCCCCGGACGCTCCTGCGAACGTCCGGGGCTTTTCGCTTCGGCCAAGGGCCTGCACGAACCAGGAATACGCATGGAATACAAAGCGCTCATCGTCTGCCTGGGCAATCCCGGCCCAGAGTATGAACACAACCGCCACAATTTCGGCTTTCTCGTGGCCGACAGGCTGTTGGAGTTGGGAGCGCAACGGAAAAGCATGCACCTGGTCCGTCTCAAGGAGACTCCCGAGCTGTTGCTTTGGAGCATTCACCTGGCCGGCAGCCCGCACCTGTTGCTCAAACCCCTGACTTACATGAATCTCAGCGGAAAAGCCGTGGCCAAAGTGGCGGGCTCATACCTGCTCCCCCCGGAATCCGTGGTCGTACTCCATGACGAGTTGGACCTGGATCTGGGACGCATCAAATTTCGCCATGGTGGGAGCACCAACGGACATCGGGGCCTGGAATCCATCACCGAATGCCTGGGGTCTTCCGCATATTGGCGCATGCGGCTCGGCATAGGCCGTCCTCCCGAGGCCTGGCAGGTTCGGGACTGGGTACTCTCCGACTTCCTGTCCGAAGAGAACGCTCTTGTATCGGAAATGGTCACGGCCGCCATTAAGGGGCTTGACCTGTTGGCACGGCGCGGCCCCCAGTTCGCCACCCAATTCCTGCATACGCTGACTCTGCCGAACGCAGGTGTCGAGTAGCAATGGACTCCGCGTTTTTTTTGGAGTATACTAAAAAAAGTCGCCAAGTTTCCGCAGGGTTTCAAGGAGTCGTTATTCAGTGTTCCAAATCAATGAACTGGTAGTCTACCCGTCCCAGGGCGTGGGACGGGTGGAGCGGATAGAAAGCCAAGTAATCGGCGGCGCAAGCGCCGAATTTTATATTGTCCGCATCCTGAGCAACAACGTCACCCTCATGGTCCCCGTAAAAAACGCGGCCAATGTCGGGTTGCGCTCTGTTTGCGGTTTTCGGACAGGACAATCAATTTTCGAGTCACTCAAGGACCGCTCGGAATTCACAGGCTACACCGGACAGAACTGGAACCGGCGGTACCGTGAATATTCCGAAAAGCTGAAATCCGGCGACCTTTCGGATGTAGCGTATGTGCTCAAAGAGCTCTTTCTCATTGGTCACGACAAGGAACTCTCCTTTGGTGAACGGCGGCTGTTGGAACAGGCCATGAGCCTTGTTTCCATGGAACTTGCCTTCGCCCTGAACCGCGAACAGGACAGCGTTCGCCTGGACATCGAAAAAATGTTCGAGGACGTGCTCCCGGAAGCGGAAAATGTCGAGAAAAGCAACTGACGGCCCTTGTCATCGCCCCTCCTTTCAGGTAGTCCCTTGAGAACGCTTCAACAAAGAGTCTTGACCCTACCGGGTATCAATTAGATAAATTACCAGCCAAAGCGACGGACAGGAAACACGAACGGCCAGTTTACCGCTCTCTGCGGTACAGACCGGCCAGAATCGCCCCTATGCAAACGCATTTTCCGTTGCAAGCGTTCCCGCCTCCGGGGGCGTGATATATGATTGCCCGACAGGCTCCATGCCTCGGGCCTCCTCGCGGATAGGACCGCCACGCCGCGCCGGGGGAACCTTTAACAGCGAAACACTTATGGGCCGAGACAAGAACCAGCAACCAGCAGAAAAGATCAACCTCACTGACCTCAAGCAAAAGAGCATGCAGGAACTCATGGATATCGCCGTGAGCTTCCAAGTGGAAAACCCTTCCGGCATGCGTAAGCAAGAGCTCATCTTCGGTATCCTTCAACAATGCGCGGCGCGCAATGGGCAGATATTCGGCGAAGGCGTTCTGGAAATTCTACCAGACGGCTTCGGCTTCCTTCGTTCGCCCATGTACAGCTATATGCCGGGCCCGGACGACATCTATATTTCGCCCTCGCAGATACGCCGCTTCGGCCTTCGCAAGGGCGATGTCATTTCCGGACAAATCCGGCCCCCCAAAGAGGGGGAACGCTATTTCGCGCTCCTGCGCGTCAGCGAGATCGGCCTGGAGCCGCCCGAGAATTCCAAGCACATCGTTCTCTTTGACAACCTCACGCCGCTCTACCCGGAACGCCTCCTGAACATGGAGAACGGCAGCGAGAACTACACCTCGCGCATCATCGACCTGCTCGCGCCCATCGGCATGGGGCAGCGAGGCCTGCTCGTGGCCCCGCCGCGCACAGGCAAGACCATGATGCTGCAATCCATCGCCAACTCCATCAATGCCAACAATCCCGACGTGTACCTTATCGTGCTGCTCATCGACGAGCGGCCCGAGGAAGTCACGGACATGGAACGAACGGTCAATGCAGAGGTGGTCAGCTCCACCTTTGACGAGCCGCCCCAGCGCCATGTCCAGGTCACGGAGATGGTCCTGGAAAAGGCCAAGCGCCTGGTCGAACGCAAGCGTGACGTGGTTATCCTGCTCGACTCCATCACCCGCCTGGGCCGCGCCTACAATGCGGTCACCCCGTCTTCCGGCCGGGTGCTCTCCGGCGGTCTGGACGCCAACGCCATGCAGCGGCCCAAACGCTTCTTCGGCGCTGCACGCAATCTCGAAGAGGGCGGCAGCCTGACCATCATCGCCACGGCGCTCATCGATACCGGTTCGCGCATGGACGAGGTCATCTTCGAGGAATTCAAGGGCACCGGCAACATGGAGATTTACCTGGACCGCCATCTCTCCGAGAAGCGCGTGTTCCCGGCCATCGACATCAACCGCTCCGGAACCCGCAAGGAAGAACTCCTGCTTTCCGAGGAAGTGCTCAACAGGGTCTGGATTCTGCGCAAGCTTTTGGCGCCCATGAGCGCCATCGACTCAATGGAATTCCTGGTGGACAAAATGAAAGGCACCAAGAACAACCGCGAATTCCTGGACATCATGAATCGCTAGCGCAGTTGCCTGCATTTCAATACGAAAGAGGGGGTCGCGCCATGCGTTCCCCTCTTTGCTTTTAGGAGCGGGACGGCAACGCCCATTGACCTTGGCCGACAGAGGCACTACCTTTCTCCCGCGATGCACTTACAGCACGGAGGCCCTGAAGATGAAAAGCCTCGCCGCAATCCTGGCCGTACTGGCCCTGACCCTGATTCTCACCCTGGCCTGGGGTAACAAGGCCCACGCGCTTTTCTCCGAAGTAACCATCTCGGACGAAGCGGAAATGGGCCGCGAATTCCATCAGAAAATCACCAAGATGCTCCCCCTGGTGGAAGACCCCATGGTGGAAAACTACGTCAAAAGCGTTGTGGACCGCGTGGTTCAAGCCATGCCGCCCCAGCCCTTCCGAACCACGACCACGGTGATCATGAACAACTCCATGAACGCCTTTGCCGTGCCCGGCGGTTACGTGTACGTGCTCACGGGGCTTCTGCTCAACCTGGAAACCGAAGACCAGTTCGCCGCCGTGATCTGCCACGAAATGGCGCACATTTCACAGCGCCACGTGGCAAAACGCATGGAGGACATGCAGCTGGCCAGCATCGGCTCCTGGATGGGCATCATTGCCGGAGCCTTTTTGGGAACCAGTGGCGGCGACAGCACGCGGGAAGCCGGCCAAGCCCTGATGACGGTCTCCCAGGCCGGTGCCCAGGCCGCCTATCTGGTCTACACCAAGGCCAACGAGGTCGAGGCCGACCATGTGGGCATGAACTACCTCATCAACTCGCACTTCCAGCCCGATGCCATGCCCCAGACCTTTGACATCATGCTCAACAAACGCTGGGTGGGAAACAATTCCCACCTGCCTTCCTATCTTTCGACGCACCCGGCCCTGAGCGAACGCATCGACTATCTGCGCGCTCGGGTGGCCGAGCTTTCCCCAGCGGTCCAGGCCCAGCATACGGACAACACGCGTTTCCTCCGGGTCCAGGCCGTGGTGCGGGGCCGCTTGTCCGACCCCACGGTCAGCATGGCCTATTTCAACAATATCAAACCACAGGACATGACCGTACTGGACCACATGGCCCACGGCATGGTGCTGGCCCGCATCAAAAAGAACACCGAGGCTGCCGCGGCATTTGAACAGGCCCTGGCCAAAGCTGACAACGACCCTCTCATCCTTCGCGAGGCCGGCCGCTTTTTCTTCATGCAAGGCGACTTCAAGCGCGCCGAACAGCTCTTGCAGAAGGCGCTGATCCGCGACCCCGGAGACATCCTGACCCTGTTCTACAACGCTCGCCTGCTCGGCGAACAAAAGCATTACGCCCAGGCCATTCCGGTCATGCGCAAGGTCCTGGCCGAAGTGCCCGAGGACGCGGAAGTCCATTACCATCTAGGCAGACTGTCGGGCGAATCCGGCGAATATTTCGAGGCTCACCTCCATTTGGCCTATGCAGCGGTCTATGACCGGGACAAAAAACAGGCCTTGTTCCACAAAGGCAAAGCCTATGGACTGGCCACCAGCCCGGCCCAGAAAGAAGAGATGGAGAAATTGGAAGAGGCCTTCAAGTCCCGTCTTGAGGACTGATCCCCCCAACTTGATACCGAGCCTGTTTTCGCGTAGCAATACCGGCTCACAACCATTCCGGAGTCATTCCAGGCCGATGATCGTCGCTACCAGCATCGAAGAACTTCAAGGCACAGTTGCCGAATCCGTGGTGACCATCGGCAACTTCGATGGCGTCCATCTCGGCCACCAGAAGCTCATCTCCATGACCTGCGCCAAGGCTGCGGCCCGAAACGCGGTCAGTATTGTCGTGACCTTTGATCCGCACCCCATGCGGGTGCTTGTTGGGCCACAAACGCCCCCCTTCATCACGCTGACCCGCCAGAAACTCGAGCTTATCGGCCAATATGGCCCCAATGCCGCGCTGGTGCTCAACTTCACCAAAGAACTGGCCGCACTCTCGCCCGAGGAGTTCGTCAAAACCTACCTTGTGGACGGCCTGGGCGTCCGCGAGCTGGTCATCGGCTACGACTACCATATGGGCAAAGGGCGTAGCGGCGATTATGCCACCCTGAGCCGCCTGGGCAAAGAATACGGATTCAAGGTCTTTCGCCTCGACCCCGTGACCTACGACGGTGCAGTGGTCAGCTCCACGCGCATCCGTGACCTGGTCCAGGCGGGCCAGGTCTGGGAAGCTCGTCCCATGCTTTCCCGTTTCTATCAGGTGGCAGGCGAAGTGATTCACGGCATGGACCGGGGCGGCAAGCTGCTCGGATTTCCCACGGCCAACCTCAAACTCGTGGATGAGCTGGTGCCCCTGCGCGGCGTCTACGCGGTCTGGGTGGAAATCGACGGCCATTGCCACCCGGCCGTGGCCAACATCGGCACCAATCCAACCTTCGGCAACGACGCCGTGTCCGTTGAAGCCCATATCATGGACTATTCCAAGGACATCTACGGGACGGAGATTCGTATCCATTTCGTGCAGCGGCTGCGCAGCGAACGCAAATTCTCCAGCCTGGACGAACTCAAAGCCCGAATCTTCGAAGACGTACGACTGGCACGATGCATCCTGGACGAGCCCGATGCGCAACCCTCCCGCCCCGTGGCGGAGAGAGGGCGCGTCAAGTGAATCCCCTGCTCCGCATGCTCAGGCCCTGGCGCGATTTCCTGCGTACCTACCGTCATGTCAGCTCGGTGCGCTGGCTGTTGCTCGGCGTGGTCGTGGGCATCTTCTCCGGCCTTGCCGCCGTGCTTTTTTTCGGCGCAGTGGAATTCGGTAAATTCATCATCCAACATAAACTCGCAGGGCTGACCCTGCCTGCGCCGGCAGGCGAAGAAATCTTCCATGGCGCTGCCGGGCAGTACCGCCCCTGGGTCATCCCGGTGGCCACCACCCTGGTGGGTTTGCTCACAGGTTGGCTCGTGAAGCGCTACATTCCCGAGACCGTCAACGCCGGCACCGACGGTACCGACGCCATGATCAAATCCTTCCATGAACAAGGCGGCGTGATCCGGGGCCGGGCTTGGCTCATCAAGGGCATCACCGCAGTAGGTACCATTGCCGCGGGCGGCAGCGCGGGGCGCGAAGGCCCCATTTCCCAGATCGGGGCGGGCGTGGGCTCCTGGCTGGCCCAGAAGCTCAAGCTGACAGTCAAGGAACGACGCATCCTGCTGCTCTCCGGCGCGGCCGGGGGGTTGGGCGCCATCTTCCGCGCGCCCCTGGGCGGTGCACTCACGGCCATCGAGGTCATCTACCGCGAGGATTTCGAGGCCGAGGCCGTGCTGCCCGCCGTGCTTTCCTCGGTAGTGGCCTATTCGCTGTTCACGCTCTTCTACGGCACCGAACCGATTTTCGGCATTCCGCACTTCTCCTTCCACGACATCCGCGAGCTGTTTTTCTACGCCCTCCTGGCCGCGGCCTGCGCCTTTACGGGCTGGCTCTACGTGCGGACCTTCTATTTCGTGAAATACTCGGTGTTCTGGCGCATCAAGGAAAAGCTGGGACTGATGTGGGCCACGTCCCTGGGCGGACTGCTCATGGGCATCATGGGCATGTACTACCCGCAGGTGCTTTCGGGCGGCTACGGCTGGCTTGAAGGCGCGATCATGGGCCAGATGACCGTGGGCATGATGCTGACCATCATCATAGGCAAGACCATCGCCACCTCCGTGACCATCGGCTCGGGCATGAGCGGCGGCATGTTCGCCCCGGCCCTGTTCGTGGGCGGCATGACCGGCGGCCTCGTGGGCCAGTTGGCGCACCGTTTCTACCCGGACATCGCACGTGAACCCGGCGGCTACGTGCTCGTGGGCATGGCCGCCTTTTTCGCAGGCGTTGCCAACGCACCCATCGGCCCGCTGATCATGGTCACGGAACTGACCCAGGGTTATGGCCTGCTGGCACCGCTGATGCTGGCCTCGGCCCTGTGCATCGTGCTCGGCCACAAGTTCTCCCTGTACGAAAATCAGGTGGACAACAAATTCGATTCCCCGGCGCATGTGGTGGACGCCACCATCAACATCCTGGAAGACCTCAAGGTCGAGGAGCACTACAAGCCCCGGCTGGTGGTCACTCTCGAAGAGTGCACCACACTCAAGGCGCTCACGGACATCATCGCCAACACCAACCAGCTAGTCTTCCCTGTGCGCAACGCCGCCGGCGACTATACCGGCTTGCTTTCGCTCTCCAATGCGCGCAAGGTCATCTTCGAACGCACCCTGTTCGACCTGCTCGTGGTCCGCGATCTGGCCACCAAGCGCGCCTACCTGCGGCCAGACTACGACCTCTACACCGCGCTGCTCAAATTCGTGGACACGGACTACGACCAGATTCCCGTTGTCGCGCCCGACGACACGAACACCATTCTTGGCCTCATCGACAGGGAATCCGTCTTCAAGGCCTATGCCGACGCCATCCGGGAAGTGCGCGGCGACGAAAATTGACCCCCTTGCCTTTCGTGCGAAGCAGGCGTATTATTTTTTATATGCGACATCCCGGATACAAGTGAGGGAACATGAGCAAACGATTCATCCCCCTGCTTCTCCTTGTTTTATTTTTATCCATCCCGGCAACGGCAACAGCCAGAGACAGCTCTCCGATTTTTTCCGAATCGGGGTATGCCGCTGATATTGCCGCTCCGGACACTTCTGCCTTGCAGCAAAGCGAACCCAGCCTGGGCGGCAGCTCTTTCCTGCGCGACAGTCTCACCGACCTGCTCGGCGACTTCACCATCCAGAGCCAACTCATCTACATCCTGGCCGACGACGGCAAGCACGAGGTGCTGCCCTCGCTGCTCAACGCCACCTCCAGCGTGGCCAACGTCTTTGTCGGTTTCCGTATCCTCTCCTTCCACACCATGGACGAAGAGCAGGCGGCCACAACGCCATGGAATGCCTACATGGGATTTTCCTACGGACTGCGGTCCGAACGTGACGGCGATGACTTTCCCGCCTTGGGACAATCGCCCCACAACCAGGATAACGGCGGCAATTTCTCCACCTTGTTCGGCGTCAGCGTCACCTTCTGAATCGACCCGCCCCGTCTTTCTCAAGGACCGGCCCCTTGCCAAGGCCGGATTGAGCATTATTTCCTAGGCCATGCGGACCTGGAGAATAGCCCCCCCTTCCGGTGACAGCGCCCTGTTGATATTGCTCCAGGGCGACCTGACCCTCAGCCCGGTTCAGGCCATCATGAACGCGGCCAATCCGGCCCTTTCCGGCGGAGGCGGCGTGGATGGAGCCATCCAGCGCGCTGCCGGACCGGAACTGCTCCGGGCAGGACGGGCCCATGTCCGCAAACACGGACTTGTGGCCACAGGACAGGCCGTACTCACTCCCGGCTTCGACCTTTCCCAACCTTACGTCATCCATACGGTCGGCCCGGTCTGGCGCGGCGGCAACGCCGGTGAAGGCGACCTGCTCCAGTCCGCCTACACCAACTGCCTGACGCTGGCCCAGGCCCACGACATCCAAACCCTGGCCTTCCCTGCCATTTCCTGCGGCGCCTACGGGTTTCCGCAAGAACTCGCCGCCCCCCTGGCCTTGGCCGCGCTTCATGCAGGATTGGCCCGAGGCATGGTCCGTGAAGTCCATATGTATTTACGCGGCGACGCCGCTTACGAACTCTGGCTGCAGACAGCCGAGACCATTCTCCGCCCCCACACCTAGAATCAAGCCACGCGCCGTCGTACGTTCCGTTCGCGGCGCAGGAGGAGACACGCATGGAACTCAGAGGTACGACCATCCTGGCAGTCAAGGACGGCAACGGCACTGCCGTTGCCGGCGACGGCCAGGTCACCTTCGGACAGACCATCGTCATGAAACACGGCGCACGCAAAGTACGCACCATCTACAAGGACAAGGTCACGGTGGGTTTTGCCGGAGCTACCGCCGACGCCTTCACCCTGTTCGAACGTTTCGAGAAGAAGCTGGAAAACTACGGCGGCAATCTGGTCCGCGCCGCCGTGGAATTGGCCAAGGATTGGCGCACGGACAAGTATCTGCGTCGGCTGGAAGCCATGCTTCTGGCTGCGGACGCCGAGAACATCCTGATCATCAGCGGCACCGGCGACGTGATCGAGCCGGATGACGGCTTGGCCGCCATCGGTTCGGGAGGTCCTTACGCCCTGGCCGCGGCGCGCGCCCTGGCACGCGAAACATCCATGTCGGCCAAAGAAATCGCGGAAAAAGCCATGCATATAGCTGCGGAAATCTGCGTTTTCACCAACGACAACATCATCATTCAGACCCAAGAGAAAGCGTCATGAGCAACCTGACCCCCCGCGAAATCGTCTCGGAACTGGATAAATACATCATCGGCCAAAACGCGGCCAAACGCATCGTGGCCATCGCCATGCGCAACCGCTGGCGGCGGCAACAGGTGGCCCCCGAGCTGCGCGACGAAATCGCGCCCAAGAACATCATCCTCATGGGCCCCACGGGCGTGGGCAAGACCGAAGTGGCCCGCAGGCTGGCCACCCTCACGGGCTGCCCGTTCTTCAAGGTCGAGGCCACCAAATTCACCGAGGTCGGTTATGTGGGCCGCGACGTGGAGTCCATGGTCCGCGACCTCATGGAGATCGGCGTGAGCATGGTGCGCAAGGAAGAGCTGGAAAAAGTCCGGCTCAAGGCGGAAAAGAGCGCGGAAGAACGCCTGTTGGACCTGTTATTGCCCGGCTCCCGACCGGCAGCAAAAAGCCCTGGATTCTTCATGTCTTCATCCGAGCCGGAAATGGCTGCCCCGCCCAAGGTAGACGACGGCACCCGCGAGAAATTTCGCAAGATGTGGCGGGACGGGCGTCTTGACGAGAGCGAGGTGGAGCTGGAAGTAACCAGCCAGTCCGATGCGGGCGTAAGCATCATGGCCATTCCGGGCATGGAGGACATGGGCATGCAAATGCAGGACGCCCTGGGCCGCATGTTCCCTGCCAAGAAGCGGCGCCGCAAGATGCGCGTCAAAGACGCCTACGAAGTCCTGATCCAGGAAGAATCGGACAAGCTCATCGACATGGACAAGGTCATCGAACAGGCGCGTGAACGCGTGGAGCAGACCGGCATCCTCTTCCTGGACGAGCTGGACAAAGTGGCCTCACGCCAGGAGCACAGCGGCGGCACGGATGTTTCGCGCGAGGGCGTGCAGCGCGACCTGTTGCCCGTGGTGGAAGGCTGCGTCGTGAACACCAAATACGGCATGATCAAGACCGACCACATCCTGTTCATCGCCGCGGGCGCATTCCATTACGCCAAGCCCTCGGACCTGATCCCCGAACTCCAGGGACGCTTCCCCTTGCGCGAAGAACTCCAGGCCCTGGGCAAGGAAGAATTCTACCGCATCCTCACCGAGCCCAAAAACGCGCTCACCGTGCAGTACAAGGCCCTTCTGGAAACCGAGGGCGTGACCCTGGACTTCACCAAGGAGGCTCTTGAGGAAATGGCGGCCACGGCTGAGCAGATCAACGAAGAGAATGAGAACATCGGCGCGCGCAGGCTGTATACCATCATGGAAAAGCTGCTCTCGGACCTTTCCTTTACCGCTCCGGACAAGTCGGGCCAAAAGGTTCTGGTGGACCGGGAGTACGTGCGCGAGCGTCTGGCCGAGTTGGTTGAGGACAGAGACCTTTCCAGGTATATCCTCTAGAGTACCGTTCCGATCCTGGCACGGCACACAGCCAAGGAGGACAGCATGGGATTCATCTGGTTTCTGCTCATTGGTCTGGCCGCGGGTTTTCTGGCCGGCCAAATCATGAAGGGACGCGGTTTCGGTCTTGTCGGCAACCTCGTCGTCGGCGTTGTGGGCGCGCTGCTCGGCGGTTTTCTCTTCGGCATGCTCGGCATGCACGGCAGCGGCATGATCGGCTCCCTGGTCACCGCCACGCTTGGCGCGGTGGTGCTGCTCTTTCTCCTCGGCCTGACCAAGAAATAACCTCCTCCTCCCTTGCCGCGGCCTTCCGGCGCGGCAAAACGAGCATAAAAACAAGGGCCGCCCTTTTGGGGCGGCCCTTTCATTGAGGTGGCTTCAGATGCGGGTCGGCTATTCGGCCTTCTCGCCCTCGGCCTTGGCGTCCTTGTCGGCAGCACCAAGCGGCATGCCGAAGAAGTCCTTCTGAATGTGGCATTCGCCACAAGTGATGGGACCTTCACCGGCCTCGTTATGGCAATCCTGGCACTGCTTGTGATAGGCGAGCTTGAGCGGCGTAATGCCGTCCTTGCCGTCAGGAGTGTGGCAGTCGGCGCAAGGCACGGGGTCGCCTTCCACGAACTTGCCGTCCTCAATGCCGCTGTGGTGACAGGGCAGGCACTCGCCGTTGATCATTTCCAGATCCATATGCACGGTATGCGTGAACGTCACCGGAGCGCGTTCGCCTTGCGCAAAGCCGTAATCCGAATCCGGCCCGCCCAGGATCATGACGTCGTCCTGGGAGAACGCAGGCAGGAAGCAGAACAGAGAGGCCAGAAGCGCAATGGCAATGGTCAGCGTATGTTTTTTCATGGCTCCTCCTTACTCCACGGCCTTGGTCTTTACCATGTGCTCATAGATGATATCGCCCAGGAACTTGAGTTCCATGTCCAAATCATAGCCATGAATGATGTCTTCCAAGCCGCCGTGGCAGTTGTGGCATGGCGAGATGACCGTTTTCACGCCCATATCCTTCACGCGTTTAAACTGATCGGCCTTGGCCTTGTTACCCTTGACGCGCACGTTCTTGAACGGCGGGCCGCAGTTGATCACGCCGCCGCCAGCACAACAGCAGTAGTTGTACTCGCGGTTGGGGGTCATCTCGATACAACTCGTGGTAATTTCGCTCACCACGTAGCGCAGGTGATCCATGAGGCCGCGGCCGCGGATGATGTTGCAGGGGTCGTGAATGGTCACGGGGCCTTCGAACTTGCTGGCCATCTTGATCTTGCCGCTCTTGAGCAGTTCGGCGAAGAACTCGATGGAGTGCACGACCTCGACCGGATAGTCGGCCCAGCCGCACCAGCGGTTGCCCTGGTCGTAGACCGAGCGGAAGGCATGGCCGCACTCGCCCATGACGATCTTCTTGACCTTCAGTTTCTGGGCGCACTCGAAGTGAGCGCGCTTGAGCCGGCCCATCATCTCGAAGTCGCCGCTATACATGGCCATGTCCGAGTTGTCCCAACCGGGCAGGCTCGGCATGGTCCAGTCAACGCCGGACTCGTGCAGGATGGCCGCAGCCTGATAGATCAGCTGGGTGCGGAACTTGGGCTCGGGCGCGATGACCGAGTACATGTAGTCCGCGCCGACCTTGTCCAGGGGGATGCGCAGGTTCGGGAACTCGTCCCGGGCCTCTTCTTCCTGCCAAAGCAGGGCGTCCGGCCATTCGTCATCCTTGACCCACATTTGGTTGAAGGTCGCGGAGTGGGAATGGGCGGTATCCTGGATGTACTGCGGGGTCACGCCCAGCTTGTGACAGAAACGGCGCACCATGGACATGATGTAGGCCGTATCGATGCCGAGCGGGCAGTAGTGGATGCAGCGGCGGCAGAGGTTGCACTCGGTGTAGGCAATCTGTGCACACTTGTAGAGGAACTCCGGGTCAACCAGACCTTTTTTCTTGAGCAGCACGGCCATGGTCTGCGTGACCTTGCCCACGGGCGAATAGCTGGGATCGCCGTCATGAGACACGAAGAAGTGGCAGGCCTCGGAGCACATGCCGCAACGTACGCAAGTCTCCGAGTAGACCTTGAGCTTGGCTCCGGTCTCGCCCTCGAGGAATTGCAGGAACGCTTCCTGTATTTTCTCCGGGGTGAGCTTCGCGATGCCTTCGCTCAGCCCCACGTCCTGGATCTTTCTATCGAACTTGAATTCTTTCACTGGAACAACCCTCCTTGAGCCCGGTTTACCAGTCCTTGACCTTGCGCACGCCGCCGAACTCGGAGCCGATGTAGGCTCTGGAGAAGAAGACGAAGAGCATGTGCGCCAGGCGAGAGAACGGGATGAGCGCCAGCCAGGCAAGGCCGGTGATCACGTGCAACACGATCATGATCTGGTAGTTGAAAATCTGATGGTAGGCCAGAAAGCCCGTCACAAAGGGGCTGACCACCAGCAGAAGCACCCACCAGTCCTTAGCCTCGGTCACGAACTTCACCCTGGGGTAGGCGATGCGGCGCACGGCAAAGAAGATGCCGCCCGCAATCACGACCAGGGTCATGTAGTCCGCGATCTGATCGGGCAGGGTCCAGAAGAAGGTGATGCCGAAGAAATCCTGCCAGAGCGTGGCATGCGCGCTGAGGAAGATCGGCAGCATGATGAGGCAGATGTGGAACACGAAGGTCACGATGGTGACCAGGGGGTTGTTCTTCCACCCCAGGGCGTTGAACGGGATCATCCAGGCCAGGATGGAACGCAGGCCGAAATACCAGCTCATGTACGCCGCGGAGCTTTTGTCCTTGGTCTGGAACTTGTTGTACATGTAGACGAGTTTATAAGCGGAGCCGAGCAGGAAAACGGCCCATCCGAACCAGGCCAGGGGGCCGACGACGAAATTATAGATATCGTGCATGGTTACCCCTTTTGGTTAAAAGCCGCCCGCGTCAAGGACGCTCCGGCTGTATTCGGTTCCCTGAACGCCCTTGACCAAAATCTTGGTGGAATCCGGGCTGAACACGGGCGTGAATGCGCGATCAAAGGATTCCCCGCAGGGCTTGCCATTGACCAGGATCATCTGCTTGCCGTTCTTTTCGGCCAGGCAGGCGACCTTCTCACCGTCGGGGCTGAACACCGCCGGGTAGAGCATGTCGTATTCTCCGTCCCAGGCCTTGCCGTCCACGACCATGCGGTAGAAGCCGCTCTTGGTCTTGGCGGTGGCGGCGGCGGTTTCGCCGCAGGGGCAGACGACCATGTCCAGAACCACCGGGAAGGTCAGCGACCAGGGGGCCTTGTTTTTGACCACGGTGAATTCACCGTAACCCGTGGCGCCGATGGCGAAGAGATTCTTGCCGTCAGCCGAGAACTGGGGCTGCCAGAGCTGGGTGAACTTGGCGTCCCAAACCAGCTCGGCGTTGCGGGCCATGCCCCATTTGCCCGCGATGCGCACCGGGGCGTAAACGTCCTTGGTGCCGGGCTGGAACACGGGCTCCCAGACACAGTTGTAATTCTTGGCCCAAACCTTGCCGTCCACGGCAATGGTGTAATCGTAGAGGCTGCGGCGGACCTGGCAGGCCACGCTGGCGCAGTCGTCGCTGAACACCGGAGTGTAGACGTTGACGAACTTTTCATCCCAGGCTTCGCCGTTCACGGCCACGGAGAAAATGCCGGACTGGAACTTGAAGATTTCAGCCTGCCCCAAGGGCTCGACCTGAACCGCGGCCGCAGAGGAAACGCCATCCGAACCGAACGCGAAATTGTTCGCGTTGTCGAACAGGTTTTCCCAGGTTTCACCGTTCACGCACATGCCGTACTGCATGTCCTGCACAACACTTACAGCGATCTTGCCGTTCTGGAACAGCGTGTTCCAGATGAAGCCCTGCCCTTCGGGCCACAGCTCGCGGTCCACGGAAAGAAACCATTCCATATCCTGAGAGACCATGACGGTGTATTGACCGTCAGGGGAAAACATCGGACAGATTGCCTTTTCGTAACGATCTTCGCCGAGATCGCCGTTGACGCAGAGCCCGAACTCAGCCGCATCGGTGCAGCAGACAGCCGCGGCGGTCTCTCCATCGGGACTGACATGCAACTCTTCCATCCATTGGACCCCTTCGGAACACTTGGCCGTATCCAAAACGACCCGTTTTCCGGGATCCCAATCCCAACCACTCTTGTCCTGCATATTATGCCTCCAGATACAATGTGCCGTTACCGACTGAGAGGCGAACCGGACGCCGCCTCCTGCCCGATGAGCGATAAGACCCCGAAACGATGGATACGTATAGAGATCTTTGTGCGAAAATTCACACGACATTTACACGAAAAAAGTCGATGAGGGAACCAGTTTTTCAAAGGAATTTTACTAATCTAGACAAAAATAGTCGGAATTAAACATGCAAGCCCTCGGATTTCCCACCAAATCGGTTCCTCGATTTTATCAACGGGTTGCGTAAAACTAGAAAATAAAATTCCCGTTCACTTTTTTGCTCTAGCCAAAAGAGAAAAACAACGGCCGAGAAAAAAAAGCGCACCCGAGGGTGCGCCCGTGCATTGAGCCAAAGATTGGAAGGAAGCAAGTTACATTCCCAGCATCCCGCGCAGCCGCGCAAAATCCACGGAAGCTCCCACGAGTTGGGCACCGTGCGTGACCTTGATGGTGTCCCGCAGCTTATGGCTGGAAAGGATGACCTCCATCTTCTTGGCCACGGTATAGGTATCGTCGCGAACCATGATGATGGGGGTTTCCAGGACTTCGGAACGGGTCAGGATGATGTCGTTGGGATAGAGGTTGCCGGTCAGGATCAGACAGGGGCAGGCCCCCTCCAGGGCGACGAGTTGTACGTCGGCCCTGTCGCCGCCAACGATGATGGCCGAATTCTTGTGGCGACGGAAATGGGTCATGAAATTTTCGACCTGCATGGTACCGATAAGGAAGTTCTCGACCACGCGACCGGCCATGGCATGAGCAGAAACGATTTTCCCGGAAAGCCGCTCGGCCAGATCCGCCACCTTGATGGCCCCCATGACCGGGTCCGAGGGAATCACGCCGAGCACGTTCACGCCTTGCCGTTCCAGGAACGGGGTAATGAGTTCATCCAGTTCGGCGCGGTACTGCTCCGGGATGTCGTTGAAGATCACTCCGGCCAGGGAATCGCCCAGGCGTTTGTGAGAACGCAGCAGCGAGTCATAGCGCAACTCGCCGAAAAAGCGATCGATGAGCAGGGTCTTCAGGCCCAATTCCTGGCCCACGCGGACCCCTTCGACGCCGCAGTACGCGCCCGAATCCATGTACGCGCCGGAACCGGAAACAATCATCACGTCCACGTTCTCGGACAGTTTGGCATAGGCATCCTTGATGCCCTGCATGAGGTCGCCCACCCCCTGGGTGAACGCCTTGACGGTAAAGTCGCGGGTCACGAGCACGGGCGTGACCAGGGCCGGATCCGCGTCGATTCCGAGGACTTCCAGCACGAAAAAGGCATCCTCGTCGCCCACCTTGTCGCCCTCGCGATGCGGCACGGCTCCCACGGGCTTCATGTAGCCCACGCGCAGGCCCTCTTTCTGAAACCGAAGTCCCAGGGCCACGGCGATAAGATTTTTGCCGGAATATCCGGCAGTGGAACCGATGTAGATGCCGACCATTTCGTCCTCCTTCAACGGACCCTGACTATTCCCCAAACTCCTCAAGAAAGCAAGGCCATGCGCACATCCGCCACCAAAACGCGTTCATGATTGACCAACACCGGATTGAATTCGGCCTCGTATATTTCCGGGAAATCCATGGCTAATTGGGACATGGCCAGCAGCACATCCTCCAGGGCCTGGAAGTGGATGGGCTCCTCGCCCTGCACGCCCTTGAGCAGCATATAGGAGCGGATCTCCCGCACGATCTCCACGGCATCGGAACGCGAAAGCGGCGCCAGCCGGAACGCGATGTCCTTAAGCACTTCCACGTAGATTCCGCCCAGGCCGAACATCACCAGAGGTCCGAACTGTTCGTCGCGCCGGAAGCCGACAATGACTTCCTTGACCCCGGCAGGAGCCATCTCCTGCACCAGACAGCCCACGACATAGGCTTCGGGGCGCAGCTTGGCGGCCCTGGAGGTGATGTCCCAGAACGCGGCACGAACCTGTGCGGCGTCGCCGAGGCCCACCTTGACGCCGCCCACGTCGGACTTGTGCGAGATGTCCGGCGAGGCGATTTTGAGCACCACGGGATAGCCGATGCGCTCGGCCACGGCCACGGCCTCGTCCGAACTGCGGGCCAGCTCCGTGGCTGGTGTGGGCAGATTGTATGCGCGCAGCACTTCCTGGGCCTGGAATTCCACGATCTCGCGCATTCCCTTGGCCTTGGCCCCGGCCAGCACAGCTGCGGCCCGTTCCCGGTCGCGCGGTCGCTCTGATGATTCAGGCCCGGATCGGTGACTGCGTAAAAAATGCGTATACATACCTTGCATGCTCAGCACGGCCGGCTCCGGGAACTCATAACAGGGGATGCCCGCCTTTTCCAAAAGATCACGCCCCTCATGAACCCGCTCCATGCCCATGAAGCAAGTAAAAATGGGCTTGTCCGGTCTGCGCCGGGCCACTTCGACGACAGCGCGGGCCGTGCCCAAGACGTCCACCTGGGCCGTGGGCGTGAGCAGCACCAGCACTGCGTGGGTCAGGGAATCCTCGATCACTATTTCCAAGGTCTTGCGATACCTGGCAGCGTCCGCATCCCCCAGAATGTCGATGGGATTGTACAGCGAGGCATAGGGCGGCAAAAACGCCTGGAGCCTGTCCAGCGTGCCTGTGGAGGGCCGCCCCATGGTCAACCCGGACCGGGCGCAGGCATCCGCTGCAAGGATGCCGGGACCGCCGGAGTTGGTGACCACGGCCAAGTTCGGTCCTTTGGGCAAAGGTTGCGAGGAAAAAGCCTGAGCCAGATTGAAGAGCGTTTCCACGTCGCGCACGCGAATGATGCCTGCCTTGTGGAAAGCGGCCTCATAGGCCTGGTCCGAGCCGGCAATGGCCCCGGTGTGGGAGCTGGCAGCCTTGGCCCCGGCAGCGGTCGTGCCCGATTTGATCATCAATACGGGTTTGGCCCGGCTGACTGCGGTCGCCTTTTCCAGAAATCTGCCGCCATGCTCCACATTTTCAATGTAGCCGAGAATCACGCGCGTCTGCGGGTCCGCGCCGAGATATTCCAGCATGTCGGCCTCGTCCATGCAGGCCTTGTTGCCCAGGCTCACGAACTTGGAAAACCCGACATCCGCCCCCATGGCCCAGTCCAGGATGGCCACGCAGAGCGCTCCGGACTGGGAGAAAAAAGCGATATTGCCGGGCAAGGGCTGGGCCGCGGCAAACGAGGCGTTGACCCCGGCTCCGGCATGGATCATGCCCAGGCAATTGGGGCCGAGCAGAGCCATGCCATGCTCGCGGCAAAGCGCGGCCAACTCCTGCTCCAGATGCCATCCTTCCTTGCCCACCTCCTTGAACCCGGCGGTAATGACAATGGCCGAACGTGTTCCCTGGGCGGCCAGATCCTTCATGGCAGGCAAAACAAGATCCCGCGGCAGGCAGACAACGGCCAGGTCCACTCCCTGGGGCAAGTCCGCGATCCGGCTGATCGCGGGCAGCCCTTCCATCTCCCCTCCCTTGGGATTCACCGGAAAGAGCTTGCCCTGAAACCCCGCGCCCACCATGTTCTTCAGCACGGTGTTGCCCACTTTGCCGGGCGTTGCGGAAGCTCCCACCACGGCAACCGTCCGGGGATGAAAAAAGGGATGCAGGTCAGGTTTGTCCGGCACGATTCCTCCTTGATCCCGCCATATGGCCCCTGCACGGGATGTGGCGCGCGCGCCAAATGCGGCGTGGCGCAATTTTATGCTGATCGTTGTTCATCACTGTTCATAATCAAGCTGTCTGCGCTGCAATTCCTTGACATCCTGAATCCGGCGCACAATCCGTTGCCCGGCTTGGAAAAACAGCTCCTTTGGTTCCAGGGATGCCGCTTGGGCATAGAAGTTCTGCGCCTGATGCAACTCATCAAGGCTGCCGGAACGTTCATACAGCACGCCCAAATTGTAAAGAGCCGAGGCATTGTTCGGATTCTCGGCCAAAGCGCGCTGCCAAAGTCTCAGCGCTTCGGCCCAGGCGCCGTCAGAGGCCATGCCCACCCCCTGCTCCACCAAGTCACCGCCGGATTCATCCAGGGGGATGCGGACTTCATAAGCCTGAGGCAAAAGCTTTTCCGCCAGTTCCCGGCCCGCCTGGCAGGCCAGGATTTCGAGGCTCGAACGTGCCGAAGGCATGTCGGACAGGGGCGCGGCGCCTTCCGGACAATCAGCCCCGCTGTGGGCGCAGTCCACCCCGCCGTAACGCCGCTCCAAACGTTGTGAGGTTTCTTCCAGGGCCAGCACGCGTCCGCCGCTCTCCACGAGCATCCGCACATCGACCCGGGCCTGGCGGCGGACATACGGTATCGATTCCACACGCTCCTCAGGTATCTCTTCTGTATAGGAGCGCAACACGTTGCCGCCAGCGTCACGTACGGTCACGGTGCGGGTGCGCATCGACGTATACGTCCTTTTGTCCGCCCCCCGCCTGTCCTGGAGCGATTCCGAGATGTCGACCCGGACCGCGGCCGAAGCCGAAATTTCGATGCGAAAACGCTCCGAGGCACGCAACGTGTCCACAAAACAGCGGCGGGTTTCCATGCCCATGCGGCCCTGGAAATCGCCCACGGAAAGGCTGTGGATCCCAGGCAAGGCAACCTCGGCGGGCTTCTGGGCCGCAACCCGGACCACAGGGGAACAGCCCGGCAGCATCCACACCAAACAGGGCAACAGCATGAAAAAGAGGAACAAGCGTTTCATGTTCTGCTCATACCCCTCACGCGCATCTTTAATCAAGTTGCGGTGGGTACAAGCATTTCCCGAAACACGGATACGCCGAGGGCAGAAATTGCTCCATCCGCCCCGGAGAAGTGATCGAATCGAGATTCCACGCATGTTCCAAGTTTATAGAGAAAGCGTTACTTTTACGAAGACGCATTGCCCTCATCCTTTTTTCAGTGTAGGCTAGACACCCTGCTTTGCTTCCGAAGGAGCCGCAAATGACCGACCCAAAAGTCGATGGAGTGTACCAGATTGCCTACAAGGGAGCTTACGGCACCCGTACGGCTACTGTGCGCTTGAGGGAAAACGTCATATCCGGGATGGATACCGGAGGAGGGGTTTGGAAGGGAAGCTATACCTGCGGCGCAGACAAGGTCCGGGTGGAGATGGCGGTTTCCCAACCCGGCCTGGACGGCACGCCCAGCGTGTTCCACAAGGACAGCACGCAGGGCCTGCAAACCGTAACTTTTGATCTGCCGCCCAGCCTGGACGAAATCAAACGGCTCGACATCCTCACCAATCACGGTCCCCTGGAAATCTACCTGGAGCGCCTGGAGGACTGAGCGGCCGCACAAGTCTCCCGCTAGCGGGAGCGAGTCTCGCGAAAGGCCACACAGTTGGCCTGATCGTTGACCAGATCAGCAAAGCTGATGGAATCCAATTTGTCGAACATGGCCTCGCTGGCCACTCGCCACAGCTTGCGCGTCAGGCAGTCTTCGCTGCGGTCGCATTTGTCCTTGCCGCGCACGCAATAGACGAGATTGCTGTTGCCCTCGAGCACACGCACGACTTCGCCCACGGAAATATCCTTGGCCGGCCGGCCCAGGACGTGTCCGCCCTTGGGGCCGCGTCGGCTCTGGATCAGGCCGGCGTCCCGCAATTCTCTGATCAACTTTTCCAGATACTTGACGGATACTTTCTGGCGCTTGGCAATGTCGTTGATGCGCACCGGTCCATTCTGGTCATTCTGGGCGATGTCCAGAACCATGCGCGTCCCGTAACGGCTTCTCGTAGTCAACTTCATGAACGGTCCTCCGTACTGATACGCCGATGCCTTCCCTCGCCCCGGCCCCTGTTGGGTTTGAGGTTCAGTATCAAAAAGCCCTGACGAAAGAAAGCGTCACCAGCCTTTTCCCACTTTTTAAGTGGAAAAAGCTTTTTTCCGGAGATCGCATCTGCTATCCCTACGGTATCGCAATCACGCACTGCCGACGACGGCGCTCAGGCGTGAAACGCCCAGGAAAGCCCATGCGCAGACTCTCCCTCCTTTTTCGCCACAGCCTGTTCTCCAAGGTCGTGCTCACGGCCGGCTTGGTCCTGCTCCTGAGCATGGCCGTCGGCGCATTCCTGGTCATCCGCTATCAGGTCAACGACAGCATGGAGCACGTCATCGACAGCGCCAACCGGCTTTCCGACACGATTCGTCTCGGTTGCCGTTACGCCATGATGATCAACGCCCGCGAGGATATCCAGAACATCGTCAACGACACGGCGCGGCAGGCTGAAATCGAGCACATCCGCGTCTACAACAAAAAAGGCGAAATCAAGTTCTCCTCGCACATGGATGAAGTGGATTCCAGCATCGGGCTGGAAGACGAAGGCTGCGCGGTCTGCCACCGCACTGACCCGCCCCAGGTGGACGTGGACATCCACGACCGCAGCCGCATCGTCAGCATGGACGGCCACCGCGCCCTGACCGTCATGACCCCGGTCTACAACGAACCCGGCTGCTCGCCCGGCCCCTGCCATTTCCACTCCGAGGACAAGCAGATTCTCGGCCTGCTGGACGTGACCTATTCGCTGCAAAACACGGATCAAAAAATCGCGGGCTTTGCCCAGCGTTCCTTTTTCCTGGCCGTGACCATCTTCAGCCTGACCTTCCTGACCATGTATCTGTTTTTGCGGGCCTTCGTGAAGCAGCCGGTGACCAAACTCATGGACCTGACCCGGCGCATCGGCAAGGGGCAGGAGCTTCCCCCGTTGAACGTGGCCCAGGACGACGAGATGGGCGAGCTGGCCGCCTCCATCGACCGCATGGGCCGTCAAATCCAGGCCAAGCACGCGGAACTGGTACGCCAAAAGGAGGAATACCAGAACCTTTTCGAGCTGGTGCCCTGCATCATTACCGTGCAGGACCGGGATTTCCGTCTGCTCAGCTACAATCAGGAATTCTCGGACAAGTTCGCGCCCGAGCCGGGCCAGCACTGTTACGAGGCCTACAAGGGCCTGTCCGAGCCCTGCGGGAATTGCCCGGTGGCCCGAACCTTCACGGACGGCCTGTCCCACGTCAGCGAGGAAACCGGCTACAGCCGCGAGGGCTCCCGCAGCCACTGGATCGTCACCACTTCCCCCATCCGCGACAACGAGGGCAATATCGTGGCCGCCATGGAGATGTGCCTGGACATCACGCCGCGCAAGGAGCTGGCCGAGCAGCTGGAGCGTTCCGAAGAAAAATACCGGGCCATCTTCAACTCCATACCCAACCCGGTCTTCGTGCTGGACCGCGCCAACCTGGAGATCCTGGACTGTAACGACGCGGTCCAGGCCGTGTACGGCTACTCCTGCGCCGAGGCCAGGGGCATGTCCTTTGCCGAGTTCTTCCTGGAGGAGGAGCGGGAAATGTACACGGAAAAAATCCGTTCCGCCCAGGTCATTCCCCAGGCCCGGCAGCGCGTGCGCGACCCGCATGGCCTGCCGCTCTATGTTTTCATCCGCGTGTCCCCGTCGGAATCCTCGGGCCGCGAAACCCTGCTCGTGACCACCTCGGACATCACCAAGCGGCTGGAAACCGAACAGCAGCTCATCCAGGCCAGCAAAATGGCCACCCTGGGCGAAATGGCCACGGGCGTGGCTCACGAGTTGAACCAGCCTTTGTCCGTGATCAAAACCGCGTCCAGCTTCTTCATGAACAAAATCCGCAAAAAGGAGCCCATCCGCGAAGACATCCTCCGCACCATGGCCGAGGAAATCAACAGCCACGTGGACCGGGCCGCCAAGATCATCAACCACATGCGCGAATTCGGACGCAAGCCCGAGATGACCCTGGAGCCCGTGGACGTGAACCATGTGCTGCGCCGCGCCTTTGAAATCTTTTCCCAGCAGCTCAAGCTGCGCGAAATCGAGGTGGACTGGAACCTGGAAGAACCCATATCCCTGATTCAGGGCGACTCGGGACGGCTGGAACAGGTCTTCATCAATCTGCTCATCAATGCCCGCGACGCCATTGAGGAAAAATGGGAGGGCCGCGAACGCGTCAAGGGCGCCAAGCGCATCACCCTGACCTCGCGCCGGGAGGCCGGACGCATCGTGGTGGAGGTCGAGGACACCGGGCACGGTATCCCCAAAACCATTGCGGACCGCATTTTCGAGCCCTTCTTCACCACCAAGAAAGTCGGCAAGGGCACGGGCCTGGGCCTGTCCATCAGCTACGGCATCGTCAAGGACTGCGGCGGCAGCATCACGGTGCACACCGGCCGGGAGGGCGGCGCGCGTTTCGTGCTCAGCTTCGCCCTGCCCGAAGAGGCGGCATGAGCGACAAACGCATCCTGCTTGTGGACGACGAGAGCGGCATCCGCACCGTGGTGGGCCTGACCCTGCGCGACCAGGGCCATGATGTGCGCACGGCCGGGGACGGCCAGGAAGCGCTGGACATATTCAATGCATTCGCTCCCCAGGTCGTGATCACGGACATCAAGATGCCGGGCATGAGCGGCGTGGAGCTGCTGGACCGAATCAAGGCCGTTTCGCCTGAAACCGAAGTGATCATGGTCACGGGCCATGGCGACATGGATCTGGCAGTGAAGAGCCTGCGCCGAGCCGCAGCCGACTTTCTGACCAAGCCCGTAAGCGACGAGGCCCTGGAAGTGGCCCTGGACCGCGCCTTCGAACGCATCGAACTGCGCGCCAAACTGCGCGAGCATACCGAAAACCTGGAGCGGCTGGTGCGGGACAAGACCCGCGAACTGCTGGAGGCCGAACGCATGGCTGCCGTTGGGCAGACCGTGACCGATCTGGCCCACGCCATCAAGAACGTGGCCTCGGGCCTGGAGGGCGGCCTGTTCGTGCTCGGCAAGGGCATCGAACTGGACGAACGCGACTATCTGCATCAGGGCTGGGACATGGTCAAAGGCAATGTGCAGCGGGTCCGCAACCTTTCCCTGGACCTGCTCAACTACGCCCGTTTCGCACGCATCCAGCCGCAGCCCTGCGATCCGGACGAGCCCGCGCGACAGGCCCTGGAGGCGTTGCGCGACAGAGCCCAGGCCTTGGGCGCGCCCCTGGCGACGGAACTGGGTGCAGGTCCGGAAGCCGTCCTTTTGGACGCGGCCGCAGTGGAACGCGCCCTGCTCAATCTGCTTGTCAATGCCCTGGACGCGCGCGAGGCAACGGGCCAGGGAACCATAACCCTCGGCACACGACGCCTGCCCGAAGGCGGGGTCGAATACGCCGTTTCCGACACCTGCGGCGGCATGGCAGGGGACGCCGCAGATCAGGCCTTCAACGCCTTTTTCACCACCAAGCCCACGGGCACGGGCATCGGCCTGATGACCGTACGCAAGATCGCGGAACAGCATGGCGGCGAAGTGCTGCTCGACGCCCAGCACCGGACGGACACCGGCGTGGGGGTGCGTGTGCGGCTGATCCTGCCCGCACATTGACGCCCCTGCCCGCCGAACGCCTACAATCCCCCCGCGACGCCCATCACCAAAGCAAAAGCCGCCGGAAGCAAGTTTCGGACGGCTTTTTCTCATGCCAGCGCACGGACAGTTTCAATAGCTGATAATCCGGAACCCCGCATCCCGGGTGGGCGCGCCTCCCCATACCGCTTGTTCCTGCTTTCACAATCAGCCGCCAGTTCTTCATTTGTAATTCCAGTCAATTAGAGCTGCAACTTGAAGAGTCGGCGACTTTCTCGCCAATTCCCTACTTGACGGGTATGGATTAATTCTATACCGCATCCGGAGGAATTTCTTCCGCACATGGCGGAAGCATGGCCGAAAGGCCAAACCTCACGATCAACTAGCTGATATTACATAGCTATTAGTAATTTCGCTGGTTTATTGTTGAAACAAACTGAGGGACTGGGACTATGGAGAGACGGAAAACTTTTCTGCACTGTGCTGGAATCCTGATCCTGCTGGCCGCGCTCACGGGTGTCTGTGTGGCGGCCGGCGCGGCCGAACAGGCGGAACCGGACACCGCCGCACGGCCCGATCTGGTCAAGATCGACGCACTGGGGGCCCTGGGCGGCCTTGAACTCCCGGTCGTGACCTTCTTTCACGACCGGCACACCGAAGCCCTGGCCAAGCAGGGCAAGAGCTGCGACACCTGCCACAAGGCCAAGGACGGCAAGATGTCCCTGAAGTACATGCGCTTCGAGGACACCGACTTCGAGACCGTCAAGAACGTCTATCACGACAACTGTTTTGCCTGCCATGCCGAGACCAAGGCCAAGGGCGAAAAATCCGGCCCGGTGGACGGCGAATGCCGCCGCTGCCATACGGCCCAGCCCCAGGACGAGTCCGGCCGGATGCCCGCCGGCTTCGACAATGTCCTGCATTATCGCCATTGGGATTCCAAGCTCATCGCCGTGAGCGGCGAAAAGGACAACTGCGCCGCCTGCCATCATGTCTATGACAAGGCCGCCCAGAAGACCGTCTACGAAAAGAGCAAGGAATCCACCTGCCGCTCCTGCCACGAGGCTGCCGCGTCCGAACAGGACGGCGTCAAGGTGAGGGCTCTTTCCGATGCCGCCCACAACGCGTGTGTGTCCTGCCACCGCGAAATGGTCGAGGCCAAGAAAGAGACCGGACCCGTCACCTGCGCCGGCTGCCACTCCGTTGACGGGCAGGCGAAAATCAAGGCGAACAACGCCCAGGCCCTGCAAAAGATCGGCGGCGAACTGCCCCGGCTGAAGATGAAGCAGCCTGATGCGGCCCTGCTCTTCCCGGCCCCGGTCAAGGGTGAAAAGACCAAGGCCGCGAACATGCCTCCGGTGGCCTTCAATCACCTGGACCACGAAAAGCGCAACGACACCTGCCGCGCCTGTCACCACAAGGAAACCGTCGCCTGCGGCACCTGCCACACGGTGAAGGGTTCCGAAAAAGGCGGCAACGTGACCCTGGAGCAGGCCATGCACCTGCCCGCCTCGAACAAGAGCTGCGTGGGCTGCCACCGCCAGGAGCAGCAAAAGCCGCAGTGCGCGGGCTGCCACGCCCAGATGGACACGGGTTCCCGCCCGGCCAACGCCACCTGCGCCTCCTGCCACAAGGCCCTGCCCCAGGGCGTGAGCCTGCCGGAAAGCGGAGAAATGGCTCCCGAGGCCAAGCAGGCCGTTGCGGGCATGATGCTCGAATCCGCACGCGCAGAGCGTTCCGGCTGGAGCATCGACGAAATTCCCGAATTCGTGACCATCGGCTCCCTGTCCAAGGAATACCAGCCCTCCGAGTTCCCGCACCGCAAGATCGTGCAGACCCTGATCAAGGGCATGAAGGACGACCAACTGGCCCAGGCCTTCCACCAGGGCGACAAGGCCGTGTGCGCGGGCTGCCACCACAACAGTCCCCTGTCCGCCAAGCCGCCGCGCTGCGCGAGCTGCCATGACCGGCCCTTTGACGAGGCCACGCCCGGCCGTCCCGGACTCAAGGCCGCTTATCACAGCCAGTGCATGAGCTGTCACCAGGCCATGGGCATGGACGAGTTGGAAAAAGGCGGCAAGCCCATGCCCGCCAAGTCCTGCGTCGTCTGCCACGACAAGAAAACCGACTAGCCGCGCTTCGGCTGAGAACGATAGAGGAGCATGAGAATGAAACGCAGAACCTTCCTCGGGCTCATGGGCGCCGCGGCTGCAAGCACGGCCCTGGGTTCCTCGCCCGCCGAGGCCAAGCACTTCGAGGGCTATCCCGACGCCATGGGGGTGCTTTTCGACGCCACCCGCTGCATCGGGTGCCGCCAGTGCGAGGCCGCCTGCAACAAGGTCAACAATTTGGCCAAGCCCGAGCTGCCCTTTGACGACCTGAGCATGCTTGACGCGCCCCGCCGCCCTGCGGCCGAGGCCTATACCGTGGTGAACAAATTCACCCCGGCACAATCCAAGACTCCGGTCTTCCTCAAGACCCAGTGCAACCATTGCATGGAACCCGCCTGTTCCTCGGCCTGCTTCGTGCGGGCCTTCAAGAAGGAGTCCGACGGTTCCGTGACTTACGACGCCAGCGTCTGCGTGGGCTGCCGCTACTGCATGGTGGCCTGCCCGTTCAGCGTCCCGGCCTACACCTACGACGATCCCATCACCCCGGAAGTGCGCAAGTGCCACATGTGCCACCCGCACATCGCCAAGGGTGAACGCAGCCTGCCCGGTTGTGTCGAAGGCTGTCCCAAGGAGGCCCTGACCTACGGCAAGCGCGACGAACTGCTCAAGATCGCCCGCGAACGCATGCGCCGCAATCCCGGCAAGTACGTGGACGGCATCTACGGCGAGCGGGAAATGGGCGGCACCAACTGGCTGTACATCTCCGGCGTGCCCTTCGAAGAGCTGGGCCTGCGCACCGACCTCGGCGTCGATCCCGCACCCACCTTCACCAAGGGCGCCCTGGGCGGCGTGGCCATGGTCGTGGGCCTTTGGCCCGTGCTGCTGACCGGCATCTACGGCATGAGCAAGCTCAACGCCAAGGATGCGAACCGGGCCAAAAAGCAGGCCGTGGAAGACGCTCTGGCCGAAGCCCAGGCCAAGCACGAGGCCGCCATGAAGCAGGCCCAGGAAAAGGCCGCCAAGGACAAGGAGGCCACCGTGGACCGTGAAGTCAAGAAAGCCCTCGCCGAAGCGGCCAAAGCCGCTGAAGCCGCCCAGGCGGCCGAAGCCGACAGCGCCGACAACGCCGACAAGGGTGGGGAGGCCTAATGAACACCGAAACCAAACCAAGTCTGATTACGCCGTTCAACGTCATCGCCTTCGTGATCTGTTCCGTGGGCCTGTATTTGACGGTGCTGCGCTTTACCGGCGGACTGGCCGCCGTGTCCAACCTGGACGACAACAACCCCTGGGGCATCTGGATCGGCTTCGACCTGCTCTGCGGCGTGGCCCTGGCCGCCGGAGGGTACGTCACCTCCTCGGCCGTGTATCTCTTCGGCCTGAAGAAGTACCACGGTGCTGTGCGGCCCGCGATCCTGACCGCCTTCCTGGGCTACGCTTTTGTGGTCTTCGCCCTGCACTACGACGTGGGCCGTCCCTGGCGGCTGGTCTACCCGCTGTTCTGGCAGGCAGGCCCCACCTCGGTGCTCTTCGAGATCGGCCTGTGCGTGTTCCTCTACCTCTCGGTGCTCTTCCTGGAGTTCAGCCCCGCGGCCCTGGAATGGCTCGGCTTCAAGAAACTGCGCAACCTGCTGCACGGTGCGACCATCGCCCTGACCATCATGGGCGTGGTGCTCTCCACCATGCACCAGAGCTCGCTCGGCGCGCTGTACCTCATTGCCCCGAGCAAGGTGCATCCGCTGTGGTACTCGGGCTATCTGCCGGTCTTCTTCTTCGTCTCCAGCACGGTGGCGGGCCTGTCCATGGTCATCTTTGAGGGTTCGCTCTCGCACCGCTGGCTGCACCACAAGATGGACGACCATTATCTGCATGAGCATGACAACTTCGTGTTCAGCTTTGCCCGCGCCGCCTCCTGGGTGTTGCTCGGCTACTTCATCATCAAGGTCTTCGGCATTGCCGCTGACAACAACTGGAAATACCTGTTCACGCCCATGGGCTCCTGGTTCATGGTCGAGATGGGCGTGTTCGTGGCTCTGCCCAGCCTGCTCTACGCCATCGGCGCACGCGAACGGAACCTGGCCCTGTGCAAGTGGACCGCGCTCCTGGCCGTGCTGGGCATCGTGGTCAACCGCTTCAACGTCTCGCTGGTGGCCTTCAACTGGCAGCTGCCTTCCTCGCAGCGCTACTTCCCCAGTTGGCATGAAGTCTGGGTCTCCGTGTTCATCGTCACGCTGTTGATCCTGACCTTCCGCTTCATCTCCACCAGGATGCCGATCTTCTACACGCATCCCGAATACAAGGAAGACCACTAGGAGGCCGTTATGGAACATGCATTCTACACGCTTCAGGACTTCCTGACCCATACCAAGGGGCTGGTGTACGTCCTCATGGGCTGCGGCTTGGCCGCCTTTGTCGGCTGGTGGTCCTTTTTGACCGCCCGCGACGAAGAAAACCACAAGAACGTCAGATAAGCGGGCAGACCTGCAAGGAGTTTCGCTATGTACGAACTGTTGACGGGACCACTGCTCTGGGCATCGGTGATCATCTGCCTGGGCGGACTCATCTTCCGGGTGGTCTGGTATATCAAGGGGCTGAGCTGGCAGCTCGACCGCGTGGCCTACAGCGCCTACCCCACCTACGGGGCCAAAGGGGCCATCCGCTCGATCCTGTTCTGGCTCCTGCCCTTCGGCAACCACGGCTGGCGCGCCAAGCCCGGCTTCACCATCATGTTCTTCTGCTTCCACATCGGGCTGCTGGCCGTGCCGCTGTTCCTGGAAGGACACGTCGTTCTGCTGCGCGAGGGCCTCGGCATCGGCTGGTGGCCGACCATGTCCATGGGCGCGGCAGACTTCCTGACCCTGCTCATGCTCGCGGCCGCCGCGCTCATCGCGGTGCGGCGCATCGCCCTGCCCGAAGTGCGCATCATTACCACCTGGTACGACTATCTGCTGCTGCTCATCACCGTGGCACCGTTCGTGACCGGCTATCTGGCCGTTCACCAGGTCGGCGAGTACCAATTCTGGCTGCTGGCGCACATCGCCGCCGGCGAGATCATGCTCGTGGCCATTCCCTGCACCAAGCTGTACCACGTTGTCGGCTTCTTCCTGTCCCGCGCTCAGCTGGGCATGGATTTCGGCATCAAGCGTGGCGGCAAGAAGAAGAACTTCGCCTGGTAGCGGCGGTAGAGGAGATTTGAAACATGCCTGAAGGTACCCTCTGCAACAAAAAGCCCGTGAACACCCGGGAGGAGCTCGACGCTCTGCTGGGCGACAAGGGCGGGAAGCTCTACTACGAGGAACTCAACGCCCTCGAAGTGGACATGGACAAGCTCAAGGCCACGTTCAAGAACACACTCAAGTCCAGGACTCGCACCTGGCTTGACATGTGCGCCCACTGCGGGCTCTGCGCGGACTCGTGCTTCCTTTACAACGTCAACAAACGCGACCCCAAGCAGGTGCCGTCCTACAAGATCCAGACCACGCTGGGCGAGATGGTCCGCCGGGTCGAGAAGAACCTGCCCGTGGACAACGAGTTCATGCGCTACTGCATGGACACGTCCTGGTCCAAGTGCACCTGCTGCAACCGTTGCGGCAGCTTCTGCCCCTACGGCATCGACATGGGCGTGATGTTCAGCTACCTGCGCGGCGTGCTCAACTCCCAGGGCTTTGTGCCGTGGGAGCTGAAGATCGGCTCGGGCATGCACCGCATCTTCCGCGCCCAGATGGACGTGACCAGCGAGGACTGGGTCGAGACCTGCGAATGGATGGCCGAGGAATCCGAGGACGAATGGCCGGGTCTGGAGATCCCCATCGACAAGGAAGGCGCGGACATCATGTACACCTGCAACGCCCGCGAGCCCAAGCACTATCCGGAAGACCTGGCCGAGGCGGCCATCCTCTTCCACATCACGGGCGAAAACTGGACCGTGCCGAGCACCGGCTGGGAACAGACCAGCCTGTCCATGTTCGCGGGCGACTGGGAAGCCTGCAAAATGCAGGTGGAAACCGTGTACGACGCCATCGAACGGCTCAAGCCCAAGCGCGTCATCGGCACCGAGTGCGGCCACGCCCACCGGGCAACCGTCGTGGAAGGCCCGTATTGGGCCGGACGCAAGGACGGCAACCCGCCCGCTCCCTACATCCACTACGTGGAATGGGTGCACGAGGTCTTGACCACGGGCCGTCTCAAGATCGACCCGGCCAAACGCATCAAGGTCAAGACCACCTACCAGGATTCCTGCAACTACATCCGCAACCACGGCCTGGCTGACAAGGCCCGCGAGATCATGAGCTACCTGGTGGAGCCCGGCTACTTCATCGAAATGACCCCCAACCGCGAACACAACTATTGTTGCGGCGGCGGCGGCGGATTCAACGGCGTGGGCAAATACCGCCCACAGCGCAACGTGGCGCTCAAGTGCAAGCGCGACCAGATCCTGGCCACAGGCGCGGAACTGGTCATCTCGCCCTGCCACAACTGCTGGGACGCCATCCGCGACCTCGAGGAAGAATACGAGATCGGCATCAAGTGGAGTTTCCTCAAGCCCCTGCTCATCGAGATGGCCATCATCCCGGAGCACCTGAAGCCTGAAGAAGAGTAAACCAATCGGAACGCCGGGGGGGCTTTCTACCCCCCTGGCGCTTTTCGGAAGAGAACTGTATTGGTAGGAAAATGAACTCCGTCATCCTCGCCGCAAACGGCATTCTTATTGAGGGTGGAAAGCCCGTTGAAACCGCACTGTTGCGGCGGCTCAACGCGGCTGTCCAGCCGGATCCGGAGTACACCCTGCGCAGCTTCTTCCGCATGGCCGAACGCTATCCGGTCCTGCTCGAACTGAACGCCTTCTTCCCCACCCTGCTGGAACGTGCAGCCAAGGCTCCGGCCAGAGGCTGCACCTCGCCGGGCATCGACGCCCTGGAGCTCTCGCGTACCGTGGAAATGATCGGCTTTCCGGGCAAGCCCCGGATGGAA
>JAZHDD010000061.1:0-47408 GCA_036541255.1 Desulfovibrionaceae bacterium | reverse complement strand
TCCGGCCCAACCAGCCAACGCGCCGCTCACGCCCATGACGAACATGACCAAAAAAGAATACGGTAGCTTGGCGTACCGAGCCACGCGCGCACCCTCGCCGCTGGCCTTGAGCTCATAGCCGAGCCGCGTGAAGCGCATGAAAGCCCAGACAATACATCCACTAACGATACACAGGGCCAGTCCCCAATGCATACGCCCGAACATCAGCCCAACCTTGGCTCCGCTTGCAAACTCCGGAGAGACCGGAAAACCTGACGGGTCTTTCCACACACGCAGCACAAGATAGTCGATGAACAAAATAGCGATGTAATTGAGCATCAAGGTGGAGATGATCTCATTGACTTTGAGCCGCAGCCGCAAAAAGGCCGGGATAAGCGCCCAGAGTGCGCCGCAGACCAAGGACATGGCAAACATGAGCGGAATCAGCAGCCAACCGGAAAGCCCCGGGAAGGACAAGGCCATCCAGGACGCGCCGATGGCCCCGAGCGCGAACTGCCCTTCCGCGCCGATGTTCCAGATTTGCATGCGGAACGCCACAGCCACGCCGAGAGAACACAGGAAAATAGGCACGGCCTTGAGCAGTGCCTCCTCCAGAGCCCACGCCTCCCCCAGGGTTCCCGCCCAGAAAACCTCTGCGCCCTGCATGACGGACTTGTCCTGCCAGAGCAGCAGCACAGCGCAGATGGAGAGGGAAAAGAGCAGGGCGCCCGGAAAAGTAACCAGGGCGCCCCACTTCCAGGGTTCGTCACGTTTCCTGATGCGGAACGCGTTCATAATCACTTGCTTTGATTAATCAATGCTGCCAACGACACCCTCGACAAAGTACTTCATGCCGAGCAGTTCGCCGTCAGTGGGAGTCGCGCCTTCGGCAACGACAATCTCACCAGCCTGGTTCTTGATCGGACCGACGAACACGAAGTCGTTGCCCTTTTGGAGCTCAGCCTTCTTTTCCGCAACCAGAGCCTTGACCTCTTCCGGAACCATGGGGCCGAAGGGGGCGATGTCCACGATACCCTTGTCCATACCTTCCCACAGGGACTGGTTGCCCTTCCAGGTACCGGCCTTGATCTGCTCCACGGTCTCCAGATACAACGGTGCCCAATTCCAGACGGCTGCGGTCAGATGCGCCTTGGGTGCGAAAGCGGCCATGTCGGTATTGTAACCGATGGAGTAGGCGCCACGCTCTTCAGCGGCTTCCTGCGGGCCGGGAGAATCCTGATGCTGGGCGATGATGTCGCAGCCGGCGTCCAGCAGGCTCACGGCAGCGTCCTTTTCCAGAACGGGATCATACCAGGTGTTGGTCCAAACCACGCGGACCTTGGCTTCCGGATTCACGGCGCGGACGCCCAACGTAAAGGCGTTGATGCCGCGAATGACTTCGGGAATCTGCATGGCGGCCACGTATCCAATCTCATTGGACTTGGTCATGGAACCGGCCACGATGCCGGTAAGATACCGGGCCTGATACATGCGACCAAAATAGTTATTGGCATTGTCCGCAGTCTTGAAACCCGAGCAATGCATGAACTTCACGTCCGGAAACTCGCCGGCCACCTTGATCATGGGGTCCATGAAACCAAAGCTGGTGGCAAAAATCACGTTGAAACCCTTGCGGGCCATATTGCGGATCACACGTTCGGAGTCCGGGCCTTCGGCCACGTTCTCGGCAAAGGAGGTTTCCACGCCATCCAGCTTGTCAAGGACCAGTCGGCCCTGATCGTGGGCATAGGAATATCCCGCGTCACCGATGGGGGAGACATACACAAAACCGGCTTTGAACGTGCCCTCGGGAGTAGGGGCCTCGGCAACGGGGGCTTCGGCGGCAGGCGCTTCCACGGCGGCCTGTTCGGCAGGAGCCTGGGCTTTCTCTTCCGCCTTGTCACCACAACCGACAACAACGAACGCAAATGCAGCCACAAACATTGCGGCCAGCAATACCCTTACGATTTTGTTCATCGTTCTCCTCCAAAATTAACTTTTGTTCATGCGCATCCCAAGCAAGGACGCCATCCACCACTCTTCTGACTATACGATAAATCCGCCCGCGACTAGCACTCCGGGCGGCGCTGGGCAATGGGTTCCACAAACTGATGACCCGCGTCCCAAGGAAACAATATCCAGGTATCCTGACTGACCTCCGTCACATATGTATCCACGAGCGGCCGCCCTTCAGGTTTGGCGTAGATCGTCGCGAAATGCGCCTTGGGCAGCATCTCACGGACAAGCCGGGCCGTACGTCCCGTATCCACAAGATCATCCACAAGCAGCCAGCCTTCGCCGTTGCCTTCGATATTTTTGAGCACGGCGGCATTTCCCTGCTGCTGCCATGTATAACTGGAGATACAGACGGTGTCGATGAGATGAATATCGAGCTCACGGGCCAGAATGGCTCCGGGAACAAGCCCGCCTCGGGTAATGCAATAAATACCCTTGAACGGTCCATGCTCCAGCAAGCGCCAGGAAAGCGCCCGGCAGTCCCGGTGCAGTTGCTCCCAGGAAACCGGATACATCTTGGTGTAACGATCAGGATCAACGCTCACGCACTTCCTCCTCCGCGCCTCGTTGGAATGGGCTTGATGTAGCCTAGGAGCGGCCTGGGGGCAAGGGTTGACACGATAGCCCATTGCCAAGAAATGAAGTGCTATTTCGGCACATTGCAGGCATTCCCGCGATAGTCGAAGAGGAAGTGCAATATTTTTCTGACACGATTGGAGAAAATTTTCTCTGCAAAGACCTTCCCTGCCACACGTTTATTGATTTCCGCAAAAGTCGGGTAGGGATGCACCGCGCCTGCAAGTGAGGACAATTTTATTTTACCGTATAACGCCGCAATCCATTCACCGGCAAGATCACCGGCATGCGGCCCCGCGATCTGCACGCCAAGCGGCCTTCCTTTGTCCGACAAGAGCAATTTGATACAGCCTTCTATTTCTCCCTCGGCCCTGGCCCGGTCATTGTCAGCGAATGGTTCCACCAGCACGGAACACTTAAGCCCCGCCGCCCGGCATTCTTTTTCCGTGCGGCCAATTCCGGCCAGCTCCGGCTCGGTATAGGTACACCACGGCAACCACGTGTAATCCACCTTGCGAGGCAACCGAAGTATGGCATTTGTCACCACTATGCCGCCTTCATACCCTGCGGCATGGGTGAACTGATGCTTGCCCGTCACGTCGCCAGCGGCATAGATATGCTTTTGCGAAGTGCGCATGCGCTCGTCCACGGTTATTCCCTTGGAGTCATACTCCACTCCGGCATTCTCCAAGTCCAATCCAGCCACATTGGGGCTGCGTCCCAAGGCCACAAGCAATTGTTCCGCCTGCGCAGTCTGCGGACCATGGCCGGAATCGTATTCCACCGCGACCCCGCCCGGGAGCGTCCGGACTCCGCCTACGGCACAGCCCAACCGAATATCCACGCCTTCGGCACGCAAAGCCTTTTCCACGATCCCGGCCATGTCCGCATCCTCGCGGCTCAATATCTGGCCGCTGCGTTGCAGCAGGGTCACGCTGCTGCCCAAACGGGCAAAGGCCTGGCCCAATTCGCAGGCAATAGGTCCGGCTCCAAGTACAAGTAACGATGAAGGCAACTTCTCCAGCGAAAAAATATCCAAGTTGGTCAACGCGGAGACGTTCTCCATGCCGGGAAAAGGCGGCAGGACAGGAGAGGAGCCCGTAGCCACCACAAAACGGGCCGCGCTGAAACGACGATCCCCCACTTCCAGGATATGCGCATCCAGAAACCGCGCCGGGCCAAATTCCACTTGCGCGCCCAACGAACAGAACCGCTCCACGGAATCATGTTCCTGGATGCCCTGCACAACGCTCGCGATGCGTGCGCGAACCTTCTGGAAATCCACGGGGCCAAGCTCAACCCCGGGCAAGCCGAATTCTTCGGCCCGTTGCATGAGCCGCCGTACCTTGGCGGTCTTGATCAGGGTCTTGCTCGGCACGCAGCCATGATGCAGGCAGTCTCCTCCCAATTGCGGTTCACGCTCCACAAGCAGAGTCCGCGCGCCAAGCTGCGCCGCTCCCGAAGCCACGGTCAATCCGGCTGCTCCCCCGCCGATGACGCATAAATCATAATCATATTTGGCCATGGCCCCTGCTCCTTCGGTACCATCCCAGCAGGCGCCTGGCCGCCAGGGGAAACAGACCCAACAAGGCGAAAGACAACAAGATGCTCGGCGAGAGAATACCCGCAACGGAATCAAGCCGTCCCAATTCCTTTCCCGCATTGACAAAGACAAACGTGGCCGGAAGCATGCCCATCCAGGAAACCCAGACAAAAGTCCACAAGGGTATCCGCGTCAACCCCATGGCCAGATTAATAAGGAAAAAAGGGAAGATGGGGATAAGTCGCAAAGTAAAAAGATACAACGCGCCTTCACGCTCCAGACCGCTATCAATACGCTTCAAACGAGGACCGAAGCGGCTTTGCACCCAGTCTCGCAACAGATAGCGCGCCACGAGGCAGGCCAGGGCAGCTCCCGTGGTACTACCCAAAGAAGCCAGGACCACTCCCTGCCACAAACCGAAAAGCGCCCCGCCAGCCAGGCTCACCGGCACGGCTCCAGGCAAGCTCAAGCCGGTCACAGCAATGTAGATCAAAAGGTACACCGCTGCCGAGCCAAGAGGATGAAGGTCGATAAAGGCAGCCAGGGCTTCACGAGAATGCTTCAATTCAGACAGGGATAAATACGCATCCAACTCGAAAAGAAAAAAGCAAAAAACAAGGGCAACAACGACAACCAGCACCAGCAGCCGCTTGACCAGGGGACTCACGCAGTTCCTCCGGTACGGACCGCGAGAGCCTGACGCCCGTAAAGCGCCGCCCCGTAAAGACCGCTTTCCTGATTTGCGTTGAGATGCACCGGCACTGCGGACAACAGGTCTGCGTAATCGCGACAGTTGCGGAACTCCTCAAGAAAAGCCGGACAGGTCACAAGCGAAGGGGTTTTGGCTGCGACACCTCCTGTGATGTACAGCCCTGCCAGGGCCAACAGGTTGAGCACGTACAACCGCGCCGCGCGTCCATAAAAACGGGCAAACCATTCCAGAGTAGGAGACGCATCATCCAACCCGGCAGCCACTTCAGCCGGTTCCATTTCTTTACCGGTATGAAATTTGTGAATCAGGGCCAACCCGGAACCGGAAACCACATCTTCCATTTGGCAATGATCGACGTGCAAGACACTGCGGACAAATCGTTCATAGTCGCGTTCCGCCTTATCACGGAAAGGGAAGTCAGCATGGCCCGCTTCCGATGAAACAGCGGCATAACCGCCCGCATGCGGCACCAGGGCGCAATGCCCCAGTCCGGTGCCCGCGCCGATCACGGCCACGGCCCGCCCTTGCTCGGGCTGCCCGGCCTGGATGATGCGAGCGCCCTCCACGGCACGGGTACGACAAGCAAAAGCCTGGGCCACAAAATCATTGATGAGAAAGACTCGGGCCACGCCGGAAAGCTTCCGGTCCAAATCGCGCTCCAAATCGATATCCCAGTTGATATTGGGAGGATCGCAACGCATTCCACCGCGAACCGGCCCTGCGACGGCCAAGACCGTGGCTTCGGGTTCGCCCGGGCAAACAGGAAAACCCTCTTGCCGCAGCCGGTCCAACAAATCGGCAAAGGAATGGGATTCGGCAGTGGGCAGCCAAATGCTTTTTGTCATGGCCAGCCCTTCATGCCCGGCCCGGAAGAGCGCAAAGCGGCTGTTGGTGCCGCCAATATCGGCCACAAGGATCTCGGTCACGATCTCCTCTCCTTTTTCGACACAGTAACATACAACCAGCAAGGCGCGGCAAGCCTTATTTCCCATGACACGACAGCTTCCCGCCCGGTTCCCTTCCCTGGAGTAATCGGGTATCCAAAGACTTCGACCATTCATCAAAAGGAGACATTGCATGCCAAAACGCTTGGCCATACTGTTCATGTGCCTGTTTACCCTGCCTCTGTTCACCGGTTGCGGATACAACACCATGCAGCAGAACGAGGAAGAAGTCTTTGCCGCCTGGGGCAACCTTGAAGCGGCCCTGCAGCGCCGTGCCGACCTCATCCCCAACTTGGTGGAAACGGTCAAAGGCTATGCCGCCCACGAACAGGAAACTCTCCAGGCTGTTGTCGAAGCGCGCTCCAAAGCCAGCTCCATCCAGCTCACGCAGCAGGCCCTTTCCGACCCGCAGGCGTTGGCCACTTTTCAAGCGGCCCAGGGTGAACTCACGTCGGCTCTTTCCCGGCTCATGGTCGTGGTCGAACGCTACCCCGACCTCAAGGCCAGCCAGAACTTCCTGGCCCTGCAACATCAGCTCGAAGGCACGGAAAACCGTATTAATGTTGCCCGCCAACGCTACAATGAAGCAGTCAAAACCTTCAACTTCTCCATCCGCAGCTTTCCCAACAGCATGACCAATTCCCTGCTGCTGAACCTGGAACGCAAGGAATTCTTCGCCGCCGACGAAACCGCTCGGCAGGTTCCCCAGGTCAACTTCGGAACCAAGGAATAGCCATGGCGCTTCCCGCCCGATTCTCCCGCTTTTCCCGGCTCGGAATTCCGGTCTGCACACTATTGCTTGCCGCAGCGCTGCTCCTGCCTTCGACAGCTACGGCCCTGGATGTGCCGATGCTCAAGGGACGGGTCAACGATTACGCGGACATGATTTCGCCTGTGGCCCTGCGCATGCTCGACCAAACCCTGTCCGAGCTGGAACAAACCGATTCCACCCAGATCGTGGTGCTGACCATCCCGTCTCTGGAAGGCGAAAGCCTGGAAGAATTCTCTATCAAAGTGGCCGACGCCTGGAAGATCGGACGAACAAAGGAAGACAACGGAGCCATTTTGCTCGTGGCCCGCGATGACCACAAAATACGCATCGAGGTGGGGTACGGCCTGGAAGGCGTGCTCACGGACGTCATGTCAGGTGCGATCATCGACAACGTGATCGGCCCCCGCTTCAAGGACGGCGATTTTGACGGCGGCTTCGTGGCCGGCGTGGTGGCCATGACCCAAGCCGTACGCGGCGAGTTCACGGCCCCGCCCAAGGGACAAGGCGGACCGCCCAGGCTGTTCATGTTCTTATTGGTATTGGCAGTCCCCCTGCTGATCCTCTTCCTGAACATCGCAGGCATGGGCACTACTGCCCACAGCTCGACCCGCTCGCGTTCCAACCTGCCTCCCAACATGTTTTGGGGCGGAGGAGGCGGTGGATTCGGCGGAGGCGGAGGCTTCGGCGGCGGTGGCGGCGGATTCGGCGGCGGTGGCGCTTCCGGCGGCTGGTAGAGCGTGCAACAGAACATGCGAGGAAAACGGATGAGCAACTCGACCCAGACATTTCTTTCCGATGCCGACCGCGCCAATGTCATCGCCGCGGTACGCGAGGTGGAGCATACCACCTCCGGCGAAATCGTCCCGTTCGTGGCCTCGGCCAGCGGACAGTATCCCGCAGCGCTTTTCAATGGCACATTGGCCCTTGGGCTGGCCATATCCATTCCCGCGACATGGTTGTCAGGCCGTCAGGACATGTGGTCCTTCCTAATTTGTTTCGGAGTGGCCTACACGCTGTTCTTTCTGTTGCTGCGCGCCTTCCCGGGCATGAAGCGTTTCTTCATGCCCGGCGCGGTCATGGATACGGAAGTGGCCCGCGCGGCCATGCAGGCCTTTCATTCCCATGGGCTGCACCGTACCCGGGACCTGACCGGCGTACTGATCTACATCTCGATTTTCGAACGCCGGGTGTTTGTGCTGGCGGACAAAGGCATCAACGACAAGGTGCCGCCACGTACCTGGGACGAAATCGTAACCATGGTCGTCGGCGGCATCCGCGAAAAACGCCAGGCCGACGCGCTTTGTGAGGCCATACGGCGATGCGGTCAGTTGCTGGCCGAACATTTTCCCCCACTTGCCGACAATCCTGATGAATTGCCTAACCTCATCGTTCAGGACGATGAATCCATCAAGCCATAAAAAAGGGAGCCGCAAGGCTCCCTTTTTTTACACTATGTAGCTGCGCTGTCAGGACGCCTTGGCCACCGGGGCAACCTTGGGCTCCACAAGCTCGCGTTCTTGTTCCCGCTTACGCTTAATGTAGGTTCTTGTCAGGCTGCGCAAGGCTTCGGCATGCCCTTCGCGCTCTTCCGGGCTGAGAAATGAGCAAAGCTTCTTTTCCAGTTTGTAAGGATTCTGTTCGCGGCTGATGGCCACCACGCCTTCCATGATCAACTTCTGATTCAACAACTCAGCATCGGTGCGGAAATGCATGTTTTCGGCCATGGGGGCCAGGACCAGATTCCCCAGCACCACGCCGTACAGCGTGGAAAGAAATGCCACGGGGATACTGGAAAGGATCACGGACGTATCGTTGATGCCCATGAGCAGGCCGATGAGACCGATGACGCTGCCTGCGACGCCGAACGCCGGGGCAGTACGGGCCATGGTCCGGAAGATGCGTTCGCTCTGTTGACGGCGCAGGCTGAAGAAGGCCATTTCCGTACTCATAAAGTCGCGGATTTCCCGTTCCTTGTAATTATCCACCAAAAACATCAGGCCGTTGCGTAAAAAGACACTGGTGGTCTTTTCCCGCATTTGTTCCAGGGAAAGCACGCCGTCCACCTTGCTGCGCACCGAAAGATCCAGGAGCGTGGCCACGATCTCGCTGGGTGTGACCAGCCGGGAGGCGTAAGCTTCACGCGCCATTGCCGCTGCGGACCGCACGTCCGAATACGGATAGCTGAGCAGCAATGCCGCAGCCAAACCGGAAATGACGACCACGAATGCGGCCAGATTCCAGTAGGCGGCCATCCCGCCCATAAGCCAGAAACTTGACATAAAAGCCATTCCGGCAATGGCCACGCCGACGATGTTCTGTTTGTTCATGTCAAAGCCTCCCCTCAGGAGCCGGTGTGGATAATGATCTCCACACGGCGGTTGGTATCTTCATTGGCCTGCGTGAGCGAGGGTACTTCGGGCGAGTAGCTTCCCCTGCCCGAAACAGAGAAACGGCGTGGAGCGATGCCCGCGGCTTCAATGAAATATCCGGCCACATTGGAGGCGCGCTCGGCAGTCAGGCGAAATCCCGGGTCGCCGTCCGTTTCCAGATCGCCCGCATAGCCCACGACCTCGATGCTGCCCTGAGTCAGGCGAATGACTTCGGAAACCTCGGCTAAATACTGCAAAGAATCCGGCTTGAGTTCGGACGAACCCTGATCAAAGAACACGCCCCCTCGCAAAGTCACGCGGACACGGTCGCGTTCGCGAATCACGGAAACGCCGTTGGCCCCGGATTTATAGAACACTTCCCCGTTTTCCAGCGCCGCGCCTTGACCATTTTCAGTCGACCGCCCCGCGAACCTGGCCAGCACTCCTTCCAGGTGCTCGCCAGGGGCAGCTATTTCGCCGGGCATGGTGCGCTGCGAAAAAATGACCACCACGTCCTTGTTTTTCACGGCATAGACGTAGAGCACCACGAAGAGCACGAACATGACCATCATCAGGTCTGCCCACGGCACGGACCAATCGCCGGGCGCTTCCCCGGCCGCTTCCGGCTGCCTGGTCAGTCCCGCCATTTTCCCGAAATATGGATCAAAATCTTTGTGCATACGTTTCTCCCGGCTACGCATGAGCATGCCTGCATACACAAAGCAATATCCCTGCCAAGAGTTAAAATAGTGCAACTACAGCATGTTGGAGTATGCGAACAGTATTGAACCCAATCAGAGGACAAAAAAATGTCGGTCTGTTGCAGAGCCATGGACCTTGACTTGACCAGCGATGTGGGAAAGGAAAACGCACATGAACCATGCCATCTATTCGACACGGATTCCAATTGTGTTGGCCTCGGGCTCGCCCAGGCGGCGGGATTTTTTGCAGGCCTTGGGCATAGAGTTTCGTATCGAGCCGAGCCTTGCCGAAGAACCTGCTCCCCAGAACAAAGAAACACCTGAACGCTATGCCATGCGCATGGCCCGCATTAAAGGGGAGGAAGTGGCGGCCCGTTTCCCGGATGCGGCGGTCATTGCAGCGGATACCGTGGTCGCTCTGGGAGAGGTCATCCTCGGCAAGCCTGCGGATCAGGCCGACGCCTTGCGCATGCTGCAAATGCTGCGGGGCCAAACCCATCAGGTGGTCACAGGCTGCTGTCTGTTTCTTCCCGAGGGCACAACGCAAAGCTTTGCGGCCTCCACCGATGTCCGCATGCGCCAAACCAGCGATGCTGAGTTGCTGGCCTATGCAGCCACGGGCGAACCTATGGACAAGGCTGGAGCATACGCCATTCAAGGCATCGGCGCCTTTCTCGTAGAGCACGTGCACGGCTCGTATACCAATGTCGTCGGCTTGCCGTTGGCGCGACTGGTGGTAATATTGTTGGAACGGGGTGTTATTCTTTCGAGAGAACATACGAGATAAAGCGAGTCAGCATTGCCCGACAATGGAGAAGACATGAAAAAAGCGCATGTATTGTTGTTCCACGGATACGCTGATTGGGAAATAGGATACATCCTTGCCGAGCTGAAGCGCTTAGGCAACATTCAAGTTGTGAGTGTCGGATTCTCTGACAAACCGGTATTCTCTATGGGCGGATTGAAAGTTCAACCGGAAAAACAACTCTCAGAAATTGATCCTTCCGAAGTCCTCCTGTTTATCCTGCCAGGAGGGATGATGTGGGAACAATCATATCCAATGGACAACGTTCATTCATTTCTGAAAATTCTTGACACAGCAGAAGTACCAATAGCAGCAATATGCGCAGCAACGACCGTTCTGGCAAAAGCTGGCATATTGCAAGGGAGAAAACATACATCCAATTCTTTACAATACCTCTGCACACATGTCCCAGAGTATACCGGTCAGAATGACTATGTTTCGGAACTGGCCGTAACGGACGAACACATCACCACAGCCAGCGGATTGGGAAGCATTGAGTTCACAATGAACATCATGGAATCATTGGATATAGCCACACCTACAGTGCGTAAATTTTGGTATCGCGCGTTCAAATATGGAGAGTATCCCGAAAACATTACTGAAGGGGAATGAGTGCAAAGTGAGCCAGAGAAAACGCCATATTCAGCATTCCCTCCCCCCCGGGTAGTGTGTGGCACTGCACATCACCATTGACGACATGAAATTTGCATTTTTGCAGCTTAAACAACATGAACGGTTGAAAACATCTCACCAATGGACAAATCAATGAAAATAGACTCTGTCAAACTCGTGTATTTTTCACCGACAGGCACAACAAAAGCTGTTGCTCAGAGTATTGCGCACGGTATTAACGCAATATTCACAGATATAATCGACATCACAAGACCAGAGGCAAGAAGAAATAAATTGAATATATCAGGGAATGAACTTCTTGTCATTGCTGTTCCTGTTTATATGGGAAGAGTCCCGGAACTGTTGTCAGAATGGCTGCACTCAATTCAAGCAGACAATACACCAACAGTATGTGTTGTCGTCTATGGGAATCGCGCATACGAAGACGCGCTACTTGAGCTTAACACCATAGTAATGCAATGTGGATGTATCCCTATTGCCGGAGCAGCGTACATCGGAGAACATTCGTTCTCAAATGCAGAAACGCCCGTAGCCCAGGGACGCCCTGATAAAAAAGATTTAAATCATGCAGAAGCATTTGGTCAAAAAGTACGTGAGAAAGTACAATATATCTCTACTACAACTGCAATTCCGAGCATAAGTGTTCCTGGGATGTATCCTTATCGTAAGGATTCGAAACTATGGACGGTTGATTTCATCGCAGTAAATGAATTGTGTGCGCAATGTGGCCTTTGCGCAGAGATATGCCCTGTCGGTGCCATTGACCGGCAGGACAGTACAAAGATTGATCATGAAAAATGTATTACATGTTGCGCATGCATTAAAAATTGCCCTCAACAAGCCAGAAGCATGAAAGAGAGTCCGGTAAAAGATGCAGCCAACAGGCTTAACAAGCTTTGTGCAGAACCAAAAGAACCAGAATATTTTTTATAAAACAGATTCAAAACAGCAATTGGTGTCGCAAAGATACGGCATGGCACGAACATACAAAAAAGGAGTAAAAAAAACATAAACTGAATCAACAAATTATTTCGTCATATTGTTTCCCTACACCGTGCCTTCCAAAGCGTTCACAGTCTCTTCGAGAAAACGCTCAAAGGAAGACACTGCTTCTTTGTCGTCATAACATCTCGGCAGATTCTCTAGAATTTTGACCGACATTTTTTTTCGCCATGCTTGATCCAGCCCCAGGCGCACCCCGATTTCAACATATTCCCCCACTGTAGAGGCGATCAGCTCTTCCAGCCCCACGGTCTGAAGTATGGCCATGGTATGCCGTCCGCGCATCATCTCGCCGGGCAAGGTTACCCCGGGAATGCCATACCGCAATGTTTCCAGAGTGGTATTGCACCCGGACCAGGCAAAGGAATCAAGAAAAACGTCACCCAGAGCGACCAGTGCATGATACTTGGGAGCAGGCATGTGGGGCAGAAAAACAAGATGGTTGTCCGGATTCAACCCGGAGGCACTAAATGCCCGCCGCAACCGTGCCGCAAAGTCGCTGTTGAATTTCGTTGCGCCGTTGATCTGCAAAAAGACGAATCGCGACCGGGGCACACGCCGGGCAATAGCCGCAAACACAGCATCATGACGCGGCAGATACTTGTAAGGCGTTTGCAGACAAAGATAGACTACATCCTGTACGCCAAGGTCAAAGTCGGCCCGCCCCAGTTGAGCCGGGACCGTACCCGGAGGGGAATAAGCCACGCCCAGCCCCGAAAGACGAATCAAACGTTCCTGGTAATGTTCCTGACCATTCTGCGGCTCCATCAGATCACTGGATAAAAAATAGTCCACGCTGTCCAGGCCGGAAGTTTCCGGATGGCCCCAGGAGCTACACTGCACAGGGGCAAGGCGCAGGCATGCCGCCTTGGCACACAATGGATTCATACCTATTTCCGGATACACAAGCACGTGTGGCACATCGCGTTGTACCGCCTGTGTAAGGCTGCGCAGGGTCGTCAATCCGGCATGAAACGAATCGCTCAAGCGGCTTGCTCGAAGGGTTTCCTGATCTTCGCAGGCTGATACGGAATAACAAAAAACCTCGAACCGTTCCCTGTCCAGACCTTGAATCCAGCCCTGCAAGGGCATCTTCCAGACAGAATGATTGAAGAAATGCCCGGAAACAAACCCCACCCGGATGCGTTCTCCCTTGATCAGACCATCGGGCAGATCATGGGCGGCCAGGGCTCCGTAAGCAGATCGAACGGCTCTGGCTATCGACCGGCCATAGATCACTTGCAAATCCAGGTCGCTTTGTCCTTGATAGGCAAGATAATAAGGTTGGAGAGAACCAACAACCGAGGCAAGAGTGTGCAGTGCGGCATCGTCAGCCTGAGAGACCATCCGGTCCAGGGCCTGCAAGTCCTTGGCATAGGCATCCCGAACGCGGGCAATATCTTCCTCGGTCTCATACATGAAGGGGATACGGCTCATGCACAAATACAGATGCAAATCGAGCCTCCCCGGAGCAATCGCCACGGCCCGTTCCAACAATTCCTGAGCCGAAGCCGCTTCCCCGGCCTCCTTGGCTGCTATGCCGAGGTTAACCAAAGAAGGGACATGACGTGAATCGCTTTGCAAACACAGGGAAAATTGCTCCTTGGCCTCGGTATACCGTCCCAACGCCTTCAATGCCACGCCTAAATTGTTGTGTAAATCCGAAGAGTCAGGGAAAGATTCTTTTGCGCTCAATCGCACGGCCTGCTCATATTGAATCAGCGCCTCCGAAGCACGGCCCGCCGAATACAGAGCGTCGCCAAAGCATACTGCGTGGTCAACCGATTCAGGATCAAGCTCTGCGGCAGCCCGGCAGTGCGGCAAGGCTTGCTCGGGCTTGTCCTGGGCCAACAGGATACGCCCCTGGCCAGCACATCCCGCAGGATGATGAGGATATGCCGCTGCCAGGTCCCGGTAACATATCAGGGATTGTGTCATGTTTCCTTGGCAAAGGTATGCGCCCGCCAAAGCTTCCAAACCATCGCGCCCCATTTTCCCTGAAGCGACAACATCCTTGAGACAGGCAACGGCTCCGGAAAAATCATTGAGCAGTTGGAGCACAAGGCCGAGATTGAAAAGAATGGAAGGATCGTCTGGACGTAATTCCAAGGCTTGGCGATAAAACACGACAGCCTGATCCGGTCGGCCAAGACGCTTGTGGCATGTCCCCAGTGCGCTGAGCAAATCAGGATCGTTCTCCCTGTACACCAACGCGTGTTCCAAATGCGGACAGGCCTGGGCGTGATCGCCCTTGACAAGGGCCGTCATGCCGAGGAGAAGAGACACCCTTGATTGCAAGGCCTTCTCCTTCTCCTGACCATGGGGTGCGGAGGTGGGCATCAAAGCATGCGCCCGCAAAGCCAATGCCTGAGCAAGGTCTATTTTCCCCACATCATAAAGCAGCTCGGCCTGTTCAAGCAGCTTGCCTACTGCCTGTACATCAAAAGCTTGCTCTGTCCCAAGTTGTTCAGGGGACGAAAAGTCCTCAAAAGGACACGTGACCATGCAGCACTCTCCCCGGGCTTTCCAAGGGCTGCGGGCAAAGACTGCAAAGGGAAGTTGCCCGCTCCGCTCCAACGAGCTTCCATCTCATAGAGAATGACGTTGTGCCATCGTTACCTTTTCAGCAAGTTAAGGACAACCAGCATCACGAGCGACGTCGATCCGTTCCGCTTGCGTTGCATCCCAAGCAAAACCTTCCAGCCAACGCATCCAATATTCATACCCATCAGATGCATAATTGCTTGAAAGCGGATTCATAAAGCCATGCAGCCAGGGCGTTTCGTGACAGACCACCCGGGCATGTCCGTCAAGTTGTCGGGCTAGGGCCGACACGCTGTAATGATCTTCAAACTGTGGCAGGACAACATCTACGGGACAACACGGCACATTGTTAGCGGTAAATCGTATTTGCGAGCCATAAAAACAAACCGCATACGCCAAGCCCGGTACGGCAGCACAGGCCACACCCCAAACAGCCGAAGCTCCGGCGCTGAAGCCGACAACTCGGACCGGTCCAGCACCCGATTCCATATCTTCACAAATACGTTGTTCCAACAGCCGCGCATACCGTTCATGACCGCATTCCGCCATAAAACGCCCATATGCATCAGCTTCGGAACACAAATCCAACCGCCGCCCATCATACGGATCAACCACCGAACAAGGGCAGCCGGAAACAGATAGCCTCCGAGCCATTTCATCGGTATGTTCATTCTGGCCGTATATTTCCGTCACCACATACAACCGCATGGCAATCTCCATTTCAAGACCTGGTGGAGAATCCCCAGCACCCGCAACCATGACACATTACGACATCATCGGCGTAACTGGTTCCCTGTTGATCATTCTCGCCTATTTCCTGCTCCAGCTGGGAAAAATGCGCAACGTTTCCCCTGCCTATTCCCTGATCAACCTGCTCGGCGCGCTGCTCATTCTGTATTCGCTTTGTTTTGATTTCAACCTTGCCGCCGCCTTCATCGAAAGCGTTTGGGCCGTCATCAGCCTGTTCGGTCTATGGCGCGCATTTCGCTCACGCCGAACCGCAACCGGCACTACCACCAATAAAACCTGACGCATACCGGCCCGGCTTGCTAAAGAGGACACACTGTGCGAAACCGGGGCGGCCCTGAACCAGCGCAGCCATCAGGAGAAGAAATGAACGCCGCCAAACACCCCCTGGCCACAGCCATCGCCACCCTCGGCCCGGTAGGACATCTGCCCAAGGTCCCCGGCACTTGGGGGTCGGCGGTTGCCCTCCTGCTAGCCCCGATCTGCTTTGTTCCGTTGCCACTCTGGGCACGCTTCTGCGTCCTGGCCGCACTGTTCCTTCTGGGCACCTGGACTTCGTCAAAAGCTGAACAGGCCCTGGGCCGCAAAGACCCCGGATGCGTGGTTATAGACGAGGTGCTCGGCCAGTGGGTGACGCTATTGCCCGCTACCGTCCCTAGCCTGATTCACACGCCCCGGCTGTGGGAATACATTTTGGCCTTTGTACTCTTTCGCTTTTTCGACATCCTCAAGCCTTTTCCCATTCGCCGAGTAGAACGTATTTTCCCCGGAGGACTGGGAGTCATGGCCGATGACTTGCTTGCCGGGATCTACGCAGCTTTCTGCCTCTGGTTGATCCCTCTTGGCCTCCGCTTAAGCGGCTTTCCCCTCCCCTGACAAAAAAGCCGCGCTCCTCAGGGAACGCGGCTTATTTTCTCCGTCAGTACTCCGCCCTATTGGAAAATGCGGAATTGGTCGCGGCGGTTCTGAGACCACGCCTCTTCAGTGTGACCGGGATCCTGCGGATTCTCTTCGCCAAAGCTGACGATGGAGAGCCTGTCAGGCGCAATACCCAGAATCACAAGGTAATCGTATGCGGCACGGGCGCGACGCTCACCGAGAGCCAAGTTGTACTCCACGGTTCCACGTTCGTCGCAATAACCTTCCACCACCAGGGTCAAATCCTTGTACCGCTTCAGGATATCAGCCTTGGCCTGCAAAACCTCACGGCTCTCGGCAGTCAATTCCGAAGAGTCGAATGCAAAGTAGATAACCGATCCGACCTCCTTGATGGCCTGGGCCTTTTGCTGGGCCCGAAGCTCTTCTTCGGTCAACGCCTGCCCCTGCTTGCCCCAATCCACGGGTTCTTCAGCGACTTCAACCTTGGTGGCGCCCGGAGGCATGCTATCGGCACGTTTCTTGGCGCAGCCGGCAAGCACGACCATGCTGACGCACACCACCATGACCATCAGGACAAAACGCTTAATGCTCATGTCATCTCCTTGAACCTACCGCCCACTCTGCGGGTTGATTACGCATTCATCGACACGGAATCGCATTCCGTAGTCTTCTTCGCTTGTACCTGCTCCCCAACAAAAATCAAGTACCGGCCGGTACTATCCTCTTAGCGTACAATGCGTGAGGTATCCCATGCCGGTGCCGTGGCCTCGCCCGCGCCTGTGGGGATGAGCTTGGGCTCGTCCCCGTGGCGGGTGGTCAGATATATTTTATACTGACCTCCCCGATTCGACGAAAAAGCCACAAAATATCCATCCGGGCCAAAAGCAGGCTCTTCATCGCTGCCCGGACCAAACGTGATCTGTCGTTCCTCACCCGTAATCAAGTCGTGCACGAAGATTTTATGCCCTCCGGCCAGTTTGCGGGAAAAAGCCACATACCGCCCATCCGGGCTGAGGCAGGGGCTGGTGTTGTACGTCCCCTGGTAGGTGACGCGCTTGACCTGTCCCGTGGCCATTTCCTTGATGAAGATATGCGGATTGCCCATCCGCCCCGAAGTAAAGGCCATCCGCAAACCCTTGCTGTCAAAGCTTGCGGAAACATCAATGGCCGGACTTTCCGCCAGCAGCCCCAGCACCTTAAACGTGCTGGAAAGGCGGTAAATATCCGGTTTTCCCTTGGGAGAGAGCGTCACGGCGATTTCGCCGCTGGGCATATAAGCCGGACCAATGACCACAAACCCCGGGAAGGGCCGCAAGCTGACCTTGCCGGTATTGCGGTCCAAGATACCCAGACTGTGGCGCTTGTCGCCAATATGAGTAAAAATCACCAAACGTCCGTCCTTGGACCATTCCGGACTCAAATTGACGCCGCCAAGCTTGGTGGCTTGTTTGAGCCCCCGGCCCTGCGGACTGATGGTGAACAGCTCGCGGCCTGCCCCCACTTTCTTCACAAACGCCAAATCCGAGTGGAAAAAACCGCTCCGCCCGGTCAGGGCACGCATGAACTCGGCGCAAAATGCATCCGCAGCCAAGGGAGTCTTGACACTGTCCAATCCCGGATAGGATTTGCCCACCAGGCGGCGGCCGCTGAGAGTATCGTATACGCGGGCCTGAAGGGAATTGCCTTCCCAGCCCATGGTCACCAGCAAATCCACCTTGGCCAGCCGCAAGGGCTTGAGGTCTATTTCCTCTATGCGCACGCCCTTGCTCGGATCGCCGCCAAGAATCTCGTTCAGCGGCACCGATTCCAAAAACGGCAAAAAAGATAGATTTTCGCGCACATAGCGATCAAAATCACCGGCCAGCGAGGGCGGCAGCCCCCCCTGCAAACTACGCGGCGGCAACATGATCATCCGGAGACTGCCTTGGCCCGGTCCAAATATATCGATGCTGACCGCGCCCGACTGGGCCTGTGCCTCCAACGTCGCCATCGGAAAAAGCCCGGCAGCAACGAGAAGAAATGAAAGAAAAACCGCCATGCGGGCGATGCGTATTTGTTTCATGGCAGAAGGACCTATTGTTCCAAAGAGTTGAAGTTGATCACAACGACATACAGATCCGCACGCTGGGGCGGCGGCACCTTCTCCGTGTCGGCCACAGCGCGCAATACAGAATCATCAAACGCCTCACGTCCCGAAGGCTTGACCAATCGATAACTGGAAATTACGCCATTTTTTTCAATGGTCACTTCCACGGAAGCCTGAATATTGTCTTCCGCCCCATACGTTGGATACGACCAATGGCGACGAATGGTCTGGCCAACAATGTCCAGATACACGGCGGCCAATCCGGAAACATTGCTGCCCCCCTGGCCACCTTCACCCGCTTCGTCACCCGGCGCATAGATATCGCCCTCTTCAGCGGACATCTGGCCCAGGGCCTCGGCCAAGGCTTTCTGCTCTTTGGCCTTGCGCTGCTTCTCAGCCTGCGCTTTCTGTTGGGCCGGAGTGAGCTGCGGTTTGACGGGAGCCGGTTTTGCCTCAGGCTCGGCCGCAGGCTTTGGCTCGGTTTTCTGAGCGGGCTCCGGCTTCTTTTCTGGCTTTGGCTCAGGCTTCGGTTCCGGCTTCTGTTCCGGCTTTTCCTCAGCCTTTTCACTGATGGGCTTTTCCTGTTTAGGCTCGGGCTTCGGCTCGGGCTTCGGCTCGGGCTTCGGCTCGGGCTTCGGCGGTACAGGCACGGCAGCAGGCTGCTGAACGGGAACAGGCGGAATCTCTGGCTGGGCCGGAACCGGTGGAGTTTCCGGTTGGGGCGGGATCTCGGGGGCGGGTGCAGGTTCAGGTTCCGGAGCAGGCTCCGGTTTGACCACGGCGGGCTTTGCCGGTCGAGCGCCAGGCTTGCCTGCAGCCAATTCCACAAGATTCACTTTGTAGATGGGCTTATCCAGGTTCAAAGGCGTGGAAGAGAGTTCCGGCCCAAAAAGAACCAGAAGTACAACCCCGAGATGCAGGGTGAAGGAAAGAATGATGCCCGTTTTCTGCATGGTTCGCCCGAAGGCGTCTCCCGACGTGGGATCGGTCACTTCTTTTTGTTCTTGTCTTTGGTCGAGGGTTGATCAGCCACGACCCCCAGAGTTTCGATGCCTGCGGCCTTGGCTTCGCCCATAACCTGAACCACGAGTCCGTAGGGAACAGATTTGTCGGCACGCAGATACAATTCCTTGTTCTGTTCGGCCACATGGCGCGCCAGCATGCCCTCGAGCTCTTCCAGCGGGACCTCGTATTCGTCCAGAATAATGCGGCCATCCGCGGTCACGGTCAGGACCAGATGATCCTTATCTTGAGGCAGGTTCTTGACCGCCTTGGTCTGCGGCAGCTCCACCTCCACTCCCTGGGTAAGCATGGGGGCCGTGACCATGAAGATGATCAGCAGTACCAACATGACGTCCACAAAGGGCGTGACGTTGATCTCGGCAAGAAGCCCGTCGTTCTGGCCGGAAAGCATGGCCATATGCTACGCCTCCATACCGTTGCTACGCTTGCCCTTGGCCGTGACCCAGGAGACTTCACGTTCGATACGGTTCAGGAACGCGCCGGCAAAGTTGATCATTTCATCCTGCACACCGCTGAGCATGCCCCGAAAATAGTTGTAGGCGATGGTGGCGGGAATGGCCACGGCAAGGCCGATGGCGGTTGCTACCAACGCTTCGGAAATGCCGGGCGCAACCGTGGTCAGAGCCGCCGATTCCTGGCGGGCGATCTCGTGAAAAGAATCCATGATGCCCCAAACCGTACCAAACAAACCAATGAACGGAGCGGCATTGGCACAGGTGGCCAAAAAAGGAAGCGAACTCGAAAGTCGCTTCATTTCGGCATTGATGCCCTGCCGCAACATGCGCCGCAACGTATCTTTGACCAGAGAGCGTTTGCGCTCCCGCTCGATTTCCGCACGCTCCAGGTTGCGAAATTCCCGCACGGCCTTGGTGCTCATGCGCGTCAAAGGCGAATCCGGATTCTGCCCCAATTCCTGAAGCCCGGCTCCAAGATCGCCGGACTGAAGAAAACGTTCATAGCCCTCGCTGACCTGGGTCTTGGCCCTATTAATCAGAAACAGCTTGGAAAAAATGATGGTCCAGCTCCAGAGCGACATTATCACCAAAAAGCCAAGGACGCATTTGACCACGACGGTCGCGCCCATGAGCATGGTCAATATGCCCCCTTCGGGAAGCAATTCATTCATGCGAGTAAACCTCCGCAGGCCGGGCAGCCGCCCGGCGCAGCCGCTAGCGTTTCAGCATTCTCTGCACTATTTCACGGGAATTGGCCTCGGCAGCGGCATATTCCTCTTCGGACAGCCCCGCTCCAAAAGCAACCGCACGCCGCATTTCCCTGGAAACCAGATCACGGGGCGCATGGGCATCATTGTCGATAACCAGCTTGGCCCCATGCTTCCGGGCCAAAGCCGCCACATGCCCATTGGTCAGGCTATGGCCACCACGCGTGGTAATCTCCAAAGCCACACCACGCTCCGCAGCAAGCCGGACCTCAACATCGGTGATCAACCCGGGGTGGGCCAGGATATCCGCTCCGCCCTCGATAGCAGCGAGATTGGTGCCGGGAGCCACCGGCTCTACAACGGTCTCGCCGTGCACGACCACCAACTCGGCTCCCAACTCGCGCGCACGGGCGATATATTCGGGGATCAGGCCTGGCGGCATGTGGGTCAGCTCCACTCCCGCAAAGACAGAAATATCAAAAAAGTGTCCCAACTTGGTCAGACGAGACACATTGCCCAAGATCAACTCCAGATTGCTGGCGTCGCCATGGTCCGTGATGGCCAGAGCTTCATATCCGGCATGTCTCGCCCGCCGCACCAACTCGGCTGGAATCAATTCGCCGTCGCTGAAGGATGAGTGGGTATGCAAATCAATCATGGCTCTCCAGTCACATCTCGTATTTGAAATCGTCAGGGGAAACCTTGTCCAGTTCCTCGGCCCATTTGTCCGCGTCCTCGCTCTTGAGTACCACTTCCGGGGCTTCACTGGAAAGCGTTCCGGCCTGCTCCAAGACCGCTCTGGCGGCCAAGACTTTGGCTTCCACCCGAACGGCCAGGGCTATGGCGTCCGAGGGCCGACAATCCACGCGCTTCTCCGCATCGCCCAGTCGAACCACCAATTCGGCATAGAAAGTTCCTTCCTCCACACGGGTGATCTCCACTGCGGACAGTTCCGCCCCCAATGCAGCAAGCACATTGAGCATCAAATCATGCGTCATGGGGCGGGGAAAATCGACCTTGTTCAACGCAAGGGAAATGGCCATGGCTTCCATGGCCCCGATCCAGATAGGCAGAACCGTTTCATCCGCCAAATCCTTAAGGATCAGCACGGGAGACTGACTTTTTTCATCCAGGGCCAGTCCGAAAACGTGCATTTCTACCATGCGTCTCCAGCCTTTTCCCCAATCAGGGAATGCTTCTTGGCCTCCACAATGCGTACCGGCATAATCATGCCTGCGAGATTGCGACCATCATGCTCGGGCACGTTGACTATGCGTCCTGCGGAATCCCGCCCACGCCAATAGGGGGCCTCCCCGGACTGCACCTTGCTCAGACGCTCGAACAGAACCTCAACCACCGTACCCACACGATTTTGCAATGCGTCAGAGGTAATCTCATTTTGCAATTCCTGCAAGCGAGACAAGCGCTCAGCCGCAATATCCGGCTCCACTTTCGGCCGCATATTCACAGCGGCCACGCCAGGGCGGTCCGAATATTTGAAAGAAAAACTGGCCTCATAACAAACCAAGCGCATCACTTCCAGCGTCTCTTCGAAATCCTGCTCGGTTTCACCGGGAAAACCCACAATAAGATCGGTCCCCAGAGCAATGTCCGGCCGGGCTGAGCGCAGTTCGTTCACGATGTCCAGATACCGAGTCCGATCATACTTTCGGCCCATGCGCTTCAGCATCCGGTCCGAGCCCGACTGCAAAGGCAGATGCAAATGAGGACAAAGCGTTTTCAACTCCCCAAAGGCCCGGATGACTTCCGGCGCAATATCCTTGGGATGGGACGTGGTAAATCGTAGTCTATCCAGCCCGGGAAGCACAGCCACATTGCGTAAAAGTTCTGCAAATCCCATCCCGGCCCCGCCCGGATCCTGCCCATAGCTGTTCACATTCTGCCCGAGCAGCGTTATTTCACGTGCGCCGCGGGCGATCTGCTCCCGGCACTCCCTGAGCACGGCTTCTGGATGACGCGATTTCTGGCGGCCCCGCGTATAGGGCACAATGCAATACGCACAAAAATTGTCACAGCCCTGCATGATGTTCACGAAACACTGCCTCGGCCCGGGCGCATCCTCGTGCTCGGTCCAGGCGTCCTCCCGTTCAGGGTATTCGCTCAGAATATCCAGCAAGGCCAACTCAAGTTCGGGTTCGACAGCGAGACGCTCCAGCGCGTTGGGAGCCTGGGCCACGCCATCCGTTCCGAAAACCAAGCGCACAAACGGATACCGATGCAAAAGCTCTTGCCCCAACTGTTGGGCTACACAGCCGCCCACAGCAGCAAATGCGGCAGGCCGTCCCCGAAAATTCATACCCACTCGGCCAAGTGCGCTGTGCACCTTCTGTTCGGGTTTTTCCCGAACGCTGCACGTGTTAAGAACCACCACATCTGCCTGTTCCTCGGGGACCTCACGCCAGCCACGCGCCAGCATGGCCCTGGCCAGCCAGTCGGAGTCATTGGCGTTCATCTGACAACCAAACGTAACTATGGAAAATTTCATCGTTTCCTTTATTTTTCCTCGCACGAGGTCTTTCCAGCCCTGGAGTCAAGCCATGCACGCACAAAAGCCAAGACGCACTGTACGCTTTGCTCCAAGCTCAATTCATCGTTGTCGATAATACATTCGGCATCAGGATCAGCTTCGAAGGGCACATCCACGCCAACCACTTCTCCCAGTCCTTCGGGCGCTGAACCGCCACGCTTGCGCTGCAAAGCCTTGGCATAGAGTCCGGCCATGACCAGACCATCAGGACGAGTTGCCTCGCGTTGCATGGCCGTTTCCAGTCGGCAACGCAAAAATATCTCGGCAAACCGCACGCCCCGTTCCCGGACAAGCCTGCGCCAACGCAGCCGATGTGCCGTGGCGTCGAGAATTACGCCCAGCCCCTGCCCGGCAAGCTGCGCCGCCTCTTCCGCAAACATCGCGTAGGCGACGTCACGCTCTTCGTGTGTATAACGGGGTTTCGGGATATACGACTTACGACGCTCATCCATACGCAGCAAACGGACATCGCAACCGTCTGCTCGCAACGCCGAGGCCAAGGCCTCAGCCAACGCGCTCTTGCCGCAACCCGGCAACCCCGTGATCCAGAGAACCCAGCCCGAAGAACTCACGTCTATGCCATGTATCGGTTCACGTTTCGCCAGTCGAACCAATCCTCGTCGAGCACATTCTCCATGAATCGGAACAGCCCCTGACGAACGGCCGAGGGATGATCCGGATACCACTCGGGGGAAGCAATGACCAAGGCCCGAAACACAAAAAACGGGGCAATGACCTCCAAGGCCTCCTGATCGTTGGTTCGCTCCAGGTATTCCTCGAACCATGTCAGATAGAGCCGCTCGAAATCGCCTCCGAGACGCGGGCTGCCATAGAGCCCGAAGAGCAGGTAATTGATGGCCATGGTCGCCAGATCACCCGCGGGCTCGCCCCATTCGCCCCTGCTGCGGTCCAGCACGGAAAACCCGCCCTTGCCGTCCGCCAATACGTTCCAGGGGTGGAAGTCCCCGTGCACAGCCGACAGGCGATGGGCATAACCGCGCAATTTCCAGCGCCATCCAAGCACCTTTTGCTCCAACGCCAGAAAACGTTCGTCACGGTATTCCGCATAGGGATGGGGGAAAGCCTCGTCCACGAGGCCCATGATGCACTCGCTCGACCCCACAAGGTCACGCACACGGCGGTAATAGAGATCAGGATCGTCTTTCTTGGCGGTATGCACGCGGGCCAGCCAACGCGCCATCTCACGAGTCAATTCCAGGTCGGACTCGTGCAGCCCTCTGGTACGAATGCGTTCCAAATCGTGGTAGTAATCGTATCCTTCAAGCTTTTCGTTGAGGATAAAGAATTCCTGAGGATCATGCACGGGCAGGAGATCACCCTTGCCGCTGACATAGCCCAGTCCCAGAGGCCGGACATGCCGCTCCATGCGGTCCGAGGCCTCATACTGGAACATGAGCACAGCGGCCCGATCCCAATAATACTGGTGGCCGTATTTATCCCCACGCATGACAGAGAGGACGCCCTCCCTGTTCACGCCATCAACCATAAAGCGCACCAACACGGGTTTCCCGTAACCGAAACGCTTCATGCCCTGCTTGTCCATGGAAGCCAGATCGCCACAATCAATGAGCCGGGCATCGTCGCCAAACGCCGCCTTGAGATAGGCCTCCAAACGGGCCGGAGTCAGTTCGATCATGCGCCCCTCCTCCCTTGTCCGGCAGGACGACGCCTGCGGTTACGAAGCCGGGCCGAACGTCTTCTCATATCGAGCCCAGAAATCCGCCTCACTAAAGAAATGTTCCTGGGTGCCTTTCTTTTCCACGGCATATGCCCCACAAACAGCGCCCAGCTTGCAGGCCTCGGGCAAATCGCGCCCCATGGACAATCCCTTGAGCATGCCCGCGCGGAAGGCATCTCCGGCTCCGGTGGGGTCGGCCACTTCACTTACCGGCACGCAAGGGATGTCCACGGCCTGTCCGCGACGCAGCACGCGGGAACCATGCTCGCCCAGGGTGGTGACGATAGCTCCGACCTTCTCGAGTAATTGGGCCTTGTCCAAGCCCGTCGCATTCATGATCAGCTCGAGCTCGTAGTCATTGGTGGTCAGCACGGCCGCACCGGTCAAGGCTTCGAGCAACTGTTCACCGGTAAGGGCCGTAATCTGCTGACCTGGATCGAAAATATACGGCAACCCCATCCGCCGAAAAGCACGCGGCAATTCCTGCATGTCCTCGACATTACCGGGAGAGACAATGGACATACTTTGAGCCGGGTCCATGGTGGAAAGGTCGTAATCGCAGGCATTACGCATAGCCGCCGGATTGAAGCCCGTGATCTGATTGTCGGACTTGTCCGTGGTGATGTAGGCGCTGGCCGTGAAATCATCTTCCACGACGCGCACGCCTTTCAACGACAGGCCGAACTTTTCCAGCCAGGCGCGGTAAGCGGCAAAATCCTTGCCCACAGCGGAAAGGATCATGGGCTGTTCACCCAACAGGGCCAGATTGTAGGCGATGTTGCCCGCGGTACCGCCGAAACGCTCTTCCAGACCGTCCACAAGAAAGCAGACATTCAAAATATGAATCTTGTCCGGCAGGATATGGTCCTGAAATTTGCCGGGAAACGTCATGATGCGGTCAATGGCCAGGGAACCGGAAATGTAAATCTGCACTCGTCTGCCTCCTAGGCTATGCGTGGATTGAATGGCGGTAGTGTTAGGGCACACCGCAGGCGGCGTCAATCCCGGCCTCTCTTTCCTCTCGGCTGAATCCAAGAAATCCGAGCTGTTGGGAAGCACGGGGCAGACGCTTGCGTTTCTCTCTGGCCCCGATGTTCAACAGGTCTCTTCACTGATCCAGGACAGAAACGGAGAGTGACCGCCCATAATGGGCAACGCCACCACACAGGGGCAGTCATAGGCATGCATCCCAGCAACAGTCTCTGAGAGCTCCGAAACCAATACAGTACGCGTCTTGGCCAGAACCACCACCTCCTCGCTCTTTTCCACGCGGCCCTGCCAACGATAGAAGGAACTCATGCCCGGCAATACATTTACGCATGCGGCAAGCCTCCTTTCCAGAAGCGCCTCCGCGATGCGTTCCGCCTCGGCCATGTCCGGGGCGGTCATGTAGACAAGGCAGTACTCGGACATCCTACTTGCCACAGGCCTTGAGCAAGTCGGCACTGGGTTCGAACAGATAGGCAGCCACTTGAGCAGGCGTTGCCGGAACGATATTGGCGCCGTGCGCGTCCACCATCCGGCTTACGGATTTTTCCCAGGCCGCAAGATCCTTTTTGCCGATCTTGTTGCAGGTCCGGGCCAAATCATGACAGCCGACACACCGCTCCTGAATAAATGCCGCGTCCACCGGACCGCCGGAAGCAGAACCGAGAGAGGCGGCCATGAGCATTGCTCCCACCAGGGCGGTTCCCAAAATCAGTCGATGCATAAGCGCTCCTTGTCGTTGACCAGTGCAACCTCGCCATTGCTCACATGATAACAGGTTCACGGACGGATGCAACGCCCGGCCTTGAGAAGCGGCGCGGAGAATGCTACCTGAGCCCGACGCACCGCAAGGAGACGCCATGAAGAAACCGGAACGCGCCTTGGAAATCTATCGCAGGCTGGCTGCGCGCTATCCCGAACCCGAACCGGCCCTGGACTGGACAGACGCCTGGCAACTGCTGGTGGCGACCGTTCTCGCGGCCCAGTGTACGGACGAGCGTGTCAACAAGGTAACCCCCGAGCTCTTTCGCCGCTGGCCGGATATCCCTTCAATGGCGCACGCCGAGGTAGCCGAGGTCGAAGACGTGGTCCGCTCCACTGGATTCTTCCGCAACAAGGCTAAAAACATCGTCGCCTCGGCAAACATGCTCGTCAACGAATTCAGCGGTGTTGTGCCGCGCAGCATGGCCGAACTGATTCGGCTTCCCGGAGTGGCCCGTAAAACCGCGAATATCGTACTTTCCAACGCCTTTGGCATCCATGAGGGCATTGCGGTGGACACGCACGTCAAGCGGCTGACATTCCGATTGGGGCTGACCACCCAGACCGACCCGGTGCGCATCGAAAAAGATCTCATGCCGCTCTACCCAAGAGAATACTGGGGCGACGTGAACCATTTCCTGGTCTATTATGGCCGCGAAATCTGCAAGGCCCAGAACCCGCAATGCACTGCATGCGAACTCAACGACATCTGCCCGAAAAAGGGAGTTTCCTAGACATGGCCGAACCCGGCAACTTCACCATCCATTCTACGGACGGATTAGCGCGCAGAGGCACCCTGAGCACTGCTCATGGCGAGATTCAGACACCGATCTTCATGCCCGTGGGCACCCAGGGTACGGTCAAGGCCGTGGCTCCGGACGACCTTGAAAACATCGGCGCACAAATAATCCTCGGCAACACCTACCATCTGTATTTGCGCCCCGGCGATGATCTCGTTGCCCGGCGCGGAGGCCTGCACAAGTTCTCCCAATGGAACAAGCCCATCCTCACCGACTCGGGAGGCTTCCAGGTCTTCAGCCTGTCCAGCATCCGGACCATCAGCGAAAAAGGCGTGGAGTTCCGCTCCTACCTGGACGGCTCCAAACACTTTTTCTCGCCTGAAAAAGTCGTCTCCATCCAGCAGAACCTCGGTTCCGACATCATGATGGTTCTGGATGAATGCGTGGGATTCGGCGCGGACCGGGACTACACGGCCCAATCTCTGGAACGCACGACACGCTGGGCCCAGCGTTGCCGGGACGCCCATGAACCCGGACAAAACGGCCAAATCATGTTCGGCATTATCCAGGGCGGCTTCCACGAGGACCTGCGCGAGAAAAGCCTGGCGCAACTGAGCGAGATTCCCTTTGAGGGGTTTGCCATCGGCGGCCTGTCCGTCGGCGAATCCACGGAAGAAATGTACAAGATACTCAACCACATCGCTCCGCTCATGCCCAAGGAAAAGCCACGCTATCTCATGGGCGTGGGCACGCCGCTCGACATTCTCGAGGGCATCGGTGCCGGCGTGGACATGTTCGACTGCGTCCTGCCGACACGCAACGCCCGCAACGGCACGCTGTTCACCTCCCAGGGCAAGGTCAACATCAAACGCGCTGAATTCAAGGAAGACGACGGCCCCCTGGACCCGGCGTGCAACTGCTACACCTGCCGCACCTTTTCCCGCGCCTACCTGCGACACCTTTACGTATCCGGAGAAATTCTTTCCTACCGTCTGAACTCCCTACACAACTTGGCCTTCTTCCTGGAGCTTGCCCGGCAGGCCCGTGAAGCCATTGTCCAAGGCCGTTTCGACAAGCTCAAGGCGCATTACCAAAACATCTACGGTCCAGGAAGTCGTGCGTGAAAAAACTTCTCGGTTCGCTTCTACAGACTATCGGCGCGCTGACCTTGCTTTTGGCTCTCGGACTTGCCGTCAGCCTGTACTGGGCGGGACAATGGCTTCAAGTGGATGACGGCCCGAATCAGGCCGACTACATCCTGGCCCTGGCCGGGGATTCCAGCCGCGACATCCACGCCGCCGAGCTGTTTCGCCAAGGCTTTGCGCCTGCCCTTCTGGTGAGCCACGGCTGGGAACGGCCCGCCACGGAAGTGGACCGGCTCAATGCCCGCCTGGGCTACCCGCAGTACGAAAACTTCGAGCACGAGCATCGTCAAATATATGCACAGCTGGGAGTCCCGTCCCAGGCGCTTGAATTCTTCGGCAATGGCCATGTCAGCACGGTGGAGGAAGCGGAAGCCCTGCGGGCACATCTCAAAGGCAGACCCGTGCGGCTGCTGCTCGTGACCTCGCCCTATCATGCTCGCCGGGCCAAAACCATCTTTCAGGATATCTACCCGGAAGCAACCGTACGCATGGTCATCACTCCGCACGAATCATTCAGGGAAAGCTGGTGGACGGATCAGCATTCCGCACAGATGGTTGTCCTGGAAACGGCCAAAATTCTGCATTATCTCCTGGGCGGCGCGTTTCGATCCACGGATGAACGCCTCTGACGACTCCCGGTAACGACTGATCACCCCGCTTGAGTCTCCACTTCAGGCATCAGGGGACAGGCATCTCCGTCTTCAAGTCGCAATGCATATTCCGCCATCGTCTCATTGGCCGGATGCCCCTGCGCCGCAGCATCGAGTGTCGCAAAGACTTCGTCCACGAAACCAAAACTCCGCAGCGAAGATTCTTCGTCACCATTTCCAGCCACGGCTCGCTGCACGTCGGTGACCCGAATCAGATCAAACGACCTCGCCGGATAATAGCGCAAGTCCTCGCCTTCCTCCGATGCCACGACAAGTCCTGCAAAAGACATCAGCCCGAACAATTCCACCACCAGTTCCCGAGGGACCATCAGCCGGTCCGAGATAGCGTCCACAGTGGGCACGGTGCAGCCTTCGCGGAAAGGACGTGCCACGAGCAGGAGCATGATCAAGGCAAGTTTCTGGCGTTGCATCAGACTGGCCTTGCGGATGAATTGCTGCTTGGTGAAGCTACGCAGATGCTGAACCGCAAAACTGACCTCGGCACCAAACAGTACAATAATCCAACTGATATACATCCAGATCAGGAAAAGGGGCAGTTGGGCAAAACTGCCATATATGGCGTTATAATTATTGAATCCCATCTGCCAACGGATATAGGCCCCTTGGGACAACTGCCAGAACACTGCGGCCACGGCTCCGCCCAAAGCGGCGTTGCGCAGGTGCACCTTGGTATTGGGGATAAAGGAATAGGCGAATGTGAACGCCAGCCAGATCAGAGCCAATGGAGCAAGCTTGAGCAAGGCTCCTTCAAGCCAGCCCAGACCGGAGACCTCCATCATTCGCTGCATGATTTCGCTTTTCTGCACGGTGACCGTCACGCTGGTGGCCACCAGAAAGATCACCGGCATGATCAGAATCACTGAAAAGAAATCCGTGAACTTGCGCCAGGGTGAACGGCCTTTACGCACATTCCAGATGGTGTTGAAGGCCTGCTCCACCGTGGAAACCATAGAAAACACCGTTGCCAGCAGGAAGGAAACACCTATCCAGCCAAGCGTTTTGACATTGGTGTTGTCAATGTAGCCGATGATGGAATTGACGACATCGTCGTTCCCGGAAGCCACCCGGCTGAGGATGGAATAGATGAACTCGGAATTTTGGAGCCCGAAGCCCTTGGCGATGGAAAAAGCCACGGCCAAAAGCGGGACAATGGAAAGCACCGTAGTGAATGTCAACGCACCGGAGCGGATCAGACATTGATCGCCAAGAAACCCCTTGACCACCAGATACAGCCAACGGGAAAAGGCTGAAAGCCGTGTTTCTTGAGTTTCTTCTTCCACGCTCCAGATATCGACGGTAAACCAGCGCAGCACTTGGGCAACGTACTTGCCGAGTCCTTTCTCGCTCATGCTCACTCCGAGTTGCAGTTCATGTATTACACGTTCTGCTTACACGCAGCATGGCCGCCGAAGCAAGGCCGGAAGCTAAAAGATGAGATCGCGAAGATATTGAAACGGCTTGAGCGGAATGCCGATGATATCCTTGACCGTATTGGTGATCAGTTCACCGCCGGGGACTTCAACGGCCGGATCGTCCAGGCAGCCCACGATTCGTAGCGGCACAGTCGGCCCGGCTGTATAATTGGCTTCCAGTTCCAGATTGATGGTATTGCGATCAATGTTGAAATCGCCGTTACCGGTCAACCCCATAAAGGTGGAATCCATGGCGAAATCATCGTTATAGAAGCCTCCGTTGTCCACTTTGAACAGTGCGGCCGCCCCTTTGAATGAGGTGCGCCCGTCAAGGATGCTTTCTTCGCCCTGTGCGATTTTTTCCCTGCCGCCCTTGCCCGCGAACTTGTACGAACCTTTGAGCACGGTAAAGCCGGCCCGGCCTTCCAAATTGGCTATGATGTCGTCATCCGTAGCGCCCAGGCTCTGCACATCCAGAAACAGCGAAGAGTTGCCCATGACGTATTCCTTTCCGCCGATATCCGCGAGGAATGGACCAGCCTGAAAATCCTCGGCGCGCACATTCAGGGAAAGTATGATCAACTCCTTGGCCGACTGGGCAGAAAAGCCTCCTTCGACTTTGCCCCCGTAAAAATCCGTATGCAACGGTGTGACATTGAGACTGCCGTTTGCGGCTGTTGCATCGCAAACCAAATTGGTAAAGTGCAGTTTGTAGAGCAGGAGATCGCTCAAGGCCAGCGTTCCGCTCGCGTTCAAGTCGCGCAAGGTTTCCACCGGCAGATAGATCGGCCGAAGCTGGGTCGGGTCCACGCATTCCTTGGGATCGCGGCGTTTGCGCTTTTGCGGCCGGTATTGATCAACATCAACTGCGCCGCCCTGCAGCTCGAAAGTGATGCGCTTGGTTGCATAATCCTCAAGCCGTACCACACCTTCCACCTTGGCCCCATCCATGCCGATCACGGCATGGTGAAACACTGCGCGGTAAGGATTCACCGCATAATCAGCAGACAGGAGTATCGAACTGTATGCTTTTTTCCCGCGTGGTTTTCCTGGATTCATGCCCAAAGTGCGCAGGAAAACCAGAGGATTCTTTGAATCGAAGCTGGCCGATCCGGCAAGGGTGTAATCCTTTTCAAAAATGCGGTGCCCCTCCATGCTGCCACGCAACTCCCCGCCCAGCAGCCGGACGCTGATTGTACCCAAATGGAGGCGCTGCTTACCGGCCTGAAGTGAACCACGCACCGCAAACTCGGCGTTCCGGGCGTGACTGGGCAACAAATTGCCCTCATACTGCCCATCAAGAGCCACTCCCTGCAATTCCAGATCACTAAAATTCAAATCCGTGCTGATCATTCCAGAGAAGGTCCCGCCAAGAAGAGCCGTGTTCTCATCATTCTTCGACGAGAAATCTCCATCAAACCCAAAAGAATACCCACCTCCGGCACGTTTGGTCGATGCAGCTTTGAACTGGGCGCGTGCACGGGCCTTGCCCAACTGCACACGCCGCTCTTTGCCTTTCTCCGAAGATTTGTCCGGAGCATGAGCCGCCAAGACAACCTCCGCCCGGGGCAACACGTATTCCAGCTTGCCGCGCAAGCCGAAAAAAACGTCATCCACCACCGTGGTTCCCAGAAAACGGGTTTCAGGCATGCTAAAAGAATATTCCGCGCGCCCCGGACCGGCCACATGATATCCGCTTCCTTTCATAAGGGGCAGATGCTCAGCCTGCATCTCGCTCAGAGACAAATCCAGACCAAGCCCGAGTCGATAGCCCTCTTCCTTGTCGCGGGAAATAGTTGCCGTGAAATGACTTTTCAATTTTCCGTCGGCCATGCCCGCCGGGTCAACATCAAGGCTCAACGTGCCGTTGCCGCATTGAGCCAGCCAATGCGCATCGGAAAGATCCGCCCCTGCAACCACGACATTTTCCAGATCAATCGTGCCCCTGGCCTGAGCATCCAAAAAGAAATCCGGGAAAAAGTCATTCAGGTAAAACGGCTCATCCACGATAAATATTCGATAATACCGATCAAAATCCAGTTTATCGCCGACAAGCGCAAAATCGTATACGGGTTTTTCAAAATCCGTCACGGACATGCGTCCCGTGAGATTCGTCTTGTCGCAAAAGACCTTGAGGTTCTCCAGGGCAAGCCCGCTGGCGTCCACCAGAAAATCAAAGGAGAACGTCCCGTTCTCAAAGATTTCCAGATCCTTTTCCGGAATAGTCCCCGGAAAGAATTCGTTGACGGCCCTACGCGGTGAAAACACCCCAGAGCGCAAAGCGCCGTAGGCTCGCGGAGAGTCGTAGACATTTTCCAGATGCAGATCGCCGGCCAACATCAATTCCGGCAGTTTGACGTGCAGATCACGCAATGTAGCATTGCCGGCATCGGAATCAAATTCCACCCGGGAAGTGAAATGCGCTTCTCCACCCTGCAGGGGCAATATCTCGCCACGCAGGATCAAATTCAGACGTCCGCCCTCCAAACGAACCCGTCGGTTCTCTATGTCCGCGTCCAGATTGCCGCTGATATCCAAGGTCCCTTCGGACCCATCGGTCCGACGGTGGAATTTGCCGAACAGCGTAAACGGCAGCAATTCCTGCGCGGCATACAATCCGGTTTGAAAACTGCCCTGACTGACCTCATACGTTTCGCCATCTTTGCGGTCCTCAAAAAACAGATGAGCGTTGTGCACCTGAATTCCCCGGACCCGCAAAGACTCAAGCCTGACGTCCGGGTTGCTGATGGGAGTGGCTTCGGCATCTGGCAAAAGCATTTGAACAAGTGCGTCGACGTTCGAGGTCCCGTCTTCTTCGCGCACAAGGTTTACATTCAAATCCCGAAGAAAAACCGTATCAAACTCCAGACGGCGCGAAAACAACGGGACAACCGCAACCTTGGCCGAGACTTCCGAAGCATGGAGCACCAAAGGTTGCGACTGCCTCGAAGGCAATTCAATGCTCATGGGGCCGGTTTCCAAACCAAGCCAAGGATAAATGCTTACCCCGATTTTACCTTCGAACTGAACGGTGTATCCATATGTTTCCCCGATAAAGACGGCGATGCGTTCCTTGAAACGTTCCGTGCCCATATACCAATTCAGGGCAAAGAGCCCCGTACACACTACCGACAAGATCAGCAGCAGAGTGATAAGCAATATGATCAGTATTTTTCGTAGCATGTATGATGGCCGTCCCTGCGCTAATCGCTTCGGCAAGACTCGAAGCGGAACACCGACGTCCCGACGGGAAGTTCAGTGCAATCAGATATCACGGGACACTTTACCTTGAAAGCAAAATACACGTCATCCCAAGAGCCGGTCAACGCTTCATAGTTACCCTGCCCTTTGCTGAGCAGCACATCCGCAGAATGCATCGCCCTTAGAAAATCCTCGGAACAACGCGAAAGGACAGTGCCCGGCGTATCAACCCCGGACGAAACAACTTGGCACAACTGGTCCATGCCCACCTGACGAGCATCGGTCAAAAGGGCGTCATTGAGGATGGCCCGCCCCCGCACCGCATAGGTTACGGAGGCACCGAGCCGAAGCAACTCCTGCACCAGCAGGGTATCAAGGCCAATTTCTCCGGCATTGTCGCCAAGCAGCAGCACCCGTGCACGGTCTTTGGTCACGTCTGCACGAAAACGCTCAATCTCGACGTGCTCCAGACTTTCACCAAGCCTCCCCAGCTCCCCTTGCCAGTCAAACTTCTCCGCCACCCCCACATCAAGATAATTCCCGATAACAGATATCTCCAAAGCCGTGGCAAGCGGGTCCGCAGATGAACGCACAAGCTCTCGCAAACCGGGCAGGAGTTCCAGCACACGGAGGTTGTCGTACTGTTTGTCGGCAGCAAAGAGATCATCCACCCCGCTCAATCGCCGGATCATTGCATACAATTCCCCGGCAAGCGCAGGAGGCGGCTGGGACATGTCGAAATCCCGCACCAGTTGGGCAAATTCCAACAACACGGCAGTGTGTAGCGCTCTGTCGTCAGGCCGTGCAGCACGGGCTCCAGCCAAGGCCTGACGAAAAAAACAAGGGATGCAGTCTGGTTTTGTATGCATTGGTTCTCGCTTGAATTTGGCGGGTACTATCACCTGAAGAACGCTGATGTGCAAGTAATCAAAGGGAGAGAAAAAGGCCCAACACCCGCCGCAGTATGGACGCAGATTTCGCCCACAACTCTACCTAGAGCAAGTCAATTACTAAAAATACAGCAAGTTACAAGCTGGCACACAGGTTGCTGAATAAGGTTCTCAAGCACACGACACAAAAGAGTGTATCAACCGGACCAGGCGTCATGACCCAAAACGCCAGGACACGCAAGCCAAAGGGGAGAAATGAACATAGCTATCGCAAGCGGCAAGGGTGGCACCGGCAAAACCACCGTAGCGGTCAATCTTGCAGCACATTACAGCCGAGCTGGAACCCATGTGAACTTTGTAGACTGTGACGTTGAGGAACCCAACGCGCAGTTTTTCCTTCGCCCTGAAACAACTCAGACATTCACGGAACATGTGCCTGTTCCCTTGGTCGATGAAGACCTATGCCTGGGGGAATCCTGTCGCAGGTGTGTCGAGCTTTGCCGATTCAAGGCACTCATTTTCATTGCGGGTTCAGTGATGTCCTTTCCTGAGCTATGCCATGGGTGCGGACTATGCGCCTTGGCTTGCCCTGCCTCGGCCATTGGCGAGACGGTTCGTGAAATCGGCGTCAGCAGCCTTGGAAACGCAGGAAACGTGACCTTTACCCAAGGACTACTACGAATCGGCGAAGCCATGGCGCCCCCCCTGATTAAGGCTGTAAAATCCCGCGCTCCCAAAGAGGGTTTGACCATCCTGGATTGCCCTCCCGGCACCTCCTGTCCAGTTGTCTGCTCTTTGCAAAACGCGGATTACTCCGTGCTGGTGACTGAACCGACCCCCTTTGGCCTGCACGACCTGGATCTGGCCGTAAAATTGCTCCGAGAACTGGACATCCCTTTCGGAGTTGTGCTGAACCGCGCGGGTATGGGCGACGACCGAGTGGAGGCCTACCTTCAAAAAGAAAACATTGTCCTGCTCGGCAGCCTGCCGCACGAACGCGCTGCTGCCGAATCCTATTCCAACGGCGGACTGCTGTTGGACACCATACCCGGATTTGCGTCCTTATTTGCCGACATTGCCCGGGCCATTGAACATGAAACAGGCAAGGAGGCCCAGGCATGAAACAGATAGTTGTCATCAGCGGCAAAGGCGGAACCGGCAAAACCAGCATTGTTGCGGCGCTGGCAGGACTCGGCCCCAAAAAAGTGCTGGCGGATTGTGATGTGGACGCAGCCGATCTCCATCTCATCCTCCACCCGAACATTATAGAAACACAGCCTTTTGTCAGCGGAGAACAACCGAGTATCGATCCCGCCCTGTGTGATCAATGCGGCCTTTGCCGGGACCAATGTCGCTTTCAAGCCATCTCCGACGACCTGAAAATACTGCTGGAACACTGCGAAGGCTGCGCTGTGTGCTCGTATGTCTGCCCGAACTCGGCCATCACTATGCTGCCCCGAACCTGTGGTGAACAATACCGCTCTGATACGCGTTTCGGCTCCATGATCCATGCAGCACTGGGTACTGGCGAAGAAAATTCAGGAAAGTTGGTAACTTCGGTCCGTCGGGCAGCCAAAGACCTGGCAGAAGCCCAGAACGCCGACATGGTGCTTGTTGACGGCTCGCCTGGGGTTGGCTGTCCGGTCATCGCCTCGCTCACGGACACGGATTTGGCCGTTCTCGTTGCCGAACCCACCATTTCCGCAGTGCATGACCTCAAACGCGTCCATGCCCTGACCAAGCACTTTCAACTGCCTTCCGCAATGATCATCAACAAATCAGGCATCAACGACCAACAGGAAGAAGCTTTACGCGACTATTGCACTCTGGAACGAATTCCAGTGCTGGGAGCCTTTCCGTATGATGCCACCTTCACACAGGCTCAAATCGCGGGACAGAGCATTCTGGAGTACGATCCGGACGGACTGGGAGAACAAGCCCGTGCAGTCTGGGGCGCTCTTGCCACTTTGTTGAAACTGCACTGAGGAGGAAAGATGACGCGAGAAAAACTCCTGATCATCGGCTGTCAGCAAACAATGAACGAAATCTGCGTGGGCTGTTCACGGTGTCTGGTCGGCTTCAACAGGCGCGAAGGCGAGTTTGCAGAATACGGCCCGGATACGGAACTCATCGGGTTGCTCAGTTGTGGCGGTTGTCCGGGGCAGGGGATGGTCATGCGCATGGCCCAGATGAAGCTCTGGAACGCGCCGATGGGAGAAATCCCCACACGCCTGCATGTCGCCCCCTGTCTGACCAAACATTGCCCCCATGCAGAGACATTGATCGCCAAGATACAAAAGACGTCGGGAATTCCCGTTGTCCTGGGCACGCATCCCTATCTGCCTTCGGACATTTTCAAAATATAAAACGGAAAACGGTCATGCCTATCCACGAATACCATTGCAAGGCGTGCGGAAAACGTTTTGAGGAAATTGTCCAGTCGGACGAAAAAAATCCAAGATGTCCGCTCTGCGGGGGGGCACAAACAAAGCGGATGCTCTCGGCTCCTTCGGCTTTGAGCGGGAAAGAAAAAAGGCGTACTCCCGATGCGACAGGACATGGCTGTTGCGGGAGCAGGCCAGGGGATAGAGGGTGTATTCCTGGTTCCTGCTGCGGGGGCGGCGGAATCAATTAACCTTGGAGCAGTTCCGGAGTAAGACCGACCACACAGATACCGGCCTTTTCGGCGACGGCCAACGTCTCCTCACGGTCGAACAGCAAGCTGCGTCCGGCTTCAATGCCCAGACAGGACCCCTTGCCTTCCGCCATTGTCCGGATCGTATCCGTACCGGCGCTGGGCAGGTCCACCCGATCTTCCTGGCCGGGTTTGAAGACTTTGACCACCACGCAATTCTCGCCGCCATACTTGCAACCACGGCGAATGGCTTCATCGGTGCCTTCCAAGGCCTCGACGGCAGCCACGATCCCCTCGCGAACCACCAAGCATTGGCCAATGTCAAGACGACCGAGTTCCTTGGCCACCTTCCAGGCGTAGCGCAGATCCTCCCACTCCTGTTCCGTGGGGCTGCGTTTGGTCAACACGCCTTCAGGAGTAAGCAGATCAGGAACATGTATATGCGCTGGCACCACCCGCATGCCTTCACTCTCCAACTCAGCCGTCAAAGCCCCCAAGATCGTTGAATCGCCTTTGCTTTTGTTCTTAAAGATGAGCTTAAGCGCCCGCATGTCGAAATGGCGCACATCCATGATCTTCGGCTTGTCGATGGTCCCGGCCATGATAACATGCTGTACACCATTCTTCTTGAAAAATTCCAACAGCTTGCCAAGCTTGCCGAGTTTGAGCACCGCGCTCACGTCCGCATGCGCAGCCGCAGCCATATTGCTGTGACCTTCAAAACAAGCCACCACGAGACGATGTCCGGCCTTTTTGACCCCTTGGGCCACCAAAACAGGAAACTGTCGTCCGCCGGCAATCAGACCTATGACGCGTTGCTCTTCGGACATGACGTATTAATCGGAACCATTCTTGTGATAATCAGGAGCCACGCCGCACTTTGTTCCGCGCATGAATTCAAGCAAATTAGCAACTTCAGCGGAATCAGGGAATTCGGCCTGCGCCTGTTCCATGGCTTTTTCGCGAGGCAATCCAGAACGGAAAATGACTTTATACGCTTTTTTCAACGCCCGACAGGCATCAGTGTCAAAGCCATGTCGGCGCAAGCCTATCAGATTGGGCCCCATGAGCCTGCCACGCACTCCATGGGCCAGCATATAGGGAGGGATGTCCAGATTGTAACCGCTGGAGCCGCCGAGAAAGGCGTACTCGCCAATGCGCAGGAACTGCTGTACAGCCGCCATGCCACTGACAACGGCATGATTGCCTATCTCCACATGCCCAGCCAAGTTGACGGCATTGGCCATGATCACATGATCGCCAAGTATGCAGTCATGGGCAACGTGTGCATAAGCCATAATCAAACAATGAGAGCCTATTTGGGTCTTGCCGTGGCCCTGGGCCGTCCCTCGGTTGATGGTCGCGCATTCTCGAATGGTGTTCTTGTCACCGATTTCAACCCATGTTTCCTCGTCGCGATAGGCGAGATGTTGCGGCTCCCCGCCCAGACAGACATAAGAATGGACATGATTTTCGCGACCGATGCGCACATAGGATTTAACATGAACAAAAGACTCCAGCTTGGTGCCGGCGCCCAAAGTCACATTTTCGTCCACAACGCTGTAAGGGCCAATGGAAACGCCCTCACCGATCTCCGCGGAAGGATGAACGACCGCTGTGGAGTGAATCAAACTGCTCACTAGATATTCTCCTTGTCCACAAGCGCTGCGGACAGATCAGCTTCGACAGCGATTTCACCGTTTACTTCGGCCACTCCATGCATCTTCCAAAAATGCATTTTGTTCCGCAGATTGGACATGGTCAGCACAAGTTGGTCGCCGGGAACAACAGGCCTGCGAAATTTCACCTTGTCCATGCTCGTAAACATGAACACCTTCTTTTCCGTATCGAACTCGGTGGCCTGCATTACGAACAATCCACCGGTCTGCGCCAAAGCCTCGAGCATAAGCACGCCAGGCATCACGGGCAAGCCGGGGAAATGCCCTTGGAAAAAGGGCTCGTTGAAGGTCACATTCTTGTAGGCTTTTAAATGAGACCCAGGCTCATATTCGGTAACCCGGTCCACCAACAGAAAAGGATACCGATGCGGCAACATTTCCATGATCTGCCGGATATCCAAGTACATTTCCTGATTAGCCATCATTCTCTCCCGTTGATTCGTTGCCACGCAACGATTCCAACTCTCGCTCCAGGCGCCGGACCCGCTTGAGCAACTCCGGCAACTTGGGCAGACTCGCACCGACACGCAAAAAAGTGGCGATATCCATCATGGGATTGTAAGTCACCTTGCTGCCCGCTGGCAGATCGTTGTTGACCCCGCATTTCGCTCCGATCATACAACCATCGGCTATGGAAATATTGTCTTTGATACCCGCCTGCCCGCCGATTACAACCCCGTCGCCAATACGCGTGCTGCCACCAATTCCCACTCCGGAAACCAGTAAACAGTGTTCGCCGATTCGCACATTGTGGCCAACCTGTACCAAGCTGTCCACCTTGGTTCCCGAACCGACCAGGGTGACATCCAATGCGGCCCGGTCAATGGAAGAATTGGAGCCGACCTCCACATCGTTGCCCAGGCGTGTCCCTCCAATCTGAGGGATTTTCATATGGCCGAGCGGAGTCTGGGCAAAGCCGAAACCATCACCGCCCAACACTGCGCCCGGTTGCAAAATAACCCTGTCGCCCAGCGTGGTATCGGCCATAAGCACAGCGTTCGGATACAGCAGGCAATCCTTGCCCACGACGCAACGCTCTCCCACATAGCAGCCGGGGAAAATCCTGCTTCCGGCACCGATAACACTATCCGGTCCCACAAAAGCGAACGGATAGATTGTGGCGCTTTCGTCCACCTTCGCACTGTCATGAATGCAGGCCAGCTCACTTTGTCCGGTAAATTCCCCTTGGGGGCGGGCAAACAGAGAGAGAACCCTTGCCAAATCCATGTATACATTGGAACTCAGCAAAACGGATTCCACACCCTGGGCATGGTTCGGCTCAAGCAAAATGGCGCCTGCGCGCGAAGAAGCCAGCTGTTTCGCATACTTGGGATTGACGAGAAAGGAGAGCTCCGTTTCCACGGCGCTCTCCAGCGTATTCACCCCGAGTATCTCACGATCGGGGCCGGAAAAATCCAGCCCCAATCGTTGTGCAATCTCGGATAGCAACATGTATTAGTGGCCTTTGGCCTTCCAGGCCTGGTTGACTCTCTTGATCAACTCGTCGGTAATGTCCAAGGCCTTTCCAAGATACAAAATACCGCTCTGCTGGTACTCGAGAACCAGATCATAGTTCTGCTCTTCGATGTACTTCTCAGCCACCTGTTGCATCATCTCAAGGACGGGCTCAGACAGAGTCTTGTCCTCGGCAACGGCCTTCTGCTGGATGTCGCGACGGAGGTCTTCAAGGTCACGATACTTACGCTTGAGCTCAAGTTCCTTTTCACGCTTGGTGTCTAAGGAGTAAGCGGCGCTCTTGTTCTTAAAATCTTCAGAAAGCTGTTTGAGCTCATTTTCCAAGCGCTGGCGCTCTTTGACCATGGGATCAAGCTTCTTCTTCAGCTCACCAGTAATGTACTTGCCCGGCTCGGACGCCTTCTTGAGCCGCTCCATGTGGATGACGGCCAACTTCAGATCAGCGGCAAAAGCCGGAACCTGGAGAACCATGGCAAGGGCTACCGCAAGAAACAATACTTTCCTCATCGTTATCTCCTTTGGACGTTCTTTTCTACATCATCTCAAACAGCGCTTCCCGGCATGGTTGCGGGGGTACGCAAGATCACTATCTTCGAGCAACGGCTGGAAACAAATTGGGCTAGAAGACTTGCCCCATGCGGAATTCGAGCCGGTTATTGGAGCTGTCACGAAGTTCGTCGATACCGTAACCCCAATAAATCTCCAGGGGCCCCATGGGCGAGTTCCATTTACCGCCAAGCCCCACGCTCTTGTACATGCCAAGTATGGGCTCGTCACCTTCTTCGCTCACGAGATTTCGCGATTCGAAAAACATTTCGCCCTCTTTCCATGCGTTACCCGCATCGAAGAACAGTATGCCAAGAACGCCGTACTCCTTACTCAGGGGGTACATCAATTCCAGGTTGGTAAAGAGTTGCTTGTTACCACCAACAGTATCACCGCTGATGTCATCTCGGGGCGAAATTTTCCGGTTGCTGTAACCACGTACGGAGTCAATGCCGCCGAGACGGAAACGCTGGGACGTCGGGATTTCCTCAGCGCTGAAGTTTTCGTGAATATATCCTATGTTTCCACGAGCATGGAAGACAAGGTCTGCGAAAAGCGATTCATAGTGATCCACTTCATAGACATACTTGACAAAGTTGTCCGTGCCGCCCAGGAAATCGCCCGCATAAACGAAGTTGGCAGTCTGGGCCGTTCCCTTGGAGACAAAGAACGAATCGCGATCCAGGGTGCTACGGCTCAGGATGTGATTCATGGCGCTCAAGAAATGATCTCCCTCGTCGTCACGGATACTCTTTGCAGCCTGGGGTTCCACGTCATAAATCTCATATATGCTGGCAATGTAACCGACCTTGTATTGGGTATGGTCGCCCAGCGGGAACAGAAAGTTAATGCCGCCTCCCAGATCATTGATGCTGTATTCGTCATATTCGTTCTCGGAACGGTGGGCATTGATGGAATACCCCCAATTGTGATCGTTGAAACGCGGATCCACGAACTGACCGGCAAAAACATTGTCGGAACCGCCAACCGTTCCGCTCAGACCGAGGATATATCCCTTGCCGAACAGGTTGGTCTCCTGGGCCGAACCGGCGACATACATGCCTCCGGAAGAGGAAAAACCAAAACCGCCACCGATCTGGCCGGTGGGGCCATCCTTCACTCGGACCTTCAAATCCACTTCATCAGGATCGCCCGTGGGGATAGGTTCAATGTCCACACCTTCAAAATATGCAAGATTATTCAGGTTCTGGATGGACGTTTGAAGCTTTTCGCCGCTGAACTGATCGCCGTCGGCAAGCTTCAATTCACGCAAAATAACATTGTCACGGGTTTTGGTATTTCCTTCAAGCACGATACGCCTGATATGGACTTTCTGATGCTTGGACAGAGTATAGATTACGTCTACGTATTCTGGATTTTCATTCTGGGCGAACTGCACACCAATGTCAGCGTAGGCATAACCAGCATTGTTATAGTAGTTGGTCAGAGTCTCAATATCCTCACGAACAACGGTAACGTTGAGGTATTCCTCATCCTCGCGCACTGCATCAATCTTGATGATGTCGTTGAAGTCCTTGGGGTCAGCAATAAGATCCCCCTGATAGGTGATCTCACCAATCTTTACGCGCGGGCCTTCGGAAATGCGGAACGTCAGATAGATGCCGTCATCGCGGAAATCCACCTCGGGACGACCAACCTTCGCATTCAAAAAACCACGGTTGGCATAGTAGGCTTGAATGGCTGCCGAGTCGCGCTCGAGAAGTTCCTCATTGAGCACATCAGAACTGGTGAACCAGGACATGAAACCGCCCTCGGAAAGGGCCAATTCATCCCTCAGATCGTCCGGGTCGAGCTGTTCGGCGCCATCAAAGGCGATGCTCTTGATATAAAGCTTGGGGCCTTCCTCTATGACGAAATTAAGCCGGGCCTGTCCGTTTTCGCCACCCTCGATCTTGTAATCGACTTTGGACTTGTAATAGCCTTCAGTACGATACAGGGCACGAATCGTGTTCATGTCGTCACGCAAAACTTTGAGGTTCAGAACCGCGCCTTTTTTGGTGGAAACCGCCTCAAGGATATCATCCTCGTCGATCTCGTCCGCACCAAGCACTCCCAACGCCTGAATGCGGGGCTTCTCAACGACCTTGAAGACGACCCGCTTGCCACCCGTGACGTCCAGCGTTTCCACCTTCACGTCATCAAAATATCCGAGATTATAAATATTTTTCAGCTCGTCATTGACGAGCTTCGGTTCGTAAATCTGCCCCTTGTTCAAGCCGAGACGCATGAGCACCACTTCCTTGTCCAGGATTTTGGTGCCCTCCACATCAATGGCTACGATGGGTTCCTGTTTCAGCAGAACCTTGCGGGCCCTGTCCACAAGATCGTCCACAAGCGGCAACAAATTAATGATGCCGTCGGCTTCCGCGGAAAGCGCCTGCGCGCTTTCCATACCGTATGCATCCACAAGACGCGATTCTATGTTCAGGGCATCGCCCAACTGAGTAAAGCTGCCGTAAATCGCATAGTTGGAATTGACCATGATGGCCATTTGACGGGCCTTGTCCAAATCCAGCACTTCCAGGCCCATCTCGCCTGCGGCGCGGTCCACCTCAGCCTGGTCCACTACCTGAAATCCGGCGTTGCGCAGACGATCGGCGATAAGCCCGGGCAGGCTGTCCTTGAGGTAAGCGAGGTCGTCACCAGCACTGACTTGGAATGGCAGCACGGCGATCTTGGTGTTGGACGCTTCCTGGGCCTGGAGCGGGGAAATGTTGAAGAGAAAAACGAGCACCGCCGCAAGCAGGCAGAGGCAACGTCTACGATTGGGCATACAGTACTCCTGCGCGAAGCTCATACCGGTGATTCATTCCACCGGCCAGTTCCGTATTGTGCGTCACCACAACGAACGTCATTCCCAGCTCACCATTCAAAACTGCCAGGAGTTCGGCGATTTTCATTCCGTTGCGCTCGTCCAGATTGCCTGTGGGCTCGTCTGCGAGCACAACCCGAGGCCGCATGAGAATAGCCCGGGCTATGGCCGCCCGCTGGCGTTCTCCTCCGGACAGGGTCGTGACCCGAAAGTCTTTCCTGTCCTCCAGCCCCACCATACCGATGGCCTCTTCAGCCATAGACAAGGCCTCTTCCCGGGATTTGCCGGCAATGATTGCAGGCATCGCAACATTTTCCAGCGTATTGAACTCCGGCAGGAGATAATGAAACTGGAATATGAAACCCATTTCCCGGTTCCGCAAACGGGTTCGGCCCTTCTCGTCCAGAGCGTTCAAGTCCCGTCCTGCGAAGCGTATAGCACCTTTTGTAACCAAATCCAAGGTGCCAAGAATGTGCAACAAGGTGCTCTTCCCTGATCCCGAGGAGCCCAAAATCGCCACGGAGTCCCCTTCGACGATTTCCAGGTCAATGGAACGCAGCACATCCACCTGTTCCGTGGGGCCTTGAAAGCTCTTCCCTACACCGATCAGCTCGTATAACGCCTCGTTACTCATAACGCAAGGCATCGGCCGGACGTAATTGGGCAGCACGCCAGGCGGGGTAAATGGTGGCCAAAAAGCACAGCAGGAAGGCTGCCAGACCGATAAGACTCAAATCCAGCGCATCGAGCCGGATAGGGAGGTAATCCACGGGATAGACATCCTTTGGCAAACGGATGAATTGATATTTCTTAAGCAGCAGAGCCACAGGGATTCCCATGCAATACCCGAGGAATGTCCCCACTGCGCCGATAAGCGTGCCCTGGATCATGAAAATTTTCCGAATGCTCGCCACCTCGGCTCCCATGGACATGAGTATGGCGATATCCTTTGTCTTTTGCATCACGAGCATCACCAGCGTGGTCACAATGGAAAAGGAACCCACCATGACAATCATGGCCAGAATGATGAACATGGCCGTTTTTTCCAGCTTGAGCGCGGCAAAAAGATTGGCATTCATTTCCAGCCAAGTCTGGACATCCAGCGGACGATCGCCCAATGCGGCCTGAACGTCCAAGCCGATTTCCCCGGCGCGGTAAACGTCATCCACCTTCACTTCCAGGCCTGAAACAATTCCCTCAGGATATCCCAAAAGTTTGCGTGTGGCTTCCACCGTGGCATAGGCAACAGTGGTATCGTATTCATAAAGACCAGTCCGAAACACTCCCACAACCCGAAACGGAACCAGCTTGGGCGAATACCCTGCCGCACTTTGGGTGCCGCTCGGAGACAGTAAATAGATTTCAGCGCCATTCCAGAGACCAAAACGGTCCGCCAGTTGCGACCCCACGATCAGTCCCGGCTTGTCGCCGCCCGTGTGCAGAGCGTCCAGATTTCCCTGCACCATGTCGTCGGGCAGACTGAGCACTTTGGCCGCGCTGTCCGGATCAATGCCGCGCAATGCCAGCCCTTTGACCCCGCCGCCGGGCGCGGAAAGCATGACTTCGGAATACAGATACGGAGTGACGGCGACAACACCATCCACCCTACTGATGATCCCGGCCAACTCCTCATGGTCACGCAGGCCCGAAACGGCCCCTCCCACAATGATGTCTGCGTTCACGCCCAGGATCTTGGCCTGCAAATCCTTGGTAAAGCCGTTCATGACACCGATGACCACGATCAACGCAGCCACGCCGAGGGCAACACCGCAGACGGCAAAAAGGGAAATCACCGAGATGAAGGACTGCTTGCGCAGCGCAAAAAGATACCGGACAGCTACAAACGATTCGAGACTCATGAGCCTCCAGACACAGCTTCAGGCCGCAACAACGGGAACAGAATCACCTCGCGGATGGAGGCGCTGTCCGTCAGCAGCATGACCAGGCGGTCGATGCCCACGCCCTGGCCAGCGGCCGGAGGCATGCCGTATTCCAGGGCACGCACATAGTCCTCGTCCATGAAGTGGGCCTCTTCGTCACCGGCCTCTTTTTCCGCCACCTGCTCTTCGAAACGCAGACGTTGGTCCACGGGGTCGTTGAGCTCGGAAAAGGCATTGGCCATCTCGCGCCCGGTCATGAAAAGTTCGAAGCGGTCCGTGAGATCCGGGTTCTGCTCATTGCGACGCGAGAGCGGAGAAATGTCCGTAGGATAATGATAAATAAAATGGGGCTGAATCAACTTCGGCTCCACAAGGATGTCGAACAGCTTGGCCTGAAGCTTGCCGAGCTTTTCGCCCTCAACGACCTTTTCGCCTTTCAGGCGGACCAGATTCTTGCACGCCTCATAATTGGCATACACATCAGGAGCAACACCGCCGATCTTTTCCAAGGATTCGTGAAAGGGCATACGCACCCATTTGCCAGGCGTCAGATCAATAGTCTGCCCTTGATATTCCACTTCGGCCGTACCGTTCACCTCGATGGCAACCTGGGAGAACATTTCCTCGGTCAGGTCCATGAGGTTTTCGAATGTGGCGTAGGCCCAGTAGAATTCCATCATGGTGAATTCCGGATTATGCTGGGTCGAAATACCTTCGTTGCGGAAGTTGCGGTTGACCTCGTAGACCCGCTCAAAGCCGCCCACCAGAAGCCGCTTGAGATAGAGCTCCGGCGCAATGCGCATGTAAAGCTTCATGTCCAGGGCATTGTGGTAGGTCTCGAACGGCTTGGCTGTGGCGCCGCCAGGAATAGGCTGCATCATGGGCGTCTCCACTTCCATGAAGCCGCGCGTATCCATGAAGCGCCGCAATGCACGTACGATCTTGGTACGTTTGATGAAAATCTCCCGCGTCCGCGGCGTCACGATGAGGTCGACATAACGCTGGCGGTAGCGGATCTCCACGTCCTTCAGGCCATGGTATTTCTCGGGCAACGGGCGCAGAGATTTGGTCATCAGCCGACACTCGCGAGCCGAAAGAGTCAGCTCGCCGGTCTTGGTGCGGAACAGGGTCCCACGTACTCCAAGGATGTCGCCGATGTCTGATTTTTTGAAAATTTTGTAGGAATCGGCACCAAGGTCATCCCGGGCGGCATAGACCTGGATTTTGTTGGTCTGATCCTGAATTTGAAAGAACGTCACCTTGCCGAACGAACGCCAAGCCACAACCCGGCCCGCCACGACAAACTCTCGTTCAAGCGTTTCCAGCCCTTCGGCGTAGGTCTCGCCAAATTCATCCCAGATTTCTTCGATATCATTGATTCGTTTAAAATCATTAGGATAAAGGTTAACATTATCTTCCAGGAGAGCGCAGGCCTTCTCCACCCTGGTCTTGATGACAGGATTGAGTTCGTCGCGTGCCTGCAAAGCCGAAAGCATGGGCATGAATCTATCGACATGCTCACTCTTGGCCTGCAACTTGATTTTTTTTGTATTCTGCTGGTTTCCCAAAGTGATATCCCGTGTGAATTCAAGTCTCTTAGTGCCAAACGCACAAGAAGGAAATGACTATGCCAATTCCCGATGAGCGTCAAGCAGCGCGGCTTGACGGGTTTTTCATGGTCCCGGTATTTTTCTCGAAAAAATGCTTGACCAACCGGGGCTGATTTCGATAGAGATTCGTCCTCGCGCAAGCGACCATGTTCCCCAGTAGCTCAATCGGCAGAGCGGGTGACTGTTAATCACTAGGTTCGC
>JAZHDD010000060.1:0-47654 GCA_036541255.1 Desulfovibrionaceae bacterium | reverse complement strand
GGGTTTCGCCGTCCTCGCCCGCCGCGCTGCCGTAGCGTTCCGGGTTCCGGGCCTTGAGCAGGAACATCAGCAGCTGGTCCGAATATTTGCGGCTGGTGCCCCGCTGTTCGCCCTGGTAGTAGTACGGTTCCTCCACGCCTTCCACGGCCCGGCGCACGGCCTCGGATTCGAGCAAATCGCCGCTTTCCAGCAAGGCCTCATCCCAGGCGCAGGCGAAATCCATATCATCCCGGCGCAACTCGTAAGCCCGGCTGCGCGAAAGCCCGGCCTGGCGCGCCGCATAGGAGACATTGCCCCGCTCGGCCAGCAGGGTCAGGAACCGTTCGCGGCGCAACCGCGTGAGCACGGGGCGGCTCATCCCGCCCTCCGGCGCAGTTCGCTGCGGATGTCCACCAGCGTCTCCTGCATGCCCTGGACCCGCTCGGCAATGCGCTCCACCTTGATCACGGCGGCATGCGCCTCTTCCACACGGCGTTCCACGGCGCAGAGCTTTTCCTCCATGACCGACAGGCGCGCCCCCAGGCTCGCAGCCGTGTTCACGGCCAGCAGCAGGCCGGAAACCAGGGTCAGCAGGGTGGCCAGATTCACGCGCTTGTCCACTCTCCAGCCGTTGCACTCATTCCCGCTCACGGCCGTCCTCCTTTGCGCCCAGGGCGAGGCGCACGCCGCGCACCGCACCGGGAAGATAGTCTCCTATCTTTTTCACTCCCAGCACGGCGGCCACAATCCAGAAGGTGATCTGAAGAAACCAGTCCGGCAGATTTTCCCAGGAACGGATCACGCATTCGGCCCGGTCCGGGAAAAAGCCGGACCAGATAAAAAACGCCAGCCAGGCATAAAAAAGCACATCGTCCTTCCAGCCCGCGTTTTCCAGCTGCTTCATCTCCCATTCCTGGTTGAATTCCAGACTCGACCGGGCCAGGCGGATGCGATTGTCCACAACGGCGCGGCGGATTTCCTGGCTTCCTTTGAGGTGGTCCCGGACCCCCTCCACGATGAGCGTGACCAGACCGGCCACGGCTCCGATGATCGGTAGCGGCATATGCCTTCCTCCTTGTTTGCGCCCATCCTACCCCCGGTTTTCCGGGCCGGACAAAACAGGAAGGCAAAGGGGGCGCAAAAGGAAGGAAATGGACCATTGACAGGCTTCCGGCGCGGACGCAAAAAAGAAAAACGCCCCGAAAAACCGGGGCGTTTCAAAATAGATGCCGCAGGCGGTACTATTCGTCGCAGACCACCCAGCGGCCATCCTCCACAACCAGCCGAAAAACCTGATCCTCTTCCTGCTCGTTGTCGCCGAGCTGGGGATGGGTGAAGGCATACCTGCCGGTCAGGCGCACCTCGGCCTGATCGCCCTCGCGCCGCAGCTCCTGGTAGCGCAGGTTCGTGAAGTCGTGCTTGACCTCGCTCCAGCGTACGCCCGAAGCCTCGAATTCGCTCCGGGCCTCGCCAGCCATCTCGGCCACGCCTGCCTCGCGCATTTCCGCGCACATGAACTTTTCCATGACCGGGCCGTCGATGCGGTAGACCGATTCGCAGAACATCCGGGTCGCCTCCACGGGCGAAGGCCCGGAAACCGCCACTTCCTCCCCGGCCTCGACCGTATCCGATGCCTCGGGAGCGCCCAGCCCGGCGCGGTATTCGGCCAGAGGCATGCGCGCCCTGTCCTGGTCACCGCACATCAGCCAGCGTCCGTCGATTTTTTCCAGAATGAGCACGTCCGGATCCTGGTCCCGGTTGGTGCCCATGGGCCCGGAAATAATATACGGTCCGGTTATCTCCACGCGGGCCAGTTCGCGATCCTGCTCCAGCAGGGTGTAGTTCAACCCGGAAAAATCATAGCGGACCAGGGCCAGGTCGATGCCGCCCTGACGCAGCTCCTCGATCTGGGCGTCGAAAAAAGCCTTGAGTTCCTGCCTGTCCGCCTCGCTCATGCAGGCGGAAGCGGCCATCATCTCGAAATTCAGGCTGTGCCCGCCCTCGTAGGCCTGTTTGGCCGCGAATTCAGGCGTTCCCGGCCGGACATCCCCGGCCATGGCCACCACCGGAAAAGCCAGCATTGCAAGCACCAGCAGAAGACAACGCATCGCAGCCCCCTTTTCGCTCCCTGCCAACCGCATCATGACCGTCCAAGACCTGCCGGTCAATTCTGAAGCTCGCTGCACACGAGCCAGCGCCCGTCTTCCTTGCGCAGCTTCACGTCCTGATCCTGCTCCTGGGACTCCTCGGCCAGCCCCGGCACCTTGACCGTAAGCACGCCGCCCATGTGCACCTTGGCCGTGAACTCGCTCTCCTCGACCAGCTCGAACGTGACCTGGGACATGTCATAGCGAAGCTGGCTCAGGTCCACGCCCATGCCTTTGAGGATATTCATGGTCTCTTCAAAATCAGCGCGCTGCTCGTCGATCTCCTTGCGCATCTCGGCGCAGGAAAGAGTCTTGAGCCCTTCCATGTCAAAGGCCAGGGAAACCTCGACAGCCTTGCGGGTCACGCTGACGGGATCGTCGATCTGCTCCTGCTTTTCTCCGCAGGCCGCAAGGAACAACCCGGCCATCAGGGCCAGGAGAATCATTCGTTTCAACATCTGCCTCCTCCAGGTAGTCATGGGAGAATCAATCTCCCTGTGCGTAGCCGGAAAGCGCCCAACGGTCAACGCGGCCGGGCCTCCGCACGGATACGATCCCGTGGAGCTATCCGTTCCGGAAATAAAAAAACCTGCATTGCCCCCAAGCTGTTGCGGATGTATCATGACCCTGACCCGGAACAGCCTGACCGGACAAGGAGCGCCATGGAACCTGCCCACCGCCTTTCAATCAAGGGACGTACCCTAGCCCATGCCGGGCTGCTGGCAGGACTGACTGAAACCATTTTCTTCGGCGGCAATCTGCTGGGGCTTGCCCTGGGCGATTCGCGGCTGCTTGTGCTGCTGGCCGAACACGGCGTGGGACGGTTCCCGGCCCTGGCCGTGCTCCTGCTGCAATCCGCGGCAGGCATGGTCCTGGCCTGGGGCTCGCTCAACCTGCTGCGCGGCAAGGGGCAGGCGCTGGCCCTGACGGGCTATCTGCTCTCGGCTCCGCTCTGGCTCTACGGTCTGGCCGAACATCTTCTGTCGGGAGCCCCCCTGGCCCAAGCCGGGGAACTGATCGCCCTGAACCTGTTCTGTATGATCATGCCGGCGCTGCTGCTCTTTTCGCACCCGAAGTCCATGCCGGGCGCGACAAAACGGCCATCCCGCCGACCGTGACGCCGGGAGCGGGTCCATTTCCTGTGCGGGCAGCCACTCTGCGCGCCGTGAGGTATGGATTTTCCCGACTGTTTGGGCTATGCCCCTGTTCGATACCCTTAAGGAGAGGAGGCGCTCCATGAAAAAATTCTTGTCCCTGCTGCTTTTTGCCGCCGTGATCGGCGGTGCGCTGCTGTTCAGCCCGATCCTGGGCCAGAAACTGGACATGCCCTTTGAATCCGGCAAGCTCAAGGCTCCGGACATCGTGCGGCATCATGACGCTGCTCCGGGCCACGGCGAAAGCATGGAGCAGGGCCACGGCCAGGAAACCCACTCCGCTCTGGACCCGGCTGAAAAAAAAACGGCTTAGAACAGCCTGAGCACGCTGCGGACGCCGACGCGACCGAACCGGCCGACGCAACAGAGAACGGTGCGGAAGACGCCGCAGCCCAGGAAATTTCCCACGAAGAAGGTTCGGGTGAAGCTGGCGAAGAGGCCGGAGCCGAAGAAGCCGGAGCCGTAGAAGAAGCTGCTCCGGCTTTGGAACAGCAAGCTCCCGCACAGGACCAAGCCTCCGAGCCCGAGAGCGAGCCCGTTGCCGAACCCGTAGAGGAACCGGCCGAGGAAGCAGCTGCCGAGCCTGCCGCTGCGCAGCAAGTCGCTCCGGCCCCTGCCCCGCAAGCCGCCCAGGCCGATCTGCCCAAGGACATGATGATCGGGCCTGTTGCCTCGGCCAAGGGCAAGCAGCCCCACGTTCGCTTCTCCCACACCCTGCACGACGCTCCCAGCAAGGGAAATTGCGCGATTTGCCACCACAAGGGCGGCAACACATCCTGCTCGGTTGCCGGGTGCCACACGGACGGCATCAGCACCAAGATCGAACCGGGCCAGACCACGGACATTTCCTTCCAGGCCGCCTTTCACAAAGGGCCCCGCTCCTGTGTGGGCTGTCACAAAAGCCTGGGCAAAGGACCTTCCAAGTGCAAGGAATGCCACCAGAAATAGCCAAAGCGCCCCGCAAGGGGCGCTTCTTTTTGCGGCAGAGCCATGCCCTTCTTCCCACATTCGGGCGTAACTACTTGCGCCGATAGATCATGCTGGCCCCGCCTTGCCCCTTGCCCAGATTCGGGTAATGGTTCACATAGGTCCGGGTGCAACGTAAAAAACATGCATTATAGCGGTCTTCCTGCTGTATCCTGAGCTGTTGCTGCTTGGCGCTCTCCCCCGGCTGATAGCGCAGGGAAGGTTTGGGACAGGCCGCGATGCAGCGCTGTTCCGCCCGTTTCCAGTCGGCAGGTCCCTCGGCCCGGCCCAGACCGGGACAATACAGGACAAAGACCGCAAGAAGCGGAGCAACAAGGCTCAGCAGCAACAATTCCTTCGTGTTCATTGGCGTATCCTGCCGTTGCGCAGCCAGGGCGTCAACCGTGTTCGCGGCTGCGCTTTGCAACGAAAACTGGTATGAGACCTGCAATGATCGATCCTGAAAGCAATCCCGACGCCCAACATGGCGCCCCGGAGGACGCATGACCCGCTTTTTCTCCATCCTGGCCCTGCTCGCCGGCCTTGCCCTGGCCGCCTTTCTCGTGGTCAACAATTTGACAACGGGCATGACGGAAAGCGCCGACTCCTTTTTCCAATCCGTGCGCGAGGGCCGGTTCGAGACCGCCTACAACTATCTTTCCAAAGGTTTTCGCCAAACCGTGAGCCCGGAGGAACTCCAGGCCTTTTTACGGCGCGGCGCCCTGGACCGCTATCAGACTTCGGCCTGGACCTCGCGCAACTATTCCGGCGACACCGGCGAACTGGAAGGCACGATCTACAGCGTGGAAGGCGCGGTCACGCCCCTGTCCCTGACCTTTGTGCGCGAGGAGGGCGAATGGCGCATCCATTTCATCGACGCCCGCCTGCCCGGCCTGGCCCGCAAGGAAATCACCAAGGATCTGCCTGACCAGGAAACCCTGGAAATCATGGTCAGAGATACGGTCTCCCAATTCAGCCACGCGGTCGTCAGTGCGGACTTTGCTGAATTCCACACCCAAATATCGGCGCTCTGGGCCAGCCAAATTTCACCGGACGAACTCCTGGCCGTTTTCCGGGCCTTCATCGACATGGGCAAAGATCTTACCGGCTACGACCAGCTGGACCCGGTCTTCAGCGAGCCCCCGGCCATCGACCAGGACGGCGTCATGGTGCTCAAGGGCTACATCCCCCATGAGCGCGGCCTGCTGCATTTTCGGCTGGAATATGTTTTTGAATACCCCGAGTGGAAGCTCCTGGGGATAAACATCCGCACCTGACCATGCTGCGCCTCGCCTCCATACTCCTGCTCTGTCTGCTCGCGGCGCTGCCCGCCCAAGCCCAGGAAGAGCGAAGCGTCTCCCTGCCCGAACTGGTCCAGCGCCTCGGCGACAAGGACCAGCTTTCCCGCACCCGCGCGCATGACGAGCTTGTGCGGCGCGGGGCCGACGCCGTGCCCGCGCTGATGGACGCCCTGCGGGGCTCGAACAAGGATGTCCGCGGCGGCGCGACCCGCGTCCTGGCCGCCATCGGCAAAACCGCCCTGCCCGAATTGATCCGGGGGCTGGAGGACGACTCGCGCACCGTGCGCATCCAGTCCACCATCGCCCTGGGCATCATGGGGGCCGAGGCGGGCGAGGCTGCGCGTCCCCTGGGCCGGGCCCTGGATGACTCGGTCGAGGACGTGCGCGGCAACGCAGCCGCGGCCCTGGCGGAAATCGGTGCGGAAGCCTCGCCCGTGGTCCCGGACCTGACCCGGCTGCTCAAGGACCCCAGCCCGTGGGTACGGCGCAACGCCGTGCTGGCCCTGGGCCATATCGGCGCTTCGGCCAGGGAGTCCACAGGCGCGCTCATCGAAGCCCTGGCAAAAGACAAGAGCGGCAAGGTCCGTGCAGAAGCGGCCCGTGCCCTGCCCCTGGTGGACGCTGATCCGGCCGTGGTCCGCTCCGCCCTGGAGCAGGGCATGCAGGACTCGCTGCAATCCGTGCGTGACGTTGTATCGGAAAGCCTAAAAGCAATTGATTTGAAAGATAAATCGAAACGGCAGTTATCGGAAGGCAACGAGACATCCCTGGACCCGGCCACGGGCCGCGACGCTCCCGTGGCGGATCTGGTGCAGGCTCTGGGACAGGAGCCCGTAACAGCGGACGCGGCAGCGGACCAGCTGGTGAGCCGAGGGCGCTCCGCTGTCCCGGCCCTGGCCTGGGGACTGGACAGCGAAAATCCCGACGTGCGCAGACGCTCTGCAGCAGTGCTGGAACGGCTGGGCACGGAAAGCGCCCTGGCCAGGGCCGCCCTGACCCGTGCCCTGAGCGACCGCGAATCCCGCGTACGGGAACGTGCCGCCGCCGCCTTGGGAGCGTTGGGCAAGGACGCGGCGCCGGCTGTCCCGGCCCTGACCCGCTGCCTCAGCGACGAGGCACCCGAAGTGCGCACGGCAGCAGCCAAGGCCCTGGGGGGTCTGGGCAAGGACGCGGAGCCCGCTGTCCCGGCCCTGGCCGCGACCCTGGAGCGCGGTCCTGCGGAAGCGGCCAAGGAAGCGGCCAAGGCCCTGGGAGCGCACGGTGCCCGAGCCGGGGAGGCTGTCCCGGCCCTGACCAAGGCCCTGGATCAGCCCGACGCGGACGTCCGCGCCGCAGCAGCCACGGCTCTGGGCCATGTCGGCCCCAAAGCCATGCCCGCCCTGAAGCGGCTTCGGCAGTTGGAAACCGATGCCTCGCCAGAAGTCCGGCACGCAGCCGCAACTGCGCGGGCCGCCATTGATCCGGGCGAGGCCGCGCGCGTGGCCCGGTCCGTGGATGCCGGCCAGCCCAAGGCGGCAACCGAAACAAGCAAGAAGCACGGCGAACCCGAACCTTGGGATGCAAGCCTCGAGTCTCTTGCCCCGGACCCGCGTTATCCGGAATTCGCGCCCGACGAAGACGAGCCTGGACAGGTCCGCAAAACAGACGTTCCGGAAAAGTCTCAATCCACAGCGGCAAAGCAGCAGCTCATGCCTGCGGCAAAAGCCAGGCAGGCGCCTGCACAGCCCGCAAAGCAGGCCAAGGCCGTACCGCATGACTACGAACTGGGCCGACAGCTCTACGATTCGGGTAAATATGCGCAGGCGTATCAGGCCCTGCGACCCGGCGCCGAACAGGGGCACGCTCCCTCGCAGGTGCTCCTCGGGCTGATGAAGCGAGAAGGCAAGGGCACGACCCGCAGCGCGGACGCGGCCCTGGACTGGTTCCGCCGCGCCGCTGCCCAGGGCGATGCCGGAGCGTATTTCAACATGGGCTACATGTACGAAAAAGGGATCGGCGTGACCGCCGACAAGAACACGGCCCTGCGCTGGTATGACCGGGCCGCGAAAAAGGGGTACGGCAGCGCGCGCGACCGGGCCCGGGCGCTCCGCCAATAAGGGGTACGGTATGAGGGGAACAGGCTTGTTGCTCCGCTGGATCGCCGCGCTCCTGCTGCCCGTGCTGCTGGGGGGATCACTTCCGGCTTCCAGCCTGGCCGAAAGTTTCCCTAATGCGCGCTGGAAGGCCGAGGAGCAGCGGTGCATATCCCGCTGCCCCAAGCTTCCCAGATTCTCCGGGGTGGAAACGGATGCGCAGTACGAACAGCGCATCAGGGCCGAGGACGCCTACAACCGTTGTTACGGACAATGCGTGAAGCAATACCAGGAACGGGTCCGACTGCCCTACAAGCCCTTTGACGACGGCAGCGGCGGCTACCATCGCCGCAATGGCGGCCAATAAGAGGCGTTAATTCACCTTGCCCGACTCCAGGGCCTTGATCATTTCCTCGACAGCCTGGACCGTGATGTCCTGCAGAGTTTCGGCCATGATCTCCGTGGTGGCGTCGCGGTTGAGTACAAGGGGCCGCTCCACCTCGCCGGTATGCGTGGCCGCATAGACCTGTTCGCCGTTGCGCGTGAGCACGTAGTTGATCTTCAACTGGCTGCGCCACTGGCTCACGCCGGTCTTGTCCAGCTTGACCTGCAAGACCTGCCCGGTGACCAGCAGGCCGGAGCCCGCCTCGGCCCCGTCCTTGACGTACCGGCAGGCGCAACCCCTGCTGCGCATCTCCTCGAAGATTCCCCGTGTGGCCCATTCGGAAACGTCCGACTCCGCCCTGTAGGGCGTGGTCTCGTCCATGGCGCCGAGCACGTCGGTCGTGCGCTTGTCCTCAAAAGACGCCACAGCCATGTCCCAACGACACCACGGCACGTCCGAAAGCTTGGCCGGATAGGTCAGCCGGACAAGATTGTTCGAGGCGCAACCGCCCAGCGTCAACAGAAAAACGGCCAGCAGCAGAAAGCAGAGAAAGTGTATGCGTTTCATGTCGTAAGTGCTCCTTGTTGCATATCGGCACGATCGTGCCGAGCCATCGATACCCTGATGCGCCTGAAATGTGAACCATGCCGGGGCCATTGGCGACCAGGGTTTTTTTATGTACAACTTGGATGTCGATCCCGGCAGGGGTTGACGGCCTTTCGGCAGCTACAACCGGTACGCGTGGAGGTTCGTCATGCTTCGCACCATCAGCACAGCCCTCTTGCTTCTGCTGCTGCTCAGCGGTACGGCCCTGGCCCGCTCGGCGGTCTCGGGAATCGTTGTCGGCCCGGACGGCCCCCTTGCCGGTGTGGAAATACATGCCCTGGAAAGCGACCTATCCACCCATTCCGGTCCGGACGGCCGGTTCACGCTGGAACTGCCGACCTCCGGCCCCCTCACCCTGCGCTTTTCCCTGCAAGGCTACAAGACCCTGACCCGCAGCATGGACGAAGCGGCCACGGACGTGATCGTTTCGCTCCGGCCCGTACGATAATCACATAAAGACCTTGCCCACTATCGGACTTTCCCTCAATATGCCACATAGCTGAGCATCCTCCTGCAACAGGGCAAACGATATGAGCAAAAAAATCCGCGTGCTCGTGGTGGACGACCAAGCACTGGTCCGCCAAACCATGACCGACATCCTGGAATCCGATCCCGATATCGAGGTCATGGGCACGGCTTCCGATCCCTATGTGGCCGCCGAAAGACTGCGCCATGAAATCCCGGACGTGATCACCCTGGACATCGAGATGCCGCGCATGGACGGGCTGACCTTCCTGCGCAAGCTCATGGCCCAGAATCCGCTGCCCGTGGTGATCTGCTCCTCCATGGCCGAAAGCGGCAGCGACAACGCGCTCAAGGCCCTGGAATACGGCGCCGCGGAAATCGTGACCAAGCCCAAGGTGGGAACCAAGAAATTCCTGGAAGAGTCGCGCATCCGCCTCTGCGACGTGGTCAAGGCCGCGGCCCAGGTCAAACCCGGCAAGCGCGAGATATTCAAGGCCCGCGAACTGCCTGTCCAGCCCAAGCTGGACGCGGACGTGGTCATTGCCAAGGCCAAGGGCTACACCATCTCCACCACGGAAAAAATGATCGTGGTGGGCGCGTCCACAGGCGGCACCGAGGCGCTTTCGCACTATCTCCAGGCCCTGCCCCTGGACTGTCCCGCGGTGGCCATTGTCCAGCACATGCCCGAAGGTTTCACGGCCCGCTTTTCCGAACGGCTGGACCAAATCTGCCGCATCACGGTGCGCGAGGCCCGCGACAACGACACCATGCTGCGCGGCCAAGCCCTGATCGCGCCCGGCAACAAGCACATGCTGCTCAAACGCTCCGGCGCGCGGTATTTTGTCCAGATCAAGGACGGCCCCCTGGTCTCGCGCCACCGTCCTTCCGTGGACGTGCTCTTCCGCTCCGCCGCCCAATATGCGGGCAAGAATGCTGTGGCGGCCATCATGACCGGCATGGGCGACGACGGAGCCAAGGGCATGAAGGAACTTTACGAGGCCGGCGGCTTCACCATCGCCCAGGACGAGGCCTCCTCGGTGGTTTTCGGCATGCCCAAGGAGGCCATCAAGCTGGGCGGAGTGCGCGAGGTACTGCCCCTTTCGGCCATTGCCGGCGAAATGGTCCGCCTCTGCCGCCAGGGCTGGAGCTGACCCCGCGCCTGCGCTTCACTGCGCGGGCATGTGCCGGTTGCGCTGCTTGCGCATCCATTCCGCCAGATCCTCGGGCAGTGCCCGCCATGCCCCGCGATCCTTCCTTTTCCAGGCGGGCAGGCCATCTTCACGTACAAGCCGCACAATTTCCTTGGGGTTTTCTCCCACGGCATGGCAAATGGCCTTGGCGCCCTTGATGCAAATCCGGTCAGTTTCCACGCCCGCCCCCCAAAAGCGGTTGCACCGCCAAGCTGAATTCCGACACGCCATCAAGCCCGGCCAAAAAGTCCCGCACGGCCGCGCGCGACGCCACCACTCCCCGCACGCCGCCGATACTGCCGAAGCCCTGCCCGAGCAAAACGCAACCGCTGGTGTCCGCCAGCGTGTTGCCTGCATGAAAGAGAATATTTTCCCGGCCGGGTACGCCGCAAATTTCAAAGGTCTCGCCGAATCGGGGCGAGACACGACGCCTGCAACGATAGCTGCCCAAAGAAATGCAGGAAATAAATTGCCGATTGTCAAAATAAGGCGGCTCAAGCGTGCAATATTTTATCTGGCCAGCCCGGCACAATACGCCGAAAACCCCGGCATCCGAAAACTCCAATCGTATCAGTTGCATTGTTTCCATGTCTCGCATCCTTCTTTTCCAGCATGATCCAAGCGAAAAAAGTCAAAAAAGACCCTCTTCGGGGAACCTAACCGATATTAGTCAATTGCCATGTCGTGTGTTTTCACCATAGAAAAATGACTAATGACATGTCAACAAATTTTGCTCTCGGACATTAGACATTCGCCTAATTATGTGTATAGTCGAACCAGAGGTTGCACGCCACACCGCGCCCTGGGCGCGCCTCAAGGAGCATTGCATGGGGTTCACCAACGATCTTCGCAACAGACTCAACGACCTGATAGGCAAGGGTGCCCTGTTCCCGAACAAAAAGCGGATGGCCGACAGTCTGGAGGTGGACCCCTCCCAGCTCAACCGTTTCCTTTCGGGCGAGCGCGGCATCACCGTGGATTCCCTGGGCCGCATCCTGGACAAGCTCGGCGCGCGGCTCTGCTTCCCCGACGATCCGGCAGACGCTGCCCGCGAAGTCTGCTTTGTGGCCCCGACCCGCTCCGCCGTAGCCCGGGACGCGCCCCCGCCGGACGCGGAAGACTACATTGCCGTGCCGCTTTCCGCCTCGCCTGTGGCGGCAGGGCCGGGCCTGATCCCCGAAGACAAGATAGACGGCTATGTTTTAGTCTGGCGACATCATGAATCCGTGCGTTTCCGCTCCAACATGATCGCCGTGCAGATCGGCCGCCAAGAGCTTTCCATGGTGCCCACGCTGCATCCGGGCGACATCGTGCTCGTGGACCGCAACGAACGCGACCCTGTTCCCGCGGGCAAGATCATGCTTGTGACCGAACCGGGCGGCGACGATGCCGGAGTCATGGTCAAACGCGTTTCCACCCACAAGACCCCGGACGACGTGGAACTGATCTTCTATTCGGACAACAGCCGGGAATTCCCGCCCATGGTCTACCGCCTGAACCGCGACTACGACGGCGACATCACCCGCGCCGTGATCGGCAAGGTGGTCTGGGCCTGGAGCGACATGACCCGCAAATGACATCCAAACAACCCTCTTCGGACTGGCTTCCGACAGGGTCATAGGGTATGCAGTATTGGCCGGGATGACCGGACATTTCGCGCAAGCAAGGAGCCTCAACATGAACACCGGAAAAGCACTCCGGCTCGACCGCATCTTCAACCGCAACACCGGCCGGACCATCATCGTCCCCATGGATCACGGCGTCACTGTCGGCCCCATCAAAGGCCTTGAGGACATTCGGGCCATCGTCACCAAGCTCGTGGACGGCGGAGCCAACGCGGGACTCGTGCACAAGGGCTGCGTGGCCTGCGGCCACCGCTCCGAAGGCAAGGACTTCGGCCTCATCGTCCATCTCTCGGCCAGCACCACCCTCTCTCCCTTCCCCAACCGCAAGGCCCTGGTCACCTCGGTGGAGGAAGCCCTGCGCCTCGGCGCGGACGGCGTGAGCGTGCATGTGAACATCGGCGATGAAAACGAGTCCGTGATGCTGGAACACCTGGGCGTGACCGCGGAAAAAGCCGACTACTGGGGCATGCCCCTGCTGGCCATGGTCTATGCCCGGGGGCCCAAGATCAAAAACGAATATGCGCCCGAAGTGGTGGCCCATTGCGCCCGTGTGGGCATGGAGCTCGGCGCGGACGTGGTCAAGGTCAACTATACCGGCGACCCCGACTCCTTCCTGCACGTCACGGAAAGCTGCTGCGTGCCCGTGGTCATTGCCGGAGGCGAAAAGATGGATTCCACCCGCGACCTGTTGGAGATGGTCAGCGCCTCGCTGCACGCGGGCGGAGCCGGGCTTTCCGTGGGCCGCAACGTGTTCCAGCATGAAGACCCCACCCGGCTGGTCCGGGCGCTCAACGCCGTGGTGCATGAAAGCGCTTCCGTGGATGAAGCGTTGTCCATATTGGATAAATGACAAAACCCAGGAGAACACATGCCCTCGAAACTTGTTTACGCGCTTCTGTGCAGCGACGTGCTCGTCGACCGGGAATCCGGCTCGGCCTCCTTTATTCGGGCCTTTGAGCACGGCATAGTGCGCAAGCTCCCCGCCGTGGTGCCGCCCTGCTATGTCGCCACCCTCTGGGAATCCGACCCCAAGATGCTTGAGCCCTTCACCCTGGCCCTGACCCTGATTTCCCCGTCCGGAGAAAAACAGGTGCTCGGCAAGAACGAAATCCAGCACACGGGCGCGGCCCTGCAAAAAGTGAATTTCCGGTTGCCGGGCCTGAACGTGACCGAACAGGGCCGCCACACCCTGGTCCTGGCCGTGAAGCAGGGCGACACCCGGTCCGTGGCCAAGGAGCTGCCGCTCTACGTCTTCCTCCAGCCGGAAAGCGGCGCGCAGCCCGGCAAATGACGCACCTGCCTCCCGACCTGGAACTCCTGGGCGTACGCACGGGCCCGAGCCTGGAGCTGCCCTGGTATCTCGCTGAAGTGTCCGCGGGCTTTCCGTCGCCCGCGGACGACTTCATCGACCGCGCCCTGGATCTCAACGAACATCTCATTCGCCATCCCCAGGCCACGTTCTTTGTGCGCGCCCACGGCGACTCCATGCTCGGCGCGGGCATCCACGATCAGGACCTGCTCATCGTGGACCGGGCCCTGCAGCCCGGCAACAACGCCGTGGTCATCGCGGCCCTGAACGGGGAACTCACGGTCAAGCGGCTGCGCCGACAGGGCACGCGACTCCTGCTCCAGCCGGAAAACGCGGACTACGAGCCCATCGAGATCACCCCGGAAACGGATTTCGAAATCTGGGGGCAGGTCACCCACGTGATCCACAAAGTCTGATTCCGGCCCCCTTCCCCCTGCTCGGCCTGAAACGGCCCCGCGAACCAGCTTTTGACGAGGCCTGCGGTGAAACTCTTCGCCCTTGCGGACTGCAACAATTTCTACGCTTCCTGCGAACGGGTCTTTGACCCGTCGCTGCGCAACGCGCCCGTGGTGGTACTCTCCAACAACGACGGCTGCGTCATTGCCCGCTCGGCCGAGGCCAAGGCTCTGGGCGTGGGCATGGGCGAGCCCGCGTTCAAGCGCGAAGGCTGGTTCCGCAGCCAGGGCGTGCGCGTGCTCTCCTCCAACTACGCGCTCTACGGCGACATGTCCGCACGGGTCATGGATACCCTGGCCCTTTTTGCCCCACGCTTGGAGATCTATTCCATTGACGAGGCCTTTCTCGACCTCTCCCATCTCCACGACCCGGACGCCGCAAGGCGCATCTGCCGCGAGGCGCGGGAAACCGTGCTGCGCTGGACCGGCATCCCCTTGTCTTTCGGTATTGGCCCCAGCAAAACGCTTGCCAAAGTTGCAAATAAAATTGCAAAGCAAAATATCAATCATAACGGAATATTCGATATAAGCATAGCGCAAAATATGCAAACTGTTTTACAGACATTTCCCGCAAGTGATGTCTGGGGCGTGGGGCGCAAATATGCCCGGCTTCTGGAGCGCCACGGCGTACGCGACGCCTGGGCTCTGAGCGGGCTTCCTGACCATTGGCTGCGCAAAAACATGACCGTCCAGGGGCTCATGACGGCCATGGAACTGCGCGGCGTTTCCTGCCTGCCGCTGGAGCAGGCCCCGCCCTCACGCAAGTCCATCATCTGCTCCCGATCCTTTGGGCGTCCCGTGCTGCTGCGCTCGGAAATGGAAGAGGCCGTGGCCGCTTATCTTTCGCGGGCAGCGGAAAAGCTGCGGAAAGAAGAGGGAGTGGCTTCCTGGCTCAAGGTTTTTCTGCTCACCAACCCGCACAAGGACGAACCGCAATACGCCAACGCCTATGGCGCGCCCCTGGCCCTGGCCACGGACCACACGCCCGACCTGATCCAGGCTGGCCTGGCGTTTCTGGACCGCATCTGGCGCGACGGCTACCGCTACAAGAAGGCCGGGGTCATGCTGGCCGGCATTGAGCCCAAGTCGGGACGGCAGCTGAGCCTGCTGTCCCTGCCCGGCCCAAAGGACGAGCGCAACGACAAGCTCATGCACTGCCTGGACCGGATCAATGGGCGATGGGGACGGGGTACGTTGCAGTACGCCGCAGCAGGCCTGGGGCGGCCCTGGCGCATGCGCCAATTGCGCAAGTCGCCCCGCTACACGTCTTCCTGGGACGAATTGCCCGTGGCGGGCTGACTCAGCATGGCAGCCGCTTCACCAGGGCGTAACGCAGGCCTTCCTTGGACAGCAGACCCAGCTCCAAAAGCCGGTTCAGGTCCCTGCGGGCCGTGTGCTCGCTGACCTTGTCATAGAGCAGTTTGTAGGGCTGACGCAGAAAGAGGTCCTTGAGTTGGAATCCTGCGGGCTCGGCAGGGTCGCGCTGCAAAAGCAGCAGAAGCAGTTCATGGGAACGGCGGTTCAATTGGCGGGACGCAAAGAGCTGGCGATACTGCTCGGCCAGGGCCAACGCCTGCAAGGGCGCGGTCAGGCGTTCATGCAATTGCTCCAGCCCCTGCAGCAGGCCGGTCAGCTGAAAACAAAGAAAACCGGTCCGCGCCTGCAATGAATCCGGTTCTCCGGGCCGGAACCAGCCCAGATACGCGTCGATGTTCTTCCTGTAGTATTGGGGCAAGCTCAGGCAAGCCAATCGGAAGCCTGCCACGGCCAGGATCGAGGCCTCGAAAAACCTCGCCACCCGGCCACTGCCTTCGGCAAAAGGCCGCAGCCGGAACAGGTGATAATGCAACAGCCCGGCGCGCACGGCCTGCGTCTCCTCAGCGAATCCGGCCCCATTGATCCGTTCCACCAACTTTCGGGCCGCCATGCCGGGCGATTCCCCGTCCTGGTCCGGAACGTATTGCCCCACGCCGTCCGGCACCGTTCCCTGCACCGTGACCGCATGCACCTTGCGCACAAAAGCTTCGGACACGTTGAATACGCCCGATTCGGTGCGTAGTTTGGGCAACGGCGCATACGCAAGCCCCAGGTTGGCTATCTCCCGACGGGCGCGGGCCACGGTAGGGCCTGCGGGCGATGGTTCGACCGGGTCGCGGGCCAGTTCCTCGCGCACCTCGTCCAAGCGCATGGGATTGCCGGAAATGGCCGCACTGGCATGAATGGACTGCTCCACCAATTCCCGGGCCAGGTCTTCCAACAGCTCCGGCAAAACCGGCAGCCTGTTCAAACAATGGCACATTCCCGCAACACGCCCGGACAGAGGCAAAACCTGCTGCGGATCATATTCGAATGACAGCCTGCCGTCGTCATCCATTTTGCACCACCTAATATTCTTGATTTATGCATTTTAACACCATCCATCAGTATTTGATGCAATGCATGATGTCAAGATTGGCCGCCTTTGTGCTTAGTCTAAAACGGCGTTGGTTGCGGCTTGTGGGAGTGGTACCAATCCAGATAGGGCTGGTCCCGGCCCTGGAAAGGGATGCCTGTAAGGCCTTCCAGCGCCTGCACCAGGGAGCGATGCGCCGACTCGAACGGTGGAGTGTTGCGATTCAGGAACGCATGGACCAACGCCTCAAGACATGTGCCCTGTTCGGGAAAACGGGCCAGCAAAAAAGCCAATCGCCCCAGGGATTGGGCCCGGCCCAGGCGCAGTTCGGCCGCAAGTTCCAGCAGCACCGACTCCGGCAGGCGGCGCAACGCCGCGTCCAAAGTCTGGACCGGATAGCCGCGGTCCAATTGGGCCAAAATCAGGTCGGCGTCGGCCTTGAGCGGTCCGGAGGTGAGCAGCGTGGACAGATAGAGCCACAGGCAGCGCGCTTCCAGGTCGGCAGGATTCTCTGCCAATCGCTGCAACAGCCCTTCCACGGACTGTGCAGGCCGAATCCGCTGCACGGCTTGCCCGCAGGCAGGATTCCGCAGCAGGCGTGCATAGGCAGGCAGCAATTGCGGCAAGGGTTCGCGAGCCAGGGCGTCCAAGGCAGGTCCGGCGCACTCCCCCTGTCCGGGAAAGGCCGCCAGGCATTCCAGGACGTACCAGCGCACCGCGACACGTCCATCACGCAGGCCCGGCTCCCAAAGGCTGCGCGGCAACGCTCCAGGCTCGGGCCGAGCAATGGCAGGCTCGTGGCACAAAGCAAAACGGGCCGGGCCGTCCAATCGCAAACACGCATCGGACAGATCCTGCGGCAGAAAAGGGGATAGCCACCCTCCCTGGCGCAAGCGCTGCACGGCCTGCTCCGGCCCTAGATTCCGGACATCCTGCGGCCCGTGCAGCACCTCCACCGCAGCCATGGCCCGGTTCAGATCATCAACGATCAGCAATTGCGTATAGACTTGCGCAACATGCGTAAGCGAGGTATAATCTTGCTCATCCCCCACGGAGGCGGCATGAACAAAAAAAGCCTGCGACATCAGCAGGATGCAACACAAAACAGAAAGTTTTGCGAACGGTTTCAGCCAGGTGACAATCCGGTGAGTTTTCTTTTTCACAATTGCCTGACCTGAGATTTTTGATTATTCAGGAGATAACGACACATTTTTTATGCTTTTCGAAACCAGCAAGGACGTCTCATGAGCATGGACAAGCAAATGCGTATTCTCGTAGTGGACGATTCCAGCGCCATCCGCCGGGTCATCGTCAGCGCCCTGCACGACCTGGGTCTCCGAAACACCATCGAGGCGGCCGACGGCAAGCATGCCCTGGAAGTTCTGGACAAGGACCAGATAGATCTGATCCTGAGCGACAGCGCCATGCCCAACATGTCGGGCCTTGAACTCCTGGAGCAGGTCCGGTCCAGCAAACAGCTGCGCTCCAAACCCTTCATCATGCTCACCGGGCAAAAAGAAAAAGAATATATGATCGAAGCCGTGCGCAAGGGAGCGAACAGTTATCTTGTCAAACCCTTCAAGCCGCAGGCCTTGGGCGAAAAAATCAGTAAGGTCGTCCGCAAGCCCCTTTCCGTGTAGACCATGCGGGCCGCGCCTGGCGCGGCCCGCCATCCAGGCTCACTCGTCCAGGAACGTAATCTCTCCATCCAGAATGTAATACATCAATTCGTGTTCCGCGCTGAGATAGGCCACGAGCGAACCCAGGCTGTGGTCTCCCATATGGTCCACCCGCAGGTAGACATGGCGGTAGCCAGCCTGTTCGTAGTCATGCGACGTGAGCACGCTGGAAAAATGCACTCCCTGTTGACGCAGATCATTGAGCAGGGTTGCCAGCGGTCCGGGCCGGGCTTCAAGCCGAAAAGCGAATTGGGCGCCCCCCCGGGCCAATCCCGTGGCGGAGCAGAGAAACCGGAAAACATCCACTTCGGTAATGATGCCCACGAGCTGCCTGTCGCTCGTGGCCACGGGCAATGCGCCAACCTTCATCTTGGCCAGCTTGTCCGCCACGCTGTCCATTGCCGTGTCCGGGCTGACGCAAATCGGATCTTCGGTCATAATCGTTTCCGCCGTGAGCTTGTCCAGCCCCACCTCGGGCAGGCTTCCACTGGGCAAAAACTTGGAAGGCATGGCATCTCTGATGTCGCGATCGGATACGATACCGATCACGCAACCGTCTTCGTCCACCACAGGAAACTGCCGAACACCCTGCGCACGCATGACTTCGGCCGCATTGATCACGCTGCTCTTTCTCCCCAGGGTCATGGGGCTCTCGCTCATCCAGTACCGTACCAACATCATCCCACTCCTGTCGCGACCGGAAGCATCCGGCTCTTTGCGTGACTTGATCGATTTCTTCCGAGCGCCCGCCCCGTCGTCGCGTTCCGTTTCGACGGGTGTCAACCAACCGCCCCCAACGCCAAAAGCCCTGAGAGACGACGGGCGTTCAGACACTCCAGGCCTCTGCCTTTCCCATAAAACATCTCGGGGAACTAGGCCAGGGCAGCAACAGAGACTTTCTGGCTTTTCTGCATGCTACTGTTGTTTTTATACAATATTTCTTCATTACCACTAATGCATTTACAATATGTGTTCTACAATGGTTGTAAAAAGAAAAATTGTTAATTTTATTTTATGTCTACAGCAAACACAAATACAGCAAAATCAGCATCCTATATTGTATTTCCTGTTGACTGACGGCTTTTCCAAGGCTAAATTCTCCTTGCCATGCGCTATATCTACAATTATATAATTTGGAGGCTGTCCACATGGAACCCATACTGCTCTTAAAGCAATCGGGAAAAAAACTGCCGTCGCCCAGGCAGTTGCGCGCATGGGGATTTACCGTTTCTGAAGCCATGCTGCACCCCGCCGACATGAATGCAAAGGATCAGAACACTCTAGAAAAAGACTTGAATAAAACACAACAATCGCATGTGGAGAAAAAAACTCGAAGTGCCTACACGAGTTACGACAGAGCTGAAGATATACTGCCGGCATTTTCCAGAAATGCGCATCTATTGCATACGCCGGGATTGCCGGCAGGCGCGGGCGAAACGGAACATGCTTTCTGTACGGTTGACAGAAAGGTCCGGAAAGAATAGGTGATTCCTTCTCGAACGCGCACGTAGACACTCTATAAGAACACACAACGAGGCGTCCCACATGGAACGCGAAACGCCCTACAGTACCAATTTCGTTGCCCGGCAGCCCATTTTCGACTCGGCTTTGGACACCTGGGGCTATCTCATGCTCTTCCGCAACTGCGCCGAGGCACAGTGCGCCGTCATCAATGACGAACTCGAAGCCACTGCCGAGGTCATGGCCACCTTGCCCGCGCTCACCCAAGGCCTGCCCTCCGAAGCCAAGGCCATGATCCGCATGCCGAGCAAGGCCATCCGGGAAAACCTGCACGCATCGCTCAGCCCCGGCAACACGGCCATGGTCATGGCCCAGGTCTCCTGCTCCTGCCACGAGGACATCCAGGCCGTAAAAAACCTCAAGGACAACGGCTATCTTCTGGCCGTGGACGGTCTGGCTCCCAATTGCGAAACAAATGATCTGGTGCGCCTCGCCGACATTCTTGTGCTCGATTTCGCCCGCCAAAGCCCCGAGGAACTGCGCTCCCTGGCCCTGACGGCCCGGCGCGGCGGTCTGACCCTGATGGCCAAAAAGGTGGAAACGGAAAGCACCATGCAGCTTGCCCGCGAACTGGGCGTCACCCTGTTCCACGGCTACTTTTATCAGAAACCCGCAACCGAGAGCGGCCGCCGCATTCCCGCCAGCAAGGCGGCCCGGCTGCGCCTCTTTGATGTCCTGCAAGCCGAAGAGCCCGACTTTGCCAAACTTGCCACAGCCATCGAACCGGACACGGCCATTTCCTTCCGGCTGCTCAACTTCCTGAACACGCCCCACTTTTCCTTTGCGCGCAAAGTCACGTCCATCCGTCAGGCCGTGGTGCTCGCAGGTTGGACCCAGGTGCGCAACTGGCTGCGTCTGATCCTGATCACGGACATAGCCCCCACCGAGAAGACGAACGAGCTGGTCTATCTGGCCGCGCATCGCGCCCGCTTCCTGGAAACCCTGGCGCTGGCCGCGGGCCATACTGACAGTGCTCCCTCCTTTTTTCTCCTGGGCCTTTTCTCCGTGCTGGACGCACTGTTCGACATGCCCATGCGCGACGTGTTGAAGATGGTCTCCCTGGAAAACAACCTGGTCGCGGCGCTTTGCGGAGAAGACAGCCCCTATTCACCCTGGCTCAGCCTGGTGCGGACCATCGAAAACGGCGAGTGGGACGCCATGGGCCATCTGGCCATGGGCCTCAAGCTGCCCACGGGCGCGGTTTCCACCACCTACCGCGAGGCCTTCAATTGGGCCGACGATTTCTTCAGCGCCGCCAAGCTCTCCTAGCCTCTTTGCCCACGGACCGTTCCCGTGTACGATGGACGCCACACAGATTCCGAGGAGCACCCATGAAAACGACTCTCCGTCTCTTTCTGGCCTGTTTGCTGTGCCTGGCCCCGATAGCGGCCCAGGCACAGTGCGTGGAAGGCAACTGCATCAATGGCAGCGGCACGAAAATCACCCGTGGGCACAAATATTCCGGGGAATTCGTAAACAATCACCGCCATGGATACGGTTCCTACACCTTCCCCAACGGGGATCGCTATGAGGGTGAATTCGTCAAGGGCAACATCGAGGGCTCAGGCGTATATTACTATACCAACGGCGATGTCTACAAAGGTGGTTTTCTGGACGGTTTGCCCCATGGCGTGGGCGAAGTGCTCAATCTGGACGGTAAAAGCGTCAAAGGCGTGTTCGAACGCGGCGTCCTGGTGGGACCGGACGAGCAGGTGGTTTCCCACGACCTTGAGGAAACGCCGCAGGACCTGCCGGACAGCGTGGGCGTTCAGCCCTGGGACAACGACGGCGACAACGTCAGCGTGGAACAAATCATCGAATCGCAGCAGTAGCGCCCGAGCTAATGCAGGTGCCGGGTCAGGATGGTGTTGTAGAGCGGTTCGGCGCGAATTTCCTGCAAGACCTGCTGAAACCTGTTTACCAGTGCGGGAGAGGTGTCCTTGTGAAAGGCGAAATACACTTCGGAATCCTGAAGCAGGTATACGGTTTCAAAATCCACAGGATCAAACCCGCGCTGGGTCAAGAAGCGCGTCATGCTCCCCTCTTCGTACGCCACCAGATCGATGCGACCCGCGAGCAGCTTCTTGATATTGTAATCCATGCTGGCCACGGGCTCCACGCGCACCCGATCCTTGTAGGGGTCGAGCAATAGATCCGAAATATCCTTGATCACCGTGCCCACCACGTATTTTCCCAGGTCCTCCGAGCTGTTCACGACCAACTTGCGCCCGGCAAGCCCCACAAGCACGAACCTTGCGCTGGCAATGGGACCGGCCCAGCGAAACATCTCTTCCCGGGCCGCGTTGCGCGCCATGGCAAACAGCACGGTTCCCGGCTCGGTCTGCACCCTGTCGTAAGCCCTGGCCCAAGGCAGCACTTCGATAGGTTGTTCGGGCACGCCGAGCCGCCTCCAGGCTTCGCGCAACAGATCCACGGACAGGCCTTCGAGTTTTCCGTCAAACTCGTAATTGAAAGGATAGTATTCCTCGGTGAGGTAGGTGAGATCCTGCGGGCCCTGCTCGTCCGCAAGAACGCCTGCTCCGCATGACAGGACAAGGCAGACGGCAAGAAGCATCGTCTTGGTTATGGCGTGCATGCTCCCCCCTTGTACTCGGATTCATGCGCAGCAAGCGTAGCATGGCTTGAAACCCGTACGCAACTCCGGCAAACGCGATCACGCGCTCCGGGCTCGGCTGGGCAGCATCAAAGCATCTTGTCCAAAAATGACCGGATGCGCTCGTTGCCCGAGGTTTCGGAAAAGAAGTCGGCAGGCGCGCCCTTGGCCAGGAACCGGCCATTCTCCATGAATATCACCGTATCCGCCACTTCGCGGGCAAAGCCCATGTTGTGGGTCACGATGACCATGGTCATGCCTTCCTCGGCCAGGGAGCGGATCGTGTCGAAGACCTCGCCCACCAGCTCCGGGTCCAGGGCTGACGTGGGCTCGTCGAAAAGCATCAGTTTGGGCTGCATGGCCAGGGCGCGGGCAATGGCCACACGCTGTTTCTGGCCGCCGGAAAGGGTGGCAGGGAAACGATTGCGCCGATCATCCAGACCCACCTTGCGCAGCATGGCCAGGGCGATGTCCTCGCACTCGGCGCGGGGCTTGCCCAGCACCGTGAGCGGGCCTTCCATGACGTTGCCCAGAGCGGTCATGTGCGGAAAAAGGTTGAACTGCTGAAAGACCATGCCCAGCTCGGCGCGCAGGGCGCAGAGTTCGAATTGCGGCGCGGGCATGCGGCGTCCGTTACGCTCCACATAGCCGCGCTCGCGGCCTTCGAAAAGCAGTCGCCCCTCGTCCATGGTTTCCAAAAAATTCATGGTCCGCAACAGCGTGGATTTGCCCGAGCCCGAAGGGCCCACAATGACCACCTTCTCGCCCCTGTCTATGGACAGGTCGATATGGTCCACGGCAGTGGTCCGGCCATAGCGCTTGACCACGCCCTCCAGCTTGAGAATCGGTTCGGTTGACATGGGTTGCGGATCTCCTATCGGCGCTCGTACACGCCCACGCGGCGTTCGACCCATTCAAAGGTCAGGGTGAAGACCGAGGTGATGGCCAGATAGATGAGCGCGGCAAAGAAGAGCACGGTCACGTTGAAATAGGCGTTGAACATCTGGTCGGCCGCGCGCATCAGCTCGACCATGGCAATGGTGGAGACCAGGGCCGTATCCTTGATCAGCGCGATGAATTCGTTGGCGAACGGCGGAATGATGCGCTTGTAGGTCTGGGGGATGATCACCCGGCGCATGGTCTGCCGATAGCTCATGCCCAGGGCCTTGGCCGCCTCGGTCTGGCCGTCGTCGATGGATTCGATGCCCGCGCGGATGATCTCCGCCAGATAGGCTGAATAATTCAGGCCCAGGCCGAACAGCGCCGCAGTGAGCGGGTCCAGGGTGATGCCCACGGCGGGCAGGCCGTAGTAGATGAAAAAGAGCTGCAGCAGCAGCGGTGTGCCCCGGAATATCCAAATGATCATCCAGCACAGCGAAGACAACGGCTTGAAACGGGAGAGACGCCCCAGGGCTATGAACAGGCCGCCCACGGGCGAGACGATCATGGTGAAGAAGACCAGCACCAAGGTCATGACCGTTCCCTTGAGCAGGGCCGGGAAAAAACGCTTGCCGTCCTGCAGGAATTTCTTCCACTGCGGCAGCCGGGCCTCCTCGATGGAGCGCAGCATGGTCTGGGCTTCGATGTTGTCCGGGAACACGGCCAGCACGTCGCGCACATAGCCCTCGGACGCGTCCAGGTCCTTGTCCGACCAAGCCATGCGCGCCAGCTGCATGCGAGCATAGAGATACACGCCGCCGGTTTCCGCGGACTGCGGAACCGGGACACTGCCGAAGAGTTCCGCGGCAGCGTTCATGTCGCCCTGATTCAGGGCCTGCTTGGCCTGTCCCACAAGCTCGGCGGGCGAACCAGCCTGCTGCGCGGCCGCCGGCTGGGCCCACCAGAGAAGCACGATCAGGAGCGGGACCCATAAGGCCCCGCTCCGTATCAGCGCGTCGCGTATTGCGCGCGTCCGCATGAAAAGCCTCGCTTAGAAGTTGGCTGGGTTGGTGATGTCCTCACCGAACCACTTGATGGAAATCTTGGCCATGGTGCCGTCCTGGATCATGGCGTCGATGGCTCCCTGGACCTTATCGCGCAGGGCAACGTCATCCTTGCGGAAGGCCACGCCAAAGGGCTCCTTGGTGATGAACCCGGGCAGGGACTTGAACTTGCCCGGCTGGGCAGCCGTGAAGTACAGGCCGGAAAGGTTGTCCACGACAACAGCGGCCAGACGGCCGGATTCCAGGTCCAGGAAGGCCTTGGGGTTGTCGTCGTACTCGCGGATCTGGGCCGGGGCCATGGGCAGGGACTTGGCGGCCTCCAACGCAGGGGAACCGGCCTGTACGCCGACGCTCTTGCCGCCCAGGGCTTCCAGGGTCGCGACTTCGGTCTCGGCCATGCGCACCACGGCGATCTGGCCGTCCATCATGTAGGGCTTGCTGAAGAGCACCTGCTGGGCGCGCTCCTCGGTGATGGTCATGCCGTTCCAGATGGCGTCGAACTTGTTGCTGTTCAGGGAGTTGATGACGCCCTTCCAGGCAGTGGGCTGCCAGACGATCTTCACGCCCAGGCGGCGCCCGGCCTCTTCGGCCGCGTCAATGTCGAAGCCCACCAGCTTGCCGTCGTCGGTGCGGAAGCCCATGGGCGGAAACGCATCGTCCAGGCCGATCACAAGCTCGCCCTTTGCTTGGACTTTTTCCCAGGAACCGTCGGCAAACGCAACCGAAGCGAAGCACACGGCAGCAAGAACCATAACCAGCGTAAGAATCCGTTTCATTGTGCCCTCCGAAATTTTTAATCGTTGGATACGACCGCTTGGGACTAGCCCATGCAGCCGCTGCTGGCAAGAATAAAACCCTGCACAGGCGGTCTCAGGTCATGTCCCGCATGCTCGAAAAGAACGAATCCCGGTCAAACAGGTCCGGGTTTTCGCGCTCCAGTTCCGGCAACGCGGCGAGAAACGCCTCCCAGCCCACCAGCTCCGACAGCTTGCGCTTGTTTGCGAAGGGCTTGAAGATTGTCCCCCTCGGGCACTTGGTCATGATGATCTCGAAGACGCCCGACGCAGTATGGTCGGCCCAAGGCGCGGACCAGGCGCTCCGGTCTCCTTCGGTTTTCTTGTATTTTTCGAAAAATGTCTCGAAAACATCCTGAATTTCCGCATCCGTCATAGCACTCCTCCCGATGGCGCCTCACGTTGCATGCCCCAAACAGCACCCCAATTATGCAACAAGCATACCTTGCCGCACAAGGCGTTTTTGACCTTTTGTGAGACGTTTCACATTGCTGCTTTATCATTCCAGTCCCAACAATCCAATGCTACGCCGTTATGTACTTTGTATTCTATATCTTGAACCTTGGAGGTTCCGCATGCCAACCAAACATGTCAGCATCCGCTGGAAGCTGGTCATTCCTTTTGCCGGGTGCGTGCTCCTGTTGGGTGTCGCGGCATTGTTCGTGGCCAGCAAGGAACTTGATTCCCTCTATGGCTCGGTCCTGACGTCCCGCGCCGAGGCCAAAGCGGAATCCATCCGCGAACAGATCGACCTTTCAGCAAGCCTGGCGCGCAACTTTGCGGCCCTGTTCAGTTCCCGGACCGACGTTGCCCAAGCCTTTGCCCTGGTGGGCCAGGGCAACCCGGACGACGAGAACGACCCTTTCGCCCAGGAAGCGCGGCAGATGCTGCGGCATTCCCTTGCCGACACCCTGGCGGGATACGAACAGATCAGCGGAGCAAAGCTCAAGCTGCATTTCCACCTGCCCAACGGACGCAGCCTGGCGCGGCTCTGGCGCAAGAAGCAGGTCAAGCGCAACAATGAATGGGTGGACGTTTCCGACGACATTTCCTCTTTCCGCCAAACCGTTCTGGACGTGAACCGTACGGGCCAGCCCGTGCAGGGCATCGAGCTGGGCCGCGGCGGATTCGTGATCCGCGGTCTGGCCCCGGTCAAATCAACTTCGGGCGAACAAGCCGGTTCCGTGGAAGTGCTGCTGGACTTCCAGCCCATCCTGGACGCGGCCGCGGACAAGGACGGCTCCAGCATCCTGCTCTACATGAACGCGGACCGCCTGGAGATCGCCCGCAATCTCAAAGACCCGGAAAAGTATCCTCAACTTGGAAACGATTTCATCTTTGTCGCCGGAAACCAGGAGGAAGCCAACGCCGCCGGCCTGACCCCGGAATTCCTGGCCAAGGCCAAAAACGAACTTCAGGTGCAGTGGGACGGCGGCCATGCCCTGGCAGGGTTTCCCGTGCTCGACTATCGCGGCCAGCAGATCGGCGTGCTGGCATATGTCATCAACGCCAAGGCCCAACGCTCTGCTATCGACACCCTGTTCTCCACCCTCGGACTGGTCTTTCTGCTGGTACTGCTGCTCCCCGTGGGGCTGGTGCTGTTCACCGTGCGCACGGTGGTGCTGCGGCCCCTGAGCGGCCTGCAATGCGGCATCGACCGCATCGCCAAGGGCGACCTCACCTGCACGACCTCGCTTTCCAACAACGATGAAATCGGCGACATGGCCCATGCCCTGGAAGAGCTCAACAAGGTGCAGGCCCACCGGGCCGAACTGGCCGAGCGCATTGCCGGCGGCGACCTTCGCGTGGAAGTCGTGCTGGCGTCGGAACATGACGCCCTGGGGCTGGCCCTGCGCAAGATGGGCAACAACCTGCGCGAACTCGTAAGCCAGGTCCAGAGCGCCTCGGAACAGATCGCCGCAGGCTCGGGTCAGGTCTCGGACTCCAGCCAGACCCTCTCGCACGGCGCCACGCAGCAGGCCGCCTCCGTGGAGGAAATCACCAGCTCCGTCACCGAGATCGCCAACAACACGCGCATCAACGCGGAAAACGCGGGACAGGCCAACCAGCTCACGGCCCAAGCCCGCGACGAAGCCCGGCAGGGCAAGGAAAGCATGGCGGACATGATCCAGGCCATGACCACCATCAACGCGTCCAGCCAGGACGTTTCCAGGATCATCAAGGTCATCGACGAGATCGCCTTCCAGACCAACCTGCTGGCCCTGAACGCGGCAGTGGAAGCGGCCCGCGCCGGACGGCACGGCAAGGGCTTTGCCGTGGTGGCCGAGGAGGTGCGCAATCTGGCTTCGCGAAGCGCCAAGGCCGCGCAGGAGACGAACGAACTCATCGCCGAATCCTCTCGCAACGTGGAAAACGGCAGCCGCATCGCCAACCAGACCGGAGAGGCCCTGGAACGCATCGTGGCCGCTGCGGCCAAGGCCGCGGATCTGGTCCAGGAAATCGCCCAGGCCAACAAGGACCAGGCCGAAAGCATCGCCCAGATCAACCAGGGGCTGAATCAGGTGGAACAGGTCACCCAGGCCAACACGGCCAGCGCCGAGGAAACGGCCTCGGCAGCGGAGCAGCTCTCCTCCCAGGCGAACTGGTTGCGCAGCGTGTTGGGCCGCTTCCGAGTGGAGGAATCGGACCTTTCCCGGGCCGCGCTCGAAAGGGGCCGGGAACAGGAAGAAAGCGAAGAGGACGCGCGCAAGGGGCTGGATTCGTTTTAAACCGGCAGACCGCTACGTTATACGGGCGCGGGGGGGGTGTCGCCTCCCTGCGCCCCTTTCTTTTATCCGGCCAATTCTCCGGCCAGTCCGCCCAGAATCTCCAGACCGTGCCGGATATTCTCGGACCAGACCCCGCCGCAGCTGAGCCTGATGCAGCTGTCGAACCCGCGCTGGGTGGTGAAGATGGAGCCGGGAGCAATGCCGATGCCCTGCTCCTTGGCGCGGTAGAACAATTCCACGCCGTCCGCGTTGCCGGGCAGCTCCACCCAGAGCGCCAGGCCGCCCTTGGGGGCCGTGACCTTGGTGCCAGCAGGAAAGGACTGGGCCACCTGGTCCCGAATCAGGCGCATCTGTTTTTCCAGAGCCGTGCGCAGCCGCTTGAGCTGGCGCTCATACTGGCCCGCGGCCATGAACTCGGCCAGAGCCAGCTGGGCCGGGGTGGACGTGCAGACGTTGGTGGTGGCCTTGACTTCCAGCACCCTGTCGCGGAAGCGGCCCGGCGCGATCCAGCCGATGCGCCAGCCCGGGCACACGGTTTTGGAAAACGAGGAGCAGAGCAGCACCAGCCCCTTGCGATCCAAAGCCTTGTAGGAACCTGGCCTGGGGCCGTTGAAATGCAACTCGGTGTAGACGTCGTCCTCCACCAGGGGAATGTCGCCTTGCGAGAGCATGGCCATGATCTCGTGCTTGGTCTTGTCCGGGGTCAGGGAACCGTCCGGATTGTTGTAGTTGGGCGAGAAAATGCAGGCCTTGACCTCGTATTTGTTGAGAGCGGCGGCCAAGTGCGCCGGATTCACCCCGGAGTCGGGGCAGTTGGGCAGCTCAATGGCCCGCAATCCCATATTTTCCAGCAACTGGAGAAAACAATAATACGTCGGGGACTGGATGACCACGTTGTCCCCGGCGCGGGTCAGGGCCCGCAGGGAGATATACAGGGCCTCCATGGCACCATTGGTGATGATCAGGTCGTCGGGCCGGATGCCCGCGTCCGGGTCCGTGGCCCGAAAGGCGATCTGGCGGCGCAGTTCTGCATTGCCCGGTATGGATTCGTAGGTCATGGACCGGCCCGCGTCTTCGCGCAGGACGCGGGACATGTAGCGGGACAGCAGGTTGGTGGGCATGAGTTCCTTTGACGGGCAAATCACGCCCAAGGGGGCCAGCTCCGCACTGCCCACGGCCTCCAGCACGGTCTGGATGAGCTGGTTGCGATTCACGGCGCGGGGCACGGGCTCGGCCGCGCGGGCCAGAGGCAGCTCCATGGGCCGCACGATGCGGCGCACAAAAAAGCCGGACCGTGGCCTGGACTCGATGACGCCCTTGGTTTCCAGCTCCACATAGGCCTGATTAACCGTGGAAAGCGAAAGCCCGGTGCGCACGCGCATGGCCCGCAGCGAAGGCAGTTTGTCCCCCTGCTTGAGTGCGCCGGACTCGATCATCTCCCGGACCTGCCGTTCCACGGCCTGGTAAAGAAAAGGCTCCTGCCAGCTCATATCCTGCTGCATGTTTCCCTGATCTGTCATGGTTTGTTTTCCGACTATCTGTATCTGTACCGGTGACAGATTATCTGGTCCACTGGTTGAAATCAATCCCCAAGGAGCCGGATACATGCAACACAGTGACGCGCCGACATTGGAGGGCGGAATGCCCCGCTTTCTGTTTTCGGCGGTGCGCCAAGCCTCCCCCATCGTCATGGGCTATGTGCCCGTTGGATTCGCCTTTGGCGTGCTGGCGGCCAAGGCGGGCGCTTCGGCCCTCAACGTGGTGCTCATGTCCATGCTGGTCTATGCCGGTTCCGCGCAGCTCATCGCCGCGGGCATGCTGGCGGCCGGGGCCCAGCCCCTGGCCATCATCGCCACGACCTTCATCGTCAACCTGCGCCACCTGCTCATGTCCGCGGCCCTTTCCCCGCACCTGCGCAACCTGAGCATGCTGCAACAGGCCCTGTTCGCCTTCGAGCTCACGGACGAGACCTTTGCCCTGCATTCCAACCGCTTCCTGAACGCGGCCAACCGGGCCGCCCGGGCCGAGACCTTCGCCATCAACATCACAGCCCACTGCGCCTGGGTCTTCGGTTCCCTGCTCGGCGTCACGGCCGGCGACCTTATCGCGGACGTGCGGCCCATCGGTCTGGACTACGCCCTGCCCGCCATGTTCATCGCCCTGCTGGTCAGCCAGATGAAAAGCCGCCTGCACATCCTCATGGGCCTTGCCGCAGGCGCATTGTCCACGGTCCTGCTCCTGGCCGGAGTGAACCAATGGAACGTCATCATGGCCACGGTCGCTGCCGCGGCGGCCGGTGCCATTCTGGAGGAAAAATGAGCCAGCAAACGCTTCTGCTGACCATTCTGGGCATGGCCCTGGTCACATATCTGCCCCGGGCGCTGCCTGCCCTGGCCCTGGCTTCGCGCGACCTGCATCCGGCTCTGCGGCGATTCCTGTCCTTTGTCCCGGTGACCGTGCTCGCGGCCCTGCTGCTGCCTTCGCTCCTGGCACCGGAAGCGCATCTGGACCTTGCCCCGGAAAACGTCATGCTCTGGGTCAGCCTGCCGCTCTTCGCCTTCTGCTGGAAAACGCGCAGCTTCTTCGGTACCGTGGCCGTGGGCATGGGGCTCGTGGCCCTGGCCCGCTGGCTGTTCGCCGCCTGATCCGCAGCAGAGTCTTTGCTTGACTCCCGGTATCAGGGCATCCATAACTGGGACGGCCCACATCGCTTGAACCCGGCTCAAACCTGGAGCGCGGCATGTCCAAACGTACGATCCTCTTCGGTCTGGCAGCAGCCCTGGTCCTCACTTCCATCCTGCTCCTGCGCACCTGCAACGGCAGCCGCGATGCCGGCTGCGTGGAGCAGGCCCTGCTGGGGCACTGGCAAACCACGTCCGGCGACGAACTCTACTAAGGGCCGGACCTGCTCGTGGCCGTGGCCCCGGAAGGCACGGTCAGCCACCATCCCTATCGTGTGCTTATGTACAACGACAAGGAATCCTGGCTGAAAATCCTCATTTCCAACACGGACGGGAAAGACGTGGAGCGGGTCATCCAGTTCGGCGAAGACCGCAACAGCTACCGCGCAAGCCATGCCCCAGGGCTGGACAGGCAAAGCCAGCCGGGCGCCATGTCCACCGCGCACTATGTGGATGCGGAAATGCGGCCCTGAACGGGCTGGAAAGGCTGTTTTCGGAAAACCGGCCGAAAGGCTGCGGGGATCAACTCCCCTCTTCGGCCCGCATGGGCGTGACCACGACCCGGACCTTGCCGGAATCGCACTCGAAACGGATACGGGCGGACTCGCCGCCCTCGGCCACATCCCTGGTCCGGAACTCCTGGCGCAGACTCATGCGCTTGTCCCGCACCAGCGTATGACAGTTCACGGAAAGCACTTCGCTTCGGACGTTCAGAAACATGGTGTTCACCGTGGCGAACATATCCCCGTCAAGATACTCGATGGAATAGCAGTAGGCTCCCGGATGCAGAGGCAGTTCCCAGGTGTCCCCGGGATTGAGAATGCTTTCGCTCGGCTGCTCCTCCGGAGTCGCGGCTGCCGCAGAAAAAAGCAGCAACACCCCCAGCACGGCAGCAACAAGCTCTCTTTTGGTGATCTTCTTCATATTTCTCCGCCTAAATGATGCCTGCCGAACCACGCCATGGGTCTGTTATTCCGAAACCGGCCATCTGTCCACCCATGGTGTTACAGCAGGGCACGGCCCAGGGGCAGCTCCACCCGAAACAGGGCTCCGCCGAGTTCGCTGACGCCCACGTCCACATTTCCATCCAGGCATCGCACCAGACGGCGCACCAGACTCAGCCCGAGACCTATGCCGCCGAAGCGGCGCGTATAGGATTCATCGCCCTGCACAAAGGGCTCGAAAACGGAGACACGCATTTTTTCGGGAATGCCAGGCCCGGCATCTTCCACCAGAAAGACCACGTTGAGCCGGTGGGGCTGGTCCGGTTCCTCTTCACTGAAAACACGCAGCCGCACCATGCCCGCGGGCGTGAACCGTATGGCGTTCTCCAGCAGCATGTCCAATGTCCGGCGGATACGGGCCGCATCCCCCACGAGGTTGTTTTCCGCTCCGCTGCTTTCCAGCACCAAATCAAGCCCCTTGCCCGCAGCGGCAGGGCCATGGGCCCCCTGGAGCCCCTCCAGCAACTCGTGCAGGCTGAAGGGCTGTTCCGACTCGCGGCCCCGGCAGCTTTCCACGGCCACATATTCCAGAAGCCTGTCCAACAATTGCAATAAAATCTGGCCGGACATCTCGGCGTCACGGACACGTTCCAGGGCTTTTTCCCCCAGTCCAGGGTCCAGGGCCAGCAGTTGCAGCATGCCCAAAACGCCGTTGAGCGGCGTGCGGAATTCGTGCCCGATGCGGGAAAGAAAGGCGCTCTTGGACTTGTTGGCCCGCTCGGCCACATCACGCGCCTGCTCCATGTCCTGCACAGCCTCGGTGTAGGCTGTCACATCCTGGGCCACACCGGCCACTCGTTCCACCTGCCCGTTCCGCACGATGGGGAATGTCCGGCCGCGCACCCAGCGCACTTTGCCACCGGGCGGAGAAACCCGCAGGGTCACGTCGCACCGCTCTTCCGCCGTGCGCGCAGCCGAGGCCGCCAGGAGCCGTTCCGCCAGGGGCGCGTCCTCGGGCAAAACAACCCGGCGCAAGGCTTGCGCGTCCGACATGAAACGCTCTGCGGACAAGCCGAACAGCGCCTCAAAGCCGGGACTGACATAGAGCAATTGGGTACCGCTTTGCAGCCAAAACGCTTCCTCTATGGCGCTGACCAGATCGTCGAACCGGCCCCGGCTCTCGTTGAGATTCTCCATCATCCGCACCCGTTCGGTCATGTCCCGGGCCACGCCAACGGCTATATTGCGACCTGTAACCGGATCGCGCATGACAGAAGGATGGCTCAACAGGTGCACCACGCTGCCGTCGCGGTGCAGCCCGCGCAGCCCGATGCTGTTTTCCGTGGGATCTTCGGCAAGAAGCGTTCGCAGATACTCCTGGCAACGCTCCAAATCGTCGGGATGCGTCAGCAGGTCAAACGAATGTCCGAGAACTTCTTCGGGATCATAGCCGAATATGGATTTGACCGCTGGAGAGAGATACGTAAAACGCCCCTGGTCATCCAGACCGAACACCAAGTCCGTCAGGCAGCCTACAATGGCTTCCAGGCGCTGCCTGTTGCGCTGCAAATCCGAGAGCAATCTGCGGCTTTCGCTCGCGTCCGTGACCATGACCACGAAACCGTCCGGCTTGCCTGCGGGATCAGTGAGCAGCGTCAGCGACGTCTGTCCGACAAAAGAACTTCCATCCTTCCGGACGTGCAGCAATTCAGCCGAAGCCAGCCCGGCATCACGGGCCTCGGCCAGAAGTACGGGCAGTTCTCCGGAGCCCGCGTCCAGGACCTCTCCCAAGGTGTGGCCAGGCACTCCCTCAAACGACTCATATCCGTGCAGCCGGGCCCAGGCAGGGTTCGCATAGACGATGCCCCCGGCCAGATCCGTGACCACAAGGCCGCTCCCGGCCTGGTTCAGGGCCTTGTACAACGCCTCGATTTCCCTGTTGCTCTTGCGCAGCCGGGTCATGTCGTTGCCGACGCAAAGGACTTCCTGCAGCATGCCGTCCTGGTCGCGTATGGCCTTGTTGCTCCAGGCGACCCAGACCCGTTCGCCATTCTTGCGGATATTCTCGTTCTCGTTCTGTGAAAAGGAGTCGATGTCGTCCAGCAGATCATTCCAAAGCCGCACCAGATCGCGCCCTTCGGCATCGACTTCTGGCACGATCAAACCAAGCACGTGCCGCCCCAGGACCTCCTCCTGAGCGTAGCCGAAGAATTCATAGCCGAAACGGTTCATGAAAGAGATGATGCCCTCGGGAGTGACGCGCAGAATGATGCTGCGCGCGCCTTCCACAAGCCCGTTGTAGAGGGCCTCCCGTTCCCGCAGCTCCATTTGCGCATGCCGTTCCCGTGTTTCGTCGCGAAGCCGGACAGCCACACGCGGCGAACGGGACGACCTGCCCGGGAGCGGCGCAAAACCGACGTGCAACTCACGGCGTTCCGCCCTTGCCAGACGCAGCGACAGGGAACAGGAGCCGGCCCTTCCGGCCAAGGCGTTTTCCAGCCCGGCAGTCAGGTCATCGAACTTTCCCTGGATGCCGAAAACATCTTCCATGTTCCGGCCCAGAATGTCTTCGGATTCTTCGCCTAGCAACGCGGCAAAACCGTTGCTGACCGCAAGCAGGACGTGCTGCCGGTCCACAAGGGCAAGCCCCTCGCTGTCCGCATCCAAGGCATGGGCCAGCCTTTTCCAGCGCCGGACCCCGGCGGCGCGGCATCCTGTCCGCCAGAAAGCAAGAAGAAACAAGGGGGAAAGCCCGAGGATGAACCAGCCCAGCCAAGGCTCCGCAAAGGACAGCCCCATTGAAGCCATTGCACCGCCTTCCATTGGTGTGAATGCCAAGGCCACGTCTGCGGCAAGAAAGCTTTCCAAGAGTGTTGCGTGCACATTTCCCCCCAGACTTGCCCTATACGTGATTCTTTCAACTTCGTTAAGGGCTGGAGCCGGTTTTCATCCCGGCGGACAGAAACAAACCAAAGAAAAAGGCCCCTGCGGACAGGGGCCTTGATGTTGTTTCCGATACGTCAGGGGATCAACCCGCCTGCACCTCGATTTTCCGGGGCTGGGCCTTTGCCGCGCGCGGCAGGAAGAGGCTCAGCACCCCGTCCTTGAGTCCCGCCTTGATGGCCGAACTGTCGACAATGTCGGAAACGGACAGCGCCCTGCGGTACTCCACGGCGGCAAACTCCTCGTCCACGCAGCTCTCGCCGGCGCAACCGGCAGGGGAAGCCTTGCCAATGACCGTTATTTCGCCATCCTGAAGATCGATGACAAGATCTTCGCGGGCCACGCCGGGCATATCCATATACACGTAAAACCCGTCTTCGCGTTCCAGGATGTCCGTTGCCGGACGTACGCGTGCCAAGACCGATTCATTCTTCTTCACGATGTCATTGCTCATATCGTACCCCCTTATGCCACGTCGATACTGATCTTTTTGGGCCGCGCCTCCTCGGCGTTCGGCAGCGTGATGGTCAGAACGCCGTCCTTGAGCGTGGCTGCGACCTTGTTCCGGTCCACAGGCACGTTCAGGCGCACAACTCTCTGAAACGACCCGGCGGGCCGCTCCTGCCGCAGATACCGCCCTTCCTCGGCCTTGCGCTCGCCTCGGATCACAAGGCTCTTGTCCGTGAGGGTCAATTCCACGTCCTCCAGACCCAATCCCGGCACCTCGCAACGTACATACACGGCGTCCTGGTCCTGGCTCAGATTCAGCGGGGGATACGCCAGTCTGCCCGAGCCCGGATAGGGCGTTTTCAACATGTCTTCAAAGAGACGGTCAAAGCCACCGGGGAAACGGTAGAACGTATTGAAATCAAGAACCATATGGCACCTCCTTGTATGCTTGTTCTGAGCATACAATAAGCAGGGGCGCCAAGTTGTCAACAGGATGGGGAAAACTCTAACAGGACCACGGGATATCACTTTCCAGGCAGGCTGCCGTTCCATTCGTCCAAACCGAGGCGGTCGGAAACAAGCATAACGGGAATGCCGTCCCGCACCGGATACACGGCTTGGCAGCGTTCGCAGCACAGGCCGTCCTCAGCCGGGCAAAGGGTCAGGGACTCCCGGCACTCCGGGCAGACCAGCAAATCCAGCAGTTCCTTATTCAGGCTCATCGCTTGCTCTCCCACACGCGTCAGGCGTGCTCTTCATCATTGGTTGGTGCGGATTCGGCATCTTCCGATCCGCCGACGCCGTGCTGCGTCCCGCCGGGACACACGGCCGAAAGAAAGGCGTCCAGAATGTCCGTGGCCCGATCATTATTCACAGGCCGGGAAAACATGAAGCCTTGGACATGGTCGCAATTCATTTCCTGGAGCATCTCGTATTGCTCCGGTTCCTCCACGCCTTCGGCCACGACTTGAAGATTCAATGTCCGCGCCAGGGCGATGATGGTGCCCACGATTTCCCGGCTTTCCCCCTCGTTTGAACCGCCGCTGATAAAGGAACGGTCGATCTTGAGATAGTCCACAGGGAAACGCTTCAGGTAGGAAAGCGAGGAATAGCCCGTTCCGAAATCGTCGATCATGAGCTTGACGCCCAGCTCCTTGAGCCGCCGCAGCTTGATGGTCGCCCCTTCCGCATCGTCCATGATCACGCTTTCCGTGACTTCCAGCTTGAGCATGTCCGGAGAGGTGCCCGTTTCTTCCAGCACGTGTTGGATGAACTCCACAAGATCGGGCTGCGCAAACTGCCGGGCGGAAATATTCACGCTCACGCTGATGCCGTCGGGACATTGCCCCCGCTTTTGCCAAGCCGCCATCTGTGCGCAGGCCTCGCCCAGCACCCAGCAGCCCAGGGGAATGATCAGGCCGGTCTCCTCGGCCAGAGGGATGAACTCCGTGGGACCCACAAGGCCGCGTCGGGGGTGGTTCCAGCGCGCCAACGCCTCGAATCCCTGGAGCAATCCGCTGCGCGTGGCGTAGATGGGCTGGTAGTGCAGCACGAATTGGCCCTGTTCCAGGCCCACGCGCATTTCCGACTCCATGCGTCCCAGCTCCATGGCCTGGATATGCATGCGTTTGTTGAACACCAGCCGCGGGCGGTTCCGCCCCTTGGCCTGATACATGGCGATGTCCGCATCACGCAGCACGTCCTCGGCGCTTTCGTAGGAACGGGTGTCCAGCACGATGCCGATGCTTGCGCCGGTATGCAGCTCGTTGCCCTCCACGATCACCGGCTCCTGCAGCATCTTGCCGATCCGGTCGCAGACCTGGATGACTTCCCGAGGACTTTCGAACTCCTCAAGCAGTACGGCGAACTCGTCCCCGCCGAGCCGGGCCACGGTATCCACGGTGCGGATGCAGGACAGCAGGCGCAGGGCAATGCTCACCAGGAGCTGGTCCCCGGCATGGTGCCCGTGGGTGTCGTTGATGCGTTTGAACCGGTTCAGGTCGATCATCAGGGCGGCGAAACGGTATCCCGGACGCCGCTTGCGACGCTCCAGGGCATGGGCCAGCCGTTCCATGTACAGGCTGCGATTGGGCAGCGACGTCAGGGCGTCATGGAAGGCCTGGTGCGAAAGCTGGCGTTCAAAGGTCTTCCGCTCCGTGATATCCTGATAAATATAATACGCCCCGGCCACCTCGTCATCCAGGCGGATGGGATAGCCCACCACGGAAACCGGCACCATGTTGCCGTCCTCGTGGCGGCGCAGGGTTTCCTTGTGGATGGAGCGCCCGCGGGCAATGCTGCGATGAAAGGCCTCGGCTTCGTTGTAGAGGTTCTCCGGCACCAGCACGAGACGGCCTCGCCGACCGCGAATGGCCGCAGCCGCATGTCCGAACATGACCGTAAAACTCGGGTTCACATCCATGATCAACCCGTCCCGGTCCGTGAGCATGATGGCTTGCGGAGAACTCTCGAAAAGCTGCTGGAAATAGGCGCGCTGGCGCGAAAGTTCCAGTTCCGCGGCCTTGCGCTCGGAAATGTCCACGGCCGAGCCCTCGAACTGGATAATGTCGCCCCGGCCGTCACGCAGTGCGCAGACATTGGCGGAAAGCCAGATGGTGCGGCCATCCTTGCGACGCGCCAGCCCCTCGAACCCCTTGACCTCGCCCTCGGCTGCCACGCGTTTTCGGAACACGGTGCGGACATCCGGGTCCACATAGACATCGCGAGCGATATCCGTGACCGAATCGACGAGTTCCTGACCGCTATCGTAACCGAGCAAGCGGGCCATGGCCGGATTGGCTGTCAGGAAACGGCCTTCCTGCGTGGTCTGGAACAATCCCTCCACGGCATTTTCAAAAATGCTCCGGTAGCGCTGCTCCGCATCCCGCAGGGCCTGCTCGGAACGAAGACGATCCGTGATATCCTCGAACATTTCGATCACGGCCACGACTTGGCCGTCAATCTCCTTGACCGGGTTGGCCACGACGCGGAAGTCGCGCCACTCGCCGTCCACCTTGAGCCGGCCGACCTTTTCATGCACCGTGCCCTTCTTGAACGTGGCCTCCACAGCGCAAACGTCACAGGGAGGGTGCCCCTCGCCCATCAAAGTATGACAGGCCGGCTTGCCCATCTCGTCGAGATCGGGAAACCAGCGCAACATCTGATTGTTCATGGCCTGAATCTCAAGAGCCGGATTGAGCAGAACAACGCCCGAGGTGAGATTGTCCACCAGACTGCGGTAGAGGCGTTCCTGTTCGCCCAGGGCCGTGAGCAGGTTTTCCCGTTGCCGCCAGATGCGTTGCCGTTCCAGGCCGGCATTGTGCGCCTGACGGATCATGACGGCGGCCAGGGCCAGGGACGCAAACAGGATGGCCAGGGCCACCAGTCCCATATCCTGCTTGGCCTCGACAAACTCGGCCTGCACATCCTCCAGGTAGACGCCCGTGCCCACGATCCAGCCCCAAGGCTTGAACACCCGGACATAGGACAGCTTGTCCCCGATGCTTTCGGGTTCGTCCTTCCACTGCCAGCGATATTCCACAAAGCCTTGCCCCGGGCCTCGCCCTATCTCGGCAAAGGTCTGCAGCAGAAGATTGCCCTTGCTGTCCTTGAACTGGGGCAGCGTCCCCCCCTCCAGTTCCGGCCTGTACGGATGCATGACTAATATGCCGTCGAGGTCGCTGATCCAAAAGTAGTCCTTGTTCTCATTGCCGTAACGCATGTCGCGAATCTGACGCCGCGCCGCGTCCATGGCCTGAGCGCGGCTCATGCGTCCCTGGCTCTCCATGGCCTGGTACGAAGCCAGGACGTTCAGCGCCGTTTCCGTAAGCCGTTGCGAGGCTTCTTTTTTCTGAGCAAGGAAATTTCGTTCCATGAGCGGGAAAAAAAGCAGATAGACCGCGCCCACAAAGAGCACTACGGAGAGCAACGCAGGAAGCGCGATGCGGAGCCTGACGGCATCGATATGCCTATCCTTGAAGAAACCATCCTTCATGCGTAGAGCCTGCAGCCGAGGGGGATTCCCTGTTTCCTTAGGGGTAGCCGAGGCTTGACGCAAAAACAAGACCTAATGTCTTCCGTAAACGACCAACCGGCACCGAAAACAGTCACCTTTCCAATGTAAAACAGCCACATTACCCAGGACTGCTCCGCCCCGGATATCGTATGGTTATCGAAAGCCTTGCGTAAAAAAATGATCTTTTTTTCAACTCCAACCCATTGTAATCCCAGTCTTCGCGCCTTGCCCCATTGACCTGATCGGCGCCTTGACGTAGTGTGCATGAAATGCCTTGGCCGCACATATCCTGAAGGCGTTGGAGGGTCTGTGGAAGGGTACAAAAAGTTTATTCTCTTTGGCTGCGTCTTCCTTGTCGGCGGCTACTTCCTGCCCTGGCTCTCGAACGAAGGCCAAATCACCAGCGGCTACAGTCTGCTGCAAACGGGTTACGACCTTCTCCGCCCCATGTACGAATCCGGCATGTATGACCGCACCTTTGTCATGACCTACGCCATCATCGCCCTGCCCGCCCTGGGTGCGGTCCTGAGCTTCTTCTACTGCATGATCAAGCCCGACAACGGCAACGGCCTGATCGCCACCCTGCTCTTTCTGCTTCCCATTCTGACCCTTGGCTCTCTGTACGGTTATTATCACCTCTACGCTGAAGAAGGCGGAAAGGCTGTCCAGCTCCTGCGCCACACCTACGCAGCACTGGAGACCTCCCTGTTCGATCTGCAAAGCACAGGCGGCCTCTGGCTCGTCCATCTTGGAGCGGTGATCATGTTTCTGGGCAGGCTGAGCCGTTCCAACAGGTCGCGACACCGGCTCTAGGCCTTCCTCAATGCGCTTGACGAGCCGGGAGAAAACATGAAACTCCTTTGCCCGGCTTGGCCTTGCCCCTGCGTCGATCCCTATGTCATGGTCGCTTGCGGAACAACCTCCAACGCCGGCCCGTTCGCCGTCGGCCAGATCCCTTGTTGGGCGGCCCGAACCAGCCACAGGAACCAGCCTCATGACCATTGACCTGCACACCCACACCACCGCCTCTGACGGAACCCTGTCCCCGACGGAACTGGTGCGGCTGGCAGCCCAAAGCAAGCTGCGAGCCGTGGCCGTCACAGACCACGACACCACCGCAGGACTCGCAGAAGCTCTGGCCGCTGGACAAACATTCGGCATCGAAGTCATTCCCGGATGCGAACTGTCTGTAGGCGAAGGCAAGCAGTCCATGCACATACTCGGCCTCTGGCTTCGTCCGGAAGCCCCCCTGCTCCAGGAGGCCCTGGACTACGTCATTTCCGAGCGAGGCAAACGCAACGATCGCATCCTGGCCAAGCTCGCGGAACTGGGCATTGACCTGCCCTACGAAGAGGTCACGGCCCTGGCCGGAAGCACGGTGGGGCGGCCGCACATGGCCCAGGCGCTCATGGCCCGGGGATTGGTCAAGAGCGTGGCCGAAGCGTTCGACAAATACCTGGGCAACAACGCCCCGGCCTATGTCCCCCGCACCCGGCTCACCCCGGCGCGGGCGCTGGAGCTGTTGCGCGCCGAAGGCGCAACCCCGATCCTGGCGCATCCCTACCTGCTGCAGCTCACGCTCAGCGACCTGGAGGAGCGTCTGCGCATGCTCATGGCTCTCGGTCTGGAAGGCATGGAAGTCTATTATACGGAACATCCCCAGCATATCCGGCGCGCCTATGCCGATCTGGCCGACCGCCTGGGCCTGCTCAAGAGCGGCGGTTCGGATTTCCACGGCGCGGTCAAACCCGGCATCAAGCTGGGCAAGGGCAAGGGCGACCTGCACGTGTCCGATACGCTGCTCGACGCCATGCGCCTGCATCGCGAGGAACAAGGTCTATGGGTCTAGAAGAGACGCAACACCGGCCCGAACTGCTGGTCCCGGCCGGAAACATGGAAAAACTCCGCACCGCCATTCTCTATGGCGCGGATGCGGTCTATCTGGGCGGAACGCAACTCAATCTGCGCACCAAGGCGGGCTTTGACGAGCCCGAGCTGGAGCAGGCCCTGCGGTTGACGCGTGAACACGGCGTCCGGGCCTACTATCTGCTCAACTCCTATCCGCGCGAGAACCAGTTTCGGGCCGTGGAGGTCCAATTGGACCTGCTCCAGAAGCTGTGCAGCCTGGGCCGGGGGCCGGATGCGCTCATCGTTTCCGACTTCGGCGTGATCCGCCGCGCGCGCAGACGCCTGCCCGACCTGCCCCTGCACATCAGCACCCAGGCCAACACCATGAACAGCGAAGCCGCCCTGTTCTGGCGCGACTTCGGAGCCAAGCGGGTCAATCTGGCCCGGGAAATGCGCTCCGAGGAACTGAAGGAAATGCTGGCCGTGTGCCGCCGCATGGATCCTCCCGTGGAGCTTGAGGTCTTTGTGCACGGGGCCCAGTGCATGGCTCTGTCGGGCCGCTGCTACATGTCGGCCTACCTCAACGACCGGCCCGGCAACTCGGGCCGCTGCTCCCATCCCTGCCGCTACGAGTACCGCGTCACGGGATTGCGCGTCGAAGAACAGACCCGGCCGGGCCGGACCATGTGGGAAGTGCGCCAGGACGATGACGGCGCAGGCGAGGAATTCAGCCAATTTTACGCTGCCGAAGATCTCTGCCTGCTGCACTATCTGGACTGGATGCGACGCATGGGCGTTGCCGCCTTCAAAGTCGAGGGCCGCACCAAAAGCTCTTCCTATCTGGCGCAGGTCACGGACGCCTACGCCACGGCTTTGCACGGGACAAAGCAGGCCAACGATCCCCAAATCGAGGATTGCCTCGCCGAGCTGGTCAATGCAGCCTCGCGCCCATTGAGCACGGGCTTTTTCAACGCCGGGGACGTTCGCCCCGTGGCGGAACCGCCCGCACCGGAACTGGCGCGCCCCGTATTGGCCCGGCTTGAGGAACGCCTTTCGCCGGGACGCTATCTGGTGGAAATCAAGCACCGCTGGGAAGTGACCGACGTTCTGGTGGACATTCTCCAGCCTGGTCTGCGTCGGCCCCGTCTGCCCCTGGAGGATTTCGGCCTGGAGGACGAAAACGGCAACGGCCTCGGGCTGGCCCACCCCGGACAAAAGGCCATCCTGATAAGCGACCGGCCCGAACTGGAGCCCGGCATCTTCCTGCGCAAGGCCTGGACCTTTGATCTCTAACGCCGTATTCTTCCGTCCATGGAGGACCTGACCATGCCCACTTTGGCCCTGTATCGCCCCATCCCTGCCCTGGCCCTGCTCCTGTTCGTCTGCCTTTGCCTGCCCCTGGCCGCCAACGCCCAAGGAGTGAACACCAACAAGAACGCCATTCCCCTGCACACGGGCACACCCGACTTTTTCGCCCAGGCCACCCTGGACGGCGTTCCAGCCGATTTTCTCGCTGCCCGCTCCGTTGCCGCGCGCATCGTCCAGTACAACCGTCCCCTGGTGGACATGTTGTCGGAACTCGGCGCGGACATGGCCTACCGCCCCTTGCGCAACGGGCATGCCCTGCTGCTCGGCTCCTACGATCCCAAGGAAGGCTGGATGACCACGGTGGAATACCGTTTCACCTACCATCCCGAGACCAAGGAAGCCGAGATCACGGACATTTTCAAGGACGGCAAGCTGCTGGACAACTACGATTTCTACAACTACGCGGATGAACTCTGCCGCCCCAAGCGGCCCTGACCACAGTCCGCACGCAACCACGAAGACGCCCCGCCAAATGCAGTTCATTTGGCGGGGCGTCTTCGTGAAGCCGGGCTTCACGATCTGGAGGGGCGGGCCTTATCCGGCCCTTGAGCAAAGAGAGGTGCGCGGCTTGCCGGGCTATCCGGCGGTCCCCCGGCTCGAGTTGCCTGGGAGCGTATTCCGCGCATTCATTTTTTGATTTCAGGGGCGGCTCCATCCGCCATTCTTTGCTCTGCTGGTTTTATTTCGGCACACCCTCCGTTTTTCTCTGTCGGGGCCGATTCCCCTGCACAAAAGAAATAAGCACTCGCGTGCGTTCGTCAAGAGCACGAAAGCCATACGAACAGGAAAAAAGGAGGGGGGAAACGGAACTATTCGAGAAGAGGGGTTGGTCAATGAAATGTGCGCGGGTCCGGTTTCCGGCGTGTCCCGACTCTCCATGCTCCTGCCTCGGAGTCTGCGGACTTTTTACCGCGCACAGCGCTTTTTCAGGGCTGAGGGCGACTCAATTCGCCAGATTGCGAGAAAAAAGTCGGTTTCTATTTCCTCCTACCCTCCGTTGGTCGTTGAGATGGCATCCCCTACACACATTTTCGGGACGCCTCCCATGATTGACTTCAATATATGCCTGGGACCAGGGCCTGTCCAGGGTTTTCCACGCCGCAACGCCCCCGACATCCCGAACCGGGACAGGGAGTTGCGGAAAGAGCCTAAAAAAACCCTTCCCAGCCCGACGAGGATCAAAGGGGAATCGGCCTCAGTCTTCACCAAAGGGATCGGCGATGAGGCTGGCCACCCGGTCGAAGTCCAGGGAGTGAACCTTGTCCAGCTCGCTGAAATCCATACCCAGGCTTTCGGCCTGCGCTTCAGGCTCGACGGCTGCCCGCACGGGCGCTGTCCGGACCGCGCTTTGCGCTTCCGCGTTTTTTTTCGGAGAAAGATTTTCCAATGAAAGGGATTCCAGGGTTCCTATCTGCATTGTGCAACCTCCTAGGCGTTGCCGGAACAAAGCAAGGAGTGTGCGGATACAAAATAATCCTTTTATTCAAAATATTTGCTTTTGCCGCTCGGCAATTCCTGCCGCTTTTTGCGGCCTTGCCAGTCCACCGGAGCCCAGAACAAGGCGGAAAGCATTGCCGTAAAAAAGAGCGCGTAGAGAATGGTAAAGGTTTGTTCGTCCCAGTCGTAAAACAGAAGCCGCCCCACCCAATACCCCACAAACGACTCCGAAGCCGGACCCGCTTGTCCGGACAACTCCCGCAGCACGTTCTCCCAGAACGTGAGCGGGCACAAGGTGCCGGTCAGCGCTTCCAGGACCACCACGCCCATGGCAGCCAAATGCGCGCCGCGAAACCAGCGATTGGCCACAAACGCCCATGCCAGCAGCCGGCCCGCGAAAATCAAGACCAACCCAAGCACATTGAAGGCCACAAAGCAGAAATGCAGCACAAGCACCAGATCGGCGAGCAGCCTGTAGTCCACTGCTGATACTCCTTGGCCCGCGCCATGGGCCGTGGCCTCGCGGGAGGAAAACCTCAGCGCAGCCGGGCCAGAACGTCCGTGAAAAAGCGGTGCAGGCCCTGGTCATAGGCCGGGCCTGTCAGCAGGAAACCTTCGTTGTGGCCGCCCATGATCTGCAAAAAACTCTTGGGACCGGCAAAGGCCTGATAGAGTTCTCGGCCCAGTTGATAGGGCACGATTTCATCCTCGGGACTGTGGATCACCAGCACGGGGCAGGACAGGCGCGGCAGGAGCCCCAGGGTGTCGTAACGATAACGCGAAAGCAGCCGCACAGGTAGCCAGGGGTACATCTGGCTGCCCATGGCTGGTACGGACGTAAACGTGGACTCCAGGACCAGACCGGCCGGGGTGTTCGTCTCCGCAAGCTTGGCGGCCACGGCCCCGCCCAGCGACCTGCCCATGAGCACGATGCGCTCGGGCCGCTCGCACCGCTCCTGTACCAGCCAGTCCCAGCAGGCCTGGGCGTCCGCATAGGTGCCCTGTTCCGAGGGCGCGCCTTCGCTGTTGCCGTAGCCCTGGTAGTCGAAGATCAGGCAGTTCATGCCCAGCCGGTTCAGGATGACCAGGGTCTCCAGGCGATGCGAAAGATTGCCGCCGTTGCCGTGACAGAACAATACGCTGCCGCGCGCCAGACCGGGGTCCGCGCCCTGGTCGGTCGCCGGCACATACCAGGCCTCGATGTGGCGTCCCTGTTCCGTTGCGAGCCAGAGTCGTTCATAGGCCAGCCCCACATACGCCGGATCGGCGTCCACATTGCGGATGGGCTGGAACACCAGCCTGTTCTGGAACAGCACCATGGCCAGCAGCGCGCCAAAATAGCCCAGGCCCACCAATGCCGCCAGCCACTTCAACAGAGGCAGCATGGCTCAGCTCCGGGCTTGGGTGGCGCGCAGGTCCGCAAGCATGCCCATGTCCTGCTCGCGCACCAACTCGTGATACAGCTCGGCGCACCAGCCGCATGCGCGGCAATCGCCGGAGCAGGTGCAGAGCCGATGGTGCAGATCGGCCGGCAGGTCCTGGTTGGGCACGTAGAAACGTGCCTCGAATTCACCCAGGGTATCCAGGATGGACAACAAATTTCCGGAATATTCCCCGGAAAGATAGGCGGACACGGCGCGTCGCAAAAAATCGACGCCGCCCCGCTCCCTGCCGCAGACCTTGATCAGATCCACCATTCCCTCGAAATCAACCACATCCTCGGGCCGGATAAAAGGAGAGGAGAATATTCGTTCCGGGGCTTCCAGGATGGTGCGAATGCAGCCCAAATCGCGGTTGACCCCGAACGTGCGGTCCCCCTGGCCGGGCAGGTGCCCCAGGGCAATGAGCGCGTCATGGGTGCGCTTGTACGGACAGTGCGGCAAACAGCCTTCATTGGCCAGCAGTCCCAGACGCAGGCCGTGGAAGCGACTGCGGCAGGCTTGCACCACCCTCTCCAGCTCTCTGGGGCGACGGTTCAGGGAGCGATCCAGAATCACACGCGCCGGACGCCGGAATCCGGACTCGTCCACCACGCGCAGATACGCGGCCACCTTTTCCTCGTGGTCGAGCATGCAGTTCACGCTGGGCACGGCCTCCAGCATGGAGCACAGGCTTGGCGAATGGTCGTGCAGCGCCCGCAGCATATAGGGGTCAACAAAGACCACTCCCGTAAGTTCCGCGCCCTCCAGGAGCTGGCGCAGCAGATCGGTCACGGCCTTGAGATGCGCCGAATCCCGGTATTGCCGCTCGTCATGAAAACAGGCGTTGAGCAGCAGATATTTGTCCGGCCCGAAGACACGATTGAGATTTTCCACCACATCCAGGGCCTGCGCCAACTTCAGACGCGGACGGGCGTCGGGCAGGAGGTGCGAGCCCAGGCCGAAATGCACGGATTCAAGCTGTTCGTCACGCTCGCTCAGAAACCGGGCATAGCCGGGTTCGGGCAGAAAGGGCACGTCAAAGCGCATAGGCACTCTTCCTTTTCTGGAATCCTTTCCTTTCCCTATAGCGCAAATATCTGCATATTGCCATGAGTTGCATGATTTTTCCCGCCGGAACATCTCCATGCTTGCGTCGCCCGGCCAGGGGTGAAGTTTTCCCGGGCATGCGCCGAAAAGAAAGGCATGCGGACAAGGATGTCCGCGCCAACGATCATGGAGGGGAAATGGGCCAGGTCATTGCCCTGGACAGCTACCGCGAGCCGAATTTTCCCGAACGTCGGCAGGCCGCGAACGAGCGGCCCGTTTTCCAGGCGGAAGACGTCTGGGGCCGGGACTACACCCAAAAGGAGGCCATCCTCTATGGCGTGTTCAAGGTTCGTGAAACGCTGCTCTACTATACGCCGTACCATGACGACATGGACAGGCTGCTGCTGGACGCGCTGGAAGCGGCCTACAAGGTCGCGGAGTTCGGACAGAACCATCTTTGCGAAATGATCGGACCGGTAAAGGAATACGTCCTGCGCTACATGGACGAGGCCAACGTCAAGCACATGAAGACCGCGCTCATTTTGCTCGATCTGATCGAAAAATCACCGCGCTACAAATGAAAACGGCGCACCCGAAGGTGCGCCGCGATCATTCTTTTCCGGCCCGGACCTTTTAGAGAATCCTCAGGCTGCGGCCGGCCTTGTCAAAAGTGCCCACGTTCTCTTCGAACTGTTCCTGCTTGCAGCCGCCCGTAACCACATAGGCGGTATTGTTCTTGATCACGGCAAAACCCAACAGGGTCAGCTTCTGGCCGTCGACCTCGATGTCGTACTTGAAACGTACGCCGTTCTCGCCGTTGATCGTTTCACTGGTCTGCTCCAGGAACTCGAAGCCGGGCATGACTTTGACCATGACGGACTTGGCGTTTTCCAGATATTCGTCGGGCGTGACAGCGACCTTGAGCGCCTCGGTGGTCACGCCGAAGTTGGGACGGCCCTTGGCGTTCTCGTCCGGATGGGCAAAAGTCACGAGCGTGCCCATGCCGTGCAGCTCCTTCCAGTCCTCGGGGTACCCGATGGAAAAACCCTGCTCCAAATCCTTGTATTCCTTGAAACCTTCAGGAAGGCCACCGGAACAGGCAGCCACCAGGAGCAGCATGCCGCCCAGCAGCAGCATCCAGGACCTTTTTTTCATCATTTCTCGCATTGTTCGCTCCTTGTCGGTCCCGACGCGCCGCGCCGAAACAACGTCGGCAAAAACTAGCACAGCAGATGCGCCGCCACAACCGGAACCATGCCCCTGTCTCGCCTTTGATAGACTTATTCGGTATGCAGAAAACACATCCAATAAAGGAGCAGGCCATGAACGCACAACAGCCCTTGTCCCCAACCCGATCCGGCCCTGTCGCCGCAATATTCTGCGGCCTGGTGTTGGCCCTGGCGCTTTCGGCCTGCTGCGGCGCGGGCCGCTACACGCCCAAACAGGGCGAGACCGTGGCCCAGGACATCGAATTCATCGACTCCCGCACCTTCGACACCCAGGTCCAACGCGCCATGGGCGTGCAACACCCCCGCATCACCGTGACCTTTCCGGCGGCCATCACCCTGAACAGCATCCCGGAGCGGCTGGACAAATGGCTTTACGCCGTACAGGACTCGGGCGGGGCGGTGGAAGTCGCGCCCGAACCGGACGGCCCTGTGGAGCGCGGCCTGCTGGAGGAAATCTTCACCTTTTTCATCAGCGCGTTTGCGCACCTGGGCGACGCCTGCACCTATTCAGCGGCCAGGGAGTATGACGCCCTGCTGCTTTACCGGCCCGAGACTGGCATCGTGACCCGCGTGCTGTTCCTCAAGCGGCCCGAACCCCGGAGCTGACGCCATGCCCCGCGACTATCTCCAGGCCGTGCGCGAACCCGGCCAGAGCGTGAACCCCCTGTTCAGCCTGATGGGCATGGAACTTCTTGAAGCGGAAAACGGCCGGGCAACGCTGCTCCTGCCCTTCCAGCCCGGGTTGGTCCAGGGCGGCGGCGTTGTGGCGGGCGGTGTGCTGGCGATGCTCCTGGACGAGGTCATGGCCCATGCCGCGCTCTCGCATCAGGCCGAAACGGGCCGAGGCAAGGTCGCCACCGTGAATCTCAATGTGCAGTTTCTCAGCCCGGCCAAGCCCGGCGCGGACATCCTGGCCCGGGCGCAGATGGTCAGGGGCGGCAAGCG
>JAZHDD010000059.1:0-153055 GCA_036541255.1 Desulfovibrionaceae bacterium | reverse complement strand
GCTGGAACGGCTGCAACAGGACAATCTCATTGCCCTGCAATACGCCGATCCCAAAACCGGTGAACCGACCATGGAATATCCGGCCAACCCCAATGGTTCGCCCCTGGGCATTGCCGGCCTCACCGACCCCTCGGGGTGCGTGCTTGGCCTGATGCCTCATCCCGAAGCCTACAACCACCGCACCAACCATCCCTCCTGGACCCGCGGCGACAATGGCCATCTCGGTCTGGCGCTCTTGGAAGGCGGAGTGCGGTATCTGAAAGGTCGTTGACCTTGGCCCGTCCGGACCCTACCCCCCCGGACGAGGCTGCTCTGCCCTTTACCTGGGCCGAGCTCATGGACATGGCCTTGGAGCAAGGACTCCGGGCCGCGGCCTTGGGCGAGGCCCCGGTTGGGGCGGTACTAGCGGACCCGGTTAGCGGCGAAATCATCGCCAGGGCCCACAACTCCCCTATCTCCCGCCACGACCCTACAGCACATGCGGAAATCCTCTGCCTGCGCCGCGCTGCCCAGATCATCGGCAATTACCGTTTGCCCGGCACGATCATGGCGGTATCCCTGGAGCCCTGCACCATGTGCGTGGGCGCACTCATCCATGCGCGTGTTTCCGGTGTGGTTGTTGGTGCTCCCGACCCGCGCACAGGCGCGCTTTTCACCCACATGGATGGCGCACGCCTGCCCTGGGGCAACCATAAAATGTGGATTGTTCCCGGCATCCTTGAAGAACAATGTGCCCAAATGATGCGCGATTTCTTTCGTTTCCGCCGCCGCTAATTCCCTACCGTCATAGTCTGTATTATGTCCGCGCATTGACAAAGCGCAGAACCTGTCGCATCTGATGGGGCCTTTATTCGCACCATCTTTAAGGAGGATTCCGATATGAAAATTGCAGTTCCCACCCGTGACGGTGTGGTTGACGAGCACTTCGGCCATTGCGACCATTATACGGTCTACACTGTCGAAAACAACGAGATTCAGACGGGTGAACGTTTGGATTCACCACAGGGATGCGGTTGCAAGTCCAATATCGCCAGCGTGCTGAAAGAAATGGGCGTGCAGACCATGCTGGCCGGAAATATCGGCCAGGGTGCGGTAAATGTGCTGACCGAAAGTGGCATCCAGGTGGTTCGCGGCTGCAATGGTAACGTTGAAGACGTAGCCAAGGCCTTTTTGTCCGGCAACCTCCAGGACAAGCCCATCATTTGCGATCACCACAATTGCGGTAATCACTGACCTGACGCACCGCGCTCCTTTGCAGGGACTGAAAAGACTTGCGCCCGCACCAGGGAGCGTTTATAAGTCTGGTCCCGTTCAGGGACGGCTTTTGCCGTTTTATACGGAGAGGTAGCGAAGTCCGGCCGTAACGCGCTCGACTCGAAATCGAGTTACGGGTTAATAGCCCGTACGTGGGTTCGAATCCCACCCTCTCCGCCAGAAAAGAAAAGGCTTCCGAAATTCTCGGAAGCCTTTTTTACATTTGGTATTGTTATTCAGCGGCTTGTTTTTTTTCTTTCGCCAACGCCTTTTCTTTTTTTTGCTCTTTGAGGTAGGAGACAATCCGCAAATCGCACTCCAGGATATGGTGCAAGAGCCAATCCGAAAGCATTTCCCGAATTTCGTACAGCGTTACAAGCTCCTTATGAAAGCGGGCACATTGAAAACCTTTGACCTTTTGTTTGAGCTTAAAGTGTTGCTCCTGATGTTCGCCACGGCCGGGATAAAGAATTTCTTCCATAAACGCCTCTTCTGCGTTGAAATGGAAGACCGTGTATTCCCGTAATTTAGTCAAAAGTTCAGCAACAATTTCTTCTCCCTGATTTTCCTTGATAGAAACCAATACCTGATTAATAATATTAAGTAATTCTTTGTGCTGACCGTCAATGCTTTCAATTCCTAGACTCAAAGAATCTGTCCATTTTAATTCCAACATTTGCCCGCCTCCCCAATGGTTTTGCGGTAATCTTCTTCATTTTTTTTATGTTTTAAAGACCCTTATTCGGCAAATTCAACACAAGTCCGATTCTTCCTGGCCTACTCCGCCCACACAAGCCTGTTTGGCTACGCGTCCGATAGCGGGCAAAATGTACCAAGACGGGAATAAAGTCCGCCAAGCAAGATCATGGCCCGGACCTACACCTTTTCATAATCCATCCAGGAATTCTCGACCAGCATTCTCAAACGTTCCGCAACGCCTGCCCAAAGTCTCCTGGACCACGAATCCGCTAAACCGTTTAAAAATGCTGTTCAACGGTTAACGGGGCGTTGCAAAACCATAAAACAGATCCCACCAGCCATGAAATCAATCAATTCTAGATACTACTTCTGCTCCATTCTTGTCCTATTTTCTGAGTTCTCAAAAAAGAATAACATGAAAAAGTCGCATCCACTTTCGAGGACAATCAAACAACAGCAGTTTCACGATAGAGGGGAAGTCTTGACCTGACAAGAGAACAAGGAGCAGATAGTTAATTCACTCAACGTGCCATGCCAGGAGTCAACCGTGAACATCATTTTGAAATATTGTTTCTTTTTTGGATTTGGAGTGTTGACTCTATGCGCCAATGCCCTGGCCGGTTCGTTTGATTTGACCATCCTGCACACAAATGATCTGCACGCTCATCTGGCTTCTTTCGATACATACGGCTCCCTCTGCGATGTGACCAAAGAGACATCAGACGAATGCCAAGCTGGTTCGGCACGACTGGCCGCTGCAATTGCAGCGGAACGTGCCAAGGGCGGAAATATTCTGCTCCTTGACGCCGGAGATCAGTTCCAAGGCACACTTTTTTTCACAAAATATAAAGGAATGGCCTGCGCGGAAATGATGCAACGACTGCGCTACGACGCCATGACCTTGGGCAACCATGAATTCGACGAAGGCTCAATTGCGCTGGCTAATTTTCTCAAATCGCTTTCCTTTCCAGCCCTTGCCGTCAACTTGGATACTTCCGGCTCTCCGCTTTTATCCGGTCTTATCCAGCCGTATCGTATGCTCGACGTTAATGGACGGAAAATCGGAGTCATCGGCGTGGTCAATCCGGGTACGCCCCAACTGTCCACTCCTGAGCCCGATTTGATTTTTAGTCCGCCCTCCGGACCTGTTGCCAGCGCCGTTCATGATCTGGAAAGGCAAGGAGCCAACATCATCGTTGTCCTGAGCCATCTGGGACTGGACGGAGACCGAACCCTGGCCGCAGAAGTGGCCGGACTCGATATAATTGTCGGCGGCCATAGCCATGTCCTGCTTGCCAATGACGATCCCGATGCAGTGGGCCCGTGCCCGTTACCCGTCACCGGACCGGATGGAAAGATTGTCCAGATCGTCACAGCGGATTATTGGGGCCGCTACCTGGGAATTATCCATCTGACATTTGACGATTCCGGCCATGTCACTGGCCGCAGTGGCTCGCCTGTCAAGCTTGCCCCGTCCCTGCCAGAAAACAGGGAAACAGCTAAAATCGTTGAACAGCTCCAAGCGCCGTTAAAAGAATTGCAGGGCGAGAAATTGGGACGCTCCACAACAGCCATGAGCAATGAACCATGCCGCAGGGCCGAATGCCTGCCCGGAGACCTGCGGGCCGAAGCTTTGCTTGAAGCGGGCCGCAAACTTGGAGCCGTGGCTGCGGTCTGCAACGGCGGTGGAGTACGCACCGGCATACCTCAAGGAGAAATCAGACGCGGCGATGTGCTTGCCGCGTATCCTTTTGCCAATACATTGGTTGTTCTGACCTTGAATGGAGAAGATCTTTGGACGGCCATTGAGCATGGTCTTTCCGCTCTGGGGTCAACGAACAACACGGGCCGATTCCTCCAGGTGGCGGGCATCAGATACGTCTTCGATTCCAACCGCCCGGCCGGCGAGCGGCTTGTTTCCGTTGATATTGCGGACAGCGCAGGCCATTTCCAACCGTTGGAGCACAATGCAAGCTATCGCATAGCCTTGAGTCGCTTCCTGCTGCGTGGAGGCGATGGTTATACGCTCTTTTCCGAGCAGGGAAGAGACATTTTCAATGACGGCATGGAATTGTCTGACATTACATGCAATTATATCAGAAATAATTCTCCACTTGCTTCCAGCCTCGACGGACGCATAAAAAATATGGCTGAAGATTAAAAAAAAGCCCGGCAATGCCGGGCTGATCTCTTACGTCGAACAAAACTCGATTACTTTTTCATATTCACATATTGCAAAGGCAACTCAAGCTTGGATTCCTGCATGAGCTGAATCACCGTCTGCAAGTCATCGATCTTCTTGCCGGTAACTCGCACCTGCTCATCCTGGATGGCAGCCTGCACCTTGAGCTTGGCGTCCTTGATCATCTTGACGATCTTCTTGGCGGTATCCTTGTCGATACCATCCTTGAGCGTGATGACCTGCTTGAGCTGCCCCTTGGAGGTCGCTTCCGGTTCGCCGAACTCCATGCACCGATGGTCGACCTTGCGCCGTGTGAAGTGCGCGATAAGCAGATCACGAATGGCCTTGACCTTCATCTCATCGCCAGTCACGAGATTGATGCGCTTGTCCTTGCGGTTCAAATCCAATTCCGTGGCCACATTGCGAAAATCGAAACGGGTGGCCAATTCCTTGACAACGTTGTTCACAGCGTTGTCCACTTCCTGCAAGTCTATCTGATTCACAATGTCGAAAGACGGCATGGCGTCATTCTCTCCTGTTTGCACCTGGACACGCTCTACAGCGTGATGGCCGGTCCGAAAAACTCTATCGTTACGATTTCATAGTTAATTTTACCACGCGGGGCATTAACAATTGCCTCATCACCGATCTGTTTGCCCAGCAAGGCTCTCCCAACCGGGGAAAGGATGGAGATGCTCCCCTTGACATAGGCGGTCTCATCCGGTCCGAGCAGCAAAAACCGTTTGGTCTCTTCGGTATCCAGATCCTCAACCTCGACAGTGGCCCCGTAGGAAACCTTTTCCCCGCCGAGGATATTCATATCGATGACGTTGAAGCGGGGAATGCGCGACTCGATGAACGTAATCTTGGCTTCCAACATGCCCTGACGTTCGCGCGCAGCGTCGTACCCGGCGTTCTCGCTCAGGTCGCCTTCCTCGCGGGCCTCTTTGATGGCCTGGATGACTCCTGGACGTTCCTTTTTCAGCTCGGCCAACTCACGTTTGACCAATTCATAGCCTTCAACAGAAATAGGGATGCTTTCCATTGTCTCAAATTCCTTGCTTGTCTTGATTTCGCTTTGGCCCATTATGTGGATTTAGAGTGCTTGTCGGGCCGAAAGCTGCGTTGAACGAACAGACTGCGTAGAACATAGTCGGGCCAGGGTCAAGACTCGAACATCTGCCCGTAGCGTGGCATACGAATCCAAAACCCGGATCGTCAGTATGTTTCGTCGTTCAGGGCCTCGCGACAACGTTGGAGATATGTCGAAGCTTGCGGATACGTTTCAACCAATTCCAGATGCGGCAAGGCTTCACGGAGTGCTCCCAGATTCATGAGACAAATGCCGTAACAGAGTCTCAAATTGGGATCTTCCGGAAAATGACGCACTCCTTGCTCCAGAGCTTCCGCAGCCTGCTCGTGCAGGCCCTGCCGATGCCGAAGCATACCCAATCCAAGATAGGCCTTAGGATCGGGTGCTCGTTCCAAGGCTCGACCATACAGGTGTTCGGCCAGGCGATCGCGTATCTCCGGCGCATATCTGGTGGAGTACTCGCCCTGATCAAACGTCATTCCCAGCCTGCTGTAGAAATCCGCTGCAGCAAGGTGCAAATCCGGAGTATCCGCCACGACAGCCTGTTCAGCATATCCTGGCAATGCTTCGAAATACTTCTCCTTCAACTCCCGACCCCAGGCATGGACCGTCTCCAAGTCCAAGGTCGGGTCTAAATCAAGGTAGAGTAGATCCTCGCCACGTTCCAACCAGATTGAATCGGAAAAAGAAAAATCATGTTGGGCCTTTTCATACAATTCCGTACCAGGGAGCACGGTGAGCACATGAAACAATGTGACCAGAGGGCGGATGCGTTCCAAAAGAGCAGCGCTCTCCAAAACGCTTTCCCGCGTTTCGCCGGGATTGCCGTAAATAATATACGCCCGCGCCACCATTCCATGCCTGACAGTCAAATCAAAAGCGCGAATAATCTGATCGTCGGTGGTGTGTTTACGCAGAGTCTTGCGAATTCGCGGCGAACCGCTCTCCACTCCATAGCTGATCTGTACGCAACCAGCCCGGCGCATGGCGTCGAGCACCTGCTCATCCACCCGATCCACCCGGGAAATGGCCTGCCACGTGATACACAGTCCCCGTTCAAGCAACAGCCGACAAAACTCCAGGACATTTTCCCGGCGCAGGGTAAACGTGTCATCGGAAACAAAGAAAAACCGTACTCCACGGCGGTGCAGCTGACCTATCTGATCGACCAGATATGCCGGGGAGTGAAACCGAACCCGTCCTTGCCAAAAACGTGGTGAACCGCAAAACGTGCATTTTCCTGGGCACCCGCGTGACAGGGAAAGATGGTGAAAGGTAAAGTACTTTGCCGGATCCGGCAAAGAATCCAGATCTTCGACGAGCGGAAGGCATGGATTATCAACAACCTTTCCTTCACGTCGCCATGACAGATTCGGTGCCCTGTCCAGGGATTCACCCTGTGCCAGGATGTCCAGCACGGCAGGAAAGGCGATCTCCCCCTCGCCGCGCAGTACAAAGTCGATCTCAGGAAAATTATCAAGCAACAACTTGGAAAGAAAGGTGGCCCCTATGCCGCCGAAGATGATCCGCGTCTCGGGTAGGACCCGTCGGGCGATCCGGGCCGCGTCTATGCCGCCCCAGCGGTTGGAGCTGAATATGGAGATACCCAGCACATCTGGACGTATATCAAGCAGCTCCGCTTCAATACGTTCTGGCTGGCCCTTCAGCTCGCTCCAATTGGCCAAGACCACGTCATGTCCGGCGGCAAGCAGGGCGGCACCGAGATAATACAACCCCATGGGCAAAGACGAGACGTTTTCAACGTCTGTGCGAGTGGTCAGAAAATAGGGATACGCGAGTAAGATTTTCATTATTGTCTTGCCAGGATATGCTTCCCGGCAGCATGACATATTTTGGGTTGAGGGCCAAGAAGATATCAAGGCGTTTCAAAAAGTTATAGCAAACAGTCTACCGCACACCTGTCGTGGCGAGACTCTTGCCTGCGCGTTCCCTGCGCAGGGCATCAGGCGGGATATTCAAAAATATCCTCTTCGTTACGCAAGGCGCGCAGGACGCTCATGGCCAGGACCCGCATTTCCGCGGTTTCAAATGCCATGACCGGTCCAAGGAAATCAATGCGTGCTGCTACCGCTTCCACAAGGCGTCCGCTGCGCGACAGCCCGCCCGTGAGCACAACCGCGGCAATGCAGTTTTCCGGGGCATAGAGCAAAGCAGGGGCAAGCGAACACAACTGCTTGGCAATATTGTAGGCAAGTGCCTCAAAAACCAGCACGGCGGCTTCATCCCCAACATCCATGCGGCGCTCGACCTCGCGCAGGTCATTAGTGCCCAGATGCGCGAACAGGCCGCTCTGGCTGAGCACCTTGCACCGTAATTGTTCAGCTGTATACACGCCCTGCTCCAACAGGCGCAGAGCGGAAACCAGCGGCACGCATCCGGCCCGTTCCGGGCTGAACGGTCCTTCTCCGTCCAGGGCATTAATAACATCCACCACCCGACCCATGTCGTGCGCCCCCATGGAAATGCCGCCGCCCATATGGGCGACCAGAAACCGTGCGTCACGATAGCGAATCCCGAGTCGCATGGCTGCCTGGCGGGCCGCACCACGTTGGCTCAGGGCGTGGAACACGCTGCGTCTCTGCACTTCCGGCAATCCCGTCAACCGTGCAACGCGGCGCATTTCATCCGTAACCACCGCATCGACGATGAAGGCCGGGGCCTTGTCCCGCGCCGCAAAATGGACTGCCAACAATGCCCCGAGATTACTGGCATGCTCACCATACCGCGCCAACCGAAGATCTTCGATCATGGCAGGACCGATGGCATAAACACCACCCGGCAAAGGACGCAGCAGGCCGCCCCGCCCCACCACCGCATCCAAAGGCTTCTCCAGGTCGAGGCCGAGTGCTTGTTCCACGGCTACACGGCGGCACGTAAACTGTTCCAAGACATGCGCAAATCCGGAGAGTTCCGCCTTGTCATGCTGTACCTCGACTTCGGCCACGAGCTGCTCATCTTCGAAAATGCAGGCCTTTGTGGAAACGGAACCAGGATTGATCGCCAAAATACGATGACTCAAAGGCCCTCCCCGGCGAGAAAAGCAGCCAAGGCTATGGAATAATATTTGGATTCCGCTGAATCGCTCCGCGACGGCACAACAATGGGTACACGGCTCCCCACCACGACACTGGCCAAAGCAGCGCCATACAACGCCCCCAACGCCTTGTAGAGCATATTGCCGCTTTCGATATCCGGAGCGCACAACACGTCGGCATGACCCGCCACGGGATGATCCATGCCCTTGAGCATGGCGGCCTGGGGGGAAAGCGCGATATCGAGCGCCATGGGTCCGCAGACCAACGCATCGCCGAACTGCCCCTGTTCGGCCATCTTGCTGATGATGTCCGCATCCAGCGTGGCAGGCATTGCAGGATAATTCACCTTTTCCGTGGCGGCGAGCATGGCGGCGCGGGGCCGCACCATGCCCAGGGCGCGGGCCACTCCAAGAGCGTTGCGCAGGATGTCGGCCTTGCGCCGCAAATTGGGCTTGATGTTCACCCCGGCGTCAGTCAACAGCATCAACCGTTCGCCGTCCGGGGCCTGAAAAGCGGTAACATGGCTCAGAATGCCGGTTTTTGGCGGCAGTCCGGTCTCCTTGTTCAAGATGGCCTTGAGCACCACGCTGGTGCTCACCAAGCCTTTCATGATCATGGAGGCGTTGCCCTCCCGCACCAAGGCCACAGCACGCTCCACAGCCAGCACAGGATCGGGTTCATGCACGATCTCATACCCGGAAATATCGAAGCCCAGAGCATCCGCAAGGTGACGCGTCCGCTTTTCGTCACCAACAAGCACGGGAACAGCCACCCCCTTGGCAGCGGCGTCACAACCACCCCGCAGCACGAATTCATCGGCACAGGGAGCAATAGCCACGCGTTGCGACCCGCCGCGGCGCAACACGGCCTCGGCAATGCCGTCAAGGCTCGTGACCGGCAGACCGGCCACACTCATTCGTCGCCCCGCTTGAGGGCGATAGCCCCGCTACGACACATGCTCAATATCCCGTGCGGCATGAGCATCTTAATCAACCCGTCCACCCGCGCCTCATCCCCGGTCAGTTCCACGGTAATGCTGGTCTGCCCCATGCCCACCACATCCGCCCGGAACACTTCGAATATCTGCATGAGCTGGGCAGTGTTCTCCGGTGTCATGGCGACCTTGATCAATGCCAGTTCACGATCCACAAATTCCTTGCGGGAAAGGTCATCCACCTGGATCACGAACCCCAAAGCGCCTACCTGGGCCGTGATCTGCTCCATATCGGCGCGTTCCGCATCGATACGGATAACCATCCGCGAAACATTGGAATTTTCGGTTTCCCCGCAGGCGATGGATTTGATGTTCAACCCGGCCTCGCTGAAATGCCGGGACATCTCGGACAACACGCCCGGCTCATTGCGGACCAACGCGGAAATGGTATGCTTCACGGTATCCTCCGAATTAGTATGCGGATCACTTCTTGAGGCTCCTGCTATACCCGAGCAGGGGCACTGCCTCAAGCCCCTTCCGTAGTCCCGGTTGACCCGTTGCCCCGGTGCGTTTATCCAAAAGTAAACAAGGGAGATTCAATGTTCGGCACATTGTTGAAAAAGCTCGCCACACCGCCGCCGTTCCAAATCGGCAAACGCAATCTCGAACGTGCGCACAGGGCACTCCTGAACAATGACATGGCGCAGGCAGCCGAATACAACACCCTGGCAGCCCAGGCCTTTCGGGCCATGCTTACGCAAGCCGAAGGCAAACCCATCTTCCCTGCGCGTCTGGTCGCTGCCGGAGTAGCCCTGCTACGCGAGGGCGACCCCGAAACCGCCGCGACACTGTTGGAACGCGCCGTGGAATCGGACCGCATGCTGCTGCCCGCCATGGTCTGGGCAGGGCTGGCGCACGCCATGCTGGGCAGGCAGGAACAGGCCCTCCGCCACTGGCAAGCCTTTCCTGGCGTGCAGGCAGGGCAAGTGGTGCTGGACAAGATACTTAAGGAACAAGTCCGGCTGCTTGAAATGACCGCTGGCCAAAAGAGAGACCTTGCCGCCGCCTGCAACGCCGTGAGCCAGGCCCTGATCCAACAGGAACGGATCAGCCATCGCGAAGGCAAACCCTACTGGCTGCTGGAACGTCTATGAAAGAAAAGTCCCTGCCGAAGCAGGGACAGGATGCTCAACTAAAACAGCTTGTCCGCTTCTTCGTAGACATAGCGCATATACATCATCTTGGGCGACCCCCCCATGGCCACGGCCAGCAGTCCCGCATCAATGATCTCGTCCCGCGTCGCCCCATGGGACGCGGCGTTCTGGACATGTAGCGAAATGCACATATCGCACTGCGACAGGATGGAGCAGGCAATGAGGATCAGGCTCTGATACTTGCTTTCGATGGAGCTGCCCTTTTTGATGGTGGCGGTAAAGTCGCTGTACGCCTTGAAAACGTCGCGCCTGTTCTTGTTCATCAGCCGGAAGAGTTCCGTGGCCTTTTCTGCCGGTTCCTGCATGAAGTACCCCCTTGAATGCTGCGTTACGGACGTTCAGTGCGCCCGGTCTCCCTGTTCAGCGGCTCTATCTCTTGAAACGTGTCCCGTAGAGGGTGGCCTCACGCGTCCAGAACTGCTTGAGTCCTCTGCCGTCATACAAGGCCTCGACATAGGAAAGATCCTTGAGATCCATGCCGGGCAGAAAAACGTCCACTTCGAGCTCAGAGCCCTGGCGCCATTCTTCCTTCCAGATCGTAGCACAAAAATCGCTGAGCGCCTCATCTTTAGGAATCACATTCACATCCAGATAGATGCGAATCAACACCCGGGGAATGCGCCCGCTCCGCGTTTCCAGTCGATCCAGCACGGCATAGCGGAAGCCATGGCGCTCCTGGTCGGCTACGGGGACTGGTCCCTTGTGAGGTTCATCGGCGGGCGGAATGTCTCCGAGACGGCGAAACGGCCGAGTCTGCGCTGCCGTTTCAACCGGCTGCATTTGGCTCGCGCTTCCACGAGTCTCGCCAATGTCCGCTTTTTCTGCAGCCTGTTGCCGAACCTCCGAAGCCACTGCGCTTTCCTTGACTTCATGTGATTCAGCAGAGTCAACGGCCGAAGATGGAACTTCCGCCACTTTGACGCGCGCCTGATACAACGGCAGGCCATCAACAGGCTTGGGGCCAGGCTTGGCCTGCGTTTCTGCGGTTTTCTCCTCGACACGCTCCGCTCGTTCCGGATTCAGGGCCGATGCTTCCGGGAGCGGGGCCAAGTCCGCTTCGAGCATCTGTTCGTAGACATATCCCAAGGCTTCGGCTTCATTACGCGACATGGCACCGGGCTTGAACACGGCCACCCAGCCCTTGACCGCGAAATCCACGCGTACAGCCTGACCAGGCTGCAACGTCGCAACGACCTTTGAATCCGACGTACGTCCCGCATGCACCTGCACAGCCCGTGTCAACGAAACCAGACGACCCCAGTGCGACGGACTGGACACGACCTCGGCTTCCGCTTTGGGTTCGGGCATTCCGGAATCGGGAAGCAGGGCCGGTTCCGGTTCGGCGACTGCGGTCTTTGAAGATGCAACCTGCGGCTCGCTTCTGGCCCGAGTGGCTGCAAGCGCCTCGTCGATCTGCTTTTTGCTGGCGGGCACAAGGTAATTGACGTTGGAATACCCAATAGCCCTTGATTCGGAGCGTACCGTCTCGCTCGGTTCAAAGACGGCCACCCAATTGTCCTTGAGAAAGTCTACCTTGACCACATCGCCCTGGTGCAGGGTACGGACATGCTCGGAACTGGGAGTGCGTCCCTGACGGATGTTGAGCATGCCCCCCTTGGGCACGCGGAACTCGCCCCATGCGCCCACAGGCTTGAGATAGGCCGCTTTGGCGTACCCCATGGCTCTTTTCTCGTCCCGCATCGTGGCGTCCACGGGAAAAAGCGCGAACCAGCCATCTCGCAAGAAATCCGCGCGCACCTGTTCGCCCGGACGCAACGTATCAAGAACCTTGGCCTTGAGGCTGGGGGCTTCTCGCATGTTCAGAGGACGTATCGGCGTAACCAGCTTGCCCCAATCAGCAGCAAGGCACGACACAGCGACACAGCAAAACAACATCGTCAAAAATAAAATTCTCTTTTGCATCATCATGATCAAAAACGTTTGTTCAAATCCTGAATGACCAGATCGGTTATGTCGGCGGAGGCATCAATATAACCAACGATATCCGGATCGGTCAGCACCATGGAAAACCCGTGTTCCTTGGCAATGGCCTTGAGGCTGCCGTCGGCGCGTTTCATGATGAACTGGATGAGGCGAGCCTCCTCGATCTGAATATCCTCATTGCTCATCTTGATGAGTCGGTCATGCTGTTCGTAATACGCCTCCAGCTTGCTTTCCAGCGTCTTCATTTCGGCGTCGGAAAGAGTGGAATCACCCAGGCGCGCTTTGAGTTCGTTGATTCGCTTGGCGCTGTCCCGAATCTGACGATCCTTTTCCTTGCCCAACTTGGCAAGGTCCTCCTGGGCGGATTTGCCGATACGGGATTCATCGATGAGCCGTTGCGGATTGACGAAGCCGACTTTTTGCTGCGCCCAGGCTGTCCCCATTCCAAGGAACAGCAAACAAATCAAAAGGGCACATATTCGCCCCCCGCCCGCAGGCGAAACGCAACCAGAATTCTTCATCAGCACTCCAAGATGTCTATTCATTTGCCTTCTCTGTCCAGACTCGACGGATCAAAGCATATTCACAGGGTCCAGATCAAGACGCAAACGAATGCGCTCCGGTTCGGGATTCCATGCCGACATCCGCTTGAAAACCATGCGCACGTCGCGCCAATCCGCAGCCTTGATCAGGCAATTGAAACGTTGACGGCCACGCAACATGGCCAGAGGGGCCGGAGCCGGACCAAGCACGGTCACATCCAGTCCCTGCGCCGCACGCTGCAACGCCGCTGCCGCGTCTTTGGGCAAACCTCCGGCAGTGTCGTCCATAGGGACGCTGAGTCGAATCAACCCCAGGCGTACAAATGGTGGATAACGAAAATTCTCCCGCTTGGCGATCTCCTGCTCGAAAAAGGAAACGTAATCCGACTGCAACACGTGGGACCAAAATGGATGTCCGGGATTCCTGGTCTGCACCAGAACTTTGCCGGATTTCACGCCGCGCCCTGCCCGTCCAGCCACTTGCAGCAAAAGCTGATACGTCCGTTCAGCAGAACGATAATCGGGCAGATTGAGCCCCAAATCGCCATCCGCCACCACTACAAGAGTCACATTGGGGAAATGATGGCCTTTGGAAAGCATTTGCGTCCCCACCAAAACCTGCGCGCGTTCCTTGGAAAAATCGTCGAGTATCTGCTCCAGCCGTTCAGGTCGCCGCGTGGTGTCCCGGTCCATGCGCAAAATACCTGTTCCCTCGGGCAATGCCTTGACCAAAACCTCTTCCATGCGTTCCGTGCCCTCGCCCATGGGCAGGTGATTTCCGCCGCCGCAGCCGGAACAGAGCAGCGGATAGGGGTGGGACAAACCGCAATAATGACAGACCAGACGCTCCCTGTTCTTGTGATATGTCATGGAAACATGACAATTGGGACAGCGCACCACGTCTCCGCAATCCAGGCAGTACATGAGCGGGGCATAGCCGCGCCGGTTGAGCATCACAATGGCCTGGCCGCCCTGCTCAACGGTTTCGGACAAGGCCTGCAACGTGGACGCCGCCAAAGGATTATCCGGATCCTTGAAGCCGGCGATGTCCACCAACTGGATATCCGGCACAGTGCCCCCCCCCACGCGTTTGGTCAGGGAATGCACGGGGAACGATCCAAGCCGAGCGGCCTGAAACGTTTTGACGTCGGGAGTCGCGGAACCAAGCACAAGCAGGCCGCCGGACTGCTGCACCCGATACCAGGCGATTTCCTTGGCCTGATAGGCCAACCGTTCTTCCTGCTTGAAACTTTCATCATGCTCTTCGTCAATCACGATCAAACCGGGACGACGGAGCGGCAGGAACAAGGCCGAACGGGTTCCGACCACCAGGACCGGGCCTTGCTCAGCCAAGGCAAGAAAGGTATCGCGACGTTGGCTTGGCGTCTGGTAGCCATGGTAAAACAAACAACGTTGTTGCGGAAAACGCTTTTGCACGGCCTTAAAGAGCCCGCAGGCCAAGGCCACTTCCGGAGCAAGAAGCAACGCAGGCTTCCCCGAGTCCAGGCAGGCGGCTGCCAGCTCCAGGTAGACATGCGTCTTGCCGCTGCCCGTCACCCCATGCAGCAACGCCGTTTCCGGCTGAGCTGAAGCCTGAGCGCGCAAAAGCGATTCCAACGCCGCTTCCTGTTCCGGCGAAGAGACCAGATAGTCTCCATGCGGTTCGCACACGATATTATCCAGGTCTGCCAGACTCTCGCCTGAACGCTCGACACAAACAAGTCCAGCCTCTGCCAGACGCCGCAATACAGGACCAAGATTGGGCCCCACTGCTTCAGAAAGACGACGGCGCGTTGCTGGCCCGTTTTCCAAAAGGTATTCCAATACGCCCATTTGAAGTTGCGCATTGGGTCGCACCGGCCATGGCGGATCAGCGAGCAGACGGACAATGGTTTCATCGGACTCGCGTCCCGGGTTCAGCAGAACCCGCATGGCCCCGTCGCGCCACAACTCGAGCAGTGTGCCCTTGTCCTTATCGGAAAGACGGGAAAGCTCCCGCGGGCTGAGCCGGGAAGGAAACGGGCCTCTGTCCAGGGTGAACGTCAAATCCGAAACACGCAGCCCCGCAGGCAAGAGTTGGCCAAGAATGGCGCCTGGTTCAGTCATCTGGCGGCTGGCCATGGTCTGGACAAGGTCCATGTAGTCCGCATCGAGCAAAGGCGTCCGGTCCAAAGCCCACAGCAAGGGCTTGGTCGCAAATTCCGGTTTGGGACACATCTGCATAAGAACGCCCACACGCAAAGAACGGCGCATGGGCACAAGGACGCGGCAACCCGGCTCAAGAGCCGGAAACCAGTCAGGCCGCTCGTACGTCAATACGGAATACGGCGGCGAAGGAAGCAGGATCTGCCAATATTCTTTCATGGTGCAGCGGCGGCCCGTTTCCGGACCGCCGGTCATTTCAGCTATTTGCGCGGGGGAAGAAGTTCGCGGAGACGTGCGGAAATGTCGTCATGCAGGGCGTCGTCCTGCAAGGCAAAATAGATGTTCGCCGTAAGATATTCCACCCAGTCGCCTGCGTCGAAACGACGACCATTGATTTTCACGGCTATAAGCTTGCCTCTGTCCGCCAATCCCTGCAAGGCGTCCGTGAGCTGAATTTCCCCGCCCACGCCCGCATCCTGGTGTTCCAGAATGTCGAAAATTTCCGGCAGCAGCACATAGCGTCCAATAATGGCCATGCGCGAAGGCGCTTCTTCCAGCTTGGGTTTTTCCACCAGCTTGGAAACGCGGAACATGCCCGGAGCAAATTCCTCGCCCTGGATAATGCCGTACTTGTGGACCTTTTCATCCGGAACTTCGATCACGCCCACCACCGCGGCATTCTCGGTTTCGGCCGCTTCGATGAGCTGGGAAATACCTGCTCCCTTGCCGAAGATCATGTCGTCGCCGAGCATGACCGCAAAAGGTTCGTTCTTGCACACTTCACGTGCGCACAGCACGGCATGCCCGAGGCCGAGTTGTTCCTTCTGGCGTACGGCAATGACGTTGACCATGTCGGCAACGGCACGCACTTCGGCCAACAAGTCCAGTTTGCCGGCGCGCTCCAGGAGATTCTCCAAAAGGAAGCTGCGATCGAAATGATCCTCAATGATCTTCTTGTTCTGGTTTGTGACGAACACCACATCTTCCAACCCAGCCTGAATACCCTCTTCCACGATGTATTGAACAACGGGCTTGCGGTAGACCGGAAGCATTTCCTTGGGGATGTTCTTCGTAGCCGGAAGAGACCGGGTGCCCCAGCCCGCCACGGGAATGACCACCTTCTTGATGTGCATCAAGCTCTCCTTTTTCGCCGGGTTGCGAATCAGCGCAGATGTTGCTTCAACACTTCACAGAGACGATCGGTCAGCGACTCCACTTTTGCCTGGTTCTCGCCTTCAACCATGACACGGGCAACAGGTTCGGTTCCGGAATACCGCAGCAGCACCCGCCCCTTGCCTGCCAATTCCAACTCGGCCTGCCGTACGGCCTCCTGGACAGCCGGAGCCTGTTCAAAAGGAATCTTCCGCTCCACGTGGACATTTTTCAGCATCTGCGGGAACGGTGTCAGCAAATGGGACAATTCGGACAACGGACGCTGCTTTTCTACCATAATACGCATGAGCTGCAGCGCAGCAAGCAATCCGTCGCCCGTGGTCGTATAATTCATAAAGATCAAATGGCCGGATTGTTCCCCTCCAAGCACCGCGCCTTCACGGCGCATGGCTTCCACCACGTACCGATCGCCCACAGGAGTGCGCAGCAGGCGGCATCCCCGCTCCTGCATGAATATCTCCAAGGCCATATTGCTCATGACCGTGGCCACCAACATATTGGCGGCGAGTTCATCCCGGTCGATCAAATCCTGAGCGCACAGCGCCATGATCTGATCACCGTCCAGAATGCGCCCCTTTTCATCCACGACGATGAGCCTGTCCGCATCGCCATCCAGGGCCAGACCAATGTCCGCGCCTTCCTCGACAACAGTGCGGGAAATCACCTCGGGATAGAGTGATCCGCATTTCTCGTTGATATTCAGGCCATCAGGATCACAGGACAAGGTAACGACTTCCGCCCCAAGTTCGCGCAGAATCATGGGCGCAACGCCATAGGACGCGCCATTGGCGCAGTCCAGGACGATTTTCAGGCCGTCCAAGGTCAGATGCTGCGGGAAACTGTTCTTCAAATAGACGATGTAACGGCCGTTGGCGTCGACAATGCGCTTGGCGCGCCCCACATCTTCCGGAGCCGGGAAACTCCACTTGGAATCCGAGGAAAGGACCATTTCCGTGATCTCCTCTTCGGCCTTGTCCGGAAGCTTGAAGCCCATTCGGTCGAAAAACTTGATGCCGTTGTCGCTGAAGGGATTGTGCGACGCGGAAATCACCACTCCCAAATCGGCACGCATGTTGCGCGTCAAAAAGGAAATGGCCGGGGTGGGCAAGGGCCCCACCAGATAGACGTCCATGCCCGTGGCGCAGAAGCCCGAGGTCAGTGCCGTCTCAAAGACATAGCCCGAAAGACGGGTATCCTTGCCGATGACAACCTTGTGACGCTTGCTTCCGTTCCGGAAATACTGTCCGGCTGCAAGTCCGAGCCGGAGTGCGATCTCCGGCGTCATGGGAAACAGATTCACCTGGCCGCGTAGGCCGTCCGTGCCGAAAAGCCGTTTATTCATCCATTGCTCCAGCCCTGACCGCCGATACAGGTCACTGCTTGACCCGTACCACTGCGGAGAGCTTTTCCGGTGTCTTTTCAATCAGCCGGCATCCCTGCGGCAGGCTGACCCAATAATCCAGTTCATGCTTGCCCGGCTGCAGGTCCGGGTCCACCTTGGGATACGCCGCAATTTCGTTGCGGAATTTATCATTGCGGAACAGCGCCACCGGACCTTCGATGTCCAGCGTGACGAGATTGTCCGCTATCTTGATTTCCAGTCCTGCCGGAGGTTCCACTTCAATGCTGCGTATCTTGACCACGATGCGCTGCGTCTTTGGTCCTATGCGCAGATCGACACGCACCAACCCCGGCTGCGCCTTGATGGACTCGGGCAGGAGTACAGGAAGATCCTCGCTCCAGGTCCGGGCCAGTTCGTCGTCAAACGCCGTGTCCATACGGACCTGTGCTTCGTCGATTTTCTTCAATTCGCTCGACGGGCCATGCAATTCGACAAAGGACGGCGTGGCCTTGAGCTCCACCAATTCCAAGTCGCGATGCAGGTTGTCCCTCCCCGTCCAATCAACTACGACGGGGACGGTTTTCACGGCCTCGCGGTCCACGGTCAGGATGAGCCTGTCCGGTTTGATCTCCATGACCTCGAACGCGCGGGAAATAGGCACCTTGCCGCCGTCAAGATCAATGAGATTCTCTCCGACCTTGAGGGAGCTGACATCCAGCGGGTAGGCCAGCTTGTTCAAATCCATGGTGCTGATCATCCCCTTGGGGCCGCGTACGCGCACCTCCACCCGCTTGACCAGGCCCTTTTGAATCACGAGCCCCTCTGGGGTGTTGGTCATCTCAACGGCCATGGGAATCCAGGTGTCCACCTTTTCACGCCCGGTCACGAGGTACCAGGTGGAAACGGCCAGGAGAAAGGCGACAAGTGCGGTCTGCCAACGGATCGTCATGATTAGCGCTCCGTCACGTTCTTCAGCACGCGCCGCAAACGCAGCTCGTCCAGGCTGGTGGTCAGACGACCATTCATGGCAATGGAGACGTCCCCTGTTTCCTCGGAAACAACGATGGTGACGGCGTCGGACTCTTCACTGATGCCCAGGGCCGCCCTATGGCGCGTACCAAAAATAGTCTGCCCCTTGAATTTGGAGGAAAGCGGCAGGATGCAGGCCGCAGCGGCGAGCCGCCCGCCGCGAATGACCACGGCGCCGTCGTGCAGAGGCGTATCCGTCTTGAAAATATTCAATAAAAGTTCCTTGGAGATACGTGCGTCCACTTCGATACCGCGTTCCACAATGTCTCCCAGGGGAACGGCGCGTTCCACAACGATGAGCGCTCCGGTGCGTTTGCGGGCCATGGTCAGAATAGCCAACACGATCTCGTTCAGGCTCTGTTCCTCGACCGGAGTACGCCTCCAGAATCGTCCCACGCCGATCTGGGCCAATGCCTTGCGGATATCGTTGCGAAAGAGAATGATGATAACAAGAAAGAAAGAACCTAGGAAATTTGTCAGCAGCCAGTTGACCGTGAAGATACCGAGTTCATCCGAAACCCAGTACACGACCAGGAGCAGCATCAGACCGTAGATCACGGCCACGGCGCGAGTGCCGCGCACCAACAGGATAAGCTGGTAGTACACAATGGTCACGATGGCGATGTCGATGATGTCACGCCACGCAATCTGGAGTCCGAGCAGTTCTATCATTCAGGCTCACGCAATGGCTTGTACGATTTTCAAGGCCTGATCCGCCGCAGACACGTCATGAACCCGGTGTATGGCCACGCCTTTGGCGGCCATCAGGGCTGTCGCCACCACAGTGGCCTCCTGTCTCGAGTCCACACCCAATCCAAGCAGGCCGCCCCAGAGCGACTTGTTTGACAATCCCACGTACACAGGTAGCCCAAAGGCCCTGAACCGGTCAATATGCTGAAGAATGGCGAGGTTGTGCTCCAAAGTCTTGCCGAAGCCTATACCAGGATCAAGCACGATCCGCGATTCCTTGAGCCCTGCTTCTGTAAGCAGGCCCAACTGTTCTTCAAAAAAAGCGCTGACCTCGGAAACCACGTCCGCATACTTGGGGTCGCGCTGCATATTCCTGGGACCACCCTGCGTATGCATGAGCACATAGCCGGGCTGGTATTCCACAAGCACGTCCAACAGCGCGGGGTCGAAACGGCAGGCCGAGACATCGTTGACGATGAGAGCTCCGGCCTGAAGCGCCTGCCGCGCCACCTCTGCCTTGGTCGTATCCACCGAAACGACAGGGCCGCTGTCATCAATGGAAAGTCCTCCGTCGACATTTTTCGCCAACTCCCGGACTACCGGGATCACCCGGCGCAATTCCTCGGCTTCGCTCACGGGCTCGGCAAAGGGCCGGGTGCTTTCACCGCCAATGTCCAGAATATGCGCACCCTGCCCTGCCAATACACGGCCATGGCGTACAGCGTCCTCTGTGGCTGCACATTTTCCGCCATCATAAAATGAATCTGGCGTGACATTGACCACACCGGCAATGAAAAAAGGGGCAGGCCCAAGGACCTTGCCCCTTCCTATTTTCCATGCGTGCTGTTGCATGCGCCCAGTGCCATCCTATTGCAGGTTGCGTCCGCCGTCACCCCGGGTCCCATCCGATTCTTCGGATTCTTCCAGGGTAAATTCATCGTCTCCCGCATCGGCGCTTTTCGTTCCCGCGGCGGATTCCTCTACCGGGGCATATCCCGGCCCGGAACCTTCCCCCTCTGATCCATTGCCGGTCGGATCATCCGAACCGCCATTGGAATTCTGTGGGGGCAACTCTTCGCCAGCCAAAAGCAGGTCAATGTCAGCACCGCTGATGGTCTCACGTTCCAGCAAGGCCGCAGCGATGCGGTCAAGGTGTTCACGATTTTCAGACACCAGCTTCCGCGCATTCTCATGAGCCGTGTCGATGATCCGCCGCACTTCCTCGTCAATGGTCCGTGCGGTCTCCTCACCGAAATTGCGATTATGCACCAGCTCTTTGCCCAGGAAAACCTGTTCCTGATTGTCGCCAAAAGAAAGAGGACCGAGTTTTTCGCTCATGCCCCATTGACAGACCATGCTGCGGGCAAGCTTTGTGGCCCGCTCGATATCGTTGGACGCGCCCGTGGTCATCTGATTCAGGGCGAGTTCCTCGGCCACTCTGCCGCCAAGCAGCATCGTCAGCTGATTTTCAAGATAGTCTTTGGAATAGTTGTGACGATCGTCCACGGGCAATTGCTGGGTCACGCCCAAAGCCATGCCGCGCGGAATGATGGAGACCTTGTGCACCGGGTCGGTACCGGGCAGGAGTTTGGCCACCAGGGCATGACCCGCTTCATGATAAGCCGTAGTGGTCTTTTCCTGCTCGCTGAGGATGACACTCCGGCGTTCCTTGCCCATGAGCACCTTGTCCTTGGCTTCCTCGAAATCCTTGTTCTCCACGGATTCCTGATTCATCTTGGCCGCATAGAGCGCAGCCTCGTTGACTAGGTTTTCCAGGTCGGCACCGGAGAAACCGGGCGTGCCGCGTGCAATGGCTCCCAGGTCCACATCCTTGGCCAGAGGGACCCGGCGGGTGTGCACCTTGAGGATACGCTCACGGCCGCGCACGTCCGGAGTCGGGACAACCACTTGACGGTCGAAACGACCAGGCCGCAACAACGCCGGATCAAGAACGTCCGGCCGGTTGGTGGCCGCCACCAGAATAACGCCCTCGTTGGACTCGAAACCGTCCATTTCCACGAGAAGCTGGTTCAAGGTCTGTTCGCGCTCGTCATGCCCGCCGCCCAGGCCGGCCCCACGTTGGCGGCCCACGGCGTCAATTTCGTCGATGAAGATCAGGCAGGGAGCATTTTTTTTGCCCTGAGCAAAAAGATCGCGCACGCGCGAAGCGCCCACACCCACGAACATTTCAACAAAATCCGAACCCGAAATGGAAAAAAACGGAACTCCTGCCTCGCCTGCCACGGCACGAGCCAACAGTGTCTTACCGGTGCCCGGAGGGCCGACCAAAAGTACACCTTTGGGAATCCGCCCTCCCAACCGTGTAAAACGGCGGGGTTCGCGCAGGAAATCCACGACTTCCGAAAGTTCTTCCTTGGCCTCGTCCACACCGGCAACATCTTCAAAGGTGACCTTGGTCATCTCCTCGTTGATAAGCCGGGCCTTGGAGCGACCAAAGGACATGGCCCCACGCCCGCCGGAGCCTCCGCCCTGCATCTGGCGCATGAAGAACACCCAGACGCCGATGAGCAGAAGCATGGGGAACCAGGACACCAAAAGCGTCATATACCATGGAGCATCCTCAGGAGGCTCGGCCATGATACGGACATTGTTCCCGACCAATTTTTCCACAAGCTTGGGGTCGTCCGGGGAGAAGGTCGTGAATTTTTCTCCCGACCCGGTCACGCCGTTGATTTCCCGGCCCTGTATGAGCACGGAATCCACACCACCCGATTCCACGCGAATAAGAAAATCGCTGTAGGGAATACGCTGGTCCTGAGTCTGGGTCTGATTCAAAAGGTTGAACAACACGACCATCATGATCGAAATCGTCGCCCAGATGAGCAGATTCTTGCCGAAATTATTCAAGCTTGTTCCTCCGGATCGAGCCTGTTCGGATGCGCCTCTCGGCATATGCGCCGCAAAGGACGGCCAATGAATGACAATGTAACCCTCCTGCGAAAAAAGACAAGAGGGAGCAGCTTTGATTCACGTTTCTTGCGCGTAGGGCACAAACCTGATAGCCAGTATTTCCGACTATGGAAGCGTTTCGTCACCGGTGTGGCGCCTGGGCTTCAAACCCAGTGGCGGGCGGCAACGTCCGCGGTAGGTTCGACTCCTATACGCTTCCGCCATCATCCCCACCAAGCGGTCGCATTCCCCGCGGAAACTCCCGTATCACCCTTCAAGCCCGATCTGCCGCAGCAGTCGTGTGGCTTTGTCCGAAAGCACGTAGCCGTCACCGTGCTTTACGTTCTTGCCCTTCAGCTTGATGTGAAAGACGTAGCCCATGTCATAGAGCATACGCAACAATGGTTTTTCGTAGTCGTCGAGCACGGCGCCGGGAGCCACACCATGATTCCTGCTGACTCGGGAAAGATGGTAAATATCCCGAAGCATTTCAATATGTTCTTTATCAAGTTGATCCATAGACACATTGTCGTCATTACGGACCTTTTCCCATCCACGATCTGTAAAATCGATGCCAAAGGCTTCCAATTCCGCCCGCGCACCGTCGGACAGTCGATACCCCTTGGGATTGGACCCGCAGGAGGTCATGATCATGCCCTCCTCCACCAAGCCATTCTCTTTGAGGGAGTCCAGCACAAGTTCGTCATAGGCCAGAGCCTCGCGTTCCGGAAGCATGCCATGGTACCGCTTCACATTGGCATACGCCTGAATATGCTTCAGGATTTGGACATGCTTCTCGGTAAGGATCATTCTCCCACTCCCAGGCTGACCAGCCAAGAACGCAGCGCGGAAAGCTGGGACTCCACGGATGTCGGCCCGGTGCTTCCGGGAGAAACGCGTCGCTCCACAGAGGTTCGATACGAAAGGACAAGAAACACGTCCTCATCCACACCAGCCCCGGCCTTGCGCATCTGCTCCACGCTGAGATCGCTCAGGCCGCACCCCAGGGATTCGGCCAGGGCCACGCACGCCCCTGAAGCATGATGCGCCTGCCGGAACGGCATGCCCCGTCCGACCAGATAGTCAGCCAGTTCCGTGGCATTGAGAAATCCTGCATCCAGGGCCGCTTCCATGGCTGTCGGCACGAAACCAATCTCGGCAAGCATGTCGGCCATGATGTCAAGAGAGGCACTCAATGTAGCGTCCGCATCAAAGAACGGTTCCTTATCTTCCTGCAAATCCCGGTTGTAGGTCATGGGCAGCCCCTTGATCAGGGTCAGCAACGTGACCAATGCGCCGTATACCCGCCCCGTCTTGCCGCGCATGAGTTCGCAGATGTCCGGATTCTTCTTCTGGGGCATGATGGACGAGCCCGTAGAATAGGCATCGGGCAAACGCACAAAACCAAACTGTGGATTGGCCCAAATAATCAACTCTTCGCAAAGACGACTCAAATGAGCCATACACAGGCTGGCCGCACACAGCGACTCAACCGCGTAATCCCGATCCGACACAGCGTCCATGCTGTTGTCGAAAGCCCGCTCAAAACCCAATTCCGCAGCAACCGAGGCCGGATCAAGAGGATAGGTCGTTCCGGCAAGTGCGGCCGCCCCCAAGGGCGAGACGCAAACCCGTTTCAGACAATCCCCGACACGCTCATGGTCGCGCCGGAACATGCAGGCATACGCCAAAAGGTGTTGGGCCAGGCTCACGGGCTGGGCGGGCTGAAAATGCGTACATCCGGGCAGCAGCACGTCGCGGTTCTCGGCAGCGCGCTCCACGAGCACGGCCACAAGCTTGGCGAGCAGATTCCGCCATTGTCCCAGACGACCGGCGACGTACAACCGAAAATCCAGGCCTACCTGATCGTTGCGACTGCGGCCCGTGTGCAGTTTGCCGCCCAGAGGCCCGATGAGTTCGGTCAGCCGCGCCTCTATGTTCATATGCACGTCTTCAAGCTCGGTTTTCCACTGCAGGGTGCCGGACTCGATCTCCTTGCGGACCTCGTCGAGCCCACGCACGATGACGTCGCCCTCTTCCGGCGTCAGCACGCCCTGACGGGCGAGCATTCGCGCATGGGCTTGCGAACCAGCAATGTCCTCGCGAAAAAGACGCCAGTCAAAGGAAATGGATTCGGTGTATTGTTCCACCGAAGCCTTGGTCCCTTCGCTGAACCTGCCGCCCCAGAGCTTTTTCTCCGCCATGCCTTGATCCGTCCTTAATCGTCGGTGTCCCGACCGCCCCATTTGCTCTGCTGCATGCGCCCCTTGAGCCGCAAGCCCACGAGCTTGATAAAGCCGTTGGCGTCGGTCTGGTCGTAGATCACATCTTCCTCAAAGGTGGCTAAGTCCATATTATACATGGAGTACGGCGACTTACGACCAAGAGGAATGACATTACCCTTGTACAGCTTAAGCCGTACCGTGCCCGTCACCTTCTCCTGGCTCTTGTCGATCATGGCCTGCAAAGCTTCCCGCTCGGGCGAGAACCAGTAGCCGTAATAAATCATCTCAGCGTAGCGGGGAATCAGGCTGTCGCGCAGATGCATGACCTCGCGGTCCATGGTCAGACCTTCCAGATCACGATGCGCCACATGCAGAATCGTGCCGCCCGGAGTCTCGTAAACGCCGCGGGACTTCATGCCCACGAAACGGTTCTCGACCATGTCCACCCGGCCGATACCGTGCTTGCCGCCGATTTCGTTGAGCTTCTGTAGCAAGGCCGCAGGCGAGTGTTTGACCGAATTGAGGGCCACGGGATCGCCCGCCTCAAAGTCGATGGTCAAAATCTCGGCCTGATCCGGAGCCTTTTCCACGGGCTGGGTGAACCGAAAGCAATCGGGACCCGGCTCGTTCCAGGGATCTTCCAATTCCCCGCCTTCAAAACTGATATGCAGCATGTTGGCGTCGATGGACCAGGGTTTCTGGCGGCTCACCGGGATGGGAATTTCGTTGGCCTCGGCAAAGGCCATCAGGTCCGAACGGGACTTGAGGTCCCATTCGCGCCAAGGGGCAATGGTCTTGAGCCGGGGCTCCAGTCCCATGGCGGCCAACTCGAAACGGACTTGGTCGTTCCCCTTGCCCGTTGCGCCGTGCGCCACGGCCTGAGCGCCTTCCATGTTGGCTATCTCCACCATGCGCTTGGCGATCAGGGGACGGGCAATGGCAGTACCCATGAGATACCGCCCCTCGTACAGGGCGTTGGCCCGGAAAGCCGGAAAGATATAGTCGCGCACGAACTCTTCGCGCAGGTCCTCGACATAGGCCTTGGAAGCACCGGTCTTCAGGGCTTTCTCTTCGATGCCGTCCAACTCCTCACCCTGTCCCAGGTCCGCGGTCAGAGTGACGACTTCACAATTGTAGTGCTTCTTGATCCACTTCAGGATCACGGACGTGTCCAGTCCGCCGGAATAGGCCAGAACGACCTTCTTGATGCTGCTCATTGCGTAATGTTACCTCAAAAAGTATTTGTATAACCGGCCTTACACAAAGGCCCATTCCATGATCGCCTTCTGCATGTGCAGGCGATTCTCGGCTTGATCGAAAACCACGGACGCCTCGCTTTCAAACACTTCCTCGCTGACCTCCTCACCCCGGTGGGCGGGCAGGCAGTGCAGGAACTTGCAGGCAGGATCCGCCAAAGACATGAGCGCGCCATTCACCTCGTACCCGGCAAAAGCGGCCTCGCGCAATTTCTGTTCTTCTTCCTGGCCCATGGAAGCCCAGACATCGGTATTCACATAGTGCGCACCGGACACGGCCTTATGCGGATCATCGCTGAGCTCGATCCTGGCACCCTGTTCAACGGCTCTGGCCACGATCTGCGGATCGGGCTCGTAGCCTTTGGGGCAGGCCAAGGAAAGCGAAAACGGGAATCGGGCCGCGGCGTTGATGAAGGAATGAGCCATATTGTTACCGTCGCCAACCCAGGCCACCTTGACCTGTTCCAGGTTCGGCGTACGCTCGTGCATGGTCAGCACGTCGCTCATGACCTGACAGGGATGATACATGTCCGTCAAGGCATTGATCACCGGGATGGTGCCATACTCCACAAGAGTTTCCAACACGTCCTGGCCAAAGGTGCGGACCACGAGCCCGTCCACATAGCGCGACAAAACGCGTGCCGTATCTTTGATGGGTTCGCTTCGACCCAATTGCGATTCCGCAGGAGTCATGAGCAGGCTCTGCCCGCCCAACTGACGGACGCCCACTTCAAAGGAAACGCGAGTTCGCGTGGATGCTTTTTCAAAAATAAGCACCACAGTCTTTCCGGCCAGAAAATCGTTGCGAACCTTGTCCTGCTTGATTTTTTTGGCCCGGAGCAACACCTTGGCTGCATCCTCGCGGGACATATCCAAAATCGACAGAAAGTGTGTCATGTTCATGGCTCCGAATAATCTTTGCTCTGATACGAAAAGGTGAGAATCATGCCTTAGCCGGGCATGAATGTAAAGCAATGCTCAGGGGCTCGTATCGCTTATTCTGTGCGGCCCGCGACGTGCTCCGTGGCGGCGGTTACGGCGGCTTCTGTCAGCGCGTCCATTTCCGGGCTGTGATCCAGGCCTGACAGATGCAGCAGGGCATGGGCGAGAAGCCGGGAGAGATGTTCGGCGGGGTCCTGGCCGTATAGAAAAACTTCCCGCACCAACGTGTCCACGGACAAGGCAATGCCGCCCAGTTCCGCTTCCGTCGAACTGTCCGGCCCACTGTCCGGTAACGCTTGCGTCTGCAAACTCTCCAAAGCCGCATGCAATTCACCAGGCAGATCGTCCAACGCATCCCGCCATTCCGCATCCGTGTCGTCGTCCGCAGGGAAACTGAGCACATTGGTAGGGCCGACGCAACCTAAATATTGCTGATTGAGACGGGCAATCTCCGCGTCATTGACAAGACGCAAATTATAGGACGCCCTTTCCAAGCCCAGGCTCTCCTGAATGGTGGTCAGCAACGGCTTCAACTCGGAGCGATTCAACGGAAACCCCGGAGGCAGAGCGGCTTCAACAAAAATCCTTACCATTACTTTCCTCCCCGCTCTTCCGCTTGATCCACCCCATCGCCGACACTGCCGTCGCTGCGGCGGGCCGTGCGGTCTCCGCCGTTGCCGTGACGGTCGTAAGCCTGCACGATACGCCCCACCAGAGGATGACGGATCACGTCCTCCTCGTTAAAATGGACGATGTCGATGCCCTGGACATCTTCAAGGATGCTCACGGCCTGAACCAACCCGGAAACCTGGCGGCTGGGCAGGTCTATCTGGGTCACGTCGCCAGTGACCACGGCACGCGATCCAAACCCCAGGCGGGTTAAAAACATCTTCATCTGTTCCGGCGTAGTGTTCTGGGCTTCGTCCAGGATCACAAAGGCGTCATTGAGCGTACGGCCGCGCATGAAAGCCAGGGGAGCCACCTCGATTACACCCGTGTTCAGCAACTCCTGCACCCGCTCGAAATCCATCATATCGTGCAGAGCGTCGTACAGCGGACGCAGATAAGGGTTGACCTTTTCCACGAGATCGCCCGGCAGGAAGCCGAGCTTCTCCCCGGCCTCCACTGCGGGCCGCGTCAGCACGATGCGCTTGACCTCACGCTTGGCCAGAGCCGCTGCGGCCATGGCTACGGCCATGTAGGTCTTGCCGGTTCCCGCGGGCCCCACTGCGAACACCAGATCGTTCTTACGGATGGCGTCGAGATATTCACGCTGGGTCAAGGTCTTGGGAGCAATGGTCTTGCGCGGAGAGGCTGCATAGACCGTATCTTCGAACACGTCGCGAATCCGGGCCGAAGGATCGCGCGCCAGGATGCGGCAAGCACAGTCAACGTCCTGCGGATGCACCCGCTTGCCAGCCCGAAGCATGGCATACAACTGGGACAGGGCATTGGCCGCCAATTCGATGTCCGCCTCATCCTCGCCGTTGATGGTCACGCTTGCGCCACGCGAATCGATACGCACCCGGGCCTTCTCGGCCAAGAGGTCCAAATGAGCGTTACGCGGCCCAAACAACCGGGCAGCCAAATTGCTGTCGTCAAATTCAAGTTTGCGCGTGGGCATGATGCCCTACTCTCCTCGTTGAACGTCCTTCCAGCGGCAACAATGCCGTTCCAGCAGATTCGCCAGTTCATACAATATAGCGCCAAGTGCACTCATACCGAAAATGCCAGTGAACATGGATGGATAATCCATACGCCCCCAGGCGTCCATGATCAGATACCCCAGTCCGGAAGAGGTGGCAAAGGACTCCACGAAAAACAGCACTGCCACGCTGGTGCCCGTGCCCAGCCGCAGAGCGGTGAACCCATGCGGCAAGGCCGCCGGAACCAGCACCTCCAGAAGCAGATCCCGTCGTGTTCCGCCCAACGAACTCACAGAGTCCAAATACTTGGCATTGACCAGCCGCACCCCGTCCCGCGTGGTCACGAGTATCTGATACCAGAGGATCAAACCGATCATGGCGATTTTTGCGGTGTCACCCAGACCGAGCAACAGGAGGAACACGGGCAGAAGCACGATCTTGGGAATCGGGTAGGTCAGGAAAACGAAGGGAGCAAGAATGCTGTCCAGCCGGGGAAAGCCCCCCATGAGCACTCCCAGGGGAAAGGCCAGGACAAAGGCCAGAAACATGGCAGCAGTGGCCCGAAACGCCGAGGCTTCAAAATGTCCCCAAAACGTGGCGGTCCCGAGCGCATGCCAAAACGCCGAGGCCGCGACCTCGGGCGGTGGAAGCAGGACGCTACCCAGAACCATAGCGGCGATTTTCCACAACACGCCTAGGACCACCACGACCAGGGCATAGGAAAAAAGCGACTTGAGCCTGTTCACCAGAACCGCTCCACAGTTCTGCGCAACTCGCGCAAAAGCTGAAAATATTGATCACTGTCCCGATGTCCGGGCGTACCGAATCCTGGATTCTCAAAACAGGCAGCGATTCGGGCCGGCGTGCCGGCCAGTACCAGAATACGCCGCCCCAGGAATACGGCTTCTTCCAGACTGTGTGTGACCAACACGTACGGAACAAGACGACCGCGCCAGATATCGAGCAAGGCCGCCTGCAATTTTTCCCGGGTCAACGCATCCAACGAAGAAAAAGGTTCATCCATGAGCAACAAACTCGGATTGGAGACAAAAGCCCGGGCAATGGCCACCCGCTGCTGTTCGCCGCCGGACAATGCCGCCGGATAATCATTGTCCCTACCCGTAATGCCGACATCCGCAAGCTGCATCCTGGCACGTTCTCTACGTTCGGCTCTGGGAACACACTGAATTTTGAGTCCCAAAGCCACATTTTGAAGCACGGTCCGCCAGGGCAGAAGCCCATAATCCTGGAGGATAAAGGATATCTCAGGCAAGGGCCGATCCACGGGACGACCGCGCAATGTCACTCGTCCGGCAGCAGGATGCGTCAAGCCGCTCAAGGCATAAAGCAATGTGGTTTTACCACAACCGGAAGGACCAACCACGGCCAAGGTTTCCCCCTGCCGTAATTGTAAAGAAAACCCCTCGAGAACAGGCGGGCCCTCGCGGTAGGCAAGGGTCAGCCCCTCAGCCTGGAGCATTGTTTCAAGTTGCACGGTCACCCTACCCGTCAGGGAATCAACGGCGCGATTACAGTGTTGTAGGGAAGACGCGCCTTGAGCATTCCCTTGCCGATCATCCAGTCCTGCACGTCGCCAACCTCTTCATAGGTGGGCAACGCCGGGTCCGGATACGCATAGATGGGGAAACGATCCACCAAAGGTCCGGGGATGCGGCAGGTTTCGGCCATGAGCGCCCGATAGTGTTCCGGTGTCTTTCGCAAGCGCAACAGGGCTTCGCGGTAGGCAGCCAGGAATTTATGGATCGGGGCTGCATCCCCGGTATAATATTTTTCATGCAGACAGAGCACGGTCAATGGAATAGCCAAATTTTCAGCGGTCAGGAACGTCTGCCCTCCCTTGAGCCGAGCCAGGGAAAGCAATGGTTCTGGCAGCAACGCCGTGTCGAGCTGATCGGATAACAGCATCTGCAGCCGGATAGGAATCTTCTTCACTTCCGTCCTTTCAAAAAAATCCGCTGCAAGACCATTATTGTTCAACATCTTGTCCAAGAGATACTCCATGATCGTGGATCGGGAATACCCCACTGTGGCCCCGCGCAAGGCATCGAGCTTCTGTCCGGCCCGAGCGGGCGAAAGCGTCAGGCCGAACATGGGCTGCCCCGGTGTGGTCCGGTAACTCACCAAAGCCACAGGCATGGGTTGCCCCTGCTCAAGCAGCAGCAGTGCCGCAATGAGATCACCAAAATATCCGTCGAGCCGGCCGGCCTGCAAGGCGACATCGCGTTCCATGGCGCTGGCGAAAGGCACCAGTTCCACATCCAGCCCTTGGGCGTCAAACAGGCCGTCATGTTCCGCGACTTGTAGCGGCAGAGTGTCGAGCACGCTCAGGATGCCGAAACGTACCGTGTCGTCGGCATGGGCCGGTAGAAAAAACAGCAACGCGGCAAGCAGCGCAACGGGAACGGAAAAAACATGCAACATGCAAAACCCCCTTTCAACATATCCGGGCAGAGCTTGTCATAGATACTTCCGTCCGCTCCTTCAAGTGCCGATGGTCAGCATTTGTAATGCAAAAAGGCCGCCCGGAAAAACTCCGGGCGACCCTTTTCCTTCTCATCATCGGGTAAGCCGTTCTATTGATTGTCAGTGGCTTCGGTCAACAACGTCACATTGCTTTTGGTGAAGAAACCGTCAAATCCGCCGTAGCGGTGAATATATTCATTAACCAACATGGTCGTTCCGAACGGCTTGGTAAAGGTCTGGTGCAGCCCCTCCTCGGGCCCGCCCACCAGCTCAACAAGAAACTGCATGCCGTCTCTCTTGAGCCCCTGGTACGTCTCCTCGATGTTCTCCGTACGGAAAGCAAGATGATGCACCCGGGTGTTATAGTTATGGATGTACTTTTCCGTCGGCCCAGACTCCTCCAGGCTGGTAAAAGGAGAAATACCCGAGGTAAAAACCATAGCAAAGTCGTCGGCTGAAAGCCGGGCCACATTGGTGATGGAATTCAGGAAGTCCACGTACACGGCGAAATCGAACCGATAGTTGGTCCAATCCATGAACTCCAAGATGGCCCTGTCGCGCTCTTCAGCCCTGACCCGCGTGGCGGCGTGATCCAACTCGCGCACATTGGCGAGATATGCTCGTTCAGATTTTTCCGGAACCAACCCCAATTCTCCGCAACCATGGCGGAAGTATTCCCCTTCGGCATCAAGCCACTGAATGAATCCAATGGAATTGCCTGTAAAACGGGATGGTGTGGTCTGAATGAAGAGATACTTGTCCGTACGCAACGGCTCCGCCGTCAGAAAGCAATGGCCTCTGGCCATCTGGTGTGCAACGAACCTCTCCAGGTCGGGGCATTTGAACACAAATGTTTCCAGCCTGGTATCCGGAAGATGCATGGACTTGGGCCCCATATTGAACGCGACAAAAGGATTTCCCGCGTCCTTGCGGCTGGTGAAGAGCACATCAGCCGAACCTTCCTGTCGCAAGAGACAAACGTGGGCTCGTTCATGTTCGTAGGCCATGTCAAAAGCATATCCCGTGGCTGCGAGGAATTCCTCGGCAGCCACACGCAGGTTGGCAGGCTGGACATTGACGATCACGGCCTCCAGCCCGCCGACCAACCCCTCCAACCCATGCTTCTTCCGCTCCTGCATGACCTTGTCCACGCCTTCATGCAGGGCTTGATCATCATTTGCAAACGGCAGGGGCATAGACATCCTCCTAACTCAGTCCAAGACGACGGGCCGTGAGTTGTTTGCGTCCTCCCGCCTCGACCAGACGGGCGATTTCGTCCTTGTCGGCGAGCTTGCTGCGGCGAAGTTCCGCGACCAACGCCGCCACACGCTTTTCTTCTTCAAGATAGGCATACACCACATCCCGCACCGGACGGACGCGGGTCAGCTTGTTGATCCAGCCCAACCCCTCGGCATAAAGAATCCTAGAGGCGATGTAGGCTGCAAGCAGGGCGAACTGGTGCCGCGAGGGAATTCGATTAATGATCCTATCCGCATAACGGTCCACCAGTACTTGTGGGCAGTAGGCAAGCAACAGGTCGCAAAGCGCCTTATCCTTGGCCAGCGAAGGCACGTCGCGGGAAAGCACCTCGACGACGGTATCACCTAGACCATTGATGGCTCGAGACACTTCGAAGCTGATGTCAGTCAGACTCTTCGTTCCTGCGGCATAGCGATATTCACGCAACAGGAGCCGAGCTTCGTCGCGGGCTCGCTGACGTAAAATGTCCAGCAACTGTTCAACATAAGTATCTTTGATCTCGATGAATTCCTCATCCTCCAGAATGAGTCCGGCCAGGATTTCATAGGAGGAGCAAATCACGCCGGTCTTGTTGGCCGAAGGACCGGGCACGCAAAGTACACCGTGCTTTTCCAAACGCGCGCGGGCATCGGGACTGATAAAGAGGTTGGCCCCTTCCACGGAAGCCAGAGCCGAGGGCGTTCCGTCCTTTTTCATGAACCGGTGCCAATTCTTCATATTCAGCGTGTCCGGACGTCCCCCCGCAGGGATGAAGATGTCGGCCTCGGCCATGTTGTGGATATCGTCGCGCTGGCGCACGCCCTCGGGAGTGTCAGTGGAAACCACAAAAGAGCCGCGTCCGGTCAGTTTGGACGGGTCAAAATGCGATGTCCGCTTGACCTCTTTGATAAGCCGGAACAGTTCGTCATAGTCCAGGCCGTCCGGATCATAGATGGCGCCATGCCCATCAGACATGGCCACCACACGGGCCTTGTCGCCGTATTCCCGGTGCAGGATCTTGACCACATTGGAGGCAACATCGCCTGCCGGACCACCTGTTATCTTCACGGTAAAGGGGTCCTTGTGCGGATCAATATTCAAGTATTTAAGCACTTCCTCGGCAAAGACGATCACGCCTTCGCTGGTCACGCCATATCGTTTATGGCCGATACCCGTGCTCGGTTTGGAGCTCATGAACGCATTGGGCCAACGATAACCGCGCTTGGCAGCGCGTTCCGTGATCCAATTGATGTGCTCGGGAGTGATGTTTTCGTCCGGACCAAGATAAATTATTTCCTCATGATCCAAATAATCCACCACATACTGCGAAAGCCTGCCCTTTTCGTCGGTAACAATAAGATCCAAAAGCGAATCGACCATGCTTTTCACGGCCAAATCGATCTCGCCCGTGGGACCGAGCAGGATCACAGCCTTGGAGCCGCCTTCCGGGATATCCTTATTTTTATATTGCTGTGCGCGGGCCAATTGGTTGGCCTCGTCAAACAAGCGGTTGGACTCGATCTCGAACTGCTCCTGGGTCCAGGTACGGACGACCCGCACCCCGCCACGGGCCATGTCGCGATAACGGACATGAAATGCAAAGCAGCTCGGCCCGTGGAAACAATAGAACGCATAGGGACGCTCTTCGTCCGGCAACGGCGGCAGAACTTTGGGGTCCATGCGAAAGCTAAGGCCAAAGCGGTTGGGCATATAGTAATTGGTACGCAACACGTAGCGGAAGAAACGGAAGACATAGCCCAGGATCTTACGGGAAATGTCGTCCGTGACGCTCCGCAACGCCGCATGAATGGACTCGGTATATTCTGCGACACGTTCGGTGCGGCCCATCTTCAGGTCAGGATCGAACCGCGCTTCGAAATAACTCACCAACTTCTCAGCCAGCTCCCTGTTTCGCAGCATGGTGCGTACGATCTTGTTTGACGTATAGGCATAGATATTCTTGCGAATCAGGAATTGATGTGCGAATTCGCAGGCAGCCTGCATAAGCATGACTCGACCGAGTTCCCATCCGTTTTCCTCGGCAAGGGCCTCCAATCCGTGGAAAGCAAACCACTTGCAGGCTCGAAGTTGACGCTCCAACCTTTTGAAGCGCTCACTCTCCGCATCAAGCCCACCGTTCTCGCGATCAAGATAAAACGACATGACCACGATGGTGCCATCCGGCCCCCGATCGAATTCATCACCATAGGCACGCATGACTTCGAAACCTTCCCGTTCAAAGACCTTGAGTGCCTGCAACAGCAAACCTTTGGCCGGAGGGTTGGCCATGGCGATCATGATGCGGTCGAACCCCTGCTCCGCATCCGATTCCAGACGCACATGCACCCTTTCGGTTCCCTCAACACAGCGGCACATATTGAAATGCCGCACTGCGCGGTTGGCCTCGAATTTGTCCACATAGTCCTCTGACGCAGTGGCCAGGAACTCGTTGAAGAGTTTTCCGTCCTCCACCTCTTGCTTGCTCTGCGCCAACTGGGACAGGGCATTTTTAAACGGTTTGTTTTTGACAACGCACAGCGGCTGCTTGCCGAGCAGAAACGTATCCAACCGCAGGGCTTTGTCCTTACTGGTGTACAAACGCGCCGTCTGTATTTTTTCCTCGGCCAAAAGGCTCACGGACTGCACCAGTCCCTTCATGTCGCTTCCAGGCATGATGTGCGTGATGCGCGTGCCGCAGGGGCTCTTCAACACCACAGCCTGACGCTCGGTCTTGACCTGCGCCGAAATCAAGGCATGCAGATGCCGGACCTGTTCTTCTTCGGTATGCGTTAAAAAATAATACTCCGGCATGTTCTCGTAAAACCAGGGAACGAGCTGCTGTGCGGCTCCCTCCAGATCGTGTTTGAGCTTGTCCAGTACCGCTGTCGTCGCCTTTGCATCGCTTGCGCTCATCTGGTTCCTCCACGATTCTGCGATTACTGTCGCTTCAGGTTCAACCCAAAGGGCTGTTTTAAGGTTACCTGATTACGCAAATACCAAATTTGCGACAACAATCAAACGCTTTTCGCAATTTCCCCATGCAGCACATGCTGGACAGAGATGAACGGCAAGCGTAGAAAAAAGATAGATGGGAAAGACATGAGCTTTGAAGGGGAGCGTTGCATGGCGGAAAAACAAATTTTGCTGGAAACAGGCACCAACGAACTCGAAATTCTTGAATTCTTCATCAACGACCAAAGCGATGCGAGCAGGCCCCCTGTCGCCTGCCATTTCGGAATCAATGTCGCTAAGGTCATGCAGGTTATCGAAAGCCCTGGACTTGTTGCCCCGGAATCTGCCCCACATCCGTCCTTCCTTGGCAACATCCCACTGCGCGACTTGATTCTTCCCGTATTGGACCTGGCTGTCTGGCTGGACATTGACCGAGCCCAAAACGAACTGGACATCGTTATCGTTACCGAGTTCAGTCAGGCCGTCACCGGCTTCCTGGTCTCCGGCGTAACGGAAATCCACCGCCTTAACTGGGAAGAGGTCATTCCTCCCTGCAACTATCTCAACAGCATGGGTGCCAATTCCATCATCGGCATGGTCAACAAGGGCGACCGTTTCATCCAGCTGCTGGACCTGGAAAGCATACTTTCGGAATTCTCCACGCCCTCGACTCCGAGTGCGACGAGTCGTCCAGCCGCAGGCCGGACCTATACGGCGCTTGTGGCCGACGACTCCGCAACCATCAGGCTGATGCTCAAGAAAAGCCTTGATGCAGCCGGATTCAACCCCATCATCACAAACAATGGCCGCGAGGCCCTGGATATGCTGCAAGAGTTCAAATCACGGGCCGCGAAGGAAAACATCGCCTTGAGCGACATCCTGGACATCGTCATTTCCGACATAGAAATGCCGCTCATGGACGGTTTCAGCTTGACCAAGCACATCAAGACGGATGAAACTCTTCGGAAGTTGCCCGTGGTGCTCTACTCCTCGATCATCACCAAGGAACTCCGGCACAAGGGGGAATCGGTCGGCGCGGACGCGCAGATCGCCAAACCGGAAATGGACCGCCTGCCGGAAATTGCGCTCACTCTCATTGAAGGATAACAGGCGTGACAGCAATGGACCCCGAAGTTCTCTCCACCTACCTCGCCGAATCCGAAGATCGGCTCATGGACATTGAATCCGGCATCCTCGCCTTGGAATCGTATGGCGAAATTATCGACGAGGAACTGATCAACAGCATCTTCCGCGATGCCCATTCCATCAAGGCCGGAGCCAACCTGCTCGGGCTGCGTAATATCGAGCTTCTCTCCCACGGTCTGGAAAATCTGCTGGACCTGATGCGCCAGGGGCATCTTTCGCCGGACAAGGGCATGACCAGTCTGATGTTGGAAGGTCTGGACATGATCAACGAACTCTTCGAAGATCTGGAAGCAAGTGATGAAATGGATATCACGGACCTGCACGAACGGTTGTGCGAAGTGACCGGAATGGACCCGGAGTAGTCGCCTCCGCCGCAATAAAAAAGGCCTCGAAAGAGGCCTTATCAGGTTCAATTCTTGCTGAGCTGTTCCGCCACTCGATGCATTTCCGTCATTGTGGTGAATCGGAAAACCTCTTCCTGCATGGCCGCGAGTACCTCCTCGTAGCTCATGGTCTCCAGATCGATCTTCAGTCCCCGAACCGTGAAATAGGCCTGAAGAAAAGCCATCAACCGTTCCCCTGACAGCAGCCTGATCACCTCTTCGGCCTTGTCCAGACTTGTAAAGGGCTTGGTCGCGCCGCCCAAATGGTAGAGTTCGATCAAATTACGCGAGTTGGTGATCACACCGACCATGTTGAAGGTTTTCAACGAATCGCGAAATTCTTCCGTAAGACCCGGGAAAGCCTGTATCTCAGCCTTGGGGAAAAAACCGCAAAAGACCATGGTGCCGTCCTCGCCCTCGAACATGGTATGACGATAAACAGTTTCTTCGCGATGTTTACGCGCGGCCAACACGGTTTCAAACACATCGGCCGCAAAAGCCGTTTTCAGCGTTTCCACTACTTTTTCCTGCATGACATTATTCTCCTCAATCAGATGATGCCGTTCAAAGGTCCGCCAGGAGCGGCCAGCGCATCCACACGCCGCTCCACGTCCGGATTCGCCACCAGGGGCGGGGCGTGGTACGTCTTGAGGCGCGCGTCCATGACCAGCGGCCCGCGGCAGCCCCAATGCTTGCAATGGGTGAAGGCTCCTGCGCCATAGAGGTCAGTGGCTGGGTCCGAACGGGTAAAGGCTACCCAGAGAAAATTGTCCCAATCTTTCGCAGTGAACAACGCGTCGTCCACAATCACGACCAACGGAAATCCCTCCAGGCCGGATTGCTCTTCCAATGACTTTGCCAGCGCCTCCAGCGAGGGATCGTTTTCATCGCGACTGCGAGCATGTGGAGGCCCCTCGATAACAGCTATGCCCGGCGCAAAGACCTGCGGCCTGCCAAAGCCATGCGGCAGACGCAATTCACCCGGTAATACCATGGCCAGGGACCGACGAGGCTGCCCTGCCACGGCCAGTAATAATTTAGACCCCTGGTTCAGGCTGATGCCCGAATAGTCCAGCGTATCGATCGTGGTCCGGGTGATGAAATGCAAATCCCGCGTCAGATCGACCCGCTCAAGGATATGGCGAAAAAATTCCGGGATACAATGGGCAGAAAGACCAGGATCATCTTCATGGGCGGCGATAAGCACATATTTGGAAAGCGAGGTCTGGGTGGAGCCAAGCAGGGAAAGGCCGTTGGTGAGCAATTCCTGCGGACGCCGCTCACTTTCATACGGCACGTACCGTTCGCTGCCCACGGCCAACAGCAATGGGTGCACTCCTGCCTGATCAACGGCATGCACCTCGCGCACACCGCTGAAAACGGTAGGCACCAGAGGCTCAGTCAATTCATGTATGAAGGCCCCGAATATCGTGTCCTCCTGCGGAGGCCGCCCCACCGTGGTGAAAGGCCAGACAGCGCCTGTTCGATGATAGACCTTGTCCACTCGGAAGACAGGAAAATCGTGCGTCAGGCTGTAGTAGCCAAGATGATCGCCGAACGGTCCTTCGGGCTTCTGCTCTCGACCGGAAACCGTGCCGCAGATACAAAAATCCGCTTCCGCGGCCACAGGAAGGCCGCCGGGGCCGGTTGCCATTGGCATACGTCGGCCACCGATGGCTCCCGCGAAAAAAAGTTCGGGCACCCCCTCGGGCAGGGGCATCACCGCGGCCAGGGTCATGGCCGGAGGTCCGCCTACAAAGACGTTGACACGCAAGGATTCGCCCCGACGAATCGCCTCGGCGTGATGCGGGCCGATGCCCCGATGAATTTGGTAATGCAGCCCTATTTCCTGATCCGGCACATATTGATTGCCGGTCAATTGCACCCGGTACATGCCCAGATTGGAGCGGCCAAATCCTGGACGGTCGGGACTTTCCGTATAAACCTGAGGCAACGTCACATACGCGCCGCCGTCCATGGGCCAGGAAATCAGATGAGGCAGTTGGGAAATGGTGGTTTCATTTTGCAGAACCGGCCCGGATGCGACCTTTTTTGGTGGCGTGTGCAGGCCTGTGCGGGCCAATCCGGCCAGATCCCACGGATGCTTCAAGGCGCTTTTGAGGCCCTCCATGGGGTCTGCTTTAAGCCGGAGCAACAACTCGACCCGACGCAACGCATCCCTGAATATCCAACGCGTCCGCTCCATGGTGCCGAACAGATTGCAAAGCATGGGAAACGGCGTGCCTTTGACCCGTGTGAACAACAAGGCCGGTCCCTTGGCCTGAAAGGCTCGGCGTTGAATCACGCCAGCTTCGAGCCGTGGGTCGATTTCAACATCGACACGAACCAGTTGTCCTGTCTGTTCCAGGTCGGACATGCATTCCGAAAGATTCCTATACCCCATGTCCCTCCCCGGCGGTGTTATCGTGCGCCTCGGGCTGCTCTGCCTGTGGAACTGGTCGCCAGCCGTCCTTCCACAGTTGCACCGGCACAACAGCAGGCAGCGCGCCGTTTTCCCGGAACCAGGAATCCACGGCAAAGGCCTGTCCGCTGTCCCGTTCCACAAGAATGGCCGTGTTGTGCGGATAAAAGATAAATGTGCCCCGCCTTTCCGGTGCTCCAACAACATGATAATTCAAAAGACCGCTTCCCTGAAGCATCAATAAATAGACGCTGGTATTCACGGATTCCGCAATGCAATCAAGCTGTCCAGCTCCGGCCAAGTCATTACGGGGAGCGTCCTGCGCCGTTCCATTCTTCTCTCCGACGAGATATTCAAGCAGTGCCACGGCTCGGGCTATCCGACACCGTTCCTCTGCGGCATCAATGGCTCGGGGGAAAAACAATTCGCTGACGTTCCGCCATTGCGCCTCGTCCAGCACCAAGCTGTGCTTCACAGTACAACCAAAGCCGCCACAGACATCAAAAGCCGCAACTTTGGGGGAATCATTCATATCATATTTCCGGAGAACGGATTGGACTGTGCCGTCTTTGACGCCACAACCCGTCAGGCCAAAACATATCAAGACGCTGGCGCACCACATGTGTCGCATCAATGCCTTCAACTCTTCCTCCATGCGCTGGCAGCTCTGCCCTGTCGCTTCACAGCCAAACTTTTTTTCATTTAGTCCAGGCAGCTATCTTTGTCGAGTATGGGTCCAGTATTTGACATACGGCGTTGTATAAGACAAAAAGTCAATATTAACGATAGGACTCTGTTTTAACCGAGAAGCCATGACTCATACCACCGCCTTGCTGATGCTCCTGCTCTTCCTTTTTGTGGAAGGAGTGTTGCTCCTTGTCCACCATCAAACCCAGGCCGAAAAAACCCGGTTGACCAGAAGATTTCTTCAAATGGAAGGAGACAAGCTACAAAAAAAAATCGACGGACTACAGGTTGCGGTAGCTGGGCTCCAGGAAGAAATTGACCAAAAGGCCTTTGAAGCAACTTCATTTCGGAGTATTGAATTGTGATCGGCTACCTGGCGGCATTCGGACTCTCACTCGTACTGTTCTCGCTCCTGCGGAACCAGATCAGTAAAAGTCATGAGCTCGAGCGGCAGACACTGAAAAATGCCCACTCCGAGCTTCGGGCCAAATATGAGCAGCTTCTGCGCACCCAAGCTCTGCTGCGTAATGAATTGAATGAATTGGGAACCCGAATCGCCTTTCTCCACGCCCAGGCACAGGAAAGGACAGCCGCACGAATCAAGAAACTTGCTTCCCCCCAAGACAAACGGGAACGGGAAAATGCTCTTGGCGATCTGCTCGTGTCTCAGGGATTCATCACCTTGGAACAACATCAAAAGGCACTCTCGTCGAAAGAAAGCATGAAAATGGATATCCTTTCCACCTGCCTTACGTTGGGATTCATCGACGCTGACACCGCCAACAAAGTACTTAGCCACTTTCAAGAATAATTCCTGTCGACTGTACAATACACGCAGACTCCCTCCCGCTCGAAGAATAAAAAATGATTCCCGGATGAATCACCACTCTTCCCGCAACGGATGAATTCGTGCCGTCCATGCCTCAAAACACCTTCTGTCATGGGCTGTACCCGTCGTTTTCAGGCGATTCTGTACTCCTTTTTACGTTTCGTCTTTCGCAAAAAAAATGCAAAAAAAAACTCGGAAGAGAAATCTAAGCAGCCCCTGACAGAGCGAACCGAAAAGCACACATGACTTGCCGCAATCGTGTGAATCTGCTATTTCTGCTAGGTTGTGAAAGCGACAAAGATAACGTGTTAAAGGGGCGTATTTTGTGATTTCTTTTAAAAATGTACATAAGTGGTACGGTGAGCATCAAGTGCTCACCGACATCAATCTTGAAATCAACCGCGGCGAAGTGGTGGTGGTTTGCGGGCCTTCAGGCTCTGGGAAAAGCACCCTGATCCGTTGCATCAACCGTCTGGAACCGATACAGAAGGGACGGATAGTGGTCGATGGCATGGACGTCAACGATCCCCGCACCAACCTGACCAAGCTTCGCGCCGAGGTTGGATTCGTCTTCCAGCAATTCAACCTGTACCCGCACATGACAGTGCTGGACAACATCATCCTGGCCCCGCGCATGGTCAGACTCATGCCTCGCGTCGATGCCGAGACGGTCGCCATGGCTCTGTTGGACAAGGTGAATATCCCGGACAAGGCCGACGCCTACCCTTGCCAGCTCTCAGGTGGCCAGCAGCAGCGCGTGGCCATTGCACGAGGTCTGGCCATGCAACCCAAGATCATGCTTTTTGACGAACCCACTTCCGCGCTCGATCCGGAAATGATCAACGAGGTATTGGACGTCATGAAACAACTCGCCCGCGAGGGCATGACCATGATCTGCGTGACCCATGAAATGGGTTTTGCGCGTGAAGTGGCCGACCGGGTCATCTTTATGGACGAGGGGCTTTTGGTCGAAGAGAATTCACCGGAAGAATTCTTCCACAACCCCCAAAACGACCGGACCAAAGATTTTCTCAGCAAAATCCTGTCCCATTGACGAATGTCGGGCCCAGGCGCGGCGGTCGCGACCAGGGCCTTAACGTTGCGCGGTTATCAACCCTAATCAATGAAAGGAGTGTGTGTGATGAAAGTCATGAGAATCGCCGCTCTCACCGTCCTCGCGGCCCTGCTGACCATCAGCTTCGCTTTTGCCGGTCCGACCTATGACAGGGTCATGAAGGACAAGAAAGCCAAAGTTGGCCTGATGGCCAATGCCAAGCCTGCCGGCTTTATTAACGAAAAAGGTGAATGGCTCGGCTTTGACGTCGACATCGCCACCGAGATCTGCAAGCGCATCGGCGTCGAGATCGAAAAAGTGCAGGTCAACAACAAGACCCGCGTCACCATGGTCCAGACCGGCCAGATCGACATGTCCCTGGCCAACATGACCCACAAGCGTGAGCGCGACAAGTCCATCGACTTCTCCATCACCTACTTCTTCGACGGCCAGAAGTTCCTGGTCAAGAAGGGCGCCTTCACCAAATGGGAAGACCTCGTTGGCAAAAAGATCGCCTCCATGCAGGGCACCACTTCCGAGTTGAATGTCCGTGCACTGCTCAAGAAGCTTGGCGATCCCGATGCCGACAAGAACGTCATTTCCTATCAGAACGAGGCCGAATGCTTCCAGGCTCTGAAGATGGGCCGCGTTGCCGCCTGGAGCACCGACTCCACCCTGCTCATCGGCTACGCTGCAGAGGAGCCCGGACAGTTCGAGCTCATCGGCGATTTCTTCTCGGATGAGCCCTACGGCGCCGGTCTGCCCCAGGACGACTCCGCCTGGCGCGACGCAGTGAACTTCGCCCTGCAGGACATGTGGAACGACGGCACCTATATGACCATCTACAACAAGTGGTACGGTCCGGATTCCAAGTGGACCTTCCCGCTGACCAGCAAGATCGAGATGTGGCCGTAAGCCCACGAGAATACCGAGGTCCGGACGAAAGTCCGGACCTCTTCCTTTGGAACGTAACCGGACAACATACATGATCAAGTACTGGCTGGAAAAAAACTGGGTTCAATATCTTCTGCTCGGCACGATCCTCGGGGCCGTGGCCTATTACTGGGCCTACGGTTTCGAGTCTCCCTACAAATTTCAATGGAACGTGCTGTATGAAACCAACACGACGTACGACAAACATTTCGGCCTGGAGATGCTTCGCGGACTTCGCCTGACCATCGTCATCTCCCTCATCAGCGCCGTTGCGGCTCTCGGTCTGGGCATTTTTTTCGGTCTTGCGCGACTCTCCCGATTCAAACCGTTATATGTCCTGGCAACGGCATACGTGGAATTTTTCCGCAACACGCCGCTGCTGGTGCAACTCTTCTTCTGGTATTACGCCTTCCCCTCCATCCTGCCCGATGTCGCACGCGACTGGATATATTTCGGCATGGACATGACGTGGTTCGGCATGAACATCACTTTCGAGTTCTGGTGCGCTACCGTAGGACTCGCTGTCTATTCCGGCTCCTACATGGCCGAAGTCATCCGCGCGGGGCTGCAATCCATCCCCAAGGGACTGCTTGAGGCCGCTTACTCGTCCGGACTCAGCTATTTCCAGGTTCTGACCAGAATTATTCTGCCCATCGCATTCCGAAACATCATCCCCCCCCTGGGCAGCGAATTTCTGAACAACCTCAAGAACTCCTCCCTGGCCATGGTCGTGGGTGTAGCCGAACTGGCCTGGACTTCGCAGGACGTCGAAGCCCTTACATTCAAAGGCTTTGAGGCCGCCTGCGCAGCCTCCGCGCTCTACCTGCTGACGTGTCTGATCACTTCGGGCGTGATGAACGCCATCAACCGCAAGCTTCAGACATCTAGCGGCATTGATCGCTCCGGCCTCATGGACCGCATCGTTGATTGCTGCCTCTGCCCCTTGGGGCTGTGCTTCCGTAATGCGGCCCGAACCTTGAGGCGCATTGACCGCAAACGCAAACTACGCAGCCGCGCCCTGGCCGAAGTCGGCACCCTGCCCGCCTGGCAGGTCGCGCTGCACAAGACTTGGGCCGTCATGATCCTGGTGCTCAAAATCACCTTCGTGACCGCGCTGCTCTATCTCTTATACATCTGCCTCAAAGGCCTTGCGGGTTACAATTGGTCCGCCATGGCAGAAAACATGCGGGTTCTGACCATCTACCGGTTCCCGGCACCCGCCAGTGAAGCGATTTTCTGGGGTATCGGCGGCCTCTCCCTGACTCTGCTCATGTCCGTGATTGTTCTCACTGTCAGCTTTCCCATCGGACTATTTGTGGGCCTTGGCCGTTGTTCCAAAAACAAGCTGTTCCGCCTGCCCTGCCTGGCATACATTGAGCTTATCCGCGGCAACCCGCTAATCATGGTCATATTCTGGTCGTACTTCTTCATCGGCGTGGTGCGCGGCGGTAATTATCTGGATGCTATTTCCTCGGCCACCATTGCCATGACCGTGTTCAATGCTGCATACATTGCGGAAATTGTGCGCGGCGGCATCCAGAACCTGCCTCCGGGCCAATTCGAGGCGGCCTACTCCACCGGCCTTTCCTACTGGCAGACCATGCGCAAGATCGTCCTGCCACAATCCCTGAAGCAAATGCTCCCGGCAATCGTGGGCCAGTCCGTAGCCATGATCAAGGACACCTCCCTGGCCTATATCATCGGCGCAACAGAAATGACGCTCGCAGCGCAAATCATTATCAACCGCCGCACCGACCTCATTTTCGAGGTGTATACAGTCATTGCCATTCTTTACTTCATCATCTGCTACAGCCTGAGCCTTTGGGCCAAACGCCTGGAGCAGCGACTCAGCCCGGAAAACGTCCGGCTGGAAATGTAGGCCCAGCAAATACCAATCACAGGCCGCACCATGTGCGGCCTTTTCATAAGGAAGGTTTTTTATGGCCCAGGCTCCCCTTAACGGACTCAAGGCTCCCGTCATTCTGGTTCATGGAGGCGCATACGACATCCCGGAACAAGCCCATGAAGCCCATAGGCAGGGATGTAAAGCCGCTGCCGAAGCCGGGTTCGCCGTACTCCAGGCCGGTGGCTCCGCACTGGATGCCGTGGAGGCTGCCGTGCGTGTCATGGAAGACGACCCCACCTTTGATGCGGGCTTCGGTTCCTTCCTGAACTCGGATGGCGATGTGGAGCTGGATTCCATCATCATGAACGGCAAGACGCTTGATTTCGGTTCCGTGGCCGCGGTACAACGCATCAAGAATCCCGTCAGCCTGGCGCGTCTGGTCATGGAGAAAAGCGGCCATTGCATGTTGGCCGGCAATGGCGCATTCCGCTTTGCCGACAAGATGGGCATCAAGCCTTGCCGCACTCAGGATTTACTCCATGGCCGGGAAAGAGAGCGCTGGGAAAAGGCGCGCTCGGGCGAAAAAACCACCTACGACGAATTCGGCAATTCCCTGGAGAACATGCCTTCAGACACAGTTGGCGCGGTAGCTCTTGATACGGAAGGAAACATTGCCGGCGCGACCTCCACGGGAGGCACCTTCAACAAACTTCCGGGGCGCGTGGGCGACTCGCCTCTGGTCGGTTGCGGCTGTTACGCCGACAACCAGCTTGGAGCGGCGTCCTCGACCGGGCTTGGCGAAGCTTTCATGAAGATCGTGGCCTGCAAGGCGGCCTGCGATCTTGCGGGACAAGGCCTCAACGCCCAGAAAGCCGCTGAAGCAACCATTGCCCGCCTGGAAGAGCGTACCGGAGGAAAAGGCGGACTGATTGTGCTTTCTCCCAACGGCGACATCGGGGTTGCCCACAATTGCAAGAATATTGCGTTCGCAGTCATGAGTGGCGACAAGCAATCACTGGTGGGCATTCACAACAACGGCTAGAATTTCTTACGTAAAAAGGGCCGACAGCAAATGCTGTCGGCCCTTTCTGCTTTCTGGCGTGGGACGAAATCAACCCCGGGAGATCAAGGGACGCCCGTCACGAGTCGATTTATTCAATGAACGGAACACGGCTTCGCCATCCGACTCGGGTACGGTAAAGGTCGACTGTCTGCCGCCGATCCGCACATTCTGCACCTTGAAGGGTCGAATGTGCGCATGTTGACAGATATAATCCACGAACTTGCGGGCAGTCATACCATGCTGTCGGCCCACCGCAGCCTTGAAGACGACACGGTCCGAGCTGGAACCACCACGGCGAGCCGTTCCCACGTCATGCGTACTGCGGGGATTCCCCACCTCACGATATCCACGCGGGTCAAGCTCGGCACCGAAGGCGCGCTGCAACACAGCAGCCAGCAACAATTCCGGATCCTGCGTATTCAGCAGCTCCAGGGCCATCTCCTGATAGGCGACCTGCGGCTTGGTCGCGAGCACAGCATCCATCTCGCTGAGAATGCGAGCTTTTTTGGCACGAATCACGTCCGTAACACAAGGCAGCGGCTGTTTTTTGATCTCCAGACGCAAGCTGGAAGCCATATGCATCAGTTTGCGATACTCTTGAGGAGAAATAAGCGTCAGGGCAACGCCATTTTTGCCTGCGCGGCCTGTGCGCCCAACGCGGTGCACATAGACCTCCGGATTCTGAGGCAAGGCGAAGTTGACCACATGCGTCAGGTCGGGCACGTCGATTCCGCGCGCAGCCACATCAGTAGCCACGAGGATATTGACGCGGCGCTTACGGAACTTAGCCAGAATCTCTTCACGGCGGGCCTGTGACAAGTCGCCGTGAATGGGTTCGGCAGGATGACCGCGCTCAACGAGCCATTCGGCAATACGATCCGTCTCCATACGGGTACGGCAAAAAACGAGACCGTAGAATTCCGGTTCGGCATCAATGACGCGGCAAAGCGCTTCAAAACGGTCACGGGCCGGGACCTCGTGGAAAATCTGCCGCGTCAGAGGCGTTTCATCACGCTCGGGCCGTACAGAGACGACCTCGTATTCACCCATAAATTCCGTGGCGATCCGCAACACTTCATGCGGCATGGTAGCGGAAAAAAGCAACGTGCGACGTTCAGGCCCGGCCTGTTCGAAAATGGCGCGCACATCGTCCACAAACCCCATGTTGCACATTTCATCAGCTTCATCGAGGACAAAAAAGGAAATCCTGTCCAGGCGCAGTGTTCCACGCTGCAAATGATCAAGCACGCGCCCTGGTGTTCCCACGACGATATCCGCGCCTCTGCGCAAACCGCCCAATTGCAGATGAATGGATTGGCCGCCATAGACAGGCAGGACATTGACGCGCTTCCCGCCCCGCAGAGAGGCGATTTCTTCGGCCACCTGAATGGCAAGTTCGCGAGTGGGCGTCAGAATGAGAGCCTGAACATGCCCTGCGCCCTGCACGGCCCGTTCGATAATGGGCAGCCCAAAGGCCGCGGTCTTGCCGGTTCCTGTCATGGCCTGACCGACAATGTCGGTCTCGCCGTTCAGTAACAGCGGAATGGTCCGGGCCTGGATGGGAGTCGGCTCGGTAAAACCTTTGTCAGCCAAGGCCGCCAGCGTAGCGCCGGACAGGCCTAATTGTTCGAATCCGTTCATGTGTTCCTTGGTTTGGAAATGTGGCGCAGGGCGCTTATCTGGGCCGGAAGGTAATGCGACCCCGAGTGAGGTCGTAGGGGGAGAGCTCAACGCTAACGGTGTCACCTGGCATTACTCGAATGCGGAATTTGCGCATCTTACCGGAAATGTGTGCCAAAACTTCATGCCCATTTTCGAGTTCAACCTTAAACATGGCGTTGGGCAGCGCCTCTTCAACGGTTCCCTGAACCGTGATCCCTTCCTGCTTTGACATGCAACCTCCATGGGTTGTGTTTGAGACGGGAAAGCCCGCCCCCGAATCGGAAGCGGGCTCAAATGCCAAGAAATGGCGCAAGCGCGGGCAATTACCAGCGCGAGGGGCGCTCGGCGCGGGGGCGAGCTTCGTTGACCTTAATGTTCCGGCCGCCGAAGTTGCTGCCGTCCAGGCTCTCGATAGCGGCGAGAGCACCCTGATCGTCCATCTCGACAAAGCCGAAGCCACGGGGGCGTCCGGTCTCACGATCTTCGATCAGCTTGACGGAGATAACCTCGCCATGATTGGCAAACGCGGCACGCACTTCCTCTTCGGTGGCACTCCAGGGGAGATTGCCCACATAAATGTTCTTGCTCATTCCTACAAAATCTCCAAGTAAATCGTATAACTGTTCTATGGCGCCCATGCGCCTAAAAACAAGGGACAGTGCACAAGATGCCGCACTGCCCCTTGCAAACCCCGGTATAATCTCGCCAGCTCGGGTCGACCGTGTGCGACCGCGTCTCCATGGACGCCACTGGATTCAAAGTTACCTCTGCTTACGCCAAGCAAAGAGCCTCGTCAAGAAATAAAAAGCACTATGTGAATTTATTTTTCACAAAATTACGGCCTGATATAAAACGCTCATCAATCCCTCACCGAATATGCTGTTTTATTCATGTTGACGAACCATTTTTCTGCTTGCCGTCTCTGAAAACCTGTGAGACTACCGCTCACTTAATCAACGCCTGCCACCAGCAAAGGAGAGCCAGATGAGTTTTCCTGGGATTCCCGTCACCACAGTAGGCCTTTTGGCAGTATCCAACCTGTTTATGACCTTTGCCTGGTATGGCCATCTTCGCTTCAAGGCAGTCCCCCTGCTTGTCGTCATCCTTGCGAGCTGGGGAATCGCATTTTTCGAATACTGCTTTCAGGTTCCGGCCAACCGCATCGGCTATGGCCATTTCAACGCCGTTGAACTGAAGACAATCCAAGAAGTCATCTCGCTTACGGTATTCCTCGGCTTCTCCATTTTGTATTTAGGTGAACGCATTCGTTGGAATCATATTCTTGGTTTCGCGCTCATCGTCCTGGCCACATTTGTCATCTTCAAGGAGTGGTAAGAGCGTAATCGGTCGTCCCTGCTTCGGTCAGAGCAACCGCCGACAATGCACATTCCACAGCGGCCTCGTGGTCGCTGAAAACATGGTCCGTTCCAATCATGCGAACGATGCCGCATTTTTCCAATCCTCGCAGATGTTCCGATGCGGCCGCAACAATCACGTCCACTCCCGCGGCCTTGAGCTTTTCAATCATTTCTCCCAGGGCAAAAACGGCGGAAAGATCCATGAACGGCACGTCCAGACATTCCACAATAACCACTCGCGTGCCCAGCAGCTTATCAACCTTGTCCTGCATCTGCGCGGACGAGCCGAAAAAGAACGGGCCGCGCACACTGATGACGCGAACCGTACGACCGCTCAATTCAATAAGCTCACGTTCGCGCTCCAACTGTTCGCCAGATGGTTCAACCTCGCTGACCTTGACTTGCGTCTGCCGGGACATGCGATAGGTTAAAAGCAAGGACGCCATGGTCACGCCCACTCCTACGGCAACAATCAGATCAAAAAATACCGTTACAAAAAACACCGTCACCATCACGATCACGTCGGGCTTCGGAGCGAAACGCAGCAAACGAAGCATGCGATAATCAAGAATATCCACGCCAACCTTGAACAAAATTCCCGCCAAGACCGCCAAGGGAATATGTGAGGCCAACGGACCGAGTCCAAGCAACACAGCCAGAAGAAACAACGCATGGATCACGCCAGACAAGCGTGAATTTCCTCCGGCCTTGATGTTCACCACGGTACGCATGGTCGCTCCTGCTCCGGCCAGGCCTCCCGTGAGTGCGGCGAACATGTTGCCTATGCCCTGGCCAATAAGTTCACGTCGGGGATCATGCCGATCGCGAGTCAGGGAATCCGAGATGATGGACGTCAACAAGGTGTCGATAGTGCCGAGCAAACTGAGACTGAAAGCGAATCCCAATACTTTTCCCCAGTCTTGCGCAAAAAAAGACGGCAGATGGAATCCGGGCAAGCCAGAGGGGATGCTGCCGATGACAGGCACCTGCAATTTCATCACAGTCGCCACGACACTGAGTACCACGAGGGCGATGAGCGGTGATGGAATAACCCGCGAGATTCGTCCTGGGGTGAGAAAGACCACGGCCATACTCGCCACCCCCAAAGCCAGGCTGGCCATATCCACATGGGCCAAGGCACCGGGAAGCGCCAGAACGGCATGCAAAGGCGAATTCATCGCAGCGACACCCAAAAGCGGCTGTAACTGCAAAAAAATGATGATCATCCCGATACCGCTCATGAAGCCTGAAATCACGGGATAGGGAATATAGCGAACAAAAGCTCCGAGACCGCCCAGACCATAGACGACCTGCAACAAACCGGCCAGCAGGACCACCAACAGAACACAGGATAAATCCCCGCCAAAGGATGCCACAGCAGCTGCCGTAACCACGGTCATGGGGCCGGTAGGGCCTGAGACTTGGGTCCTGGTACCTCCGAACACTGCCGCCAAAAGCCCCAATGCAATGGCGCCATACAGCCCGGCTGCGGGCCCCAGTCCACTGGCCACTCCAAAGGCCAGAGCCAGAGGAAGAGCAATAACACCGGCCGTGAGTCCTCCAAAAATATCACCACGTATCTTTTGAAAAGACATAACTATAGGCCTCCTGTAATTTTACAGGAAAAAATTTGCCAATTCGGCAAGGTTAAAGTGGGTAATGTGCGTTAACGCACTCGTTTTTAGGCAGTCCGCTCCATTCGGGCGATACGATCGGCACGCGCAGCAGCTGCCTTGTCAATGGATGCGACCAATTCATCTACATCCACCGGTTTAACAAGGAAATCACGGGCCCCCCAACGAGCACATTCAATACGACAAAGAGGCGTATTATATGCTGTGAGAATTATGATTTCCAAGTCGGGACGCACCTGCTTCAATCGTGAAGTCAGTTCGATGCCGTCCATCCCAGGCATACGCACGTCAAGCACGGCCACGGCGATATCATCATGGTTCGCCACAACCTCCAAAGATTGTTTGCCGCTTGAGGCGACCAACACCTCATACCCACGATGATGCAACCGCTTACGGTGCACCTCGCTCAGACTTTCCTCGTCATCAATCAAAAGAATCTTGAGAGCCATTCGTTGCTCCTGTTGGTTCGATCGGCGATAGGTCAAGGCAACAGCCTCTCCCGTCGTGAATGAGCCTGCATAGGTCTAAACCTTTGTCTTGTGAAGAGGTGTAGAATAAAAAATCAGCGATTAAAAAATTAACACAATACGCTGTAATAAAAAGACAAAACAATGAATAATGAGATTTACTGCAAAGCACAGGCAAGCATTCAATCTCAAAACAAAGCCTGTATTCTTGTTTTATGACAAGACCATCGCTTTCCTGGACAAGAAACAGCGTATTAAATCCAAAAGGAAAAGTTATATAATATCAATAAAACAAATTAGGCAGCACTCCAATAACAATACATGTCATATAAAAAGTGCTTTTGCGTTTGTCTATAATGGAGAAAAAAAAGAGCATCGCGATACATTGCCTGACAAATATCAACTCAATCGATACAACTACGCTCATCAGTCTCTAGAGTGCGAGTTCCTATGTGCATTAATATTGAATTCAGACATACTTTATCTGAACACAACATTACTCCAAAGTAGTCAAAAAACATTAGCATATAATAATATCTTGCACATTTTTTCCACTAAAACGATCAATGGTTTTGCAACTCAAAATCATCAAAAGCTTAAAAAGAAAAATCCGACCACAATATGTGGTCGGATTCCATACAGTCATGGTGGGCAATGCAGGATTCGAACCTGCGGCCTCCAGCTCCGGAGGCTGGCGCTCTATCCATCTGAGCTAATTGCCCGCGAGTGGGAATCGCTATACTCCATCCTTGCCGCTGTCAACTCCTTTTACCCTAGGACTACTAATCCGACAAGCACGCTTCGCCTTGTCACTCCTACTCCGCTGATGTATTCTATGGACATGAAAAAACGCATCATACTCGCCGTCACAGGCGCAAGCGGCTCGGCCTACGCCACCGCTTTGGCAGGAGAACTTGGCGGTCGGGACGACATTGAACTGCACCTCATCATTTCAGACGCCGCACGGGAAGTCATGAAACGAGAGACGGGAAATTCCACTGTAGACCTGACCGGCCCTGCCTGCGCTGCGCACAAGGTCTCTGACATCGGAGCGCCGCCGGCAAGCGGTTCCTGGATACATCACGGCATGATCGTCTGCCCATGCAGCATGGCCAGCTTGGCGGCCATAGCCAACGGCATGGGCAACAACCTTATCCATCGCGCTGCAGACGTCACACTCAAGGAAAACCGCCCGTTGATTCTGGTCCCCCGGGAAACACCCCTCAATGAAATCCACTTGCGCAACATGCTGCAAGCCAAACGCGCAGGCGCGACCATCCTGCCCGCCTGTCCAGGATTCTACCACAACCCGTTGAGCATCGCCGACCTCGTGGACCATCTTGCAGGCCGCATTCTGGACCAGCTTGGTATCAGCCACCAACTTTCCTCCCGTTGGGGAGAATAGAAGGAGCACACCATGGAACTGACCTGGTACGGACATTCCAACTTCCGCATTCGTGTGAACGGCAAAACCATCGTCATTGATCCGTTCTTTCAGGGCAATCCCACCACCCCTGTACTCTACACCGAAATAGGACAAGTGGACGCGGTATTGCTGACCCATGACCACGGAGACCACGTGGGGCAAGCCTTGGAAATCTGCCGGGCATCCAAAGCCACCCTGGTCGGCGTGGCCGACACCGTAGGCAGTCTCGTCAAGCAAGGGTTGCCCCAGGAACTGGCGCTGGACATGAACATCGGCGGCACGGTGAACGTTGCCGGCGTGGCCGTACATATGGTCCAGGCCATGCATTCCTCGGCCACGGGCGCGGCAACCGGCTATATTCTTACCATGCCTGACGGATTCTGCCTTTACCATGCAGGCGATACGGGCCTCTTTGGCAGCATGCAACTCTTCAGCGTCTTCCACAAAATAGATCTGGCCCTGCTGCCCATCGGCGGTCATTACACCATGGATCCACGTCAAGCCGCGTATGCCTGCAAGCTGCTTGGATGCCGCATGGTGGTCCCCATGCATTGGGGTACATTCCCTGTTCTTGAGCAAAATACGGATGATTTTGCGGAACAACTTCGTCTGGCTGCGCCAGACACCGAACTCGTCGCGCTCAAGCCAGGACAAACGCTCGACTTCGGCTGATTGTGTCAATCCGTCGAAGAACCGCGGCTTGTTCGCAATCTCGAAAGAGCCGTGTGCAGTTGCGCGGCTCTTTTTGCGCCTATTCCCGAAACATTCCGCAACGCCGGCACATCAGCGGCAAGCATGGCCTCAAGAGACCCAAAATGGTCCCAGAGCAGCCGCGCTGTTTTTGGGCCGATCCCAGGCAAGGCCTGCACTTCGCTCTGCAAAATCTGCTTTTTCCGGGAACGACGTTGCATGCCCAGCACAAAGCGATGCGCTTCGTCGCGCACCCGTTGCAGGAAAAGCAATTCAGGCGATCCTGACTTCAAATTGACATGGTTCTTTCGACCAGGACGAAAAATGCGGTCTTCCAGTTCCCCGGCACGTCGCGAAGGCCCTTTGGCAATGGCCGACAATTCAAGAAACGGTACTTCCACGCCTGACGAACGGCATTCGGCAAAAGCACGCTCCACCACAGCGAGCTGCCCCTTGCCTCCGTCCAACAAAATCAAATCAGGCCAAGGCGGCCCCGCGTCAACCCGACGCCGCGCCCAGGCTGCCAGGGCACCGTAATCGTCGGATGCTCCCTCCAGCTCGGGAAACGCAAACAGACGGTATTCGCTGGTCACAGGGCGCCCCTGCACAAACACGACTTGTCCGACGCGCAATCCCTGCCCGGAAAGATGGGATGCATCCACTCCCTCAATGCGTTCCGCCGCAGCGCCGAGACGCAATCTGCTGCGCAGTAATTCCGTGATATCCGAAACTTGTTCCCGCGGATCAGGCCGTGCAGCAACCGTACGCGCCAAATCCACAAGGCCCCGTTCTTCCGACGTCGTGGCAGGGCTGACACGAACCAAGCCGCCGCGTCGCTCCGTCAATAACTCTGCGGCCAGCGCCACATCCAATTCGTAGGGCAAGACTATTCGCTCAGGAACAATGCGGCCTGCTTCGTAAAATTGTACCAAAAAGCTTTGCAAAACCTCCGGCCCTTCGTCCAGAGTCAGGCCCGGCCAGGAAAACCGTTTTTCATCAAGCAGCCGTCCCTGTCGCACGAACAATTGCCCCAGTCCCAACCCGGAAGAGGTTTCCGTCAAGGCCAGGACATCCAGGTCCGCCTCCCGTTGCAACACTGCTGTCTGCCGTTCCAATGTCCGGCGCACGTCGCGTATCAAGTCACGCGACTCCGCGGCCTGTTCAAACCGCAACCCTTCGGCATGCTGTTGCATTTCGCGCTCCAGGGTCGCCAATAATTCGCTGGTCCGTCCACGCAAAAAAAACTCCACCCGGCGCACGACATCCTTATAAGCTGTTTTATCCACATCACGGACGCAGGGCGCCCAGCACTGGCCGATATCATAATAAAGACAAGGCCGAACCCGGTTGCGGAACACGTTGTCGGAACACTTGCGCAAAGGAAACGCCTTGCCGATGAGTTTCCAGGTCTGACGCGCCGCAGCCGCAGAGGTAAAAGGACCGAAATAGACGGATCCGTCACGTACGACTCGACGCGTCATGAGCAACCGGGGATATTCGCCGTTCTTTTCCAGACGGAACAAGACGTACTGCTTATCGTCACGCAGAACGATATTGTAGGGAGGCCGGTGTTTCTTGATCAGACTGGCTTCCAACAGCAAAGCTTCTTTTTCCGTGGAAGCCAGCAACGTATCCACTGTTCGCACTCGGGCGACCAAGGCCGAGGTCTTGGGGGTGAGCCGTGCTCCGGGCCGGAAATAGGAAGCCAGCCGTTTACGAAGCGCCTTGGCCTTGCCCACATATAAAATACTCCCGGACGCTCCTTTCATCAGATAGACGCCAGGAGTGGACGGATACTCTTCGCCCCGAAAAACAAAGCCCGTGTTCATGGATCGATACTTGTCATTTTTTTCGACAAAGGCAACATTCCCCTTCAGGTCATTATGTTTTTCAGCAAAAAATGCATCCTTGTTCGCTGAAACAATTAACTTTATAATCAAAGAACGCTCTAAGAGTACAAATATTTCGACGGTAAAAAAAATTTAACTTTTGTCAAAAAAATGGTCAAAAACCCTTGCAAAGCAGTTTTGGCCTCTGTATAAGGGCGCTGAAGGATAGGGTTGTTTTGGCTGGCTTTCAAACTGCAAAGAAGGAAGGAAACAACATGAAACGCATCGTGGTTCTGGCGACTCTGCTCGCCATGGTCCTCGGCACCGCCTCCATGGCTGCCGCCGCCGACCTCACCGCCACCGGTTCTTGGAAAATCTTCGCTCAGTGGACTGACAACGAAGATTTCAGCGACAACGCTGGTGACGTCGAGTCCGACTTCGACGTCCGTCAGCGCTTGCGCACCCAGTTCAACTTCACTGCGAATGAGAACCTGATGGGCGCTCTGCAGATCGAAATCGGTTCCACTGAATGGGGCAACCCTGCCGGTTTCACCCGTTTCGACGCTGACCAGACCCAGATCGAAGTCAAGTCCGCCTACATCAACTGGGTGTGGCCGAACACTGACATCGCTTTCTACGCTGGTCTTATGCCCCTGGCTCTGCCCGCCGGCGCTGCTGGCAACCCGGTCCTGGACAACGACGTGGCTGCTTTCGTCATGTCCGCTCCTCTGACCGACAACGTCTCCCTGCTGGCTGGTTGGGCTCGTCCTTACAGCCACCTGTGGGATGCTGAAGAAGCCAACACCGCCATGGACATCCTGTTCGCGGCCGTGCCCCTGTCCTTTGACGGCGTCGCTCTGACCCCGTACTTGGCCTATGGCTACTCCGGTGAGCAGTTCCTGCAGGGCATGGTTGCCGGCGGCAACGTCAACCGTTACAATGCTGTTGGTGTCGGCCTGCTGACCTCCAACAACACCCTGGCCATGGAAGAAGACGGCAGCCTGTCCGTGTGGTACGGCGGCCTGACCTTCGACCTGACCATGTTCGATCCCATCAAGCTGACCGCCAGCTTCATCTACGGCAACTCCTCCGCCGGCCAGGACAACCTGGACCGTTCCGGTTGGTTGGCCGACCTGGCTGTCTCCTACACTGGTTTTGATTTCGTGACCCCCGAGCTGTTCTTCTCCTACTCCTCCGGTGAGGATGGAAACTCCTCCGAAGGCAACGGCGACTCCGAGCGCCTGCCCACCGTTGGCGGCGACTACGGCTTCGGCAACTACTTCTTCAATTCCGGTGGCATGGCTATCGACAACGGCCTGCAGTCCGTCGCTCAGCAGATGGGCAACTGGCAGCTGGGCATGAACTTCAAGGACATTTCCTTCCTTGAGGGCCTGACCCACTCCATCACCATCATGTACGCTCAGGGCACCAACGACGAGTCCATCGGCGACCGCTTCACCGGCAACGACGCCGTGTTCGGTTCCGTGGCCTACGGCCGCACCCTGACCGATCAGGATTCCATTTGGGAATTCAGCATCGTGAACCAGTACAAGATCTACGACCAGCTGACCGCTACCCTGGGTATCGGTTACATCGCCGCCGACTTCGACTCCGATGTCTGGGCCACCGCCAACAACGGTGACGACGATGACGCTGCTCGCATGACCCTGGGCATCGAGTACAAGTTCTAATAAGGTCCTCGCGACCTTCAGCCAAAACGACCCGCTTGGGCCGGGGCCTTGCGCCCCGGCCCTTCTTATTTTGCCAAACAACGCCCTATGCCGCGCCTCGACATTTCACGATCTCTCGGCTAGATTATTTTGCCCGGATCAAGCCGCTCTGAATTTCCTCGGCTTTCATTCGACGCCAGCAACATCAAGGACGACACTCCATGCTCTGCACCACGATCAGCTACACCTCGAAAAAAGATTGGCCGACCTTGCAGCAACGTTTGCTAGGCCGCAAAAATCCTGACGCCAAAGTTGAAGCCCAGGTACGCGACATCCTGACCAAGGTTCGCAACGAAGGCGACAATGCGTTGATGGATTACACGCGCCGCTTCGATTGCCCGGACTTTACGCCCGGCATGCTACGCATCAAGGACCAGGATTTGCAAACCGCGCTGGCCCAAGTCCCGGCCGAAGATCTCTCCATACTCCAGGAAGCCATTGCCAACGTGCGCGCCTTTCATGAGCGGCAAAAAGAGAATTCCTGGTGGACCACCCAGGCCGACGGCACGCTGCTCGGCCAGATGGTCACTCCTGTCGACCGCGTTGGCCTGTATGTCCCTGGCGGCCAAGGCGGCTCCACCCCGCTCATTTCCAGCATCATCATGAATGCCGTCCCTGCGCTTGTGGCAGGCGTTCCGAAAATCGTAATGATCACGCCGCCCCGCAAGGACGGCAGCCTGAATCCCTATTTGCTGGCCACGGCCGCCCTGCTCGGCATTCAGGATGTTTACGCATCGGGCAGCGCCTGGGCCGTGGCAGCCCTGGCCTATGGGACACAATCCATTCCGGCCTGCGACGTCATTGCCGGTCCGGGCAATATTTACGTCGCCACAGCAAAAGCGCTTCTGGTCGGCGAAGTGGGCATCGACATGATCGCCGGGCCAAGCGAAATCGCCATACTGGCTGATGCAAACGCCAACCCGGACTGGCTTGCCGCAGATATGCTTTCCCAGGCCGAACACGATCCCTTGGCCGCAGCTCTGCTTATAACGCCTGACCCAAATCTGGCCCAAGCCGTGGACAACGCTTTGGAGCGTCAGACATCGGCCCTGCCCCGCGGAGAAATCGCTGCTAAATCCTTGCAGGATTGGGGCGCGCTCATCGTGACCCCGGACCTGGACACGGCTGCGGATCTCGTCAACCGCATTGCGCCGGAGCACCTGGAACTCTGTGTGGATGATCCATGGTCTCTGCTCGGCAAAATCCGTCATGCCGGCGCCATCTTCATGGGACATCACTGCCCCGAACCTGTGGGCGACTATTTCGCCGGACCGAACCATGTGCTGCCCACCCTGGGTACGGCGCGTTTCTCATCGGCCCTGTCCGTTCAGAATTTTTGCAAGAAATCGAGCATCATTGCGGCCTCTCCGGCCTTTGTTCAAAGGCATGGAAGCAAGATCGCCCGGCTGGCCCGTTTGGAAGGCCTGGAAGCCCATGCCCGTTCCATTGAAATCCGGCTTACCGAAAACAAATAACCCCCAGCAATCCCAGGAGACGAACATGCAGCCCGTCATCCAGACAAACATCAAGGAATATCCACTGGTCTCGCGCGGAAAAGTGCGCGACATCTATGAAATATCACCGGAATCCCTGCTCATCGTAACCACGGATCGCATCTCGGCCTTTGACGTGATCATGCCTGATCCCATTCCGCTCAAGGGACGCATTCTGAACCAGATCACTTTGTTCTGGATGGAAAAATATCAGGATATTATCGCCAACCACGTTCTGGCCAGCAAGGTTGCTGACTTTCCCGCACCCCTGCACGCCTATGCCGCCGAACTGGAGGGACGTAGCGTCCTTGTCACAAAGGCCAAACCGCTGCCCATCGAATGCATCGTACGCGGCTACATCACGGGTTCCGGCTGGAAGGATTACCTGAAAACAGGTAAGGTTTGCGGACATGTACTGCCCGAAGGACTCAAGGAGTCCGACATGCTGGCCGAACCGCTGTTCACCCCGTCCACAAAGGCCGAACTCGGCTCGCACGACGAAAACATCAGTGTGGCCCAAGCCCGGGACTTGATCGGGACGGAACTCATGGAGCAGGTGCAGCGCACCGCCATAGAGATCTATTCCCGTGCGCGTTACTACGCCTGCGAACGCGGCATCATCATTGCCGACACAAAATTCGAATTTGGCCTCACCGATCAGGGGCTCATGCTCATTGACGAAGTGCTGACGCCCGACTCCTCGCGTTTCTGGCCGGTAAACGGTTACGAACCCGGCCATGGACAGCCCAGCTTCGACAAACAATACCTGCGCGACTGGCTCACGGACATCGGCTTCAACAAGCAGCCCCCCGCGCCAAACATCCCTGAGGACGTAGCCATGCGCACCCAGGAAAAATACCTGGAAGCCTATGAACGGTTGACCGGCTCGAAACTGGAGGATTGATGCAGGACCTGCTTATTCTGCTCGGAACATTCGTAGGCGCCTTTGTCCTGATGCGCTTTGTGTTGCCCCGACTCGGCCTGCCCTCCTGAGGTGCCGCCAATCAGTGCGGCTGGAAGCCGCCACAGGAAACCGAAACCGAGGGAGACGATTTGAAAACGCCTCATCAGCAGCAACCGACAAACGAAGCCGACGACAAGGGCCGCAACCCTTGACAGCCAAGAATGAAGAGACTATGACTCCCCTTCTGCCTTGCTCTCCCTACAGGGGAGGGCCAATGACCGTAAGGAGGATATAATGCAGAACTATGAAACGCTGCTGCTGCTCTCTCCCGAGTTGGAAGAAGAGCGCCGCACCGAGATCTTTGCCACCTGCACCGGCATCGTGGAACGCGACGGCGGCAAGATCGTGGAAATGGACGACTGGGGCATGCGTACCCTGGCTTATCCCGTGAAGAAACAGACCCGTGGCTACTACATGCGCATGGTCTACGACGCTCCCGGCGCCCTGGTGCAGGAGCTCGAACGTATCATCCGCATCACTGACGGCATTTTCAAGTTCATCACCGTCAAGCTGGAAAGCCCGGCAGAAAGCCAGGAGGGATAAGCATGGCCTTCAGGAAGAAATTCACTCCGAGGAAGAAGTTCTGCCGCTTTTGCGCCGACAAGAACCTTCCCCTGGATTACAAGCGTGTCGACATTCTTAAGGACTTCATCACGGACCGGGGCAAGATCATTCCCCGCCGCATCACCGGCACTTGTGCCCGGCACCAGCGGAGCCTGACCACTGAGATCAAGCGCGCCCGTCAGATGGCCCTCCTGTTCTACACCACTGTGCACAGCACGGACGTCAAGAAAAAGAGCATCTAGAGGAGGCGCCGACCATGAAAGTTATTCTGCGTGCGGACGTCGACAACCTCGGACGTCTCGGAGACATTATCGCTGTGAAGCCCGGCTATGGCCGGAACTACCTCATCCCTCAGGGGTTGGCCATGCCCGCCACTGAAGGCAACCTCAAACAGTTCGATCTGGAGCGCAACAAGCTCAAGGCCACGGCCGACTCCGTCAGAGCCGAAGCCGAAATTCTGGCTGAAAAAATTGCCGCCGCTCCGATTGAAATTCTTGTCCGGGTGGGCGAAGGTGAAAAGCTTTACGGCTCTGTCACCGCGTCCATGATCGGAGACGCCCTGGAAGAAAACGGTATCGAAATCGATCGCCGCAAGATCCTTCTGGACGATCCCATCCGTTCCCTGGGCGAGTATGAACTGGAAATCAAGCTTCATCCGGATGTTCGCGGCCAGCTGAAACTCTTTGTGCTGCGCCACGGCTCCACCGCGGGCGAAGCTGAGCAGGACAAGGCTGCCGAGGCAGTCGAGGACAATGATGCCGGAACGGTCAAGCCCGTCGAAGACGAGGCCTAATAGCCGGAAATCCCGGGCAAAGAACGGCGAGGCTCTGGACAGGGCTTCAGCCGATCTATTGCGCAATGTTCCCCCCCAGAACCTGGAAGCCGAACAGGCGGTTCTGGGGGGGGTTTTTCAGTCAAACTCCCTTTTCCATACGCTCGTTGACATCGTCACACCGGAGGATTTCTACTCCCCGGTGCATCAGACGATCTTCAGCACGTTTATCGACCTCTACAACCGCAACTCGCCAATCGACCTGATCACGGTCTCCAACCATCTCAAGACGGCTGGAGTCCTGGACGAGTTGGGCGGTCCGGCATATCTCGCAGAGCTGTCCAATTCCCCGGTCAGTTCGGCGAACGCTGCGCGCCATGCCCACATCGTGCGCGACAAGGCCATCCTGCGACAGCTTATCGACACGGCCAGCGGCATCATTTCCAATTGCTACGACACGCAGGATGTGGATTCCCTGCTGGACGAAGCGGAAAAATCCATTTTCGAAATCGCCGACGCCAAGACCACCGGCACCATTACCAGCAGCCGCGACCTCGTGAACCAGGTCTTTGACGAGCTGACCAAACGCTTCGAAAACAAATCCGCTGTCACGGGCATCCCCACAGGCTACCAGAAATACGACGAAATGACCGCCGGACTGCAAAAGTCCGACTTGATCATCGTGGCCGGACGTCCCTCCATGGGCAAGACCGCCTTTGCCCTGAACCTGGGCATGCGTGCGGCCATCAATTCAGGCATTGCCACTGCGGTTTTTTCCCTGGAAATGAGCAAGGAACAGCTCATGACCCGCTTGCTCGCCTGTCAGGCCAGGGTCAACCTGGGGCATTTGCGTACCGGATATTTACAGGACGAGGATTGGGTCAAACTCCAGGACGCGGCCAACCAGTTCATGCAGTCGCCTCTGTTTATCGACGACACTCCGGCTCTTTCCACCCTCGAATTGCGCGCCCGATGTCGCCGCCTCAAAGCGGAACACAATCTTGGACTCGTCGTGGTGGACTATCTCCAGCTCATGCGCTCCAGTCGGCGAATCGATTCCCGCGAGCAGGAAATCTCCGACATTTCCCGAAGCCTCAAGGCCTTGGCCAAAGAACTCAACATCCCCGTCATCGCCCTGTCACAGCTCAACCGCAAGGTTGAGGAACGCAAACCACCCCGTCCCATGCTCTCGGACCTGCGCGAATCCGGCGCCATTGAACAGGACGCCGACGTTATCCTTTTTCTCTATCGCGACGACTTCTACAACAAGAGCGAAGACAACCCAAAAAAGAACCAGGCCGAAGTCATCATCGGCAAACAACGCAATGGCCCTGTGGGCGATGTGGATCTCTATTTCCACAAGCAGTGGACCCGGTTCGAGGACCTCACGACCACGCCCTATCCGTCAGAAAACGAGCCCATGGGCTAGCATCCTTCCGGAGGCGACATGTATTTCGATCCCGTGGAAACCCTTCCACGCCCTGAACTTGAGGCGCTTCAGGCCCAACGTTTGAAACGCTCCGTGGCCATTGCCCTGAAATCGCCCTTTTATGCGGAACGGCTTGGGGCCATGGGCCTCTCCCCTGAAAGCATCACATGCTCCGCAGACGTGAAAAAACTGCCCTTCACCACCAAGGAAGATCTCCGCTCCCAATATCCTTACGGCATGCTCAGCCGTCCCTTGGATGATTTCGTTCGCCTGCACGCATCCTCCGGCACCACGGGCACGCCGACCGCCATATTTTATACGGAGAACGACATACGGGAATGGGCTTCGCTCATGGCCCGCAGCATGTACGCCTGCGGCATCCGCAAGAGTGACGTACTGCAGAACATGTCTGGCTACGGCCTGTTCACCGGCGGCCTGGGCATCCATTACGGCTCGGAACATCTGGGCTGTCTGACCGTACCCGCCGGAGCCGGCAACTCCAAGCGCCAGGTCAAGCTGATTCGCGACTTCAACGTCACTGTCGCCCACATTATTCCTTCCTACGCGCTTTATTTTGCAGAATTCCTTGAGACCGAAGGAATTGACCCGGCCAGCCTGCCCTTGCGTATCGCTCTTATCGGCGCAGAGCCTCATACAGAGGAGATCCGCAAACGCATCGAGCAGATGCTGCACATCAAGGCTTACAACTCTTACGGCCTTTCGGAAATGAACGGACCGGGCGTGGCCTTTGAATGCACGCAGCAATCCGGCATGCATGTTTGGGAGGACGCCTTCCTCATCGAAATCATCAATCCTGAGACCGGCGAAGACGCAGCAGAAGGCGAGATCGGCGAAGTGGTCATGACCAACCTGACCCGCGAAGGCATGCCGCTCCTGCGGTACCGCACCCGCGACCTGACCAGGTTCATTCCCGGCGAATGCGCCTGCGGCCGCACCCATCGGCGCATCGACCGCATCACGGGCCGCGCCGACGATATGCTCATCATCAAGGGCGTGAACATCTACCCCATGCAGATCGAGCAGACCCTCATGAACATTCCCGAAGTGGGTCAAAACTACCTCATCGAACTCTTCCACGAAGGCGTCATGGACCAAATCCGCGTCAAGGTGGAGATTCGCGAAGAGTTCTTCGTGGAGGACATGCGCGAGTTGCAGAGCCTGCAAAAACGCATTGCCTCCCGCCTGCGCGACGAGATATTGGTGACGCCGCGAGTCGAACTCGTGCAGTCCGGCACCATTCCCAAGGGCGAGGGCAAGGCCAAGCGGGTGGTGGACCTGCGCAACGCGTAGCATGGATTATCTCTGGGCAACGCTTTTCCTGCTGCTGCTTTTCACGGCCCAGGCGCTGAACATCTTCAGTCTGCCGGGCAACTGGCTGCTGACCCTTTTTGTCGGCGTCTGGACTTATTTACGCCCTGAGTCCAATATGGGTTGGGTGTTCGTGGGAGTGCTGGCCGCCATTGCCCTGTTCGGCGAGGCCGTGGAGTGGATCGCCCAATCCTGGGGTGCCAGAAAATACGGTGCTTCAGGCCGGGGGAATTTCGGCAGCATCCTGGGAGCTATCATCGGCGCAATACTGGGCGCTCCATTTCTGCTTGGCGTGGGCGCGCTCCTGGGCGCGCTCTTGGGTGCTTATGTCGGATGTTTTATCTTTGAATTGAGCAAGGGCCGCCCGGCTGTCGAAGCCAATCGCGCCTCCATGGGCGCGTTCTTCGGCAAGTCGCTCGGCATGACTGTAAAACTCTCTCTGGGCCTGACCATGTTCCTGCTCTGTGTGCCCAGAATCTGGCCTTAACGTGAACCAAGCTTTGCAAGGTGACGCCATGAACATCGCCAACCAGTTTCCCTCGTATCGCGGACGCATGGAGTACGTCTGCCTGGGTTGCGGCCGCCGCTTCCCTGTTGACGAACTGCTGTACACCTGCCCGGACTGTGGTGGGGTGTTTCTGCTGGAAAACCTGGACTTCGACGATTTGAAGAAAACGTCGGGAGCCGAGTGGCGAACCATTTTCGATTCCCGAGCCGCCACCAAGAAAACGGCGCTGCGCGGCATTTTCCGTTTTTACGAATTGATGGCTCCGGTGCTGGAGGAGGAAGACATCGTCTACCTCGGCGAAGCCAATACGCCCATCATTCATTCCAATTCAGCCCTTTGCGCCGAGTCCGGCATTACCACCGCATACAAGAACGACGGCCAGAATCCTTCCGCGTCCTTCAAGGACAGGGGCATGGCCTGCGCCTTCAGCTACCTCAAGGCGCAAATCCGAAAGCACGGCTGGGATCAGGTGCTCACCGTCTGCGCTTCCACCGGCGACACTTCGGCAGCCGCGGCCTTATACGCCTCCTATCTTGCCGGGCCGGTCAAAAGCGTCGTCATCCTGCCCCACGGCAAGGTCACTCCCCAGCAGCTTGCCCAGCCTCTGGGCAGCGGCGCAACGGTCTTGGAAGTGCCCGGCGTATTCGACGACTGCATGAAGGTCGTGGAACACCTCGCGGACAACTACCGCGTAGCGCTGCTGAATTCCAAAAACGCCTGGCGCATCCTGGGCCAGGAATCCTATGCCTTTGAAATTGCCCAATGGTTCGATTGGGATCTTTCCGAAAAATGCGTCTTCGTCCCCATCGGCAATGCAGGCAATATCACGGCCATCATGGCGGGCTTCCTCAAGCTGCATACGCTGAACATCATCGACACATTGCCGCGTATTTTCGGCGTCCAGTCGCACCACGCCGATCCTGTCTATCGGTATTATTCCGTGGACGAGCCCGCCAAACGCAGCTTTGCCCCGGTTCCTGTGGAACCTTCCGTGGCCCAGGCCGCCATGATCGGCAACCCGGTCTCTTTCCCCCGCGTGCGTCATTTTGCAGAGCGCTTCGAAGCTGTTGGCGGTCCTGGTTCCTTCCTGGTGGTGCAGGTTACGGAACAACAGATCATGGAAGGCATGATCCGGGCCAACCGCAACGGCCACATCGCCTGTACGCAGGGCGGCGAGTGTCTGGCCGGCGCCATCCGCGCCGGGGAGCTGGGCCTGCTCTCTTCCGACGAACTTGCCATCCTGGACTCCACTGCGCATCAGCTCAAGTTCATCGATTTCCAGAACATGTATTTCCAGAACAGCTTCCCTGCCGCTTTTGGCGTCTCGCCTGACCCGGCCATGGCCAACGCTCCCGAGCTGGTCATCGAACCGTCGGAACGGGAACGACTCTCCCCGCAGGAATACGCTGTGGCCGCTGCCGGAAACGTGGTCAAACGGCTCGGCCTGGAACACAAATAACGGGGCATCCTGAATAACGGGGCATCCTGTTTCGCCGCCAAGGAAACACATGGCCGCAAAAGTACGCGCCGACCAACTTCTCTTCAGTCAGGGCCTTGCAGACAGCCGGGAAAAGGCCAAACGCCTGATCATGGCCGGTCAGGTACTGCTGGTGTCGGGCAGCGAAGCCGTGCCCGTGGACAAGCCCGGGCAACAGTTACGTGAAGACGACATACTGGAACTGAAACAGGCCGAACGTTTTGTCAGTCGTGGAGGCTGGAAGCTCCTCACAGCCATGGAACATTTCCAGCTGGATGTCCGCGATTCGGTCTGCTTGGATGCGGGAGCGTCCACAGGAGGATTCACGGACTGCCTGCTCCAACACGGCGCTTCCAAGGTCTATGCGGTGGACGTGGGCACTCTGCAATTACACGAACGTCTCCGCGCCGACTCACGCGTGGTGAGCATGGAGAATACCAATCTGCGTCATGCCCCGGACAATTTGCTGCCGGAACCTGTTGACCTCGTGGTAATCGATGTCTCCTTCATCTCCCTGACACTGATCCTGCCCTCCTGCATCCGCTTCCTGAAACCGGGAGGCTGCATCGTGGCCCTGATCAAACCACAATTTGAGCTGGGACCGGAAAAAAACCGCAAAGGTGTTGTACGCGAGGAAGCGCATCGTCAGGAAGCCATACAAAAAGTACTTGATTTTGTAGAACGAGAAATGCGCCTGACCTGCGCGGGAGTTACTCCATCCGCGATCAAAGGCCCCAAGGGAAACCAGGAATACCTTGCCTGTTTCCGCGCTTAACCCACTCCACCCCGTTCAAACATCCGTTCCCGCAAGTTATGGACTTCGTCCATATACGTCAGCAGTTCGCCGCTGAGCGGGCTATCCCCCTGCGGAAAGCGCAGCCCCACGGTATGCGGCGGATGTCCTTCCAGTGCGGTTATCTTGCCTCGGAATTCAAGCGGGCTGCCGTTGGGTAATCGAAACTCCCCTTTGACCACATCGCTGATACGCAAATTGAAGGGCGCACGATTCTGTTCCACATCAGGGAAAAAGCGGCAGCCGCCATGGCTCAAATCAAGCATCAGCCCGTGGAAGACCTTTTGCCCCCGACGCAAGGTAGCTGGAAAATGACAAAAAAGCCGTTCCTCACTGCGCAGGTCATGGGCTTCGAATCTTTTGGGATAGGTCACAAACAACAGCGAAAAAGGCACGGCAAGATAACGCATCACATTGGCGCGAAAGGAAATCAGTTTTCCACGGTTCAAATAACGAAAGGTCAGTAATGCTCCATCGGGAACGCGTGCACGAATACCGGCTGTAAGAGGAAGGCGCAGGATGAGATACTCGTCGCGACTGTACCCCTGAAGGACGCATTTCACGCGATCCGCCGCTCCCATGGATTCCATGAGCACATTGACACCAATGGATACGTCCATGGTTCTTCCTTCTATAAAAAATTACTACTTTCAGCTGATTTCTTAAGATAATTTCCCAACATGCGCAAATGCCCCTGTTCTTCACGCGCAAGCACCAGCAAGACTTCCGCACTATCGGCATGTTCCGGTTGCCGCGCACAACGTTGATAATAATCCAGCGCCTGCGCTTCAATCATCATTGACGTTTCCACAATGCCACGCAAATCGACAAGAGAAGTAAGACTGTCGGCAAAGTAGGCTTCTGGGTCGCGGCCGCCTTCACCTGTCTCGGCAAGCGCTTGCTTCTCGAACTCTTCACGCGGGAGGGGTGACTCGCTGGTCCGGCCATAGCGGATATACAAACTACGCATATGCGCTTCCTCAAAGCCGGCCAGCGTCTGAAAAAGATCCGCACTTTCTCTGGTGGGAGCTATTTCGGCCATACGCCGATAAAAAGCTTCCAAGACACGCTCCATGCCATACCCAAAACGATACACATCGGCTGTTTCCATTATCTTCGGGAAAAATTCCATACCGCTCAACACACCTTCCACGGCTGTGGCCCCTTGCCAGGCACTCATGCCACCATCCATATTCACGACATCACGAAAGCCATGACTCTCCAGAAGAGAGGCCGCCGCCATGCTGCGGTTGCCGGAACGGCAATACACCAAAATTCTCCGCTCACGATGCAGTCCCGCCATCTTGTCCGGCAATTCCGGCAAGGGAACCAGAATCGCTCCAGGGAGATGAAACTCCTCGTATTCCCATTCCTGTCGTACATCCAAGACATCCAATTCGCCCGGACGAGCCTCGTCGAGCATTTTTTTTACATTTCCCGTATCCATTTGCTGCATGGCGCCTCCCCTGACTTTCCGACTTGGCGTTGCCAAACGGTAAGCCGTGGCGTAAAACTTTGCCTTCGATAGTAAACGCAACAAGCAGTGATGGCTATGCAAAAAAAAAGACGCTGGGGAGCATTCCTTTGGGAAGCCCTCTTTCTCCTGTTCTTTTCAACGACATTGGCATTGGCGTCCAACCACTTTCGATCGGACAGCCTTCCTCTTTCACGGTCATCAGATCCGTCTATCCCGCAACAGGCGTCCATAAACACACTCTCCCCTGCCCAAGCCATGCAGGCCGCCATTGACGGCCCCACCCTGTTCATTGACGCCCGCAGCCGGGCAGAATTTGCAGATGGGCATGTCAGCGGCGCGGTGAACATTCCGTACTCCGAAGTCAAAAAGGGGACGCACCCCTTGCGCCTCATCCTCTATTGCGACAGCAGGGAGTGTGCCATGGCGGAAAACCTGCTTGTGCTGTTGCGCGAGCGCGGAGTGGAACTGGTAGTCATGCCCGAAGGCTTGAAAGGCTGGTTTCAGGTCGGGGGACTGTTGGAGGCTGGAAAGTGAACCACTCTTCTTTGTTGCGGAATCTTCTTGGCATTGTCTTTTTACTGGCCAGTTTCGACAAACTCCAGCATCCAGAGGCGTTTGCCCAAATCATCAGTAATTACAAGATACTCCCTGAGCTTTTTGTCAATCCTGCCGCACTATTGCTCCCCTGGCTGGAATTCATTTGCGGCATCGCCCTGATTTTGAACCTTTGCGCACGCGGTGCTGCCCTGCTTACCACGGTACTCATGGCGGTATTTCTTGTGGCGCTCGGATTCAATTATATGCGGGGACTGGATGTTGCCTGCGGCTGCTTCAGCACAGACCCGACCGCGGAACCGGAGATGCTCTGGTCGCTTATTCGCGACGGCATAATCAGCACACTCAGCCTAACGGTTTTGGTCATGCTCTCCCTAGAGCATCGTAAGAGCCACTAACCCGACAGCCAAGACTGCCCCGCCTGTCCATTCACGCCACCGGAAAGCAAAACTGCATTGCCACGCCCTGGCATGATCCATGTTTCGCGCCGCAACCGCCAAAGATTGATCCCATGTTTTTTGTCCCATGCTTCGAAGTAGAGCCTGGGCCAGCAGCAACACACGCTTGCATACAGAGAGATTCGGACAACGTCGCTTTACAATTGCTCGTATCTGGTCCAAAGAGCGCCACATCATTGGCAAATAATGTACCATAAGAGAAAAGGCCAATGCAATTTTCCAGGAATGTCGACGCCCTAAAATGGGACGCAACAATGCTGTCAACCCTCGGCCAAGGGCTGGAGCGGAAGTGCTCACGCCGAGAGCCATTCCAAGAAGAAGCAGGCAAGCAACACGCTCACCAAGCAGCAAGCCATTGAACAGCGCATCCTCGACAGAATATGCTCCCCATATATCCACAAGACACTTGGCTGCGGTCCAAAAGAGCACAAAAACAATGTAGGTTCGTACTATCCGCATACCACCGGAGAGGCGATCACGCCCCTGCACGACAAACGTACCCAATCCCATGGCGTACACTGCGACACCGAGCCATCCCGCCCGCCAAATCAATACGCCCAGCAGCAAAGCCAAAAGCAGCTTAAGACGTGGATCGGTCCGGCCCGCAAATTCAAACATCATCCTCATCCCAGGCGCGAATCCCCAACCCCGCCTGCCAAGTGGCAGGCGGACGAACTCCGTATTCGCGTACATGAGCCAGCACTGTTTCAGGCGAACCATGCAAAACCAATCGCCCGGAGGCGAGCACAGTCAGCGTGTCAGCCAAATCGATGACCGGATCCAGATCATGCACGGCAACAACCTGCGTCATGCCCTCTTGCCCCTGACGGCGAAGAATTCTGCGCATCTCGCACACAGCGGGATAATCAAGACCGCTCAACGGCTCGTCAAGCAACAGAACCTGTGGCCGGTCCAGCAACGCCGCTGCCAGACAGAGTTTGCGTTTCATGCCGCCGGACAATGTTTGCACGGGCTTATCCCAATAATCGAGCAGTTGAAAAAGGTCCGCCATTGCTCGCGCCTCTGTCACGTTTTCCGACTTTTCCTCGCACCCCAAAAGTAAATCTTCCGCAGGCGTTGCACCGAGAATTTGTAAATCCGATTCCTGCAAAACCAATCGCCCCAGATCACGAATGGCTTCTCCCTTTTTCCCGTCAATCCCGATCCAACCTGCTTTGGGGAGATACAAGCCAGCCATAAGTGCGAGCAAGGTAGATTTTCCACTCCCGTTGGCCCCGGCAAGAATGTGCACCCCCCCCGGTTCAAGATGCAAAGAGATATTGTCCAGGACGGCAACGTTCCCGGAATACGAAAATGATACTTGATGAATATGGATCACTGAGGCTCCCTGCCGACTCGAGTCAACAATACTGCTGAACCAAAATAACGCGTTTTGAATGTGTTTCATATGCCATGCGGCAAGGTCAAGACGCGAAAAAGGCTCCTCAAAAGAGGAGCCTTTACTGAAGCGGAAGAATAGAGAGAAAGTTAGAATTTGTAGCCAACACTCGCGCCGAAGATGTGCACGGTGCCGTCCTTGAAATCAACATCCGAACCACCACCGCCCAGCCCCAGAGGACCACCAAGATTGGTCAGATGCGACATGTTGTTGCGCTCTTTGGCGACAATGTAGGTGTAGGAAGTATCCAGGGTCCAATCCCCGTAAGCGAAGCCAAGGCCGGTGCTGAAAAGCTGGCGGTCATTGGAAGGCAGCATATAATCTTCATAGCCATCACGAATCGGGCTCTGATCAAAGATGTAGCCGCCGCGTACGGTCATCCAATCCAGCGGGGAATATTCCACGCCGAACTGCACCCGGTACACATCCTTATACATTTTTTCCTGGATGGAGTCGGGCAGATTGGTCTCCGGGTTGAAGCTGAAACCAAACGTCTTGTAGGAACTCCAGTCTGTGCGGACGACATCCAACTCCATGGCCAGCTCTTCGAACGGTGTGTAGGAAAGTCCGAGGGTCCAACTGCCAGGAACGTTGGCATCCATGCTCATGTCTCCGCTGTCCCAGCGAACGGCCGGGTGGCTTGCCAGCGGGCCCTCCAAATTGACGTTGCCGTCACCATGCAGACGCATACCCGACCGATACATGAAACCGAGAGCCCATTCGTCATTGAAGGTATAGTACGCGGAAAGGTTTGCGCCGATGGCCTGACCCCAGGTTTTCATCTCCATGTCGGAAGAAATTCCGCCAAGGGTGGCAGAGGTCAAAAAGCGGCGGATCTCAATGGCCGCGAGGAAAAGCTCCGCCCCCAGTCCCACGGAAAGATCGTCAGTGACCTTGAATGCCAAAGTGGGGCTGATGGAGGAGGACTGGAAATCAACCTTGTACAGGCGATCATTGCCCTGCCAATCGCGATCATACTCATTGCCCAAACCAAAGCGGGTATAGGTGCCAAAACCAAACCAGACTCGTTCTCCGATCTGGTTCACATAATAGGCGTGCGGCACGATAAACGTCTGATCTTCGGTCACGGTATCCACACCATCAATGGCGACCGTCACAGAGGGAGAAATGAACGAAGCGCCAAGCAAGGTTTCGGTTTCGTCAATCATTGTCATGGCCGCGGGATTGAAGGCGACAGTGGAGGCATCAGGATTTTGTGTGGCTACCAGCGCTCCGCCCATGGAGTTTCCACGCGCGCTCCACTCATACAAGCCAAAGCCTGCGGCCTGGGCAGAATTCGGTTTAACCAGCGAGAAAGTGAGTGCCCACATTCCAAGGACCACAATAATTGAAATACAAACTTTCTTCATTGGACACTCTTCCACATGCCCTTAAGCCGTCACGCTTCAGGGGTTTAAAACAACTTCTCACTCAAAATAATGCCCACATGAGCCTTGCAACTGGAAAAAACACTTACAGTTCTTTAAGGCAAAAGTAAACATAAACAATATGGTGGAATTGCCGATGAGACCAATGAAGGAAGCGTATCACCATTGTGGCAACCAAGAAATGACGCCAACAATGCTGCTCCCTCCCCAAAAGATTGCGAAATATGCCAGGAGGAAGAATGCGTGATTTCACCCTTGTCCGACAAAGATGTTTTTATGGGTTATTGCTTACAGGAGGCTTGTCCGGCATTGTTGAATACCACTGGCTGCATCAATCCATTATGTATAACTTCTTCTCAGGCTTGATACTGCTCGGCACTACGGCCTTTTTAGGAAGCTTTACAGGATTCTTTATCAAGAATGCTCTTCGAGTTTTTCGTGGGCTAAAAGCATATATGGGGCAATCCAACGATGGATCACTCATAGGAGCTTTGTTTGGTTCACTTGTCGCCATTCTTGGACAAGCACTTATAGGAGCACATCCGTATTGCGCGCTCAGTGCTTGCGTTGGAGGGTTTATAGGCGGCATGATCGGGGCATTCCCTGATGAAATCGTCCCCGACATTCTTCGATTGCTCCATGAAAGCGAATCCGACCTGGAATTTCTTGAACCTTATCCAGAACCAATCCATGAGCCTCTGCTTCTTGAATCCTGGGAAGAACAACTCATCATATCCCGCGAGCAGGCCAGTTAAGCGTGCTGTCCAAGAAAAAACCCGGCCAAGGCCGGGTTTTTTTAATCACCAACTGGCTATGATTACTTCATTTCCATCCAAAGCACCGCGCCCAACTCCACCACCTTGCCTTCAATCTGGTAGTCGGCGTCGGTCAATGCAGCAAACCCCCACCACCCCTGCCAGGGACAGGCAAAGGTAAACACACCATTGCCGTCGCACAGGACTTCCTGCGTAATCATACGGCCATTGGGAGCTTCGCGGGATTTGTCCTTATTGTAGAATTCAACCTCGACGCGGGCATACGGAACGGCCTTGCCATCAACCAGCACCAACCCCTGGAAGACATTCCCCGCATAGTTGCCAAAAGGACGGGTCAGCGGAACGATCTCGGTCTTGATGCCCAAGGGCTGATTCCATTCTTCGCCGCCCTCGAATGCATCCACGACAACCTTCGTATAATGAATGATATAGTTGTCTTCGGCTGGTTCAGGATAGGGTTTCGGCTCCATCACGAACGTATACATGCCCGGACGTGTCACTTTGTAATCCGCTCCCCAGGCCATATGATCCATTATTTTGGTTTCTTTCAGGCTGCCAAGAAGATTGGTGGCTTTACCTTCAAAATATACATCAAATTTTTCCGGCTTGACCAAATTCATCCCAATGCCTTCAAAAGGATGAGAAAAAGAAAGGGCCAAATGGATATTCTTGTCATCCTGCAGGACCTCGTCCTTGTCGGGGATGACCATTCCAAAATGCGCCATGGCGCTGGAACAAAGCATAAGAACCAAAGCCGCAGCAACGCAAGCCAACGATAACCGTTTCATACCCACCTCCAGTTCGGGATACCATTAATTAGTATTTTCACACGTTATCCAAACCAATAACACGCGTCAATCACCAATCTTGTTTTCGTTGAATTGGAGGATGAAACGAATACATTTTGTGCTTTCAATAACCACAAAAAAAGCGCGTCTATCCTTTCGGATCGAGACGCGCTTTTCAGGGAAGCCAGGCACCCGGCAACAACCGTTACCGCTGCTCCCTTTCGGGCCTGACGGGGTTCACGACGCAACCGCCACCCGGCTTCCCTGAGCATTACACTTACACATACCGGCCTATCGCCGGATCGCTTTATCTACGCGCTCCCGTACGCACAGTCAAGGCTGAAAAAGCCTCTCGCCAATGCAACGGATCACGGGTGTCCAAAATCGTTTCTCAATCGTTCCAACGCCTCCATTTCCTTGACTTGATAACGATCCTTGTCAATAAGCGTGGGCTGCCCGGTAGGCGGGACATCATGATGCATATATTCATAGATGTCGAAATGTTTGCATGTAAATCCCCGGATGTGGACATCCCTGAACCATTGGCACCCCACATCAAGAATCTGCTTGCCCACGTTGATGATTGCCCCAAACGGCGTAACACTGCCAGTGGGGACGGTGATTGCTCGTGCTTTCTTCATATTCACGAGCGCGCACCATTCATTGACTCTACACTCGGGCAACGGCCACGGTTGACGTTCAAACATCTCATGCATTCGCGGCAAGTGATAGGCCCGCATGAGTTCCCCCTGCGGAGCAATGGTCTTCCGGTACAGATTGCGCAGCTCGGAGAACGAAGGACGATACTCCGTATAAGTTTCCGAAGAACACTTTCCGGTAAAAGCGGCCGGGCAATACCAACACTGGCCGATGTGACCGATCGCAATATTGTCTTCTATGGCCTTCAGCATGGCTCCGACAACATCTCCATGAAACGTTGCATCATTATGTATGATCAAAACGTGATCTTTGTCGCTCGACTCCCAGCCATACTGATAACGCACAGAATGCCTGTATTCTGTAGATTTCAGCTTGTCACGCTCTAAGTCGAAGCAATAATTCCACTGCGAAGGCATCATATAGACGATTTTTTCCTTCAATTTCTCCCGGACATATTCATGGTGCCCACCGTGCATTTCAACATTGCGATAAGTGGTATTTTCTTCAACGAAATAAATTTTATCGATATGTTGTCCAGATACTCTGTCCAACGTCAGTAATGCCAAGGCCGTCTGATACACCTTCCCGCAAACATTGATTATGACATCAACCTTACCGCTCACTTGTCCTCCCTCTTTGCCCTGACACATTAAAAAAAACCGTTCCCCAAAATACGTTTATCAAAACAAACCAAGACTGGCTGTTTTCGTACAACCTCTCAGGAGAATGCCCAACCAAAAAGAGATTAAGGGGATGCAGCCGAAAAATAAAGAGAGGAATGATTTTTGAGACAGGCAGCAGATAAGCTGCCCCGCTAGCCGCATGTTTCTCCGACAGCAGACCCTACCCTTAAGTCGTATCCGTCCCGGGCCGTGACGGGACAAAGAAAAAGCCCTGAATTGCTTCAGGGCTTAGATTTCAATCTGGCGGAGAGGAGAGGATTTGAACCTCCGGTGGAGTTTCCCCCACACACGCTTTCCAGGCGTGCTCCTTAAGCCGGACTCGGACACCTCTCCGCGAGGAAGGAATGACCTAATATAAAACGATTCCGCTGGCAAGCCTTAAGCGCCAAAAAAAACGCGCTCAACTATTGCCAGGAATTTCAAGCGATCCCCGATATTCGTCCCAGGAAGAAATCCCCAATGCCTGCGTCAGCTCCGCCAATTGTTCCACAAGCCGGAACGTAAAATCCGGGCGCAGAAAATTGGCGGTCCCTATCTGCACGGCATGAGCGCCAACAAGCATGAATTCCAAAACATCTTCGGCAGAAGCAACTCCCCCGATGCCGACAAGAGGAATTTTGACCGCTTGGGCAGCCTGATGTACGCACCGCAAGGCCACGGGTTTAATGGCCGGCCCGGAAAGTCCGCCCACCACGTTCGCCAGCCTCGGTCTGCGCGTCCGGGCATCCACGGCCATCCCGGTCAATGTATTGATGAGCGAAAGCGCGTCCGCCCCGCCCTGTTCCGCGGCACGTGCGCAGACAGCCACGTCCGTGACGTTGGGCGAAAGTTTGACCCAGACGGGCTTATTGCCCGCGCGCGATTTGACCGCCTCGGTGACCCGTGTGATCTGCGCCGGATCAGCGCCGAACAGCGCCCCGCCCTGACTGACGTTGGGGCACGAGACATTGACCTCAAGGGCGGCAATCCCCTCTTCCACGGCAAGAATACCCGCCAATTCTGCATATTCGGCGGCATCACAGGCGTAAAGATTGGCAACCACGGCAGTTTCCCGCCAAGGCATGGCCGGCAGTATCTTTTGAACAAAAACTTCCACGCCCGGGTTCTGGATGCCAATGGCGTTGAGCATGCCGCACGGGGTTTCCGCGATGCGCGGCATGGGGTTGCCTTCACGGGGCCGCAGGGACAGCCCCTTGGCCACGATGCCTCCCAAGGAACTCAAATCGCCATAACCGGAAAATTCCAAGCCAAAACCGAAGGTACCGGAAGCGGTGAGAATAGGATTCTTCAGTGTCAGTCCGGCAAACGAAACATGTTGGTCCATATTCAGCTCCTCAGCTCTTTGCGCCGAACTAGAGAGTCACGTCCTGAGCCCAGAACACAGGGCCACGCGTGCACGTCTGGACATGGTGGCCCTGACCGTCCTTGCAGACGCAGCCAAGACACGCGCCCACCCCGCAAGCCATGCGGTTTTCCAGGGACACCTGGCAACGCACGCCATACTTCAGTGCGGCCTGCTGCACTGTGCGCATGAACGGCGTGGGGCCGCAGCACAACACCAAACCTTCCTTGTACTGCGCGACCTTATGCTGCACGGCCTGAATAATTTTCGGAAGGTCCGCCGGGCTCCGCTCTTCCAGGCAGCCCCGCGTGCCGGCAGCGGCCAATGCAGGATACGGATAACATCCCAGCGGCAGCCGATGTGCGAACAGCAATTCTAGATGTTCCGGCGTAGGATGCCGTTCGACATACCCGACAAAAGGAGCCAGCCCAACTCCTCCGGCAAGCAGCAGGGTGGGCGTGCTCTTTTCCATGACAAAGGAATTGCCCAGTGGCCCCCAAACCGTCACCTTGTCGCCGGGACGCAGTTTTGCAATCCGCGCAGTCCCCCGCCCAACGTTCTGGAAAAAGATACTGAACAGTCCATCCCGGGAACGACAGATGGAAAAAGGACGCCCCCAGATCAGGGAAAAATCCCAATCAGAAGGACGAACCATCACAAATTGGCCGGGCTGCCAATCAGTCCAGCCGGGTTCCTCAAGCCGCAGCTCAAAAAACTCCCCTTCACCTTCGGATTGACCTACCGGCAGGATTTCAACTACTGTCACTTCCCGGCAAAATTTCTTACGCATGGATGAGACCCTTTGAATACCAACGATATCATTGTCAACGATCCCCGGCAGGAACCCTTCCGACCGGAAATCATGGCCCCCGCAGGGGATAAAGACTGCTTTCTAGCGGCGCTGGCCGCTGGAGCAGATGCCGTCTACCTTGGCCTGAAACATTTTTCGGCCCGTATGCAGGCCCAAAACTTCTCGATCAGTGAGCTCTCCCGCCTGGCAAACCTGGCCCACGGCAAAGGTGTCAAGGTGTACGTCGCCATGAACACCCTGGTCAAGCCCGGTGACGAAGCTTCCGCAGGCAGGCTCATCGAACGGGCCGCCGCCGCGGTTCAGCCCGACGCCCTGATCATCCAGGACCCAGGTCTGTTTCGCGTGGCGCGGCAGGCGGGCTTTGCGGGTGAATTGCATCTTTCCACTCTGGCCAATCTGAGCCATCCCGCAGGATTGCGCATCGCCCATGAGCTTGGAGCCAACCGCGTGGTCATCCCTCGCGAATTGAATCTGGACGAGGCCAAGGCCATGGCCGACGCATGCCCTGCCGATCTGGACCTGGAAATTTTCGTGCATGGCGCGCTGTGCTATTCCGTATCGGGCCGCTGCTGGTGGTCCAGTTACATGGGCGGCAAAAGCGGCCTGCGCGGACGCTGCGTGCAGCCTTGCCGCCGACTCTATACCCACGCCCGGGACGACCGGGGACTCCGCGCCTTTTCCTGCATGGACTACAGCCTGGACGTGTTGACCAAGCCGCTGCTGGACATCCCCCGCATCAAAGCCTGGAAAATCGAAGGACGCAAAAAAGGACCGCATTACGTCTATTATACGGTTTCCGCCTACCGCCTGCTGCGCGACAAGCCCAAAGACGCCCAAGCAAAAAAAGATGCGGCAAGCCTCCTGGAACAAGCCTTGGGGCGTCCATCCACCCATTCGCTTTTTTTACCGCAACGCGCCTTCACGCCAGTGGATCCTGGCAAAGACACCGGCTCGGGCCAGCTCATAGGCCTCATCAAATCCCAAGATAGAAAACCGTATTTTCAACCGCGCATGCCGCTTTTGCCCGGCGACTTCCTGCGTATCGGCTATGAGGACGAAATCGGCCACCGCACCATGCCTGTACGGCGCGCCGTCCCCAAAGGCGGCCGAGTGGACATCCCGTCCCTCAAAGGATCTGTTCCACGCCCCGGCATGAAGGTCTTTCTCATTGATCGCCGCGAACCGGAATTGATGGGCGAGTTGCGTCGCCTGGACAAAGAATTGACGAGCCTGCCCGCAGGACAGGTGGTTGAAGCTTCCGATTTTGAGCCAACGCCGCTGGTACGAGCAAAGCCCACCAAGACCATGCATCTGACGTTGGATCGCATCCCGACCCGCGGCAAATCATCGGATTCCTCGGGTCTTTGGCTGGATCGGCGCATCGTGGAATCCATCCCAACACCCTTGGCACGCCGCACCTGGTGGTGGTTGCCGCCGGTGATCTGGCCTGACGAGGAAGCCCAATGGGCCGAGACCCTGGCCATGGCCATGGACAAAGGTGCGGAGACTGTGGTCTGCAACGCGCCCTGGCAATTGGGCCTGCTCAAAAAACACCCTGTCCAACTGGTGGCCGGTCCATTCTGCAACCTTTCCAATGCCCAAGCCATGCAGACTTGTGCCGACATGGGCTTTACAGCCGCCTTTGTCAGTCCGGAACTTTCCGGCGACGAATTCCTCCGTCTTCCGGCGGAAAGCCCGTTGCCGTTGGGTATCGTGCTCAAGGGAATGTGGCCTCTCGGCATATCCCGCGTGCTGGGCGAGGGAGTCAAGACCGGGGAGGAATACTCCAGCCCCAAAGGGGAAATTTGCTGGGTCAAGCCGCTCGGCCAGAACTATTGGGTCTACCCCAACTGGGAGCTGGATTTAACTCGCGAGGCCAAACCCCTGGAAAAGGCTGGGTACGCCTTCATGCTGACCATGCACGAACGGCTGCCAAAACATGTCCGGCAGTCGAACCGCACCAGCAGATTCAACTGGGATCTGAGGTTGCTCTAGAATCAGCGGGGATCAATCGCAGGAATTGCAGCCGTCCAGGTAAATCTTCCCTTTGAGATACAGGGCGGCTTTGCCCGCGATCTTCACACGTTCGCCCAGATTACGGCACAGTAGCTCTCCACCGCGCTCAGAGGCCTGATAGGCGCGCAAATCTTCCTTGCCAAGCCGCTTGGACCAGAACGGCACCAGACTGCAATGGGCCGATCCTGTAACGGGATCTTCGGGAATGCCCATGGCCGGGACGAACACACGTGAAACAAAATCATAATCCTTGCCCGGAGCGGTCGCAATCAGACAGAGCCCGTCAAGCTGCGCCACCAGGACCATATCCGGTTTCAGACTGCGCACGGTATCTTCATCCTCGAACACGGCGATAAAATCCCGCGTGAAGAACAACTCGCTGGGCCGTGCCCCCAGAGCCCGTACAACCCGTTCCGTGACCTGAAACGGCTTGCAGGTCCAGGCAGGCAGATCCATGGAAAGATAACTCTTCTCTTCCCTATCCACGAACAGTCTGCCGCTCTTGGTGGAAAAAACCACGCAATCATCCGGATAACCCAAGAGTTCGAAAAGTACATAGGCCGTCGCCAGTGTGGCATGGCCGCAGAGGTCCACCTCTCCACAGGGAGTGAACCAGCGCAATTCGTAATACTCCCCTTTTTTGACGAAAAAAGCCGTCTCTGAAAGCCCGTTTTCCGAGGCGATTTTTTGCATCAGGTCATCGCTCGGCCACTCGTACAAAGGCACCACGGCCGCGGGGTTTCCACCGAATATCTCAGCGGAAAAGGCGTCCACCTGATACAAGTCGAGCTGCATGGAATTCCTCCTAGAACCCTTGCTTCAGGAGTGCGTCGTCAACCCCGACAGAACTGCTTCCCGCGGCACCGGGTTCGTCATAGTTCCGAGGCGACGGTTGGGTCCCCTCTTTGAACGGCAGGAAATAGGATACCATATGCACACCTTCCTTGGAACCCTCTTCGAATGTGGCACGAGACATGACCACACCTTCGGGCTGCAGGAAATCCTCCACGGGATAGTCTTCTTCGACAGCCTTGCGGTAGTCGATCCAAATGGGCAGTGCTGTGGTGCCGCCCGCTTCTCCGGCCCCCATGGACCGCGGCTCGTCAAAGCCCACATATACTCCCGTAAGCAGATACGGCGCAAATCCCATGAACCAGGCGTCCCGCTCGTCGTTGGTAGTACCTGTCTTGCCCGCCAGCGGACGGCCCAATACCAATGCTTTGCGACCTGTGCCATGCCGCACGACCTCCTGCATCAAATACGTCATGATGTAGGCTGTTTGTGGGCTCATAACTTCATGGACGGCCACTTCCGAGGCATAGAGTTCCTCGCCCCAAACATCCTTGACGCCAAGCACCAGTCGTGGCTCCACCCAGGACCCCTGACGCGGGAAAACCGTAAAGGCGCTGCAAAGATTCATGGGCGTGACCGAGGCAGACCCCAAGGCAAGAGACAGGTCGTGGGGGAACTCGGCCTGCAATCCCAAAGCCTTGGCGCGTTCGATAATCTTATTGATGCCGACTTTCTGGGCCACCCGGATGGTCACGAGGTTCTTGGACAACACCAAGGCGGTACGCAAAGAAAGCCAGCCGTAGTTTCTTTCCTCGTAGTTCTCCGGACGCCAGACCGACCCATCATTGTTCTCGAAAACAATGGAAGTGTCCTTGACCAACGAAGCGGCAGTCAGCCCGTTGTCAATAGCGGTCGAATACACCAGGGGCTTGAAGGCGGAACCGGGTTGACGCTTGGCCTGGGTGGCCCGGTTATATTCGCTGCTCATGTAGTCGTAACCGCCCACCAAGGCCAACACTTCGCCCGTGGGCGGCGCGATGGAGACCAGCGCGCCCTGCACTTCGGGCTCGACCTCGAGATCAAAAGCCCAGTCGGCCTTGCCCTCGCCGGGGAGCGACTTGATGGAAACCCATATCACGTCGCCCTTTTTCAACACTTTTCGCGCGTCGGTAATCTTCGAGGCATAGGCGGCGCGAACCTTGATATTCGGAGGACGACACCAGGACATACTCTCAACGGGCACGACTCCATCCAAAGGACCGGCCTTGATCTGAGCGCTTTCCTTGGTAACGGAAGTCACCATGGCTAAAATCCGGTCATTCACAGCCAATGTTTCGGGCTTGACCAACTGATTGTCCAGACGGTCCACGAGTTCCGGCTTTTCATCCACGTTGCCCACGGGACCGAGCCAGCCACGACGCTTGTCCGCGTTTTCAAGGCCCCGGCGCAAGGCACGCTCGGCAGCAGCCTGATGCTTGGGATCACACGCCGTATACACGGAGAGCCCGCGTTCGTAGACCGCTTCCTCACCATACTTGTTGATGAGCCAACGCCGCACTTCCTCAAGATAGTAGGCCCCGGTACGCCACGAAGGATCAGGCATGCGCTGCAGCACAATCTCCTGTGCCAGGGCTTCGGCATGCTGCTGATCCGTAATCCAACCGAGCTCATGCATCTGATTGAGCACATAACGCTGCCTTCCCTGGGCCAATTCAAAATTGGAATACGGGCTGTACCGACTGGGTGCCTGGGGCAAACCAGCGATCATGGCGCTTTCGGCCAGGGTCAAGTCCAAGGCGTGCTTACCGAAATAGGTGCGGGCAGCCGCTTCCACTCCATAACTATTGGAACCAAGAAATATCTCATTGAGATAGATGGTCAGTATCTCTTCCTTGGTGAGGTAATTTTCCAACCGGTAGGCAAGAATGGCTTCCTTGAGCTTTCGTTCATAGCTTTTCACGTTGGTGAGCAACAGCTGCTTCACGATCTGCTGTGTAATGGTGCTGCCGCCCTGTTTGGCACGGCCCGAGCGCATGTTGACCATGAACGCCCGGAAAATGGCAACAAGATCCACACCTTCATGGTCATAGAAGGCCGAATCCTCTGCCGCCAGGAATGCCATGGGCAGCCATTTGTTCATTTCGTCCAATCGGACAAGAAAACGCTTCTGGTGATAAAAATAGCCGAGCACCCCGTTATCCCGATCATATACGGTCGTCACCAGGGCGGGCGTATAGTCCGTAATCTTGGTAAAATTAGGCAAATCGCTGGAAGCCCAACGATAGAGGCCATACATGGCGCCGGCACCGAGGATGCTCATGGCGAGAGCCGCATAGAGCAAATATTTTAGGATTTTCATAGGCTCACAATCAGAAGCTGGGTTTGACCGGCTTCATGCCGGTTTTGGGAGGCAAACCCCAGGCCAGCCGAAGCCGTCCCATGAGGTCGCGTATTTGGGCTGCAGAAACGCCCAGAGAGTCCAACATTCGAAACTGATTTACCGATTCCCGGCGGACAAGGCAAGTAGGGGAATCAAAAGCCGTCACTTGCCCTTTGAAAACCCAGAAGGGAAACAGACGACAATAATAGGGTCGAAGTTCCTGAGGGATACGGCAGCCTGCAGATCCGAGGAAACGGCATGCGCCCTGCTCGTCCACTGCCAATCGAAAATGAAACTTGCGCGGCGGGAAAAGCGTACGCACCAAATCGCCTTCACCGGGAAACAACCGGACCACGTTCAGGACAAATCCATCCGTATTTTCCTGAAGCGCAAATCCGCCTTCGTCAGGCTGGTACTCCTGAATACGTTCTTTTTCCTTCTGGGAAAGAGGAAAACAAAATTCTTCCTGGCCGGGTTGAAGACGGCAGCAGGTTGGTCCCTGAAGGGCGCAGCGCTTGCAAACGGTAGGATCTGAAGACACTGCCACACGTTCCCTGTTCATTGGGAGGAAAACTTGAATCGACCCTTTCCGAGCAGGTCGTGCAGATGGATGAGCCCGGCCAATTCGCCCTTGTCGTTCACAACAGGCAACACCGTGATCTGATGCGACTCCATGATGTCCAGAACCTGAGCGGCGGACTGGTCTGCACGGGCCACCTTGGGCGACCGGGTCATGACTTCGGCGGCAGGTGCCTCCAAGGGAAGTGGGCCACGGCATGCCAACCTGCGCACATCGCCGTCCGAAAGCACACCAAGCAACGGTCCGTCCTTGGCCGCCAGTACAGCAAGACCAAAGCCGCCTGCGTTGAGCACGTCCAGCGCCTGCGCAAGCGATGCATCAATGGAGACCACAGGAAGCTCTTCCACATGCATCAACTCGCCGACGCACTTGGAAAGCCGTTGCCCCAAGGCCCCGCCAGGATGAAAGCGACGAAAATCGCCTTTATCAAAACCGTTGCGCTGCATCAGGCAGACAGCCAACGCGTCCCCCACGGCCAGGGCCGCCGTGGTGCTCGCCGTGGGCGCAAGTCCCATGGGGCAGGCTTCCCGCGGCACGGCAATGGGGATGACCACGTCGGACAAGAGCGCCATACTGGAATCGGTCTTGGACGTCAGGGAGATAATGAATGCACCGAGAGAGCGTAGCGTGGGCAAAATGGCGTTCAACTCGTCGGTCTCGCCGCTGTTGGAAATGGCCAAAACCACGTCCTCGGGACGGATCATGCCCATATCGCCATGCGCCCCTTCCACCGGATGCAGAAAAAAGGCCGGGGTGCCCGTGCTGGAAAGCGTTGCCGCGATCTTGCGGCCCACAAGGCCGGATTTGCCTATGCCGCTGACCACCACACGCCCCGTGCAGCGGGCCAGACGCTCCAGCGCAGCGGAAAACCCGTCGCCAAGTTGGCCGCGTACCTCCTGAAGACCCTGGATTTCAACATCCAGGACCTCGCGCGCGACATCCAGCAAATTCATCTTGGGATCGGGAGTGGGCATACGCTTCCTACTTGCAATACTGATGAATAATACCAGGCTTGATCGGCTCTTCCAGGCAATGCTTACCCGAATGATCCGAAGGCGGCACAGGATATTTGCCATTGAAACAAGCCAGGCAATAGCCCTCCTTGTTATTCACGGCCTCAAGCAACCCCGGAATCGTCAGATAATGCAGCGAATCAAGCCCGATGAACTTGGCGATTTCCTCGGTGGTATTGTTGGCGGCAATCAGTTCGCCCTTGGAAGAAAAATCAATACCATAGAAGCAAGGAAAGCGTATGGCGGGGCAAGACACGCGCATGTGGATTTCGCGCGCTCCCAATTCACGAAGCTTTTTTACGCGAGTACGGATCGTGGTACCGCGCACGATGGAATCTTCCACAATCAGAATGCGTTTGCCCTTGATCATGCTCTTGACAGGATTGAGCTTCACGCGCACGCCGAAATCGCGCATATCCTGGGAAGGCTGGATAAACGTACGCCCCACATAGTGATTCCGGATCATGGCCAATTCCAGAGGCAACCCGGATGCCTGGGCATAGCCCACAGCCGCATAGTTGCCGGAGTCGGGGAACGGCATGACCATATCCGCATCCACTCCGGCTTCCGCAGCAAGAATGGCGCCCATGCGCTTGCGCCGCTCGTAGACGACCTCGCCAAAGACGATGGAATCGGGCCGTGCAAAATAAATCAACTCAAAAATGCAATGCGAGCTCGGTTGGGGTTCACAGATCCGCCGACTGGTCAGGCGGCCATTTTCCACCACGACCATCTCCCCCGGATCCAGGGGACGTAAAAACTCGGCGTCGATAAGATCAAAGGCGCATGTCTCGGAAGCAAAGACATAGCTGTTTCCCACCCGGCCCAGTGCCAGAGGGCGAAATCCGTTGGGATCCTTGATGGCGATGAGCTTATTGTTGGCCTGAATCAGCAAGGAATACGCACCCTTGATCTTGGAGCAGGCCTTGACGATAGCGTCTTCCAGGCTGTTGCCGTTCAGATTCTTGGCGATAAGGTGAACAAAAACTTCCGTGTCCATGGTGGTCTGAAAAATCGACCCCTGGGCCTCCAGCTCTTTGCGCAGCTCGTACGTATTCACAAGATTGCCGTTATGGGCCACAGCCAACCGGTGCTCGCCGTGGGTGACCATGAACGGCTGGGCATTGCGGATCAGGGATACTCCCGTGGTGGAATAACGAATATGCCCCACCCCCATGGTGCCCTTGAGCTCCGTGCCCAGATGGCGTTCATTGAAGACGTCCGCCACAAGGCCCATGCCGCGCTGTTCGCGAATTCGCTGACCATCCCAGGTGCAAATGCCTGCGGACTCCTGCCCGCGATGCTGTTGCGCGTAAAGCCCAAAATAAATCATCCGGGCGGCTTCGGGATGGCTGTCAATGCCGAACAAGCCGCAATATTCTTTTTTCATTCCTCTCCCCAGGGGCGAACGGCTAGGCTTGCCCGCCGTAGTATTCCTGCAGGCACTTGACCTGAAGGCCGGTGCTGCGCAGTTCATCAATGGCCTGCACCGTGGCTTTGGCCCCGGCCACAGTGGTCACATAGGGCACGTTGTACACAAGGGCGGCCTGACGAATATCCTTGGAATCATGCACGGTCTTGCGACCGGACACGGTGTTGATGACCAACCCGATCTTCTTGTTCTTGATGTGGTCAAGCACGTTGGGACGTCCTTCATAGACCTTAAGCACAGGCTCCACGTCGCGGATGCCGTTGTCGTAGAGATAGGTGGCGGTGCCACGCGTGGCGAGAATGTGGAATCCCATCTTTTGGAATTGAGCAACAACGGGCAGCACAAGCGGTTTGTCCCAGTCGTTCACAGCCACAAAGACCGTGCCTTCGGTGGGCAGAATCTGTCCGGCAGCCAACTGCGACTTCATGAAAGCCAAGCCAAAGGATTCATCCAGGCCCATGACCTCGCCCGTGGAGCGCATTTCCGGTCCAAGCAGCACGTCCACATTGGGGAACCGATTGAACGGGAAGACCGCTTCCTTGACCGCGACCCAGCCCTGCTTGCGCATGGACCAAGGATCGAGATCCTTGAGTTTTTCACCAAGCATGATGCGCGTGGCCAGCCGGGCCAACGGCACGGATGTGGCCTTGGATACGAAGGGCACGGTACGCGAAGCGCGCGGGTTGACTTCAATGATGTATATTTCGTCGTCCTTGATGGCATACTGTACGTTCATCAGACCGACCACGCCCAGCTCCAGGGCCATGGCTCGGGTCTGACGCTCGATCTCCAGGACCAGCTCATGCGGGATGGTGTGTGGAGGAAGCACGCAGGCCGAGTCGCCGGAATGAATGCCTGCCTCCTCGATGTGCTCCATGACACCGCCGATATAACACTCCTCGCCGTCAGCCAGAGCATCCACATCCACTTCAACGGCATGTTCCAGAAACTTGTCGATGAGTACGGGATGTTCGGGACTGACAAGAGCGGACTCACGAAAATAGCGCTCAAATTCATCCATGGCATAAACAATGTCCATACCGCGTCCGCCCAAGACGTAGGAAGGCCGAAGCACCAGGGGGAAGCCGATCTTCTCGGCGATTTCCTTGGCTTGGACAAGGCTCATAGCCGTGCCGTTCAAGGGCTGCTTCAGATGCAGTTTTTGCAGCAACCGCTGGAAGCGCTCCCTATTTTCAGCCCGGTCAATGGCGTCCGGCGAGGTGCCGATCATGGGCACTCCCGCCTCCAGCAAGGGCACGGCGAGATTCAGAGGCGTCTGGCCGCCGAACTGTACGATCACCCCCTCCGGCTTCTCGAATTCCACGATATTCAAGACATCCTCGAACGTCAGCGGCTCAAAGAAAAGCCTGTCCGAGGTGTCGTAGTCCGTGGACACGGTTTCCGGGTTGGAGTTGACCATGATGGACTTGATGCCCATCTCGCGCAGTTCAAACGAAGAGTGGCAGCAGCAGTAATCGAATTCAATGCCCTGACCGATACGGTTGGGACCGCCGCCCAGGATCATGATCTTGCGCCCTTCGGCTGGAACGACCTCATTGCCGCTTTCGTAGGTCGAGTAATAATAGGGAGTGTGGGCTTCGAATTCTGCCGCGCAGGTATCCACCAGATAATATGTAGGTTCGATGCCAAGGCGCTTGCGCAGGCTTCGGATGGTCGTATGGGTCTTTTTCCAGATAGTGGCCAGCTGCTGATCCGAATAACCGTATTCCTTGGCCTTACGAAGCAGCACAGGCAGTTCCGGATCTTCCTCGTTGAGGCCGAAGCGCATGCTGTACGCCTTGAGCTCTTCCTCCAGGACCAGAATATCGCGGAACTGACGCAGGAACCACATGTCGATGCCGGTGGCCTCGTTGATTTCCTCGTCCGTGAAGTTGCAACGCATGGCGTTACGCAAGGCGTAGACACGCTGGGAATTGGGTTTGCGCAACAGCGCAAAAAGCTCATCGCGATCCTGGGTACAGGTCTCGAAATTCTTGCCCAAGCCGGGCATGCCTACCTCAAGGGAACGCAGGCCCTTTTGGAGCGCCTCCTTGAACGTCCGGCCGATGGCCATGGTCTCGCCCACGCTCTTCATGGCCGTGGTCAGATAATCCTCGGAGCCGGGGAATTTTTCAAAGGTGAACCGGGGAATTTTGATCACGCAGTAGTCAATGGTCGGCTCGAAGGAGGCCATGGTCTCGCGCGTGATGTCGTTGGGAATCTCATCCAGCGTATAACCCACGGCAAGTTTTGCGGCGATTTTGGCGATAGGAAAGCCTGTGGCCTTGGAAGCCAACGCCGAAGAACGAGACACACGCGGGTTCATCTCAATGATGACCAATTCTCCATCCTTGGGGTTCACTGCGAACTGAACGTTGGACCCGCCGGTCTCCACGCCGATTTCGCGCATGATGGCCAAGGCCGCGTCACGCATGGCCTGATATTCCCGGTCCGTAAGTGTCTGGGCCGGGGCCACGGTGATGGAGTCGCCTGTATGTACGCCCATGGCGTCCATGTTTTCGATGGAACAGATGATCACGCAATTGTCTTTTTTGTCCCGCATGACCTCGAGTTCGTATTCTTTCCAACCGAGCACGGACTGCTCAAGCATGACCTCGCTCTTAATGGAGAGGGCCAGTCCTTTGGAGGCGATGGCTTCCAAATCTTCCATATTGTAGGCCACGCCACCGCCCGTGCCGCCCATGGTATAGGCAGGCCGGACAATGATGGGAAATTCTATCTTCTGTCCCCATTCGCGCACATCGTCCATATTCCGGGCAATGCCGCTGGCCGGCACCTTCAGGCCAATGTTTTCCATGGCCTGACGGAATTCCTGACGGCTTTCCGCCTTACGGATGACATGCTGGTCAGCGCCGATCAACTCGACATTGTACTTTTCCAGAACACCTGCCTCGGCAACCGCCAAGGCCGTATTCAGGCCGGTCTGGCCTCCCAATGTAGGCAACAACGCGTCCGGTCGCTCCTTGGCGATGATGCGTTCCACTGTCTTGGGCTCGATGGGTTCGATATAAGTCCGGTCGGCAAGCCCCGGATCAGTCATGATCGTGGCGGGGTTGGAGTTCACCAGGATGACTTCATAGCCCTCCTCTTTGAGAGCCTTGAGCGCCTGGGTTCCGGAGTAGTCGAATTCACAGGCCTGTCCGATGACGATCGGGCCGGACCCGATCAGCATGATCTTTTTCAGGTCGGTGCGTTTGGGCATGGACGTCCTTCAGGGGGTTGGTGGGATGGGTCCCGTGTTGAAGCGAGTGAATATATGCCAACTCGCCCCGATGGGCAAGTCTGGCATGTTGACCAAGTATAGTGTCTTTTCAACTTTTATTTCAATATAATGTACAAAACAGCTACGATCGTTTTAGGATTGATTCTTGATTTACGTTTATTTTGCAATTCCCATAAGGAAAACGAATCAAGACAGGGAGAATCACGTGTCCAGCCCACTCAAGCTCGGCATCAGCCGCTGTCTGCTCGGCGAAAATGTCCGTTTCGACGGAGGGCATAAACTCAACACCTATCTGCGCGACACGCTCGGCCACTTTGTGGAGTTTGTGCCGATCTGCCCTGAGGTGGGATGCGGCCTTCCGGTCCCACGGGAAGCCCTCCGCCTTGTCGGTAATCCAGAGCATCCCAGGCTGGTCACCTCACGAACCGGGCGCGACATCACCGAGCAAATGCGCTCTTGGGCAATACCCTGGCTGGATGCGTTGGGAAAAGAACAACTGTGCGGTTTCGTCTTCAAATATGGCTCGCCATCCAGCGGCATGTGCCGGGTCAAGGTCTACCCCGAACAGGGAGGACCTCCTTCGCTCAAGGGCCGCGGGATTTTCGCGGGCATGTTCATGGACCGTTTCCCGCTCGTTCCTGTCGAAGATGACGGACGGCTCAACGATCCTGACATTCGGGAAAACTTCATAGAACGAATCTTCACCATGCACCGTTGGCACTGCGGCCCGGGCTCAAATCCCGAACCGTCGGCGCTGGTGGATTTTCATACCAGGCACAAACTTCTGATCATGGCCCACAATGTACAGGCGTATCGCGATCTGGGCAAAATTGTCGCCACTGCCGGACGCGGCGACAAGGCCCTGCGATCCGACTACCACAACCGTCTCATGGATGCGTTGAAACGCAAGGCCACACCTCGATCACACAGAAACGTATTGGAACACTGCCAGGGATATTTTAAAAAGCAGCTCTCGTCAGGAGAAAAGCAGGAGTTGCAGGAAATAATCCAACAGTACTACGATGGACTGGTTCCGCGCATCGTCCCCCTGACCCTGCTCAACCATTATGTACGACGCTACGGGCAGGACTATCTCGCTGCACAGGTGTATCTCAATCCGCCTCCCGCGGAACTCAAGCTAATGAACCATGCATGATTTCAATACGATGAAAACAAAAACAATCAATCAATACGTCACAGCATACGACTATGCGCAAGACTGCGATCGATTGCGCCTTCAGGCCGACAACCTGCTCGATCTTGACTTGCGCGTCTTCAGCAAAACCCTGCACGCCATGCCCCGACGGAACGATTATCGCGTGCTGGATGTCGGCTGCGCGCATGGATATGCGGCTCGTACCCGCTTGCCGCGTCTGGGTGTTCCATTCCAATGTCTTGGCGTTGACATATGCGCCGAAGCCATTACCCAGGCAACAAGTGAACAAGAGGACGAGCGTTTCCAGTACGAATGCATAAGCCTGGAGGCACTTTCTCCGGAAACGCACGGACTCTTCGACATCGTGTTCGCCGCGTATGTTTTGCACCACCTTCCCGATCCCGCAACGACCCTGCAGCGATTGTGGGACCTGTTGCATCCCGGCGGCGCTTTGATCGTTCGCGGCATCGACGACGACATGCGCTCCCTGGACCCGCCCAATCCCGATCTGGAATTGCTCCTTGACTCAACACGTTCCCTGGCGCGCGGCACAGACCGTCATTTTGGACGGCGCATGCACGGTATGCTTCTGAATCTTTGCCCCCTTCCGGATCTCACCTTCATGGATTACAAAGTGGACTCCACTGGTGGTCTCGATGAAAAGGGGCGTCATGAATACTATGAAAATGCCCTGTCCTTTCGGGCGGAGTATGCCCGACGGATGCTGGATCGCAGCGACGCTTCAGACGCGGAAAGAACTCTAGCCGTAGAGGTTTTGCAAGCCGCCGCCCGCCTTCAAGCCTTGTTTGCCCATGACAAGAAACAGTATGTGGCTCTGGTCCACAGCGTTGCCGTGGCGCTGAAGCAATAAAAAGAGCCCCGGCCAAAGCCGGGGCTCTTTTCCAACCAAAACAGCACAAATCAACTGACCTTGCTGCCCCCGGCGACTTCACCGGAAGCGGTGAGCAATTCCATCCCATTTTCCGTTTTCACGGCCAGAATCATGCCTTCGGAAAGCTGCTTGCGCAGCTTGCGCGGCTTGAGATTGGCCACAACCACCACCTGACGTCCCGTAAGGTCCTCAGGCTGAAAAAAGTCAGCCAAGCCGGCGACAACCTGTCGGGGACCATTCTGCTCCCCAAGGTCCACTTTGACCAGAAGCAGACGATCCGCATCGGGATGACGATCCACCTGAACAACGTGGCCCACACGCAAATCCACCTTCTGAAAATCCTCGAACTCGACAAAGGCGGTCGTGTTCTCTGCAACAGGCTCTACCGGAGCCTTGCCATTGCTCTTGGTCTTCTTTTGCAGGGACTCCTCGGCAGGTTCCTCCCGACGATCCACACGAGGGAACAGGTTGGAAGTTTCCGCCACAACAGCGCCGCTGTCCAGAACCCCCCACACGTCAAGCTCCTTGGAAAGGTCCACCTTGTGCGGATCAAAGCCAATGCCAAGCTGATCCAGCATGAGCACGCTGGCCTCGGGCATGACCGGCCACAGATGCACCGCGATTTTCCGCATGTTTTCCAACATGATGTACATAACGGTGGAAAGGCGCTTCTTGTCTTTATTTTTAAACAAGGCCCAAGGCTGGACCGTATCGATATATTTATTCAATCCTCGCACCAATTCCCAAAGCCCTTCCAAAGCCCTGGCAAACCGCATTTCCGCAAACTCGGCCTGGAACGTTTCCATGGAATTCTGGCCGAGTTTCTTGATCTCGGCATCTTCAATTTCCTCGGATTCGTCAGGAACAGGAATAATCCCATCGAAATACTTGTGCGTCATGGAAAGCGTGCGATTGAAGAGATTGCCCAAATCATTGGCAAGATCGGCGTTCAACCGTCCCACCAACGCCTCTTCGGAAAAACTCGCGTCCTGGCCGAAAGACATTTCCCTCAACAGGAAATAACGGAAAGCGTTGAGCCCGTACATGTCGATCATCTGCAACGGCTCAATCACGTTGCCCAAGGATTTGGACATTTTCGTATCGCGAATCAGCCAATATCCATGCACGTTGAGCCGCTGGAACGGCTCAATCCCGGCGGCCTTGAGCATGGTCGGCCAAAAAATGGCATGTGGCTTGAGGATATCCTTGGCGATAAGATGGTTGGCTGCCGGCCAATATTTCTTGAATTTTTCACCTTTGGGCCAGCCCAACGCCGAGACGTAATTCAACAGCGCGTCAAACCAGACATAACAAACGTATTCCGGATCGAAGGGCAACTCGATGCCCCACTCCAACCGAGATTTGGGCCGGGAGATGCACAAATCCTCCAGCGCACCTGATTCTAACAGGCTCAGCACTTCCTTGCGATACCGCTCTGGCCGAATGAACTCGGGATTTTGTTTGATATGGTCTATGAGCCAATCCTGATACTTGGACATCTTGAAAAAATAATTCTTCTCCGCGATGTATTCAGGTTCGGTCTCATGCTGGGGGCATTTGCCGTCCACCAACTCTTTCTCGGTATAAAACCGCTCGCAGCCAAAGCAATAATGGCCGCCATATTCGCCAAAATAAATATCGCCGCTATCATATACCTGCTGCAGGATATCCTGGACGACCTTGATGTGCGAGGGGTCCGTGGTACGGATGAACTGATCGTTTTCTACCTGAAGACTGGGCCAGAGGTCGCGGAACAAAATACTGATGGAATCAACATATTCCTTGGGACTCTGGTCATTTTGAGCCGCGGCCTTGACGATCTTGTCGCCATGTTCGTCCGTACCAGTAAGGAAGTAGCTTTCTCGCCCCATAAGCTTATGAAAACGCGTCACGGCATCGGCAATAATCGCCGTATAGGCATGACCAAGATGAGGTTTCGCGTTGACGTAGAAAATGGGCGTCGTGATATAAAAGCTGTCCACAAAGGTCTCCTTGAAAAAAGAAATGCCTGAACGGCTGGCGTCAGTTGGAAGACGGGCCTTTTTTGACTTGACGCGGCTTTTTGCGACGCCGACGGGGTTTGCGTCCGTTGCCGTGCGATTCTTCCTGCCCCTGGGGCTTGACCGGGACATCACTCAATACGCTTTCCGGCGCAGTCGATGTTTGCTCTTCGACTTCCTGTGTGTTCTGGGGAGCGTCCTTTTGAGAACGCTCTTCCACGGCAGGCCGCCCTTGAGGTTGCCCTTCGCCTCTACTGCGAGACGATCCTCCGCGCGTTCTGGGCGGCGTCTCACGGGGCTGCTGCGCAGCCTCAAAGGGCTTGTTCACAATCTCCTGCCATTCGTCAAGCGTCATTTCCTTTTCAGACCCGTCATCAAGGAACACGGCCAGAGACTTCTTGAAAAAATTCGAACGGATGACTCTCGCCATCCCCAGCGAAGTAGGATAGCGCTTGCCTGACTTGGGGCACTCTCGATGGAATTGCTCATAGGCGTCCTGCTCAAAGCTGAGGCAGCAGAGCAATCTCCCACAAATCCCCGATATTTTCGTTGGATTCAAAAAAAGATTTTGTTCCTTGGCCATCTTGATGGTCACAGGCACGAACTTGCGCATGAAGCGGCGACAGCAGCACATTTGGCCGCAGTTCCCCAGCGCGCCGAGCATCTGGGTTTCATGGCGAACGCCTATCTGGCGCAACTCAATACGCGTGCGATACTCCCGCACCAAATCCTTGATCAACTCGCGAAAATCGATACGACCCGGCGCCGTGAAATAAAAAATCATCTTGCTTCGATCAAAAAAGACCTCCACATCCACAAGTTTCATCTCCAGTTCACGCTTCTGCACACATTTGCGGCAAAAACGAAAGGCATCTCGGGCCAAAGCCGCATTTTCGTCGCGGACCCGGATGTCTTCTTCGTTGGCCAGACGATAGATAGGCGCATGGCTTCCCTCGGATTCGAGGTCGCCCTGCGGTTCCACGGACACGACTTTACCCATGCCCATGCCCTGTTCAGTACGAACGATGACCTCCTGCCCTTCCGCGACAACGAAAGCACCGGAGGCAAAATGATATACTTGGCCGTAATCGGTGAATTTTACACCTAAGATCTGGCTCATTCTGCTCTCTTAAAAAAAAAGCCCCTGCGGGGCGTTATCGTCGGTCAAAGGAGCGCTCCGCCCCCGGAACGATTCCCGCCTCCCTGCGGCCTCAGCAGCAGGAAGGCGCGGGCACAGCACAATGAAGCGGGCTTATATTTCCACTTCGTCGACGAGTTTCAGGCTACGCAACTCGCCCAGGAGTTTTTCCTCGTCCACCGGTTTGACCAGATACGAGGTTGCGCCGCCAAGGAAAAAAGCGTCGTGCGTTTCCTTCTTATCGTCAAGCATGGTGACGACCAGCACTTTGGTTTCCTGCGTCGGATGCGTACCGTGTTCCTGCTCAAGGGCACGCATTTCACGCAGGGCCTGCTGCCCGTCCATCTCAGGCATGACAAGATCCAGACAGACGAGATCGTACGGGTCGCCACGCTCCAGGCCCTGCTTGAAAGCAAACACGGCTTCCTCACCATTCACGGCGATATCGCAATCAGCAAAGGGACGCAGCATGTCGTGGAGCATGCTGCGGGAATAAAAGTCGTCGTCAACGATCAGCGCCCGCATGAGTCCCCTCCCATTCGAAGTATCGTTCTGTCTGCCAATGTCGCTTTTGGAAAATCTCACTTTTGAGACTAAAAATCAAGGCGCTTAAATCCCCCGACCCGGAGCATCCTTACACGTCATCAGCCCAGCCCTGCGCCACAGCAAAACACTTCACGTCCAGGCCTCGCTCCAGGACCAAAGCCCGACATCGGGCAACAAGTTCGTCCACCGCCTTGTCGCTGCGTTCCTGGTTGTGATGATACAATCCGAGACGTTTCACGCCTGCGGCTTCAGCCAGGTCCAGAGCTTGTGCGTAGGTTGAGTGGCCCCACCCCCGACGTTCCGGATATTCTTCGGGAGCATACTCGGCGTCATGCACCAACAAATCGGCACCTTGGCAGAAAGCGACATATTCGCCAAAAGTACGCCCGCCATGATGACGCAATCCCAATTCATTATCTGTAAGAAAAACAAACCTTCGGTCATCCTCATCGAACCGAAAGCCTACCCCGAGGTTGGGATGGCTCAAAGGAATGGTCCGTATCGTCATGGAATCGACGACTAATGGTCCGTCACAATGCTCTTCGTAGCGCACTTCGGCCCGCAGACTCTCAAAAGGTACCGGGAAAAACGGCGGGCTCATAACCCTGGAAAGCAATGTTTCCATATTGCCCTGTTCCAACGGACACCCTCGAATCAAGATACGGGACTGGGGAGAATACAGCGGCTTGAAAAAGGGAAAGCCAATAATATGATCCCAATGCGCATGAGTAAAAAGAAAGGTAAAATCCGCGTGCCCTTCCGCCATCAGTAGATTGGAAAGCGCACGAACACCCGTCCCTGCATCCACAATAACGACTTTGCCAGAAGCGCGGGTCCGGAGTTCAAAACAGGCCGTATCTCCGCCGTATTTCAGATAATCCCTTCCTGAAACAGGGATCGATCCCCGAGCGCCCCAACAGCGTATTCGCACGACATCCCCCGTATCGAAACGTCACAACGTCTCAATGCAAGCCTTACTCTTTCGTTTGTATGTCTTTTCGCACGAGCATGTCGATGGTGCAAGCCGGAGATTGTGCATCACGTTTCCCCGAGCATCATTTCAAGCCCCTCATACGCCAAACGCACATGCAGCCCCACAGCTTCAGGCCGCTTTTTCAGCTGGGCGTCGATGGCATCCAGTTCAGCGTCGTTACGGATTGCGTCATGATGCGTCAGGACAAGTTCAGGCGAACCAACCCTGCGGGCAAAATCCAAGGCATGCCCAAAACTGGAATGCCCCCAACCCACACGAGTGGCATACTCCTCTTCGGAATACTGGCCGTCGGCTATCAACAAATCAACACCGGAAACAAACTCGTCGACGCTGGCTGTACGCCGATCCACAAGACGCTGATACTCGGCATGCTCCGAATCCTCGGGTTCATAGACATTCGTAAACGGCTCGTGATCACCTGTAAAAAAAAGACTCGCCCCATCGCCTTCAACCCGGTAGCCCAAATTCATGGAAGGATGGTTCATGAGGACATTGCCAATAGTCAAATCCCCCACCTCGACATACTGCCCCTCGCTCAGAGTCAGCAGGCGCACGTCTGCCCGCAACTCGGCGCGCCGAATCGGGAAATGAGGATAAATCATTTGATTTTCGAGAATATACTCTGCCCCACGCATATGGATGGGATCTGGCGGACAATAGATATCAACCGTATTGCCGGGAATAAAAAGCGGAGCGAAAAAAGGCAGGCCGTGAATGTGATCCCAATGAGGATGCGTGATGAAAATGGCGCAGGTCAGCGGATCTGATTTTGCCAACTCCAGCCCCAAGGGACGAATGCCGGTGCCTCCGTCCAAAATCACCAAGTCACCGGACCGGGAACGTATCTCAATACAGGAGGTATTCCCGCCGTAACGCACAGTTCCCTTCCCCGGCACAGGCGTGGAGCCACGAACGCCCCAAAATCGGACGCGCATCAGGCCGCGCCTCCTATCTGGACGAACATGCGCGCCTTCTGCACTTCAGCATGGAGCGTATCCATGGACTCGGCCAAATCGGTCAATCCCTCAGGATATAGAGTAATGACGTTGGGCGGAAGCTGCTCGATCAAATGGTTGCCTCCATCGCCATACCCCAACGACTTCACCACCTGATTGGCCGTTGTCACACAGGCCACGACCCGAGATTCCCCCTTGGCCTTGTGATGGCTGGCTATGCAACGCGACATGCTTTGCGGCAAATTCCACCGCTCCGACAAGCGCTCACCGAATTCCGCATGGGAAAGGCCGAAGCACTCCTCTTCCAGTTCACAGAGATTGTGGTTGCCGCTTGAGGCACGTACGAGCAAGGTACGATATTCATCAGGGGCATACAGTGCAAAAATCACCTTGCCCACATCATGCAGCAATCCAGCAGTAAAATAATCCACTCCCGATGCGCACTCAGGGTCCAGTCGACGTCCCAGGATTTGTGCTGCCGAAGCTACGGAAAGGGAATGCAACCAAAAACCCTGCATACCAAGCCCAGCCCGGTTCTCCATCGGCAGGGCACCGACGACGGCCAGACTGAGCGCCACATTCTTGAGCGTATTCAACCCCAAATAGACACTTGCCTGCTGTACGGAAGTCACTTCCTGAGCCAGGGAGTAATACGCGGAATTGACCATGCGTAAAATTTTCAAGGAAAAAACAGGGTCACGTTTGAGGACTCCCACCAACTCCTTCTGAGAACAATCAATGTCGGAAGTCAGCTCCAAAACCCGCCGCATTGTCTGTGGGAAGCCCGACAGGCTGTCTACGGCCCTGAATAATGTATTGCGCAGTTCAAGCATACAGCTCCCATAATGAATCGCATTTGAAACACAAATACAACACCCAGGCGAAAAATCAAAGCCCTCGCTCAAATCGGGAGTTGGCGATCAAAAATCATCCTGCACACCGATTCGAAGCCCCTCCCGGTCCCATACGGCCTGCAACAGGCCGTCGTCTGCAGTGGTCATGATGGAAAGCCCTTTCTTTTCCAGCAAATTTCTGATGTCAGGATCAGGAAGGATTGCCGCATCATATCGACCGCACGAACAAAAAACGACAAATGGAGCGACCCGGTCATAAAATACCGGGAGCAATCCAGTGCGACTGCCATGGTGGGGCAACACCAAAAGGTCGGCATGCACCTCCGGGGCGGAGGCAAGCACTTGTTTCAATCCCCAAGCCTCGGCATCGCCAGGGAGTAAGGCCAATGGCCGCCCTGCTCTCTTCAAGAGGAGGACCAAGGACGTATCATTGGTAGTGGGCGCCTTCTTCACCTGGAAAGGATGGAGGACATCAATAGAGGCATCATGTCCGAGCGATAGGACATCCCCCCGCGCCAAACGCTGCGCCGAAAGACGTTTCTCTTCCAAAAGGTTGCGAAACGCCCGCCCAGTATCCCCTGACGGCCACAGGCCATTAAAGGCGAAACGCCCCACCTCAAAATACTCCAGGATATGGAATAACCCCTTGTAATGATCCATGTGCGGATGGCTGAGCACAATCCAATCAAGCCGGGGCGGTCTACCAAGAGTCAGATACGGAGCCACCACATCCCGCCCGGCTTCCAGGCTGCGGCTACGCAACCCTCCCCCATCCAGGAGCAGACGCCCCCCACCAGGAAGACTGATTACAATCGCCTGGCCCTGCCCCACATCCAACACTTCGACGCGGACCTCGTTCTGGGCGTCCCGCCAAAGCATTTGCAACTGCGGAACAAACAACAGAGCCAACCCCAGCGCCATGCCCGGCCAGAAACAGCGCGGAGGGCGACGGAGAGTCATAGCCACCAGGACCAGCAAAACAGCGCACCCCAGCATCTCGGGCCAAAGCGGACGCAAAAGTTGATGAAGCGGAAAAAAGTCCAGACTGTTTGCCCATTGCAAGAAAGTCAGCATGACATCCAGCACGTTTATCGCCCCGGCAACAAGAAGCTGGCCCAGTCCCGCCGTCCAGGGGAATACCCCCAGCAACATGCCCGCACCACCCAAAGGCAAAACCAAAAATCCCAGTGGCGGCAACCAGATAAAATTAGGGAGCAGGTTTGGTGTGAACATGCCGAAATACCGGGCGGTCAAGGGCAGCAGGGCCACGTTGGCGCAAAAACTGACCGCCATGATACCCAAAAACCAACGTAGAAACCGATACGGAAGCGAATCCCCTGTTCGGAACAAGAATTGTAAGGCTGGCAGAAAAACAGCTATGCCCGCAACGGCCACGACTGAAAGCTGCAACCGGAGATCGAACACGGAAAGCGGTGAAACCAGTAGCATGCAAGCCAGGGCAAGAAAAAGACCATCCAAAAGGACGCGAGGCCGTCCAGTGAGCAGCAGAAGTCCCCAGAAGACAAACATCAAAGCCGCCCGCACCAGGGAGGGACTGGCCTGACCGAGCCAGACATACCCCAGGATAGCTGGCGCGGCCAACAATACGGCCAGCTTTGGACGCGGTACGCGCAACAATGCGCTGGGGAAAAACCGCCCGAGCATTAATGCCAGGAACAATCCCAGAGACGCCACAAAACCGAGATGCAGACCGGAAAGGGCCAAAGTGTGTGACAGTCCCGCCCGGCGCAAGAGGTCCACGGTACGCGTGTCCAGTTCAAACCGATCCCCTGTAAGCAATGCCAGGAGCAACGCACGTCCCTGACCGGGGGCCGCACCGTCCAACACAGCTCCTTGGAGATTCGCAAGCAGTTCCGCCGCAAAACTTTCCGGCACAGGCCCTGTGCGCAAGCTCTTTTCGCCCTTGCTGTACGCGGAAAATCCAACCCCCTGCATACGCCAGTACTGCCCGTAGTCCCAAGCCCCGGGATTGCCGAAACCCGCTACTGGCAGCAGTCGCGTTAGCAGATGGACGTCTTGGCCGGGACGCAGAGTCCGGCTGGGGTCATGCCAGGACCAGACCACACCGGAGTGCAATGGAATGGATTGCTTGCCAGGTACGAGTACCTGCACGTCCTCCAGAACGACCTGCAACCGTCCGCCCGGTTTACCAGAAATGTCTTTGACAACACCCTGCATTTCCACACGGTCCTGAGACGTAATCCCTTGCGGAAGCGGTTCTGGGTCACTTGGCAGTTGCAATGTGGCATATGCCAAGCCCGACACAAAAACGATCAACAAAAGGCACCAAAACGCATTCGGCCGCCCGGACCGTGCATCAAGCGCGATCAGGACGGCCAAGCAAACCAAAGCGGGGATCAGCCAAAGAGAGGCAAGCAAGCCAGACGCATAGCCCAACAAGAGCACCTGCCAACCAAGCAGGGCCGGAGGCGACCAGAAGCGGCCAGACACTACGGACACGACGCACTGTCCCGCAGGATCAGGCAGGGCCGTTCCATGCGACTATTCCTCTTCGCGCCAGACCTTGGCTCCGGCACCGTTGAGCTTCTCTTCTATTTTTTCATAACCGCGATCCAAGTGATAAATTCGCAGCACGTCCGTACGCCCTTCGGCCGCGAGTCCTGCAACCACCAGCGAAGCGCTGGCCCGCAAGTCGGAAGCCATGACCGGAGCACCCACCAGCTTGCTCACGCCGCGCACCATGGCGGAACGCCCCTTGAGCCGGATGTCCGCACCAAGCCGGACCAATTCCAGGACATGCATGAAGCGGTTCTCGAAAATCTTTTCCTCAATGACGCCGCCGCCCTGGGCCAAACAGAGACAAGCCATGATCTGCGCCTGCATGTCCGTGGGAAAGCCTGGGAAGGGTTGCGTGGTCACGTCAACGCCCTTGTAGAGTCCTTCGCGGCGTACCAGCAGGCCATTTTCGCGGTCCTCCAGGGTCACCCCCATGTCGCGGAACTTGGCGGTGACGGCATCCAGTTCCTTGGACGGACAATCCTCAAGCACTACTTCGCCTCCGGCAATGACGGCGGCGGCAAGATAGGTCCCGGCTTCGATGCGGTCAGGCATGACGCGATAGTCCGTGCCATGCAGCCTCGGCACGCCCTGGATGCAGATCACGCTGCTGCCGTGCCCGGTGATCTTCGCTCCCATGGCATTGAGGAAATTCGCCAAATCCTGCACCTCGGGTTCGCGGGCCGCGTTTTCGAGCACGGTTTCACCCTCGGCCACGCTGGCAGCCATGAGCAGATTCTCGGTACCGCCCACAGTGGGAAAATCAAAAGTGATATGCGCGCCCTTGAGCCTGTCGCAACTTCCAAAGATATATCCCGAAGTCAGCTCGAACTTCGCGCCCATCTGTTCCAGGGCCTTCAGGTGAAGATCCACGGGGCGCGCGCCAATGGCGCAGCCGCCGGGCAGGGAAACCTTAGCCTCGCCGAGCAACGCCAGGAGCGGTCCCAGACAAAGCACTGAAGCCCGCATGGTTTTGACCAGATCATAGGGTGCCTCGGACTTGAGTTCCACTCTGCGCACGGTGACATCGTTACCGTCAAAGGTGGTTTCGCATCCGAGAATTTTCAAGAGGCGCAGGGAAGTATGAATGTCACGCAGTCTGGGAACATTGCTCAGACGCACCTCGCCCTCGGGCATGAGGCAGGCCATGAGAATGGGCAGGGCCGCGTTTTTGGAACCGCTGATGCGGATATTGCCATACAAAGGCTTGCCGCCTTCAATCACCAGTTTTTCCATGTATCCTTCCGTAGGGTAGGGCCGTCAGCCACGACGGCAAATTCCAGATTATTCGCAGATAGAACTTGACCAAGAGCACCCGGCTCAGTTAATGACACTCTCCTCACGAGGGATACGCGCCAACTGGACGGCCACACTTGTGGCCCAGACCAGCGCCGGTGTCAATCCGGCCGGAACGCTCTCGCGAGACAAAGCATCCGGTGGGTGTAGCTCAGTTGGTAGAGCACCTGGTTGTGGCCCAGGTGGCCGAGGGTTCAAGTCCCTTCACTCACCCCATTCGACTTGGCAAGGACGGAACTCCGGTTCCGTCCTTTTTCTTTGGTGGATCAAGCGGTTGCAATCCGGGCTGCGCCGCATCCTGCAAAGCCTCCCATAACGGACGCGCTTCGGAACGCCAGAACGTCCAATGCAGCACGATCTGGTCCGGCGTGGCCTCGCCTGATCCGTAATACGCGGCATTGGCGGACATTGATTCCGCCACCCAGCCGCCGCTCAGAGAGGCTCCGACAAAAAGACCTGTGGTATCCGTAAACAAAACCACGGCCTTGTCTTCGGTCATATTCCCGGCCTGTATGCGATCCACACCGGTCAAGACCGTGGCGCTCATGTCCGCGTCAAACTGAAAGCCGCTTTCCAGACCTTCCAACACATCTTCCCGATCGAAGAACACAAAGATCAGATCGCCGCCCTCTATCCCTGCCTGCAGACCGTAACCGGCCATGCCCATGGTATAAAACGCGGGAGAACTCCAGGCCCCGAAGGCGTCACGCACAAGCAGGACGCCGTCGCTGCCCTCGGCGCTAAAAAAGAAACCCAATCGGAGGTAGTGGGGGAAAATGAGAACAGCTTCCGCATTTTCCAGAGCTTCGGCAAAAAAGGCATTCCGATGTTCCTGCCCCATACCGCGCACGGCTTCGGCTGCGGATTCCACCAGCCGCTGCTGTGCGGAAGCCACATTGACCGTACCTGCCTTCTTCGAGGCACAGCCTCCGGCAGTGGCGAGCAAGGCCAAACAGGCCGCAAGGACCAGCAACCGTATCACGCCGCGTTTCATGCCGACTCCCCAGTGTTTGCAATCCGTTGCACTTTGCCTTCAAGCATAGCCGACAGTAAACCTTGAAGCAAGACGACAGGGCAACTTCTCATGCCCGGCGAAGCCGACGTTTATCCCCAACCCGCACGGTAATCTTTTCCCGGTCCAAATATTCCATCACGGGAATGGCGAACTTCCGGGAAAGCCCGGTCAACTCCTTGAATTCCGGCGGGCCCATCTCTCCCCCCTGCTCAAGGAAATTCCGCACAGAATCGATGATGGACCGCATGGCCGAAGCATGAAAAAACATGTCCTCCTTGACCCGCGCAAGCACGCCCTCATCCTGCAAGGCCTTGAATGTCCCGGCAGCCTGCTTGAACGTTACGTTCAACGGTTCGAGCACGTCCTTGAGGTTGGGCGGCGTCATGCCACCGTTTTCGTAGGCGGACAGAATCGCCGCGCGCAAGGCCGCCTGATCCTCGGCCAGAGAGGCCTCATGGCCGGAAAGACGCAGCATGTCGCCTTCCGCTTCCAAACGCTTCCTTTTGATCAAACGTTCGGCGACGAAATGAGCCAGACGCGACGGCACATCCTTGGCCCAGCCTGAGGCGATTTCACTGCGCGGCGCACCAGCCCTGTCAGGATGCCTTTTATGATACCGGCTCAGGAAGGCTTCCAAACCGGCAGCCAGATTCGCGAATCCGGACTCCGAAAGATACCGGCGCTCTTCCTTGTCCGTGAGAAAGATGTTGCCCTTGGCGGAAAGCTCGGCCAGGGCACTCTCCAGGGCCTTGCGCCCCAACCCGGTAAACGCCGGGAGTTCCGCCAGCGTCACGCCGGTCGAGCCTGCCAACTCCAGCCGCAAGCGAACCCGCTCCGGGCCGTCGCCGCCTGCCAGGGCCACAGCCAGAGCCTGCAACGTTTCCACGCCCGAAGACCGCCGCCTGATTTTCCCGGCAACGGGATTGAGCACCACGCCGCCGGCAATGGTACGCAAGGGCGAAAAAGAACGGGCTACGACGCGATCCCCGCAAACCGCGGGCAAGGCCTCGGCGAAACGCATCTGACAGACTGCGGTTTCTCCAGGCTTGAGCTCGTCTCGGTCCAAAAAATACACGCGCGCCAACACCTCGCGTGAGGCATGGTGAAAATGAATTTCCTTGCGATGCTTGAGGGAACGGGGCGCAGAGGAAAGACAGGTCAATTCTACATCCCAGGCAGGTGCCAGGAAAAGCGTCCCTGGCCGCGCCAGTACATCCCCCCGTTCCAAAGCCGTAACGTCCACCCCTTGCAGGTTCACGGCTGTACGGCGACCGGCCAAGGCTTCCTCCACCTGTTCGCCATGGGACTGCAGGCCGCGTACCTTGGCTTCCAGACCGCGCGGATGCACGACCACATCTTCACCCAAACGCACGCTCCCGGCCACAAGGGTCCCGGTAACCACCGTGCCGAACCCCTTCATACTGAAAACCCTATCCACAGGAAGCCGGAACAAGTCCGTGGTACGGCGCTCCTCCAGGCCTGACGCCAGGGTCCGGATGGCGGCCCGCAGATTGTCCAGGCCGACGCCGGTACGCGCGGAAACCGGCACGACAGGCGCTCCCTCAAGGAACGTGCCGTTCATGTATGAGGCGACCTCCTCCTGAGCCATTTCCAGCCAGTCCTGCTCCACCATGTCCGCCTTGGTCAGAGCCACAAGCCCATGCCGCACCCCCAGAAGCGAACATATTTCCAAATGTTCACGCGTCTGAGGCATGATGCCCTCATCCGCGGCCACAGTAAGCAGCACGAAATCGATGCCCGCGGCGCCCGCTACCATGTTCTTCACGAACCGCTCATGGCCGGGAACATCTACAACGCCCAGGCGCATGCCACCTGCAAGATCCAGATGGGCGAATCCGAGCTCAATGGTGATGCCGCGCTCTTTTTCCTCAGCTAGCCGATCGCAGTCGATGCCCGTAAGCGCTTTGACCAGCGTGGTCTTGCCATGGTCGATATGTCCAGCCGTGCCCATGATCAGCGGCATGCACGCCTCCTTGCAAAAAAGTCTCGTTATTCGGCCTTTCTTCCCTTGTAGGGAAAAGCGCCGCCGGGAACAAGTCGTAAGCGTTGTCAAATGGTTCGGCACTGCGATAGGATGCCGTATGGTTCCAGCGAACGAGACCACGATTCCTTATCAGGAATACCTCCCGGCTCCGCGGCTTCGCCCTTACGTCTTGCTTCATTGGGCCATTACAGCCCCTGCCGCTGCCGTGCCCAAACACATCCGAGTGCTGCCGGACGGATGCATGGACCTGATCCTGGACTACGGCGACGGTATTTTCCCGGCAGGCTGCACGCAGCCGCCCGGCCCCAAGGCTTTTCTCTGCGGTCCGGACATGCAGCCAATGCTCTTGGATATGCCCGGACGCATCGACATCGTCGGCATACGCTTCCGGCCCGGCGGAGCCTTCCCGTTTCTGAAGCTGCCCTGCAATGAACTGGCCGGAAAACAAGCCCCGATGGAGCTCATGGGATCGGCCCTGGCCGCACGCTTGCGGGACTATGCCGCCGAAGCGGCGACCCCGAAAAGACGCGCGGCCCTGCTGGATACGCTTCTCCTTGAATGCCTGCCGGACAGCACGCCGGATCCAAGATTGCCATGCGCCCTGCGACTCCTGCACAAAAACAGCAAAGGAACGGCAAAAACGGCCGCGGAAATGGGGTTGCAACGCCGCGGCCTGGAACGTCTTTTTTCCAGACATGTGGGTATTTCACCAGGTGATTTCCGGCGCATGCTGCGCATGCAGCACGCCCTGCAACTGCTGCGCCTTGCCCCGCCCGACCTCTGCACGACAGCCCACACAGCGGGCTATTGCGACCAGTCACATTTCAATAGGGAAATCAAGATGCTCACCGGCACAACCCCGTCCTCGCTCCGCAGAGAATGGCTGGATGACGCATTTGTCCAATACGTTGCGCCTCCCCTCTGGTAGCAACAACGCAACCAAGGAGGAATCATGCACATCAAGTTTGACGGGCCTGCCGTTCTGGTGAACGACATGGCTGTTTCCCGTGCTTTCTACGAAGGCGTCCTGGAATTGGAAGTACTCATGGACAACGGGCCCCACGTGGCCTACCAGCAGGGCTTTTCCCTTTGGCAGGCGGACCACGCCATGCCGCTCATGGTCAATAAGCAGGCGCCGGGCGGTCCCATGGGGCACGACAATTTCGAGCTCTACTTTGAATCGACCGACCTGGAAAAAGCGGAGCAAACCGTACGCAAAGCCGGAGCCGCATTCATCCATCCCATCATCGAACAGCCTTGGGGCCAACGCTGCCTGCGCCTGCGCGACCCGGATGGCCATGTTCTGGAAATCGGTGAACCCCTGCCCCAGCTTGTACAACGACTGCTGGGACAAGGGCTCACCATGGAACAGGTCGCAGAACGCACTTCCATGCCGCTGCCCCTGGTGCGACAGATGGCGGGAAGCCAGTCGGCCTGATAAACGTCAGCTGGCCAGAAACGCGCGGTAGGCGTTGACCGTGGCGAAGATGTCCACCTTGCTGGAAATCTCGAAGGGGCTGTGCATGGAAAGCACCGGCGGTCCCATATCGATGATGTCCATGCCATAAACAGCCAGGAACTTGGCCACGGTCCCGCCGCCGCCCATGTCCACCTTGCCCAGTTCGGCCATTTGCCAGGGCACGCCCGCGTTATCCAGCACAGCACGCAATCGGCCGATGAACTCGGGATGGGCGTCGTTGGCCCCGACCTTGCCACGGTGTCCGGTAAACTTGTTGAAGCACGGACCATAGCCGAGATAGGCGGCATTGTTCTTTTCGTAGACTTCCTGAAAATCCGGGTCCACGGCCGCAGCAACATCCGCGCTGATGGCCTGTCCGGCCATGAAGATATGCGACAGACGCGCGCCCGGCTCCCAGGCCTCGGCCAACTCTTCCATGCAATACTCGAAGAATAGGGATTTTGCGCCGGTGGAGCCTTCGGAACCGATTTCCTCCTTGTCCCAGAACAAGACGATCTGGCAATGCTCCGGCTCCTCTTCCTGGTCCAGGAAGGCTTCGAGAGCTGTATACACGCAGGCGCGATCGTCCTGCGCATAGCTGCCCACGAGAGAAGCATCCAGCCCCACGCTGCGGGCCGGTCCTGCAGGAACGATCTGCAACTCCGCGCTGAACAGATCGGCCTCGGCCACGCCATACCGTTCATGCAGCAGCTTGAGCAGACGCGGTTTGACTTTGGGTTCCTTGTCGCTCTTGCCGCCAGGCAATTCCGGTTCATGCGCCAGGACGATGTTCAGTTTTTCCGCGTCAAAGGCATCGGCAAGTTTTTTTTCCACTTCCTTGTAGGCCAGATGCGGCAAGAGATCCGTGATGGTCAACACCGGGTCCGACACATCCTCGCCGATGCACACTTCCACCATGGAACCGTCCTTGCGCACGATCACGCCATGCAGGGCCAACGGGATGGTCAGCCACTGATACTTGCGGATGCCGCCGTAATAGTGGGTTTTGGCCAGGGCAAGGCCTGTATCTTCGTAAAGCGGGCGCTGCTTGAGATCGATGCGCGGCGCATCCGCGTGTGCGCCCACAAGGCGAAACCCTTTGCTCAGCGGTTGCTTTCCCTTGCGGGCCATGAACACGGTCTTGCCGCGGCTGAAACGGAAACAGCGGGGAGAAGTCAGGTTCTCGGAGAATCCGGCCTGCTCCAGCTTGCCGCGCACACAGGTCATGACCTCCCGCTCGGTCTTGTTGCGAGAAAGAAAGTCCAAATAACGCCCCGCCAACGCATTCATTTCCTTGCGGTCTTTTGCGGAAGCATAGACCTGCCAACCGCTTTTCGGCTTGTATTCCAATTCTACCTTGCTCACATTCTACTCCTTATGTTCCAGCCCCAAAGCCTGACGCAGAGCGTCGGCCACCAGAGCATGTTCGTCAGGTCGCAGGGTACGCGGGTCCAAACAGAGGCAATCGCCTTCCACCCGGCCCATCAGAGGCGGGGCCGTATCCAAAAGGCTACGGCGCAACCGTTCCACGGAAAAAGACAAGGACTCCACAGTCACAAGCACTGTGGGCAAATCCGTCTCGGGACAGGCGCCGCCGCCCACGCGGGAAACATCCCGACGCGTGGCCACACGGGCCGACTCGCCCAATTCCTTGCGCAGCAGCCTGGCCAACCGGCCCGCCTGGGATTTGAGCGTCTCAAAAGGCGCGTTGATCATACGCAAAGTAGGCAATTCAGCCCGGGCAGTATCCGGGTCCAGACAAAGACGCAAGGTGGCTTCCAAAGCGGCAAGTGTCATCTTGTCGATGCGTACGGCCCGGTTCATTGGGTTGGCCTTGATAGCCTCGATATAGCGCCTGCGGCCCACGATGATGCCTGCCTGGGGACCGCCCAGGACCTTGTCCCCGGAAAAAGTGACCACGTCCGCACCGTCCCGCACCACCTCCTGCACCAGGGGCTCGCCTTCCAAGCCTGGCAAACGCACCAATGCGCCACTGCCCAGATCGTCTATAACGGGCAGGTTGTGTTGATCGGCCAATCCGCGCAACTCCCGCAAACTTACATCCTTGGTGAAGCCCACCACACGAAAGTTTGAAGTATGCACACGCATCAGCGCCGCCGTGTTCTCGTTGACGGCCTGCGCATAATCACGCAGATGGGTCCGGTTTGTAGCCCCCACCTCGCGCAACACCGCCCCGCTCTTGGCCATCACGTCCGGGATGCGGAACGAGCCGCCGATCTCCACAAGCTGTCCCCGGGATACGACCACTTCCCGACCAGAGGCCATCGTTTCCAGGGTCAGCAACACGGCCGCGGCATTGTTGTTCACGACCAGGGCGGCTTCGGCTCCGGTCAACCGGCAAAGCAGTTCCTCAACATGACTGTAGCGGCTGCCGCGTTGTCCGGTTTCCAGATTCAGCTCCAAATTGGAATAGCTGCGACAGGCCTCTTCCACTGCCCGCACAGCGGCTTCAGCCAACAGGGAACGCCCCATATTGGTATGCACCACCACGCCCGTGGCATTGAGTACACGGCGAAAATGAGGGCGCAATCCAGCCTCGACAAACGCGGCAAGGCGCGGGAAAAGCGCCTCAAGGGTCAGTTCCTCCGGCGATGAATACTTTCCGGCCCGGATTTCCTCACGGCATCGCCCCAGAAAGGCATTGACCAAATCCTTGCGTTGCACGCGAAGAGCGCCATGAACAGCGGCAACTCCACCTTCAGCGGCATCACGCTCATCAAGGGCATTGAGGGCTCGATCCACCGCGGGCAAATGTTGATACAATTCGGACAAAGCGGCCTCCTCAGGAAGAATATCGCGCAAGGTGGCAAGAATATAACCTATAAAACTCCGCCAGCAAATACAAGGAACCGCAGACTAAAACCGTGCCGCCCAACTCCGCGGCCTTTGCAAAGGCCGTTTCTGGACCGTCCACGCATTCCGCTGTGCTTCCCAAACGGGAAGCCAATTCGCGGCTCTGCAACATGCGTTCGTGCATGGCCATTTCCGGACATACAATCCGACGCGCCCCCAAATGACGAAACAGCGGTGTCATGGCGTCCAGATCCTTGTCGCGCATGCAGGCCACTACAAGCACATCCGGCACAACGCTTTCCGCCTGCAGAGCCGCTCCCAGGCAATGCAATGCCGGTTCATTGTGCGCGCCGTCCAGAATCCAGGAAGCCCCGGCCTCCTTCACCCGTTGAAAACGACCCGGCACAAAGGTTTTAAAAAGTGCCTCAGCTTCCCGTTCCGGAGAAGACTCAAGCCCCATACGCCCTGCCAATTTGCGCCAGGAGGCCAAAGCCAAGCCAGCGTTCACGGCCTGATGCAGTCCGGGCATGGAAAGCGGCCCGGCATAACCCGGCGAGACATCCAGTGTCGCGTGGACATGATCGGCCCGCTCCTGAAGCACATCCATGACTTCCCGTTCTTGCGGCGCAGTCAAAGCCGAACTTCCAGGACTGATCACATGGGACTTGTCCCGTGCAATATCCGTCAATTCCGGCCCAAGAATCTGCGCGTGGTCCATGCCTATGGGCGTGAGCAAAGCGATGTCCGTATCGAAGACACGCACCGCATCATACTGTCCGCCCAATCCCGCCTCCATGATCGCCAGCTCAATGCCAGCCTCGCGAAAGGCATTCATGGCCAGGCAAGTCAACATCTCAAAATAGGTCAGCCCCGCATCCCCGACCATCTTCATCACGGCATTGGCTGCGGAAAGCCACTGTTCCGCACTAAGCATCGCACCGTTCACAAGAATGCGTTCCCGTACGTCAAGAAAGTGAGGCGAAGTGTACAGTCCCGTCCGCAAACCATGCGCACGAGCCAAGCTTTCCAAAAAAGCGGCAGTGGACCCTTTGCCGTTGGTCCCTACAACATGGGCCAGACCAAACCCGGGCACGCCAAATGCATTCGCAAAACGCTGCACCCGCGCAAGGGTCAAATCCATGTGAAACAAACCCAATGTCTCAAGATGTTCCAAAATTTCGCCATAAGACGAAAAGCGCATGATTCCTCCAACTCTGAAATACTGAACGCAGAAGCGTTTGTAGGCCCAGGTTGACCTGAAGTCCAGACCCGCGAGCCGAGTCAGGTCCAGACACCCTCATTTATATACCGGCCGAGAACATCCGAGTTGAATTTTCTTGACCCGGCACCCGCTCGGAGGATAGGAATTGCATCCCGAATGGGCCAGCAGTTCAAATGAACAACACAACTGCCCTTAAAAAAACGTATTGTTGATGTATCGCCTTGAAAACAGACTGCTTATCAGCAGTCGGCAAGCAAGCAACAAAAGGCGGGACAACTCGAAGCCCGTCAGGTATATTTTTTTTGCGCGCCAGTAGCTCAGGTGGATAGAGCATCGGCCTTCAAATGGAGTGCCCTGGGGGAAATCCCAGGAGTAGAACCGACCAAATTCGGGGAAACCTACGCTGCAAACCAGTACGGCAATCCCGAGCCAAGCCCGCTTACACGGGAAGGTGTAGAGACTAGACGGTCGGCATCTACGTTCAGCTAAAGCTGAATACGATGAAGGGATAGTCCAGACCACGAACTTGCACAAAGCAAGGCGGGGAAATCCGAAGTGGTATGCTAAGCCGACGGCCGGGGGTTCGAATCCTCCCTGGCGCACCATTTTTTCAAAGACTTACGAGTAAATCGTAAGTCTTTTTTATGCCCAAGAAGTTCTGTCTGCGATGGCGTCCGCCAACATTCTCAATTCAGGAACAAACACCCCAAGCAATACGAACAAAAACTATTCGTGCGTTTCCCGGCTTCGTTGCCGCGACATGCTCACACGTCGAACAGCTCTTCCATCCTCTCATCCATAACATCTTCAAAAACCGAAAGGATCGTGGCTGCCGTAGCTATTTGAGTATCAGAAAAGCCACTTAAACGATCCAGCAACTCCACGAAGTATTTCTCGTGGAACGCTTCATGATTTGCAAAAGCCTCTTCTCCGATCTTTGTCAAATAAATGTTTATTTCCTTATTGTTACATTCAGAAGCGTGTTTCTCCACCAAGCCTTTTTTCACCAACTTGCCAACCATCTGTGACGATGCGCTTCTTGTCACCCCGAGCAGTACGCCCAGCGTGTTGATATTCACTCCACGGTTTTGGCCAAGCGCCTGAATCGCACGGGCCTCACCAGGACTCACCGTTAACAATTCTCCGACCTGAATAGACAACTTCTCGATACGAATATGCCGCGCAATAATTCGCCTCAATCTGCCCGAAACGTGACGAACGGTTTCTTCCTTGATGCTCATATTTTTTTGTATAGTTTATTTACGAAAAAAACAATTAAATTGCCTTATTTTCATCTATATATCTTTTTTTACTACTAAACTTTTTGTTAAACAGATTTACAAACTAGACAGACACAGCTACGCTTCTTTCACCAGATCATAGGAGGTACTATGCGTAACGACGACATCCGGGAAATATGGAACAAAAGGGCAAAAATTCATGCAGCCCAAAAATGCTGCAAGGCGCAGAATGTTGTCGGACAACTCTATCATGATAGTTGGTGGCACTATATCAACCCGCTCTTATCTGAAATCCCAAATGGACGAATCCTGGAGGCAGGCTGCGGAACAGGTCGATGGGCAGAGCATCTTGCCCCTAGGGGGTTCACGCTCGTCATGTCCGATCTTTCTCCGGCCATGCTTGTCAAGGCAAAGGAGTACGCCGAAGAAAATGGATTTGTGGAGCATATTGACTTCAAAGAACTTGATGTATGCGACCTGCACAGCTTGGAAGACAACAGTTTCGATATGGTAATCTCAACAGGTGAGCCTATTTCCATATGTTCGGACCCTCGTAAAGCAATAAGCGAATATTGCCGAGTGGTCCGCCCCGGCGGTTTCGTTCTGTGCGACGCAGGGAATAAATACCGCAAGGCCTTTGACTCTTTCCAAGCCCATCCAGCCCAACGATTCCTGCACATACTGGAAACAGGTGACTACGCATCCCAAAGCGGCATGGAGTTGCATATGCTTGGGCCATCGGAGCTTACGGCCATTTTCGAAGAATACGGACTGACGATTAAAACCATGGCCGGGATTACCCCTATGGGGACCTTTCCGGCATGCACACATTATGAAAACGCTGTAAAAGATTCCGCAATACGCAACGAACTCTATGAACTACAACGTCTATATGGCGAGAAGCCGGAGATCGTGGCCCTGAGCAGCCGCATCCTCGCGGTCGCACAAAAACCGCACTAAGTTTCAGATCACAGGAAAAGACGAGGCTCATTTCCGAAACTACACCATCTTAACGGGGAGTACTATTGATAACTTTTTGATTTATAATTGGAATACCAATGATTACTATACCTGAAGCACAGGCAACAGCTGCGGCCCCTGCCCCCAGATAAAACGGAGCTTGTGGGCCGAGTTGATCCCAAACAATACCAGCGGCAAGACTACCACCCAACGTCATGAATCCGCTCACCATAAAGAAAAACCCCATAGCTGTCCCACGTCGATCTTCAGGCAGACCAGAAGCTATGACAGCTTTGCCAACGCCTTCGGTCATCCCCATAAACAAGCCGTATACAGGGAAAAGTCCCCAGAGCCAGATGGAGGATGCTGTCGCAAAGCCCAAATAGATAAGTGCGTAGAGAAACCAGCCGCCAAAAATAATTCGCCAACGCCCAAAACGGTCACTCAGAATTCCCGCAGGATATGCCGAAACGGCATAAACAAGGTTGAACAACATATATGCACACAGGACTTGGCTGTCACTAAAACCAAGATTCTTGGCCCGCAATAGAAGCAACGCATCCGTACTGTTCGCAAATGCGAAAATGGAAAGAACAATCAGCGACCGCCAGTATGAACTGGGCAAACCACGCAATGCATTTGAGAATGCTAGTCGGTTGGAATATCCCGCCTCTTTTTTGGAGGCCTTATATACATCCTTCAATCGGAACGACAGCCAAACCGCAGCCGCCCCTGGAGCAGCTGCGAAAAGAAATATCATTCTGTATTGTCCTGGAAGCAGCGCCAACAATCCGAGGGAAATGGATACACCCACAACAGCTCCAGCAGAATCCATCATGCGATGGAACCCAAAAGCTTTCCCGGCCGACGCATCTTGAATGGCGTCTACGATCATGGCGTCCCTTGCGGTTGTCCTGATCCCTTTGCCGAAACGGTCCATTATCCGGACCAGAAAGACAAAAGGCCAGGAACAGGCAAGTGCCATCAAAGGCTTGGACAATGCGCCCAATCCATACCCGATACGCACGGAAGGAGCCCTTTTCCCGACAATGTCACAATGTCTGCCAGAAAGCCCCTTCAGCACGCAGACAAGAGCCTCGGCAACACCTTCCATGGCTCCAAGCACAGCCACAGGAGCACCTAGAACGGTTGTTAGAAATAACGGGACAACCGGATAGGCCATCTCGGATGCAACATCGGTAAAAAAGCTGATCCACCCTAACGTACGTACCTGCTTAGGCAATGTCCGGGTAGAAAGTCGGATGGAATTGAACATAATCCCCGCTCGTTTGCTGATAAATAAAAAAACCACACAACGGCGTGGTTAGAACAAAGCACTCCTTCCGTCACAATCCGTAGGAGTTATCAGCATAACAAGCGGTTCAAGGGGAACCCCATCCCCTGTTGGTCTATTCGCAACTTATTTATTATACTTGGCAATACAGGTTGTCAAACGCAATAATAGACCACTCCAAGCAACTTCCATCCTCTACAAAACAAATCTCATTGAACGAATGGATACCGATCTATTCCCAAACCTATCCCCTTAAGCAGGAAAGATTCTTTTACCAATATACGGTGATAACGGTCTTAACCTAAGGCCGTTACACACAATCATTCAATGGACTTTGCTCTCCGCCGTCTGCTCACAAGCTCCCATGGGCTGAGTATCACTCCTCATTTTGCACTTCAGGAGAATTACGCGCCCAAATAATTTCCTACTAATTTCGTCCATTCAATATTGGCGGGCATTACCAGGAAAGGCACGAGGATTGCTGCACATTTAGAAAAAAGCCCGGATCAAGGAGAGCGACGCAAATGCATCAACAGGCCAAAGCTGAACCGGGCCGCCATGACCACAAACTTTGTCGCGTCATGGACACCCTTCTGTACAAATTAGATGAATCCATCCAGGACGCAAAATACGCCTATCATCTCGACGGAACCGCTCCCAAGGCTTGGGGGGTTTCTTTAGACCCTGCAAGCGGCTCCTATGGAATTCTCCACTCCAACACGACCTCCAATTCCCCCTGGATTTGCGGTCGTTTTTTATTGTTCCACTTTCCCTCCCCAGACCACGAGTTGGCTGAACGTCATTCCCTTGCTGCATTGGCATTGATTCGCCGGAAAGATTATGCCCGAAGGGTTTTGGAGTTCCCAGCGCACCGCGACTTATGCGACCTTTTTGCCATTGGCGCGATCGACATTCTGCTCCATGAACCCGGATATGGCCTTGCACTGGCTCTGGACGCCATGGATAGACTTCGGACCATTGCCATGGAAGGTTTTTGGACCGAAAGCAATGGAAGGCTCGTCGAAGCGCTGGCCCCAGGAGAAGTCGATCAGGACCTCCCGGCAGGCCGACTGGCCCTACCGATTTTCGACACGTTGCGGCAAGCTGCTGAAATATTTCTAGCTGCACCCCCATCAAAGACATGGTATAGTATCCGCAACGGTCGGGAACTGCTCTACTCCCGTACAGGGCAAGTTGTTTCCCGCAAGACCAGGAGAAACAAAAGACGCGGCCGACTGCTTTGCTGGGGTGAGGAATGCCAAGGTCTGCTCCAGGCCGCAGGACGTCCCATTGATTGGGAGCCGGGATTGCCTCCGGAAGAAACGCAACAGTCGTTCTTCAAGGCAACCGACGAGCAGCAATGAACCAGGAGGAGCCTTCATGAATCGACATCTTCTCGTTGCCATCAGCGACAATCCGCGAGCCATTCACGGCGTCCGTTTTGTTTCCTCTTTTTTTTCACAAAGCTGCGACCTGAAGTTGACCCTTTTTGCCGCCTTCCCCCAAGGCCCCCGGGTTTGGGAAGAAGAAAAATCCTATGAAACCCTGACCCTTTCCGACGACTACGCCCGCAAGTACGAGCAACAGTTCCGCCAGGCCCTGGATGCGGCAAAAGCGATGCTCACCGCCGGAGGCTTCGACACGAACAACATCGATATCAAATGCGTTCCCCAGACAGGCAGTACCGTGGACGACATCCTCAACGAAGGGGAAAAGGGCCTGTATGACGCCGTGGTGTTGGGTAAGCGCGGCCTGATGCGCCTGGAGCAACTCGTCGAACGAAGCGTCACCGAAGAGGCCCTGAAACACAAGACCACAGTTCCTCTCTGGATCTGCCGCACTCCGGACGAGGATCGTCTGGGAGTGCTTCTTTGTCTGGATGGCTCCGAAGCCTGCTATCGGATAGCCGACCATGCCGGTTTCATGCTCGGCATGGCAACGCACCATCCCATAACCCTTTTTCAAGTTGTAAGCGGTAAAACACATTCTCCGGATACGGAAACGATCTTTGCCCGAGCCCGCGCGATCCTTGATGAAAACGGCGTGGAAACTGAACGCATCGAATGCCGAACCGCCGACAACGCGAAGATTTCTCAGACCATCCTGGAGATGGCGGACAAAGGTGGATACGCCGCCATTGCCATGGGGCGGACCGGTGCGGGCAAAGGACTTCTTGGGCGTGTATTTTTGGGCTCGGCCAGCCGTCAGGTCATGCTCGGCCTGCGTGACTCAGCACTTTGGCTCTGCCGCTAGTTCCTTGGAGTCGCTGACGGCGTAGAAGGCGTGGCGGCAACTTCCAGGATAGGCGGAAACAAGAGATATATCGCCGTGCCCTTGCCCGGCTGACTGCGCAGCTCTATGGAACCGCCCATGTCAGCCACGAGCTTCTTGATCATGGCCAGCCCCAGCCCCGTCCCGCCCTCCTTGGTGCTGTAAAACGGACTGAAGGCCCTTTCCTGCTCCACCTCGTCCATGCCCGTGCCCTGGTCCTCGACCCCAAGCCGCACACGGTCTCCTTCAAGCCCGACGCTGACCCGGATCGGTCCACCGTCGGGCATGGCTTCCATGGAGTTCTTGATCATATTCACAAGACATTGCTTGATATTCTCGGCCCCACCACGAATCTTGGGCACACCTTGCTCCACGTCCAGACTGAAGCGATATCCCATCTCCTGATACCCAATTTGCATCAGCTCCACGGTATCGCTGGCCAATTCTCCCACGTCCACTTCGTCCAGAGGAGTTTTGACAGGGCGGGCAAAATTGAGAATTCCGCTGAGCAACTTGTCGAGACGTTTAGTTTCCTCGGCTATGATGCCCACCTTTTCACGTTCTTTTTCCGAAAGATTGGGCGAACGCAACAGTACCTGAGTAAACCCGCCAATGGCGCAAAGCGGATTGCGTATCTCGTGCGCCAGATAGGTGGACATCTCGCCGATGGCCGCGAGCTTTTCCGTCTGTTGCAGATGCTTTTCGCGATGCGTACGAGCAGTGATATCCCGATGCATCATCATGATATGGCTCAGCCTCCCGGAGCGGTCAAAGACAGGATAAGAATAAACCCGATAGTAGAGCAACCGCCCCCCGGCGCTGACGCGGGTGAACAGGGCTTCATCCTTGAGACGAGTCTCCAGACTCCGCTGCAAAGGACATTTGGCATCCAGACTATTGCAAAATTGCTTGCCGTCACGCTTGGTGAGCACTTCCCAACAGTATTTTCCAATCAATTCAGGCTTGGAACGGCCGGTGCGCCGCCAAACATTGCGGTTCATGTCCACCACGCGCCCCTCCAGGTCCAGGAGCATGATATCCTCGCGCACCTCATCCACGATGGCCTGCAAAAGATGCCGCTGCCGATCCAGGTCGTCACGGAAGGACGTATTTGCCTTGGCCATGTCGTGCAGCCCGCAAATGAATATGGCCGCATCCTGATCCAGGATGGTCACGCGATCGCCGAAGCGCTCCCGCACGGAGCGCAGACGCGCATCCTCGCCGGTCAGGTCCACAACCATATTGACATGAGGTTGGGACGCCATGAGTTCATCCAGGGTTTCATAAAATGGCAGGCCGCGCTCGCGCGCGTAATCCAGTTTGGCAGGATTCGGCCCGGGTCGGGCCACTCCGATAACACGCACGGGAGGAATAAAATCACGGAAGAGCGGATTGAACGCCACATCGAGCAAGGCCATGAAACCCGGCCCCGTACCCACAACGGCGACGCGGTATTCCCTGTCGCCGTCTTCCCACAAACAGGCTACGCTTTCCGACAAATGCTCCGTTGAATCCTTGGTGGACGAGCTCTTATCCGGATGAGACGGTGCCTGTCTGTTGGTTTTGGCTGGGTTTCGACGCTTCGATGACATCACCGGCTCCTTTTCCTTCAGCATAAACCATGGGCTGAAGAATGTCGCCGCCTTTAGAATGATTGCGCCGAATCAGGGACCGACCGTAACGCCGTTGCGGCGGTAATATGCTTTGGCTGCCTCGTCGATGGACACAAAGCTGGGCTTGAACCTGCTGCTCGACCGCCTGGCGCATTCAAGAAAACACTGATCATGCCGGGCCTGTTGTCGCATGCGGGCATGATACTGGGCATCGGTTTCCACGCCGCCGAAACGGGGCATGGCAGGACACTTGGCGACGCAATGCTTTTCCTCGGCCTGCCAGTCCTGTTGGGCACTGGCTTCGCCTGCCGCAAAAAAGCAGCCCCAAATAAGCAGCATCACGACAAATCTATTCAACATAATAAAAAGGCCCATTGTTGGTTACCAGCACCTGGCATTCCACTTGCGGCGGCCAGTTCTCGCCTTCTGTCCGTATCCCCTGCATTCGTTCCAAACCGATAACAATGGTCAAGGTCAATACCAGAAAGAGTAGCATCAGACGCATGAGGTGTCTCCTCGACCCGGTAGATTCTGCATACCCCGTCTAATGAGCAATATCCGTTCCCACACCACGTCTTCCGTAGCCACGCAAAATGCGCTATAAACCATATCAGCGACGTTATTTCCCCAAAAAACTTACTAGATATTCCGGAGGTTGCAGATGCAATTCAGCCGTCTGCCCGACTGGCTCAAGGATTTCAAAAGCATTGCCATTCTCTTGCTTGGACTCATTGTCGTCGCGGAAACAGCCATGCTTGTTTCCGGCCCGACCACGTCCCAACCAGGAGCAAAAGATGATCCTTTGTCCATCGCGGTGACGGACGTCATTCTGGATATTTCCCAGCGTCGCGCCCTGACTATGGAGTTCAGCTATCCTCTTGGCAAAGGGCTTGAAGGTGAAGCAGCCAACGCCACGGCATTGAACGTCAGTCCCGATCTCCCCGGAACCTGGGTTTGGACCGGACCCTATGTCCTGACATACAAAGCCGAAGAGCCTTTTCATCTGGCCACCAACTATGCCGTTTCCCTCAAGCCGGAGACGTTGCTGCAGCCCGGCCAAAAATTCACAGGCGAAACCGTTTTTTCCGTCAAAACGGGCAGCTTCAACGTGGAAGATATTTCCCTTGAGCTTTACCCTGCACCCGGCGGTCCGACTCTGGTCACCCTTGAAGGCACCTTGCGCTTCAACGCTCCCGTTGATCCGGAGACCTTGCTCCAGGCCATGACGCTCACCGATCCGGATTCTGAAACTCCCGTGGATATCGCCGTACTCACGGGCTACCGAAGCCGGGAGGTACAATTCCGCAGTGCACCGCTCGAAAAACGACCGGAATCCCGCGAGTTGACCTTCACGATATCCGGCGACATGACACCGAGCGGCGGCAATATTGCCTTGGGCCAAACAATCGAACGTTCCATCGAAGTGGTTTTGGACCCGGTGCTGCGCGTAACCAGCGTGGCGCCCTCAAACACCGGCAATGTCTTTGACCTGGGCGTGCGCCTCTCCACTTCTGTTGATGCTGAGAGAGCGCGGGAGTATCTCCAGGTTTCCCCCAACACCGAGTACCGGCTTTCCGCTGACGGCTCCGAGTTGACGCTGCACGGCGACTTCTTGCCAGGCAACAATTACGTCCTGCGCATCCAGCCCGGCTTGCAGGCCATTGACGGAGCCAAGCTCGACAAGGAATACGTTTACAGCGGCACCATGCCCGACCTTGATCCTCACGCGGGCTTTGCCCAGGAAGGCATGTTCCTCTCGCTCAAGGGCGCACAGACACTGAACCTCTCCACTGTGAATACGGACAACGTGAATCTTACCGTGGACAGAGTCTATCGCAACAACCTGTTCTGGCTCTTCGCGGATTACGGCTGGAGCGTGTTCGGTGAAGAATTTTCCCTTTCCGAGCTGAATCGCTCCCTGGGAAATCGATTGATCGAAAAAACCCTCAAGGTATCGGGGAAACGCAACCGTAGCGTGGAAACTCCCGTTTCTCTGGCCGACTATATCGACGGGCAGGAACCCGGTTTTTACCGCGTCGGCGTGACACTGCCCGGCTCCTGGTGGGGGCTGCAACGCTGGGTGCTGGTTACCGACCTGGGTATGGTGGCCAAGCGCGGCACGGATGATTTGATGGTCTGGGTAAGTTCCTTTTCCAGCCTGTCCCCACTGTCCGGCGTCAAGATCACGGTACGCTCGGATCAGAATCAGATTTTGGCCCAAGGTCTGACCGATGGCCAGGGGCTTTGGCGTGCCAAGGGGTTAGCTGAAAAGATGCGGGACGGCAGGCCATTTTTGATCACGGCCGAACTCGGCAAAGACTTCAGTTTCCTTTTGCCGGACAACTTCCAACTCGATACGACCGGATTGGACGTCGGCGGACGCGGGCTTTCCGAGCAGGGTCTCACCGCGTTCCTCTACGGCGAACGCGACATCTACCGCCCCGGCGAAAGTCTGGAAGGGGCCGCTGTCGTCCGTGACGAACATCTCTCCGCCCCCGCTCCCATGCCCCTCACCCTGCGGAGCATCGATCCGGAAGGCCGTGATCTGGGCACTCGTTTGCTCCGTTCCGACGCCCAAGGCGTGGCACCGTTCAAACTGGATGTGCCAAGCTACGCCCTTACCGGTTCCTATACCCTGCAATTGGCAGCCGGCGGCGACATGATCGGCGAATACCGCTATCAGGTCGAAGAATTCGTGCCGGACCGTATCCGCGTGGACATCCGGTCTGATTCGGCAACCGCAGCCCCAGGCAAGGCACTTGGTTTTAACGTGGACAGCCGGTATCTCTTCGGCCCCCCGGCAGCGGGACTGGACGTGGAAACACGCGTCAACCTCCTGCCTCTGGCCTTTGCTCCCACGGGATATGGTGAATACGTCTTTGGCGATCCCGAACGGGAATTCCCTGCGACCGAAATCTTCGTACGCGAGGGAGAACGCCTGGACGATACAGGCAGCAAGAGTTTCAGCGTCGACATTCCCCAAGGCTTGCGTCCTCCCGCGGCACTGGAAGCCCGCATTACTGCCCGAGTGCGTGAACAGGGCGGTCGGGGCGTGCTCGGAGCGCAAGGCGTGCCCGTGCATATCTATTCCCGCTATCCCGGCCTCAAAAGTCTGGAAAAGTACGCCTATGATCCAGGCGAACCCGTCTCCTTTGCTTTCGTCAACCTCACACCGGAAGGTACGCCCACGGCTGGAAAGCTCACGGCAACACTCTTCAAGGATGAGTGGCAAACGGTGGTACGCCGGACTCCTTCGGGCGGCTACCGCTACGAATCCAACCGCGACCCCCGGCTGCTGCGCACCCTGGACCTGGACACCACGGACGGCAAGGGGGCCTTCAGCTTCACACCCGACGAATTCGGAAGTTACCGCGTGGTGCTTGCCGCTGCGGATGGCAGTGCCAGCCAGGTGGAATTCTATTGTGGCGGATGGGGCTATTCGCCCTGGGCCATGGAAAACCCGGCGCGGATCGAAATTCTGCCGGACAAGGAAGAATATTCCACCGGAGAAACCGCCACGTTCCAGCTGCGCACACCGTTCTCCGGGACTGCCTTGGTCACGCTGGAAAGCCGCTCCGTTCTCGAAACGCGCATCGTGCGCGTGGAGGGCAACACGGCCAGCGTCTCTTTTGCTGTCAAATCCTCCTACGCACCCAACGTCTACGTCAGCGCTGTGTTGGTGAGACCCGCAAGCGAACTGGAGCCCGGCGAGGCCGGACGAGCCTTCGGAGCCGTGCCGTTTTATGTGGACCGCGCGTCCCACCTGCTGAACGTGAACCTTGACTCGCCCCAGGAAATCAAGCCCGGCGAGGAATTTCAGATTTCAGCTCAAACCCTGCCCGGCAGTACCGTAACCATCGCGGCTGTGGATGAGGGCATCCTGCAACTTATCGCCCAAAGCACACCGAATCCATTTGATTTCTTCTATGCCAAGCGCCGCCTGGATGTGACCAGTTACGATATCTTCTCCTTGCTTTTCCCGGAGCCCGCTGTTGAAGGCGCTGCCTCTGCGGGTGGCGGCGAAATGCTGGCGGCCATGGCCGACTACGTCCGGACCGAGGGGATCAACCGAGTCAAACCAGTGACCTTCTGGTCAGGCCCGCTTGTGGCCGACGATCAAGGACGCATAATTTTCAAAGCGCAAGCACCCGAGGGCTTCCAAGGCGCACTGCGGATCATGGCGGTGGCTGTGAACGACAAGCGCTTCGGATCCATGAACGTACAGACGCGCATCAAAAGTCCCATTTCCGCGACTCCGACCTTCCCACGCTTCATGGCTCTGGAGGAAACCGTGCTGGTGCCTGTTACCGTGCGCAACGACACAGATTCGGAACGCAAGATAACATTGCACGTCACAACCGAAGGCCCGGTGAGCCTTGACCAGGAAAGCATGGAGCTTACCATCCCGGCAGGACTCGACCAAACCGTATCCTTCCAAATTGCAACAGGCGCGCAGGAAGGCCAATGCAGCTTCATGGTCACGGCGGAAAGCGGAAATGAACGCTTCCGCACAAAGACTGAAGTTCCGCTTCGTGCTGCCTATCCCTTCCAGCGCACGGTCCTGGCAGGCGTAATGGAAAGTGAAGACGTGGAACTACCTGCAGCGGACCAGGGATTGATCCCCGACACCGTACGGCGGGAACTGCATATAGGCGGCCTGCCCATGATCCGCTATGCGGGGGAACTCAAGGAATTGCTTCGTTATCCTTACGGTTGCGCCGAACAGACCGTTTCCCAGGCCTTCCCGTTGCTCTATTTCGGCGACTTGGCCCAGGAACTGGCCCCCGAACTGACTTCCTTGGGCAACGATGCCATGGTGCAAAGCGCCATTCACCGCCTTGGGGCCATGCGCACCAACGACGGCGGCTTTGGCTTCTGGCCCGGCTCCTACGACGCGGATCCTTGGGTGACCATCTATACTGCCCATTTCCTGAACGAAGCCCGCCGCGCTGGGTTCAGCGTGGACGCCAACCTCATTGATCCGGCCCTGGACTACCTGCGACGGATCGTGTGGGAACAAAACCCGGAAAAACAAAGCGGATTGCAACGCATTACCTACGCCTTGTATGTCCTGGCCCGTGCAGGCACGCCGGACCGGGGAAGCATGAACTTCCTGCGCCAGCAACACCTCGGCAAGTTGGACGCGCAAAGCGGCGTCCTGCTCGCTTCGGCCTTTGCGGCCGGGGGCGACACGCAGGCGTTCAATGCGATTCTCGCCAAGGTCGGACCAGAACAGAAAATAAACCGTGAACGCGGCGAGAACCTGAACTCCCCTGTACGCAACCTCGCCCTGACTCTGTTGGCGCTCATGGACGCCTCGCCCGCAGATACGCGCATTCCCGGCACTGTGGAGCAGCTCTCCCTGCTCCTGGACGGCGCCGGCAGCTACACCACCCAGGAAAGCGCTCTAGCCTTTATGGCCCTGGGGGCCTTCTTCGACCGACAGCGCGCCCAGACTCCGTTCAGCGGACAAATTCTGTCCGACGGACGCGTGCTGGGCACGTTCAGCAACGAGCAGGCCCTGCATCTTCGCGATTTGAACAATGCTGCCATCCGCGTCAAACTGGACGGTCCAGTCGCGCCCGGCGCGGTGCTCTACAGCCTGGAAACCCGAGGCGTTCCCACCAAGACCGCCTATGCACCGGAAAACAAGGGACTGGAAATCCGCCAAAGTCTGCTCGACAGAGACGGCAATCTGCAAGAAGGGGAAATCCGGCAGGGTGACCTGCTTGTACTCAAGGTGGATGTACGTTCACGCAGCGGGGATATTCCTCATTTGGCCATCCAAACCTTGCTGCCCACCGGCCTCGAGGTAGAAAACCCCCGACTGTCCACCACGGAACATCCGGCCTGGATGGCGGATATGCCCATGGATGCGTCGTATAAAGACCTGCGCGACGACCGGGTTCTGCTTTTCGGAGATCTCTTTCCGGCTGCGGATACTCCGGACAACTGGCGCAGCCAGTACATCCTGGTGCGGGCTGTGACTGCGGGCACCTTCACCTTGCCTCCGGTACGTGCGGAAGCCATGTATGACCCTTCGGTGTATGCCCAGGGTGAGGCAGGAAAAATGGAAGTGATCAAGGACTTCTAAGTGCTGCGAATCCACGGTCTGATATCAAAGGCGCGGGGCGTGATAGCCCTGCGCCTCCTGCTTTATTTCGGGTTGGCTGTCGGTCTGTTGTTGGCTGTTTTCCTGATTCTGGACAGGGTCTTCCCTTTTCCGGAACAGGCTCTGCATCGTCCGCCTGCACGCCTGGTGCTTGACAGGCAAGCACGACCGTTGCGCGCTTTTCTCCCACCGGATGCGCAATGGCGCTTCCCTGTGGAACTGGACGAGGTCTCGCCCGTACTGCTCAAGGCGCTGATACGTTCCGAAGATCGCTGGTTCCGCTATCATCCTGGCGTAAATCCTGTTGCCGTGTTGCGTGCGGCCTGGACCAACCTGACCTCGGGCAGGGTGGTCAGCGGCGGCTCGACCATCACCATGCAGGTGGCCCGACTCTGTGATCCCCGCCCCCGCACGATCCGGTCCAAAATGATTGAGGCCTTTCGCGCCCTGCAATTGCGTTGGCACCACTCTCCGGATGAAATTCTGCAATGGTACGTGAATATGGCTCCTTTTGGCGGCAATGTCGTGGGCGTAGGCGCGGCAGCACGGTACTATTTCGACAAGACCCCGGATCGTCTTTCCCTGGGGGAAGCCGCCCTGCTTACAGCTTTGCCCCGCTCACCCAACACGTATGACCCGGTGCGGCATCCTGAAGCGGCCAAGGCGGCGCGAACTCGCGTACTTAATCAAATGCACGGCCTGTTCCCTCCGGAAATGATCCTCCAGGCATTGGATCAGCCTTTACCCGACGCCACATTGCCGCCTCCCATGTTCGCACCGCACTTTTCCCAATGGGCCGCCAGCGAGCTCCAGGGGGCGCGAGTTCAAACCAGCCTTGATTTCCGTGCGCAGCGCCTTGCCGAAGAAAGTGTTCGCAACCGGATCAACGGACTTCGCAATCAGGGCATCGAATCGGCCGCAGCCGTTGTGCTGAACACCACGACCCACGAAATCCTGGCCATGGTGGGCGCGCCCTTTTTTTTCGATGAGCAGCACAGCGGCCAGATCAACGGGGCATTGATCCGCCGTTCTCCAGGCTCGACCCTTAAACCTTTTCTCTATGCCCTGGCCATGGACCAGGGATTTGTGCATCCGGAATCGCTGCTCCTGGATATTCCCACGGACTATTCCGGCTATGCACCCGAAAACTACGACGGAACATTTCATGGCGCAGTCACGGCCAGAGAAGCCCTGGCTCACTCCCTGAATGTCCCTGCAGTGCGTTTGTTGGCCGAGATCGGCCTCACCAATTTTCTGGAACTCCTCCATCAGGGAGGGATGTCCAGCCTGGACCGTCCGACCTCTTACTACGGCCTGCCCCTGGTGCTCGGCGGCGGCGAGGTCACCCTGCTGGAACTGACCAACCTCTATGCCTGCCTTGCAAGCGGAGGGCGTTTCAAACCGGTCCGACGCACACCTGGCGATTCCCCGCCCGGAGCCCGTCTATTCACCGCTGAAACCTGTTTTCTCATTACAGAAATCCTGGCCCAGGTAGAACGGCCGGACATGCCGAAATCCTGGGCATTGACCGCAGATGCTCCTGAAACCGCCTGGAAAACAGGGACCTCCTTTGGCCATCGGGACGCCTGGGCTGTGGGCTATTCGGGAAACCACACCATCGGCGTTTGGGTCGGCAATCTGGACGGCAGTGCCACCAAAGGCATTTCCGGGGCACGACATGCAGGTCCGCTGCTTTTCGACTTGTTCCGAGCCATTGAAGGGAAAGCCGCCAGCCTTCCGAATTTCGGTTCGCTTTCCCTGTCCGAGGTCGAACTCTGCGCGGAAAGCCGTATGTTGCCCGGTCCCTTCTGCACTGACCGCGTCAAAGCCCAGATTCTTCCGGGCGTGACCCGCCTTGAGCCGGACAACTGGACTATCCGTGTTTTCATCGACGACGCCACAGGACTGCGTCTGTCCGGAGATTGCCTGGCTGACCATAAACACCATACCGAAATCTTGGTGCGCCCCCCTATTCCTCTGGCTGCGTGGCGAGAATCCGTAGGCCTGCCAGTGGATCATTTGCCGGAATATCACCCGGATTGCATATCCGTCCCAGATCAAGGCGGGCCGCTCATCCTTTCCCCTGACCCCAACACGCCCTACCGTATCCGCCGCGACGCACCGCCCGAGTACCAACGCATTCCCCTGCTTGCGCGTACGCCGCCGGGAAGTAGCACACTCTACTGGTTTGTGGATGGCCGCCTGATAGGGAGCGGCTCCAACGACGGACCGTTGTTTCTCATGCCACAAGCAGGAGAACACCGTGTTTCGGTGTCCGATGAACAAGGCCGTTCCGACGCCGTGACATTCATTGTGGAATAAAAAAAACCGCCCCCTTGAAAGGGGGCGGACGCCTTACAATCACACTTCTTCCGCAGTCAAATGCATTATGGAGTATTCTGCATTTGCTGAATATACTCTTCGGGCCAGTGAACAGGATTGGGATCGCCATCCACGAGGGCCTGCTTGGCATCCTGATCCAACCGAAATTTATTCTTGATGAAACTGGTATACAGTCCGGCCAAATCAATGTCGCCGATAAGAATACAGCCGACAAGCACATCGTTGTTGAATACCAGCTTACGATACTGCGACCGCTCCTCGTCCACCAGGGCATGTATTTCCAATTCCTCTGACTCCTTGGGGGTCGAATTACCAACGGCCACTGTGGGCAACCCATAATAGGTGATGGAATTCATGGACATACCGCCGGAATAGTGCTCTTCGGTTCCTGCCATGTTCACCCCGGCATATCGCCCTTGGGTATAGGCGTTGGGCCAGATGGGACGCACCGTATATTCGCCAGTGAGGATGTCCAGCGCTTCAGCGACATCACCGGCAGCAAAGATATTCTGGTCCGTTGTGCAAAGCGTATCGTCCACGACAATGCCATTATTCACTTTGAGACCGGCATTTTCAGCCAACGACTTGTTTGGCTTGACGCCCGCAGCCACAACAACCACATCCGCAGGGACAAATCCTTTGTCCGTATCCACACCTTCGACGCTGCCATCGTCACGACGCACAACGGCCCGCGTAGCGGCCTGCTGTTTGAAGGAAAGCCCGTGCTTCTCCAAATGACGCACAACCATATTGCTGGCTGTTTCATCAAAGTACGCTCGCATGATACGCGAACGGACAATCATGGAAACTGGAACGCCTTTTTCCGCAAATCCTTCAGCGGCCTTGAGTGCGATAAGGCCTGCTCCGACCACGGCCACGCTGCCGACCTTGTCCACCAGTTCCCGCAGCTTTTCTGCATGGGAGATGGTGGTGAAGTTGTAGACGCCAGGGCCATCAATGCCAGGGATGGACGGACTCACGGGCGTTCCCCCCGTGGCCAAAAGCAACTTGTCGAACGGGATTTCTTCCCCGCTTTCCAGCACAGCAAGACGTTCCTGTCTACGCACTTCGGCAACGCGTGCTCCGAGTTTCATTACGACTTTGTTGCGCTGGTACCATTCCTCAGGACGAAAAGGCATGGTCTCCAGTTTAATTTTATCAGCGAGATAATAGGAAATAAGGGGACGCCCATAGGTAGGGACAGATTCGTCGCTGACCACGAGAATGGTCCCTTCAGAGTCTCGGCTGCGGATACCTTCAATGGCACCTATTGCAGAAACTCCATTGCCGACGATAACATATTTCATCTCGCTCCTCCATCTTGAATTAACTTTTTTGTCATATATGCCCCATATGGAGCATCTTCTTGGGCCCTCTTATAATCATTTTTCGCAAAAAAATCCACTCCAATTCTTGTGACTTGTCGGACGCAAGGGCTTGCCGTATAGAGGCAAAGGGAGGCGACCCGCCCCTTGCAAGTGAAAGAAAGAAACGATATGCCAAGTCCCTCTCGTGAATCCTGTCCTGGAGATCTACCAACGTGAACAAACATAAGATCCTTATCGCCAACCGCGGCGAGATCGCCATTCGCATCATGGAAGCCTGCCGTGAACTCGGACATGACTTCATTGCCGTGCACACCAAGGAAGACGAGGCATCGGGCCACGTTTCCGCTGCGCGTGCGCTTGGCGGCGACTCCTGCGTGTACCGCATCAATTCATATAATGATGCAGGCGAACTTTTTTGCGTCGCCGATGAAGCCGGAGCCACAGCAGTCCATCCTGGCTATGGTTTTTTTTCCGAAAACTATCGTTTTGCTCGCCGCGTAGTGCAGCGCGAACGCCCCATGGTCTTTATCGGCCCTTCTTGGTGGGTAATCCGTGACCTGGGCGACAAAATCAACACCAAACGGCTGGCCCGCAGCCTTGACGTGCCGACGGTGCCCGGCTCGGACCGCGCCATCTACGATGAGTTGGAAGCCGAGGAAATCGCCGACAGCCTCTTCGCTTTCCAGGAAAGCCAAGGCATTTCCTGCCCCGTGGTCCTGGTCAAAGCCTCAGCGGGCGGCGGAGGCATGGGGATTGATGAAGTCCCGGACATGGACCGCTTTCGTCAGATTTACCGACGCATTCGCAACTACTCTTTGCGGCAATTCAACGATGAAGGTGTGCTCATCGAACAGCGCATTTTCGACTTCAACCACCTTGAAGTGCAAATCGTATCCGAGCGCTCAGGTACGCAACACATCACCTTTGGCACTCGCAATTGCTCCGTGCAGAGCCCCGGACGCCAAAAACGCATTGAAACCGCACCTGGATTCTATCCGGCAGGCATCACCTACTCGTTTGACGCGCAAAAAGTCCTTGAAGACATCACCAACTACTCTTTGCGCATGGCCAACGAGATCAAATACGACAGCGTCGGCACCTGGGAATGGATCGTCACCCCAAAAGGTGACCCCTTCCTTATGGAAGTGAATACTCGCATACAGGTGGAAAACGGAGTCTCCGCGGCAATTGCCCGTATCAAGGGGCAAGCCGGAGTAAATCTCCTGCGAGAGCAAATCCGCCTGGCTCTCGGCGAGCCCATGGGCTACAAGCAAAAAGACGTGACGTTTGAAGGGGTCAGCATCGAATATCGGATCATTGCCGAAGACACCCTTAACCGCTTCCAGCCCTGGGTCGGTAAAATAGATTCCTTTGGCTGGAACTCCGCGCCCTGGCTGAACATACATACGCATGTCCCCACGGATAGACCCTACCAGATTCCCACCGAATACGATCCCAATCTGGCTCTGGCCATTGTCTGGGGAGCGGATCTGGAAGAAGCCAAGGCACGTGGCACCGTCGCGCTCGACGGCATACGCCTTGACGGCACGGATTCCGCAGGCCAAGATTTGAAATCGAACATTCCCTTCCTGAGGGAAAAGAACGCCGCCCTGCTTAAATTTTAGGGAGACGCAAGGACCATATGGATATTGAGAAGAAGCTCGAAGAACTGAGGCAACGGGTCCGATATGCCCAGGATATCCTGGGAGAACGACAGGACCCGAGACTCGACGCCTTCCTGGAAAAACTCTCGGAATTCGAAACAGGTGGCGCCTGCTACGATGATCGGCTTATGGGCAGCCTCACGGCGCATGAGCAGCGACTCCAGGTCCTGGAAGAGTCCATCGACCGTGAACTCACGGCCATGGACAAGGTTCGCATCGTCCGCCATTCAGACCGTATCTGCCTCAAAGACATTCTGGAAAACGTCTACGACAACTACACGGAAATCGGCGGCCGCGACGAACACAGCATTGATCCCGGAATGCTCGTCGCCAGAGCCTACATCACCCGGCGGGTGGGCAAAAAACTCTACAACCAGCCGGTCATGGTTGTTGGTCAGGAAAAAGGTCACGGCCAGGAGTTCCGCAATGGCGGTTCCATCAAGCCCTGGGGCAATGCCAACGCTCTCAAATACATGAAGGTTGCGGCCCAGGAAAACATTCCCATCCACACCTTTGTTTTTACGCCCGGCTCTTATCCTATTGAGGATTATCCTGGAGCTGCCCAACAAATTGCCGAAAACATTTACGAAATGTGCGGTCTGTCCGTACCCATCGTGGCAATCTTTTCCGAGGGCGGCTCAGGCGGAGCCGAAGCCATCGGCATGGCCGACCGCAGACTCATGCTCTCGCACGGATATTACTCGGTCATTTCCCCAGAAGGAGCCGCCGCAATTGAGGGCCGCATCAAGGCGGGAGAACGCGCCACACCGGAGATGATCGAAAAATGCGCGCTGCACCAGCGCATCACCGCCCAGGACAACGCAAAAAACGGCTACATTGACGGCATTATCCAGGAACCGCCCCTGGGAGCCCGCACCGAACACTATGATTTCTTCAAACGCCTGAGGGGCGAAGTCATTCGCGCCACGGACCATGTGGCCCTTTCCGTGCGCAGCCCGCGCTTTCTGCGCAAAATGGCCATGCGCTGGCGGAGTGATGATCCTTCGGATGTGGAAAAGATATTCGTCCGTTGGCACCTCAGTTCCGGAGCACGCCAAAGGCTGATCCGCAAACGCCGCAAGAAATACATGGGGCTGGCCCATCACGCCTTCCATGACAACCGTACCCTGTTTCAGAGAGTGTTCATGGCTAACAAAAGCTTCATGGACACGGCCCAATCTCTGATCCGCTACAAATTGCTGCGCAACGTGGGCAAGGGCATTGCCAATGTCACGGCCGAGGCCACTGACGAACTCCACGCTGTGGCCAGCCGCATCGGCTTGCTCAAACAAACCGTGGCTCGTTTGCTGGGCATCAACGGCAATGCATCGGGCCGCAAGGTCGATGAGCTGACCAACCTCAGCCGCCCTCAAGAACCCAACGGCAACGAGGCCTTGGCTCGCTACGTCAGTCCGCAGTCACGCGCGGACAGGGAAATTTCCTGTCCCAACGCCGCCAAAAACGGCTGCTTGGATATCTGGGCACGCGATCTCTTCGACGATTTTGCAGGGACCTGTCCCAACTGCGGCCACCATTTCCGCATGGAATATCAATGGTATCTTGCCAATATCTTTGACAAAGACTCCATCCAGGAATTTAACCGCAACATCGCTTCGGGCAACCCGACCGCATTTCCCAACTTCGACGAACGCGTCAAGCAAGCCAAAGACAAAACCGGACTCCAATCCGCCTGCATGACGTTCAACGCTTCCCTGATGGGCATCCGCATGACCTGCGCCATGCTTGTTGCCAACTTCCGCGGCGGTTCCGTGGGAGCGGCTGAAGGCGAAAAATTCATCCGCGCTCTTGAGATGGCCCGTAAAAGACATCAGCCCTTCCTGGCCTACATTCACGGAACCGCAGGCATCCGCATCCAGGAAGGCGTGAACGGCCTGATCCAGATGCCCAGAGTGACAATGGCCGTGCGTCATTACATTGAAGCGGGCGGCCTGTATATCGTGCTTTACGACACCAATTCCTATGCAGGCCCTGTGGCCTCCTTCCTGGGCTGTTCTCCCTATCAGTACGCTGTGCGTTCCTCCCGACTCGGTTTTGCCGGCCCAGGCGTCATCAAGGAAACGACCGGACTGGACATCCCCCCGGATTACCACAACTGCTTCAAAGCGTTGACCCGCGGACATATCCAGGATGTTTGGGACCGCAAGGAAATCCGCAAGAACCTGCACCAAGCTTTTCTGACCATTGGCGGTCGCAACCTGTACTACCGCTAATTCAATGTGACGCGATACCACAAATCAAGCGGGAGGACACCCTGTCCTCCCGCTTTTTCCCTGCAACGCAATCCTCACGAAACGTCATACAGAATCCTGGCCGGGGACGCCCAGCAATACTACGCTTGCGTCTAGAACGTCAGCACTCGGTACCCCTTTTCCATAAAAGCCCCCAGCGAAGGATGGCCACTCATGTCGTCCAGCAAGGGCAAGCCGGACGCCTTGACCTCTTCCAGCACACCAAGCTTTGCTGAACAAGCCCGGCATACGCCAGCGATCAATCCGGCATTCTTGGCTTTGTCATACAACGCGGCAAAGGGATTGCTCGGCCGTTCCAGTTCCGGGACAAGCTTGACTGCGGCCCCTTCGAACACCACCAGCGGCTCGCCGCCCCGCTCTTGCATATCCAGCGCGTTCAACAGCACATGAACGAAACACATCATCTCGCCGTTAAAGGCCACCAACACAGTCTTTTCCACGTTTAATCTCCTTGAAAAAAAGGAGCCCGAAGGCTCCCGCAAATTTTGTCAGGCAAAGGTTTCCATGATGCGTTTCAACGCAGCCTTGTCCACGGATCGGCCAGCCAGGGGCTGCATCCCTGCGCCCGACACAACATCCTCGAACGGTTGTCTATCTCCCCTCCAGATCACACCCGTGGGAATGCGTTCCCCGAATTCCATGGCCTTGCCCATGGCCGCGTTGAAATCCGTGGGATCATGCTCCGGACCGAGGTGATAGCAGCGCTGCTTGTACCAAGCGAACGTATTGACCTTGTTGAAAGAAACACAGGGTTGGAGGATATCCAGCAGGGCGAATCCCGGTGTATTCAAGGCTTGCGCCATCAAATCGGCGAGCTGTTCCGTGTCGCCTGAAAAACCGCGGGCCACAAAGCTCACACGCATGGCCACGGCCACAGCGAGCGGATTGAATGGAGCCGAGGCCTGTCCGCCGGGCTGGGCCTTGGTTTTCTGCCCCTGGGCCGTGGTCGGGCTGGCCTGTCCTTTGGTCAAACCGTAAATCTGGTTGTCATGGGCCAGCAGCGTGATATCCGGATTACGCCGCAACGCGGCCAAGAAATGGTTGCCGCCCTCGCCATAGTTGCAACCGTCGCCGCTCACGGCAATAATCTTGAGCCGGGGGTTTGCCAGCCTGGCGCCTGTTGCCGGGGGCAAAGAGCGTCCATGCAACCCATTGAACATATTGCAATTCAAATATTGCGGCAGCTTGGCCGCCTGCCCGATGCCGGACACCAGCAAAACCTCGTGCGGAGCCAGCCCCAATCCGGCCAATGTCTTCTTCAGAGTCGCGAGAATGGCGTGATCGCCGCACCCCGGACACCATGCGGTCTCGAATTGTCCGTATTCGTCCACGTTGACCATCATCGCCTCCTAAAGAATGCTGTCCAGGCCCTTGAGCACATATTCCGCGCTCAGCGGGAAACCGTCGTGGCGCAAGACCATGCCGTCCATGACGAATCCGGTTTCCTGCCGCAACAGGCGGGCGAACTGACCGGTGGCGTTACCTTCAACGCCCACAATGCGTTCCGCCCCCTCCAGGAAGGGCATGAACTGATCCTCTCGTAGCGGCCAGACCTGCTTGAAATGAAGAGTCGCGGCCTTCAGCCCCTGCTCTTGCAGCACCTCGGCAGCCTCCAGGCACGCACCCAGGCCCGACCCCCAACACACCAGAAGCAACTGCGCATTCTCTTCGCCAAACAATTCCGGCGGCACGGTTTCCTGGCGCAAGCTTTGCGCCTTGATCAGTCGTTTTTCGTTCTGTGCGAGACGGTTTTCCGGACTTTCATCAATATGCCCAAACGGGTCGTGCTCGTCGCTGTCCACCTTGACCAAGGCAGTGCTGAAGCCCGGCACGACACGCGGGCTGACGCCATCCTCGGTTACTTCATAACGGCGATACAACGCAGGGTCAGTCGGTTGCAAAAGAGGTCGAGCGACTTCGGGCAGGGCATCCAGGTCGAACGGCTCAACCGAGCAGTAATAATCGGCAAGATATTGATCGGAGAGCACAAAGACCGGCGCCTGATACCGCTCGGTCAGATCAAAAGCCAAATGCGACAAATAGAAGCATTCCTCCACGGTGCCGGGAGTGAGCAGGGCTCGAGGGAATTCGCCATGCCCTGCATAAAGCGCAAGATTCAGGTCGGCCTGTTCCGTGCGTGTGGGAAGGCCCGTGGCCGGCCCGGGCCGCTGTACTAAAAAGAATACCAGCGGCGTTTCCGTGATGCCTGCTAGACTGACCCCTTCGGTCATCAGGGCAAAACCGCCGCCCGACGTGGTCACACAAGCGCGGGCACCGGCATAGGATGCGCCCAACGCCATGTTCACGGCTGCGATCTCGTCCTCGGCCTGTTCGGACACCAGCCCCATCTCCCGTCCCTTATTGATCAGGGTCAGGGCGATGGATGTCGAAGGCGTCATGGGATAAAAAGAAAGGAAATTACACCCGGCAGCCAACGCCCCCAGAGCCAACGCCTCGTTGCCATTGAGCATCAATCGTCCGGTATTGCCTTCTGGCGCTGGCGGCATACAGGCAAACGCATATTCCTGTGTCTTGACCCAGTCATAGGCCTTGCGCAACACCTTAAGATTGGCCGCCAACACCTCCTCGCCCTTTTTGCTGAAAGTCTGCCGGAGCAGCCCTTCCAGGATGCCAATATCCCCGCACAGGGTTGATCCGAGCACCCCCAAAGCCGCCACATTGTGGTAAATAGGTTTGGAAGCCAGCTCCTGAAAGGGAACTCGAAGGCATTGCACATTTTTGCAGTCCAGATCCTGACCACCTACCACCACGGCCCCGGCTTTGAGCTGCTTCCTGTGCAGGTCCACTGTTTCCTGATTCAGAGCCACCAGAATATCGATGCCCGACTCCGGCCCATGCACGGATTCCGGTCCGGTGCGGATGGCGAAGGTATTATGTCCGCCACGGATACGGGACTGATATTCCTGCGTCACGCCCACTTCATATCCTGCGCGCACCAGGGCCTTGGCCATGAGCTGCCCGATCGTGGCCAGCCCTTGCCCTGCTTCGCCTCCCACAAGAATATTCACGGCACTTGCTGACATGAACCCTCCAGATGCGGCTAGGCGCCGTCCAGTCCGCCTCGTTCCTGGGCCATGGCCCAGCCTTCGGGGTCTTCATAGTATTCGATCAGATCAGCCAAAAGCACGCGTTGTTCACGCAGCTCGCCAATCATGCGGTTGACGAACCGTTGTTCCTGCCCTTCCTCGGATTCCTCAAGCCAAACGTCATACAGGCCTACAGCCGCCGCCTGCAGATCCAGTGCGGCCCGCGCCGCCGTCAGTTCCGTAGCGCAACTGCCCTTGGGTGCGTATTTTTCAGCCATGGCTTGAAAAACATCCTGGACATTCTGCACATCAGCTTCATCCAGGCTGCATGCACCTTCCCAGTCGCTCCCCCGGCGCAAGGCATCATATATTTCGCCAATACGCTCCTTGTGCTGACTGCCCTGGTCGGCCAGGAGGTCAAAGACCTCCCGGCCCAGGCCGTCGCCGCAGGAATGCAAGGTTTTCTCAAAAAAAGCCCCTGACTCTTTAGCCAGTTCCATGGCTTTGCACAAAAATTCCTGCGAACGGTCGGACATGTCGGCCCCCTCAGGTATTACGCCGTTGTTGGCGGAGTAAAGACACGCAAACCAAGGTCACGGTCCAGCATGAACAGGCCGCCGCCGTCGCCGACAAGCTTCAACTTGCTGACCACGTCCCCGAAAGTGTCCTCTTCCTCCACCTGCTCGGAGATGAACCATTGCAGAAAAATGAACGTGGCGTGATCCTTTTCCTCCTGGGCCAGAGTGGCCAAATCGTTGATGCGCCTCGTCACGAGCCTTTCATGATTCAGGGAAAATTCAAAGCAGTCCAGCGGAGATTTCCATTCATGCTGCGGCTGGTCAATGCTCTGCAACGTGACGCGCCCGCCGGACTCGTTGACGTATCTGAACATTTTCATGGCATGGAAGACCTCTTCCTGATACTGGGCCTCCATCCATTTGGCGATGCCGGGCAGTCCAAGATCAGCGAAATATGCGGACATGGACAGATAGAGATATCCGGAAAAAAACTCCCACTTGATCTGCTCATTGATGGCGGCTTCCATTTTCGGACTCAACATAATGATACCTCTCTCGAATTTTTAGTTGATAAAACAACCTGAAGCGCAAAATCGCTCCAGGTGCTCTTTAAAGATAACACATTTTTCCGAAGAGGGAAGAGTACCGGACAGCGCTTTGCACCAATCCGCCCTGCCCCGGCTCAGCAGATGCCGATCTCGTCGCAACGCCGAGCAAAATGCTCGATATGCAGACGCATATGCCGGTAGTAGTCTTCCACCAGAAATTCCAGACTCAACGGCCCATCAGGCGAATGCCAAACGTTCTTTCCCGCCTCTTCCGGAAGGAATGCAATCAGATGCACCAACAACTCGTTGTAGCTCTTCCACAAATGGAGCAATGTCTCCCACGGTAGCCCGTCATACTTTTGCTGGGCCACCCAAACCTCGGGGTCATACCCAGGGAAGTCGCGCAGATCTCCTGCGCCAAGGCGTACGAAACGCTGATGGTTGTTGGAAGCGGAATCCACGAGATGTCCCACTATTTCCTTAAGCGTCCAGGCATCCGGACCAATACGCACGCTGGTGGCGTCGCTGGGCGTCTTGCGCAGGAGCTTCCACAGCTCCTGCGGAACATTCAGGCTTTGCGGTGAAATCTGCATGACGCTTCTCCTTTATGATTGGAGAACATCATGTGCCGCTGGGCGAAAAAAAACAAGAGGGGGGGGAACCAAGATCAGCTATGGGAAAAAATATCCTGAAGACGGCGACGTAGCCGGGTGTGCCGCTTAAACGCGTCCACGTTGCGCAGCCCGATGCCGAAGGCCTTGTCCCCGCCCACCATGACCGCAAGACTGCGTGCGCGTGTAAGAGCCGTATAGAGCAAATTGCGTTGGAGCATGATGTAATGTTGCGTGACCACGGGGACAACGATGGCCGGGTATTCGCTACCCTGGGATTTATGCACGGACACGGCATAGGCCAACGTCAGATCGTCCAGTTCAGACGCCTCGTACGGGACGATGTTGCCGTCAAAATCAACGGCCAGTTCCCCGGACTCGGCGTCGATTTCCTCGACCCAGCCCAGATCGCCGTTGAACACTTCCTTTTCGTAATTGTTGCGCAACTGCAACACGCGATCGCCGGGCCGAAAACACTGATTGCCCCGGCGCAACTCGTTGCCGCGGCCCAGGGCGGGAAGCGGATTGAGCCGCGCCTGAAGCAGGCGGTTCAGGGTCTGGGTGCCGACTTCGCCCTTGTGCATGGGCGTGAGCACCTGCACGTCGCGCAACGGGTCCAGCCCGTACCGTTCCGGAATACGCTCGCACACCGTCTCCACGATGATTTCCTGCACCCGCGCCGGATCGTCCTGCCGCACCCAGAAGAAATCGGCACGGGGGGGTTGGTGCGGGCTTTCCACAGGATATTCGCCGTTGTTCAGCCGGTGGGCATTGACCACGATGCAACTTTCCTGGGCCTGCCGAAAAATGTGCGACAGCCGCGCGCTGGGCAGCACGCCCGAACCAAGCAGGTCCGAGAGCACATTGCCCGGCCCCACGCTGGGCAGCTGATTCACGTCGCCCACGAGCACCAGACGGCAGGTCAGGGGCAGGGCGCGCAGCACGGACAAGGCCAGATGCGCGTCGAGCATGGATGCCTCGTCCACGAGCAGGACATCGGCCTTGAGCTTCTTGTCCTCGCAATATTGGAAACCGCCGTCGGGCTGAAACTGCAACAGCCGGTGCAGCGTCTGGGCGCTACGGCCCGTGGCCTCGGAAAGTCTCTTGGCTGCGCGGCCCGTGGGAGCGGCGAGCTTGGCCTTGAGCCCCAGTTCACCCAATGTGGCCACCACGGCGCGGGTAATGGTGGTTTTACCCGTACCCGGTCCGCCAGTGATGATGAAAGCCTTGTTGGAGCAGGCACCATGCACGGCCTCACGCTGCTCGTCCGTAAGCGAAAAGCCCAGTTCACGCTCCACTTTGGGCAGGGCTTTGTCCACATCCTTGCGACTGACCGGCGAAGGATGCGAAAGTAGCGCATATAGACGCTGCGCGGTTTCTCTCTCGTAACGATAAAAATGCCAAAGATAGACGGCCTGCCCATTCTCCTCGCCGCCCATATCTTCGATGTAAATCTTCTTTTTTTCCTCAAGGACCACAAGCGCCTGTTCGACGTTCTCGAAATCAACGCCTTCGAGCAGCTTGAGGGCCTCGTTCATGAGCTTATCGCGCGGCACGAAAAGATGGCCGCCTCGCTCACTCATGGAAAAAAGGCAAAAGACCAGAGCCGCCTCAACACGCTGAGGCGAATCCGCCGGAAAACCGAGTTTGAGGGCCATGCCATCCGCAGTGCGAAACCCCACCCCGCGGATTTCGTAGGTCAATTCATACGGATTCTGCTTGAGCCGCTTAACGGACTGGGCTCCGTAGAGTTTGAATATCCGGCCTGCAAAGGTCGGCGGAACCCCATGACTGTGCAAAAAAACGATCAGATTCTTAATCTCCCGCTGGCTGTCCCAGGATCCCACGATCTCCTTGAGCTTGTTGCGGGAAATGCCTTTGATCTCCAAAAGCCGTTCCGGCTCCTCGTCCAGGATGTCCAGCACGCCAACGCCGAAGCGTTCCACCAGCCGTTCCGCTGTTTTCGGACCGATGCCCTTGACCGCTGATGAGGCCAAATACTTGATGACGCCATTTTCCGTGGCCGGACGGGTCTGCTCGAAAGAAGCCACGGCAAGCTGGCGGCCAAATTTGGGATGCGTCTTCCACTCACCCGTGAGCGTCAGAGATTCTCCGGGCGTGACATTGCCCAGAATGCCCACAGCGGTAATCAGGCCGGGTTCATCCTTGGAACGCAGACGAGCCACGACCCAGCCGCTTTCTTCGTTCTGGTAGACTATGGATTGTACTTCAGCGGTCAATGTCGCAGGCATGAATGCTCCGAAATTCGGCAATGAAAAAGGGCCGGTGGTTCCGGCCCTTGTACTGGCAAACAGCGACTGGGGCAAGGCTCAGGCTGCCCGGGTTTCCCCGTGAGCGCGCTTGAGCGCCTTGTAATTCTTGGGACCAAGCTTGGCACCGAAGCGATCCTGGATGACCTCTTCCATCTGCTCCACCTCAACAATGCCGGTGGCCTTGAGCAGCGCCCCGAGCATGGTGGTGTTGGTGATGGGCACACCAAGTTCCTCCATGGCCACCTTGTTGGCGTCCACACAGGCCGCCTTGGGCCAGCCGTATTTCTTTTTCAATTCTTCTGGAGCCATGCCGGTGTTGACCACCACGGTTCCGCCTTCTTTAAGTCCTTCGGCAACGTTGACGATATCCAAAAGCGTGGGATCAAGAACCAGAACCACATCCGGGCTGGAAACCTTTTCACGCAGACGAATCTTCTTGTCGTCCACGCGAACAAAAGCCATGACCGGCGCACCGCGCCGTTCCGGTCCGAAACTGGGAAACGCCTGGGCGAACTTGCCATCGGCAATGGCCGCGCGTGCCAGTAACTCCGCCGAGGTGACACCGCCCTGGCCGCCTCTGCCGTGCAGTCTGATCTCGATCATATCGTCCTCGCTCCGTTGGTTTTCAGGTCCCCTGATGCGTCGTCAGAGCGACTGCCTGTACAGCATGGACTGCTTCAGGGTCTCCTTGTCCATGTACTTGACTTCCCCGCCTATGGGAATCCCTTGTGCCAGTCTGGTCAGCTTCACACCGGGCCAGCCTTTTTCCACAAGATTGCTCACATACGAACAGGTGGACTCCGACTCCAGGGTCGCGCCCAAGGCCAGGATCAACTCCTTGACCACGCCCCGTTGCAAACGGGACTTGAGGCGTTCGAATTCCAGATTGCAGGCGTCCACCCCGTCAAGCGGATTGAGCAGGCCACCGAGGATCATATAGCGCCCCTTGTAGACGCCCATTTCCTCCAGAGCCAACAGGGAATCCCATTCCGCTATCAGGCAGAGCTGGGCGTCGTCCCGGCCCGCGTCAGCGCATAGCGCGCACGGGTCACTTTCGGAAAGAGAGCCGCATTCTCTGCAAAGGCAAAGTTTATCACGTAAATCGACAATACCCCGGCCAAACGCCTTGGCGCGTTCCTCAGGCATCTTGAGCAGGGTCAGAGCGATACGCAAGGCGGATTTTGGACCAATGCCGGGCAACCCGGCAAACTGCTCCACCACCTCGCGCAAAGGACCAGGAAGCTTTTGCACACCTGCTCCTAGAACATTCCGGGGATCTTGATCCCGCCGGTAATTTTACTCATTTCCTGTTCAACCATGGCCTTGGCCTGCTTGAGGCCTTCATTCACGGCAGCCAAAACCAGATCCTGCAACATCTCCACATCGCCGCCTTCCAGCGCGGCCGGGTCGATGACAATGGCGGCCAATTCCTGGCCCCCTGTGCAGGTCACCTTGATCATGCCGCCGCCCACAGTGGCGTCCACGGTCCTTGTCTTAAGTTCTTCCTGAGTTTCCGCAAGCTTGCGCTGCATAATCTGCGCTTGGCGGATCATGTCGTTCATGCCTTTCATGCTTCCTCCACTGAATAGGTCGGTATGGCGATGGTTTTTCGGTGAACGGACGATTAGGCCCGGTCACGGGGAAGGACATCCTTGATCGTGGCCTGGAACGTCGACATCACCCGCTGCACAGCGGGGTTGCCTTCGACTTCCTTGCGCCGTTGCTGTTCGGTCATGGCTGCAAGACCGTCCTCTACCTTGACGGAAAGGGCGGCTTCCGGACCGAAAAATTCACGCAGTAATTTGAGAAAAGCCGATCCGCTCGGCCCCTGCCGCAATCGTTGGTCCACAAAAGAATTAGGGCACGTCAACACCAAGCGGCCTGCGGCAAATTCGCCATGCACGCCACGCAGATTCGTGACGCTGAATCCGCTCTGTCCGTTGCGTGTGGAAATGAATTCCTTGAATCGCGCATAATTTCTGGGGCCAACAGGTTGCAATTGCTCCTGCACTTGGTCGTGGGCAAAATCGTTATCCGCTTCGCCTTCAAATAGTCCATCCTCATCTTGAACAGGCGGCGGCTCATCCTGCGGGCTGGTCCAGACTTCAGCTGCCTTCGGAGCGGCAGCGCTCTGTTCCGATTCCTGATGCGGCGCAGGTCTGGAAGAGGCCGGAGCTGCGGCATGATTTGCAACAGAAACAGGTCGGGGCGCTGCAAACCGATTCCCCGCACTGCCGACAGAAGGCGGCGGACCGCCCATCCCTGGCCCGCCGGAGCGTGGTGCAGGACCAGGCCCACTCTGGCCAGCCGGACCGGAACGGACCGAGGCCGGACGCGTCGCACCCACGGACTGGATATCCAGCAGATCGGGCAACGAAGCCAGATTGAGCAGCAAAAGTTCCAACGCCAGCGCTGGTTCCAGACTGGTCATGACGCGCCGTTGCCCTTCCAGAGTCATCTGCCAGGAGGCATGAATCTGTGCTGGATCGAAGCGTCCGGCCCAATTCAGCCATGCGCGAGCATCGTCCGTGGAAAGATTGAGCAGATCCAGTGCAGCCTCGCCCGCCTGTCGCAGCAGAAACATATTTCGCCAACACCCGGCCAGTTCGCGCAGGAAAAACCCCAGATCCAATCCCTGGTCCAGAACACCACGCAAGACATGTTCCACGGCAACGAGGTCGCGAGCCTGAATGCCCTGCATCAGGGAGAAAAAGACATCCTGACCGGCCAAGCCAAGAAAAGCCCGTACATCCTGCTCCCGCAGGCCGCCATGTCCCAGGGCCAAAGCCTGCCCCAGCAAGGACATGGAATCACGTACGCTGCCTGCGCCGCGCTTGGCCACAATATCCAGCGCGCCCGGCTCGTACTCCACGCCTTCCTTGTCCAGAATGCCCGCCAGATGTGCAGAAAGCTCCGTTTGGGAAAGCATCTGAAATACGTAATGCTGGCAACGGGAAATAATGGTGGCCGGGAACTTGCGCACCTCGGTGGTGGCCATGATGAAGGTCACGCGGGCGGGCGGTTCCTCCAGCGTCTTGAGCAGTGCGTTGAAGGCTTGCACCGTGAGCATGTGCGCTTCGTCGATGATGATGACCTTGTAGCGACCTTCAAGCGGGGCATAGCCCACGTCCTCCTTGAGGCTGCGGGCATCGTCCACTTTGTTGTGCGAGGCACCGTCAATTTCCAGCACGTCCGGAAAAACGCCCGCAGTGGCCTGCCGACAGCGATGACACTTGTTGCAGGGTTCGGCGGTCGGGGCCTCGACGCAATTCAAGGCCTTGGCAAAGATGCGGGCGATGGTGGTCTTGCCCACGCCGCGTGTGCCGGAAAACAAATAGGCCGGGGCAACCTTGTCCGTGGCCGCAGCACGGGAAAGGATGGTTTTGATCGCCTCCTGACCGGCCACCTCGGCAAAAGTCAAGGGCCTGTATTTGGCTGTAAGGCTGGAAATGCTCATGTGTGGGCCTTCCCCGGCATTGAAGAGTCATGGGAGGGGCCGGGCCCCTCCCTATGGATCACTAGATTTCGTATCCGTGCAGCCAGAAAGCGTAATCCGGGTTTTCGCCCTTGACGATCTGGAAGAATTCTTTCTGAAGCATCTTGGCCACGGGCCCGGCTTTGCCCTCGCCAATGACCCGGCGATCAATCTCACGGATCGGGGTGATCTCGGCGGCAGTGCCAGTGAAGAAGACCTCATCGGCGGTGTAGAGCATGTCGCGGCCCATGGTGGTCTCGCGGACCTCGTAGCCAAGATCGCGGGCCAAGGTAATGATGGAATCACGAGTGAAACCGCCAAGCACGTTATGCAATGGCGGGGTATGCAGGACTTCGTCCTTGACCAGGAAGATGTTCTCCCCCGAGCCTTCGGCCACATACCCCTGCGGATCAAGCATGATGCCCTCATCATACCCGTCGGCCACGGCCTCGGTCTTGGCCAGCACGGAGTTGACGTAGTTGCCCGAACATTTGGACTTGGTCATCATCACGTTGACATGATGCCTGGTAAACGAGGAACATTTCACGCGAATGCCCTTTTCCAGGGCTTCTTCACCAAGATACGCCCCCCAGGGCCACGTGGCCAAAATAACGCGGATGGGATTGCTGCCGGGATGCACGCCCATGACGCCCTCGCCCACGAAAGCCAGAGGACGGATATAACCGGCCTTCAACTTGTTGACTTTCAGGGTTTCAATGGTAGCCGCGACAAGCTGATCGCGATCATACGGCATGGCCAGGCCAATAATCTTGGCCGAATCCACAAGACGGTCCATGTGCTCTTCAAGGCGGAACACGGCAGAAGAGCCGTCCGAACACTCATAAGCGCGAATTCCCTCAAAAACGCCGGTACCGTAGTGCAGTGCATGCGTCAGAACGTGGACATTCGCCTCGTCCCAGGGGACGAGCTTACCATCAAACCAAATTTTTTCAGATTTCTGCACCATTTGCTTTTTCCTCCCCGAGAGGACCTCGGGCGCTTGCTGTGAACCGCTCGGGAGACAACTCCCATGAAAGAGTCGAAGGCTAAAGAAATCCCGCTATGAGGTCAAGACGAGGCCGCGCATCCATCTAGCGTATCAAGTCATTGTACAGGCGTGCCAAGGTGCCGTCCATTCGCATGGATTCAAGGCCAGTATTGAACGCCGCCGCCAGATTCTCCGATTCTGGAAGCCTCCGGGGAAAACAGACGTGCAACTGTTTTTCCTCAAGGGCAGGTTCAAGAAAAACCACCTCTTCCCGATAATCGGCGAATTCATTTTCCATCAGAAAACGGCCCACCAACCTGTCGGCAAGCACCAGCTGGACCCTGCCTGCAACAAGCATGCGCATGCCCATGGCCTCGTCCACCACTTCGGTTTTTTGAAGATAATCTGCATCGTCGAATTCCCTGTTATTCACATACCCGCGCACAACGGCGATTCTGTAGGGATGCAGGTCAATCAGGCCATTAAAATGAATATTCGATTCACGCAGGGAAAAAAAGCCGATCTCCGCAGCAGGAAACGGATCGGAAAGAACGAACTCCCTTTCCAGCGAAGGATCACTGTATTCCGGTCCGTACATATCAACTTCGCCATGACGGGCCAGATCCAACACCCTTGTCCAGAGTGTAAAGCGCAATTCCACTTCAAGGCCGACCCGACTGAAGGCTTCATGTATGACCAGACCAACATATCCTTGATCGCGCGCGGCACTGTCCACGTAAGGAGGCCAATCCAAGGTGCCCATAGTCAGGCGCTCTTCCGCCAAAGCCACTTCCGGAATCAGCAACGACACGCCCATCATCAAGCCTAGGATACCGCGCAGCCAACCCCGCCTCATGCCTACCCCTCCCCTTCCCGACATTTTTCAACAACTCTTATCTACTACATTGCCACCATCACAGCAAATCACCAGCGACAAATGCACATTTTCCCCTTTGACAGCTGAAGGTCCGGCGGCTAGGAATATTGATTCAGCATTGACCCTTGAACCTATAGGAGTTTGGTTATGCAACAGTTTGCGCGGGTGCATCGGCTGCCCCCCTACGTGTTCGCCACCGTGAACGAGCTCAAGTACTCCATGCGCCAGAAAGGCGTGGACATCGTTGACCTGGGCATGGGCAACCCTGACGTGCCCACTCCCAAGCCTATTCTCGACAAACTTGCCGAGGCCGCTTACAAGCCCGGCAACTCCCGATACAGCGCATCCAAGGGCATCAAGGGCCTTCGCCGAGCTATTGTCGATTGGTACAATCGACGCTTCGACGTCGATCTGGACATGGACATGGAGACCTGCGTCACCATGGGGGCCAAGGAAGGCCTGGCCCACTTGGCTCTGGTCATGCTCAGCCCCGGTGACGTGGTGCTTGCGCCCGACCCGGCCTATCCCATCCACCCGTTTGCTTCGATCATCGCCGGGGCCGACGTGCGCCGCGTGCCCATCGGGCCGGATCGGGATTTCTTCGAAGATCTGGAAGTGGCCATCCGCCACACCTGGCCTAAGCCCAAACTTTTGATCATCAACTATCCGCACAATCCGACCACGGTCTGCGCGGATATTCCCTTCTTTGAAAAGATCGTGGACTTTGCCAAGGAAAACAACCTCTACGTCATCCACGACCTGGCCTATGCCGACTTTACTTTTGACGGCTACGAAGCCCCAAGTTTCCTCCAAGCGCGCGGAGCCAAAGATGTGGGCGTAGAGTTCTTCTCCATGACCAAGAGCTATTCCATGGCCGGCATGCGCGTGGGCTTCTGCTGCGGCAACAAGGACATGGTTCAGGCCTTGACGCGCATCAAGAGTTATCTTGACTACGGTATCTACAACCCCATCCAGATTGCGGCCACCTGCGCCCTTTCCGGCGACCTCGGGGACAACCCCAAGTTCACTGCCGCAGACATGGACAAAGCTGTCCGCGACATCATGGACATCTATCAGGACCGCCGCGACGCGCTCTGCGAAGGATTGAACCGGGCTGGCTGGTCCGTGACCCCGCCCAAGGCCACCATGTTCCTCTGGGCCGAAATTCCCGACGAATTCAAGCATCTCGGCTCGGTGGAATTCTCCAAGCTGCTGATCCGCGAAGCTGAAGTGGCAGTCTCTCCCGGCCTGGGCTTCGGCGCTTATGGCGACGACCATGTGCGGTTTGCCTTTGTTGAAAACCGGCACCGCACCAACCAGGCCTGCCGCAACTTGAAACGATTCTTTGCCAAGGGGTAAGCATGGAGACGGTCTATCTCGGTCTGGCCGGTTTCGGCACTGTGGGCTCCGGCCTGGCGAAAATTCTCGAGTCTAACGCGGAATGGATTGAACGCCGCCTGGGCAAGCGCATCGCCATCAAAAAGGTGTTGGTTCGCGACCTGAACAAGCCCCGCGCAGCCAGCCCCGGCCCGGAAGCCACATTCACATCCGACCCGACCGAACTGACCACGGACAAGGACATCTCCATCGTTGTCGAGCTGATGGGCGGCGTGGATGCCCCGCGCGCATTGATCACGGCGGCCCTGAATGCGGGAAAGCACGTGGTCACGGCTAATAAGCATCTGCTGGCCGAACATGGACTCGAACTCTTCGCGCTGGCTGCGAAAAATGGCCTCGGCCTGTTCTATGAAGCCAGTGTTGCCGGGGGAATTCCCACCATCTCCACTTTCCGCGAAGCCCTTGCCGGCGACCGAATCACCGAGGTGGTGGGAATTCTCAACGGCACGGCAAACTATATCCTCTCGGAAATGACCGTAAACGGCCTCAGCTTCAAGACTGCCCTGGATCAAGCCCAGGATCTGGGCTATGCCGAGGCCGACCCGACCCTGGATATTGAAGGGCATGACACCGCCCACAAGCTGGTGGTGCTCATACGCCTGGCCTTTGGCGCGGACTATCCCCTGAGTGACCTGCCCGTCCGCGGCATCACCGGCATCACACCGCAGGACATCACTTATGCGCGCGAATTCGGTTACCGCATCAAGCTCATCGCCGAAGTGCGCGAAGTGGACGGCCGCCTGGAAGCCGGAGTATTCCCGGCCCTGGTCAAATATACCTACCTGCTGGCCCGCGTGGGCGGCAACTACAACGCCATCCGTCTCACAGGCAATGCCGTTGGTCCGGTCATGCTGCATGGCCAGGGCGCTGGCGACCTGCCCACGGGATCGGCGGTCCTGGCCGACATCATGGCCCTGGCCCGCTCGCCCAAAGCCCCGGACAATACAGGTTTCCGCAACGCGCCCATGCCCAAGGCCAAGATACTGCCGCCGGAACAGGCCGTGTCCATGCATTATCTGCGCACAACCGTCGAGGACCGCACCGGCGTCATGGCCTCCATTGCCCAGGCCATGGCCGACAACGGCGTATCCATTGCCCAGGCCGTGCAGAAAGGCGAGCAGGAGAACGGCTTTGTTTCCGTGGTCTTCATTACCCACGACGCCAGCGCCAGCGCCATGGCCAAGGTCATTGCGGACATCGACGCCATGGGCTTCTGCATGCAGCCCACGGTCCATTACCGCATTCTCTAATCCCAAGCAGCCGAGGAGCAGCTTTTCATGAGCCCTTCCGACCGCAAGGTCCTCTTTCTCATCGCCGACGGCTTCGGCGACTGGCCCCTGGACGAACTGGACGGCAAAACGCCCATCGAGGCGGCCTACACCCCGCACATGGACGAACTGGCCCGTACCGGCGTTGTCGGGCGCTGCCAAACCATCCCGCAAGGCATGGCCCCCGGTTCGGACACGGCCAACATGTCCCTGCTGGGCTTTGACCCGGCCCGCTACCACACCGGACGCGGCCCCATTGAGGCCGCTGCCCAAGGCCTGACCTTTGATCCGGACGACCTGATCTGGCGCATGAACCTCGTGAATCTGACCGGGCTGGCCTCTGATGGGACCATGCTCGACTATTCCTCGAGCCACATCACCACGGCCCAGTCCACGCCGCTCATCGAGCTGCTCCAGAAAGAACTGGGCGACGATACGTACACGTTCATTCCTGGCGTGCAATACCGCCACCTGTTGGTGCAGAAAGGCGGCAAACACACTCCGGATGCCGGATTGTTCATCAACCCTCCCCACGACATCACCAACAAGCCCATTGCACCAGATCTGGAGGCATTCGCTTCAAGCCCGGCACTGAACACCTTGCTGCACAAGGCCGTAGCGCTTCTTTCCGGATCGCAGAATACGACCAAGGCCCGCTCAATCTGGCCCTGGGGCCAAGGCGGCCCCCTGATGCTGCCCGATTTTGCTGAGACCTTCGGCCTCAAGGGCGCGGTCATCTCCGCAGTGGATTTGATCAAGGGCCTGGGGCTGGCTTCGGGAATGGACGTGCTCAATGTGGACGGCGTAACCGGCCTGCTGGACACCAACTATGAAGGTAAGGTTGCAGCGGCCCTGAACTTCCTTGAACAGGGTAATTTCGTGTTCGTGCATGTGGAAGCCCCGGACGAATGCGGTCATTCCGGCATCGCCTCGGACAAGGTGGAAGCCATGGCCCGATTCGACAGCCGCGTGGTCGGCCCGTTGCGCAAGGCATTGGCCGGACGCGACATCGCCTACGTCGTGGCCTGCGATCATTATACCCCCATTGTCGAACGCACCCACACCACGGACGCTGTGCCCTTCCTGCTCAACTATCCGGACTGCCGCCCTTCGAACCTGGCCGCCTTCAGTGAACGGCTGGCCGACTCCACAGGGCTGCGCATCGACAAAGGGCATGATCTGCTGCCTTGGACTCTGCGACAGATGGGGTTGGCCCAATGAACGCGGCACCATTTCCCACTCCGGAATCCTGGTACGGCCATTTCGTTTCCTACGGAGAGACCGACACCATGGGCGTTCTGTATTATGCTGAATATCTGCACCTTTTTGAACGAGCGCGCAGCCTGTTCATCCGCGAACGAGGCATGAGCTATGCGGAAGTGGAACATCGGGGCTTTTTCCTGCCCATTCGGGAAGCTTCCTGCCGCTATCGTTCACCGGCTCGCTACGACGAGCATATCTGGGTGCGTTGCGGCATCACCGACTGGAAACGGGCCTCCATGACGTTTGTCTATGAAATTCTTGATTCCGAAAAAAAGTTGCTCCACGCCACCGGTGCGACTGAACACGCCTGCGTCAACAAACAAGGCAAGCCTGTTCGCGTTCCCGACTGGCTACGGGAGATGTTCGGCTGATCAAATCAGCCGGCCGGACATTTTTCTCAGCCCTGCCAACTGGCAGGCGAGCACCCGCTCCGGTCTTGCACATTCAATTCTGAAGTGTATTCTTTCGCCATGTTGTACGATGTTCACACGCATGCCTTCCATCCCAAGATCGCTCACAAGGTAACAGCCCAACTCCAGGACCACTACGGCATCCTTCCCATAGGGACCGGCACCGTGGAAGACCTGTTGGAACGGGAAACCAAGGCGGGCATCGACCGTGTGTTCCTGCACACTGCCGCAACCGATCCTTCCCAGGTCATCCCTGCCAACAATTGGGCCATCCACCTCAGCGAAACATATCCCGAGATCGAGGCGTTCGGCACCATGCACCCGGAATATGATCAACCCGAACGGGAGCTGGAACGCCTGGAGCGCAAAGGCATCCGGGGCATCAAGCTGCATCCGGACTTCCAGGGCTTTCGACTGGACGATCCTGGATTCTTCGAACTCATGGAAATGATCAACGATCGCTTTCTGCTCATGGTCCACGTGGGAGACACTCTGCCCCCGGAGCAAAATCCGAGCTGCCCGCGCAAGCTGGCTGCGATTCTCCACGCTTTTCCCAAAGCCCGGATCATTGCGGCCCACCTGGGAGGCTATCAGCATTGGGATTATGTCCCCGAGCACCTTTGCGGACTCGACGTTTGGATGGACACCTCCAGCGCCCTGCCTTTCATGACCGACGCGCAAATCAAGGCCATACTGGACAACCATCCGCGAGAACGCATTCTTTTCGGCAGCGACTATCCCCTTTTTGATCCCTGCGAAGCTTTGTATCGGCTGCAAACCCGCCTCAACCTCACGGACACGGAACTCGAACTGCACCTCTCGGCCGCCGATCAGCTCTGACGACTTCCCGCCGTTCATGGGCACGTACCGCCCGTTCGCCTAAAATCTTTGTCTCTTGTCCGGCTCTTTGGTATCCTGCCCGCTGTATCAGGATTCACGTCAGCCGAGTCCTTCAAGGAGGCATACATGAGCCAAAATTCAATTTGCGCCTGGCAAGAGCTGGCCCTGGGTTGCGCCATCGTCGATCCGGGCAACGCGTCCAAGCTGAAAACAGGCGACTGGCGGACACTCATCCCCGTCCTGAGCGAGGAGGAGTGCATCAAGTGCGGCATGTGCGAAATTTACTGTCCCGAGTTCTGCATTGCGGTTCGCGAGGACGAGTTCTACCGCCCGGACTTCGACTACTGCAAAGGCTGCGGCATTTGCGCCAACATCTGCCCCAAGGACGCCATCCGCATGGTGATCGAGGAGAAATAGGATGCTTAAAAGAGTCGGTATCGAAGTTTCCCTTGCTGTGGCCGAAGCAGTCAAATTGGCCAAAGCAGACGTCATTTCCGCTTATCCCATCACCCCGCAAACACATATTGTGGAAGAACTCTCCCATTATGTGGCCAACGGGGACCTGGATGCGGAATTCATTCCCGTGGAATCCGAACATTCGGCCATGAGCGCCGCGGTAGGCTCCTCGGCCGCGGGCGCACGGACCTACACCGCCACCTCGGCTCAGGGGTTGGCCCTGATGCACGAAATTCTTTTCATCGCCTCGGCCATGCGGCTGCCCATCGTCATGACTGTGGCCAACCGTTCCCTGTCCGGCCCCATTTCCATCTGGAACGACCATTCGGACATCATGGCGGAACGCGACATAGGCTGGATTCAACTTTTCGTGGAGGACGGCCAGGAAGCCCTGGAACTGTCCATCGCGGCCTTCAAAATCGCCGAAGACCATCGCGTGCTCCTCCCTACCATCGTCAACATGGACGGCTTCATCCTCACCCACATGATCGAGCCCATCGAATTCCCGACCCAGAAGGACGTGGACGCATTCCTGCCGCCCTTTGAGCCGGCCATGCGCCTCGACCCGGCCAATCCCGTGAGCTACGGTCCGGTTGGGGTGCCGGAAGTCTACCTGGAAGCTAAAAAGCAGTGCGAACAGGCACTGCTGGACTCCAAGCCCGTGATCAAGGAAGTGCTGAATGAACTGAACAAAGCATTCGGACGAGAGTACGACCTGATCCAGACCAACGGCAACAAAGGAGCCGCGACCCGGTTCGTCTCCATGGGCTCCCTCGGCGAATCCGTCTACAGCGCGGTGGAAAACCTTGTTGAAGGTGGCGAGGATGTCGGCCAAACCCGCATCCGCCTCTGGCGTCCCTTCCCCGTGGAGGAGTTCATTGCAGCCTGCAAGGGCGCAAAACGGCTCATCGTCATTGATCGGGCCATCTCGCCCGGATCCGTGAACGGCCCCGTTGCCCAGGAAATCAAAACCGTGTTTTACGGCCGCCCGGACGCGCCCGAAATCGTGAACGTGATCTGCGGCATCGGCGGACGCGACGTGCCCGTGAACGACTTCAAGGAAATCTACAAGCTGGCCCAAGCGGGCAAGCTCGCGAAAACCTACACGCTCTGGGGGTTGAACAGCAATGCTTAGAGATATCGACCTGAGCGGTTACAAGAAAATCACGGCCAAGAACATGCCCAAGGAGTCCCTGGTCTCCTGTGGCCACCGCGCCTGCCAAGGCTGCGTCGAAGTGCTGGCCATGGGTATGGTCACCAAGGTGGCAGGACCCAACACCGTGGTCGTCAACGCCACGGGCTGCATGGAAATCATCACCTCGCCCTACCCGCAAACCGCCTGGAAGTGTCCCTGGATCCACGTGGCCTTCGAGAACACCTCGGCTGTTGCCTCGGGCGTGGAAGCAGGGTTCAAGGCGCTTCGCCGCAAAGGCAAGATCAACGACAATCCGAACATCATCGCCTTCGGCGGTGACGGCTCCACCTTTGACATCGGCTTCCAGGCCCTGTCCGGAGCGTTGGAGCGTGGCCACAATTTCGTCTACTGCTGCCTGGATAACGAGGCCTACATGAACACAGGAGTGCAGCGCTCTTCCGCTACCCCCTTCGGTGCCTCCACCACCACTTCGCCCGCAGGCAAGGAATCCATCGGCCAGCAGACCCAGAAAAAAAACATGCCGCTGATCTGCGCGGCTCACAACATCCCCTATGTGGCCACGGCCAGCCCTGCCTATCACCTGGACCTGATGAACAAAGTCCAAAAAGCCCTGGCCGTGGACGGCCCGGCCTATCTGCATATCTATGCGGTCTGTCCCACGGGGTGGGGCATCAAGGGCGATACGGGCATTGAAATCGCTAAACTGGCCACTGAGACAAACTACTTCCCGCTCTATGAAGTGGTGGGAGGCCGATTCAACTTCACCAAGACCATCAAAAAGCCCAAGCCCATTCTGGACTACCTCAAACCACAGCGCCGCTTCCGTCACCTTTCAGAAGGTGATGTGGCCAATATCCAGAAGCAGGTGGACGGCGACTACGAATATCTGGAACGGCTGGTCCGAGCAACGAACGACGAGCCTCAAGACTAAGTCTGTCCGGCAACGCAATGCACAAAAGGGAGCCGTAAGCGGCTCCCTTTTGCTTCATATCAATCCCCCATGACAGATTTTGCTTTCCGTTCAGGCTGGTTCTGATAGAGTGAAGTCATGGGAAACGGCAACATCACCACTCTTGTTCTCCCTGCGGCAGGCCTGGGAACGCGTATGCGCGAAACATATCCGGACCTGCCCAAGGAATTACTGCCTCTGGGCAACCGACGCATCATCGACTTCGCCCTGCTGGAAGCGGAAGACGCAGGTATGGAACGCGTGGTCGTCATCCTGAACAAAAACAAGCAAGCTCTTCGCGACCACCTGGACTCCAGTGGCAGCCGCTTCGAGTTGGTTTTTGTCATGCAGGACACCCAGGATGGAGAATGCGACGCCATAGCTTCGGCACGCCCCGTCATAGGCACCGCCCCCTTTGCCGTGCTCTACCCGGACAACGTGGGCTACCCGTGCCCAGGCATGCTACGCCAGGTATGCAGGGCGCATGCGCATACGGGATTGGACTGCGTGGCGCTCATGGCCGTCAAGCCGGAAAATGCGCCGGGCATAAGCAATTCCGGGCGGGTGGATTTGGAACGCGGACCGGAAAAAAACACGTTCAACATCATCGGTTTTCCCAAAAAAGGGTCGGGGCCATTCCAACCACGATTTGCCGGTGAGATGCGAAGTTGCGGTCTCTATGTCGCCTTGCCACATCTTTTTGACTTTATCGAAGAAACACGAAGACTTGGTTATGAGGGGGAACTCACCGACGGCAAGGTCCGGCGGGTCATGCTCGAACAGGGCATCCCCTTTGTCGGCGCGCCGCTCGACGTAGAAGTCTTCGATGTGGGCAATCCAATCGGCTATGCTGCATGCCGGGAAATTCTATCCTGACGACCGCCCCTCTCAGAGGGGAACCTTCCGAGTTCGCCACGCCCAAAACCAGTCAGAATCATTCGCCCCTTACGACAAAACTACTCTTCCACTCCCGCCATCATCAGGCCAATGCGCCGAACCTTTTCCTTGTCCGAAACCGGGAACAGATCCATGAATCGCCCCCGGAAAATCACGGCGATGCGGTCAGCCAACTGCAGGGCCTCATTGAGATCGCCCGTCACCAGCAGCACTCCAGCCATTTCTCGCGCGGCCAGCAGATGTTTCCAGACCTGCTCGGTAGCCGAGACGTCCAGTCCCTGCGTAGGCTGCTCGGCAATAATCAGTCGCGGACAACGATACAATTCGCGGGCCAGAACGGACTTCTGGAGATTGCCGCCGGAAAGCTGCCAAGCCAGTGCGGCGATACGCCCCGGACGGATGTCATACTTTTTGATCAGATCGCTGGTGTCCTGAGCCGCTTTTTTCTTATCCAGCCAAAGCCCTTTGGCAAATCCTTGGCGCGTTGTCAGCAGCAGATTGTCCACTAGGTCGAGATTGCGGCAGGTCGCCAATCCGAGCCGGTCTTCCGGGATATAGGCCAGGGAATTCTTCCAGGACGGCTTTGCATAAAAATCACGCCACCGCTTACCCATGATGAAAAGCGTGTTCACAGGCGGCTTGCGCAGGCCACAAATGGCTTCAACCAAAGACTTCTGGCCGTTCCCGGCCACCCCAACCACGGCCACGATCTCGCCCTGGCGCAAGCTCAAATTGATGTTCTCCAGGCCGATCCCGTTGAGATTCTTGATCTCAAGCACCACGTCGCCTTGTTCCAACGGCTCGCGCTCCACCTCGAGAAGCACTTCCTTGCCCACCATGCGGCAGGCCAAATCCGCCTTGGAGGTCACTTCCGACTCGGCAAACTCGCCTTCGATGCGCCCTTGGCGCAAAATGGCTATCTCGTCGGCCACGGCCAGCACTTCTTCCAGCTTATGGCTGATGAAGACGATGGACTTGCCCTGGTCCGCCATTTTCCAAAGCGCTTCAAAAAGATGAAACGTTTCGCGCGGAGTAAGCACGGCAGTTGGTTCGTCAAAAATGAGCACCCGGCTTTCACGATACAGCAGCTTGAGAATCTCCACGCGCTGTTTCTCGCCCATGGACAGCGTGGAAACCCTTGCTGCTGGATCGATATCCAGGCCGTACCGTTCGGACAATTCCTGTACACGCGAACGCATTTCCTTGGGATTCAGGAAAAAGCTGCCTTCCTGCCCCAGAAGCACATTCTCGGCCACGGACATGGACTCCACAAGCATGAAATGCTGATAGACCATGCCGATACCCGCGGCGATAGCATCCCGCGAGGAGTTGAAGCGCACGGGTATGCCGTCCACTTCAATCTGCCCGGTGTCTGGTTGATAGCGACCGGCCAACATGCTCATGAGCGTACTCTTGCCCGCGCCGTTCTCACCGAGCAACGCCTTGACCCGGCCAGGATAGATATCCAGGGAAATGTCGTCGTTGGCCAGGACCTTGCCGAACCTCTTGGTCAATCCCTTAAGCTGCACCAACGGCTTGGCGTCTCCATGCACAATGCGCTTGGATCGATCCAGTTGTTTGAGAAGGTTGGAAGTATCCAAAACCTATCCCTCCGGCTCAATGTTCACGCCCAGTGCACCCGGTCCCTGTGAACGCCTTTTGCCGCGCCATGCCGAGAGCACGAGCACGATGATGGTCAAGGCATAGGGAAGCATGAGCAGGAACTGCGGCGCAAGGCTGGTCCCGGTGGCCTGCAGACGGAGTTGAAAGGCCATGACACCGCCGAACAGATACGCCCCCACAACGGCGCGCTGCGGACGCCAAAAAGCGAAAATGACCAGAGCTACGGCGATCCAGCCCCTCCCGCCGGATAATCCGGTGGTCCAAATATGCGTATACACGAGAGAAAGATAGGCACCTCCAAGTCCGGCCAGAAAGCCACCCACGATCACAGCAAAATAACGCAGCCTGCGGGGTTTGAGCCCGGCGGCATAAGCGGCTGCGGGCATCTCGCCCACAGCGGTCACGGCCAGTCCCAGGCTGGTGCGGCGCATGAAGAACCAGAACACCACCGGCAACAGATAGGAGAGATAGACCATAACATTATGCTGGAAAAAGATGGGACCCACAACGGGCAAGGCCGAAAGCCCCGGGAAATCCCAGGAGCTGAAGCCCGGCGTGTTAGTGCCGATGTAGGGCGTACCCATGAAGTCGGTCAATCCCAGGCCAAAAATGGTCAGGGCCAAACCCGAAACCACCTGATTCCCGAGACAGGTGATGGTAACAAAACCATGCAACGCAGCCATGAACATTCCGGCCACTCCCCCAGCCAGCAACCCTAACCAGGCCGAGCCCGTACCCACACAGGCCAGAAAAGCGGCAAAGGCGGATACGCTCATGATGCCTTCGATGCCAAGGTTAAGCACGCCACCCTTTTCGGTCAGCATCTCACCCAATGTGGCGTACAGGATGGGCGTACCCGAATGCACAGCGGCAGCCAGGAGTGCGAGAATCAATTCGTAGCTCATTGGCCGCCCTCCTTGCGCCGCTCAATGGTGTAGGTGCTGAAAAATTGCGCCGCCAGAACCGTCAACAGGATGAGCCCCTCCATGATCACACCGTAGGCTGCGGGAATCTGGAGTTCGATCTGAAGATTCTCCGCGCCCACACGCAGCGCCGCGAGCAAAAAGGCCACAACGGCTATGGACAAAGGCTGCAGTCGCGCCAACCAAGCCACGACAATGGCGGTATAGCCGTAGCCGACCATGATGCTCGGCTGCAGGCGGCCCACAACAGCCGAGACTTCAAGACATCCGGCCCAACCAGCCAACGCGCCGCTCACGCCCATGACGAACATGACCAAAAAA